>CAVVSE010000007.1:0-473899 GCA_963750905.1 uncultured Acidimicrobiia bacterium
CACGGCCGAGTTCTGCGAGGTCTTCTTCGACGACGCCCGCTGCCCGAAGGACAACATCGTCGGGGGCGTCAACAACGGCTGGAAGGTCGCCAACTCGACGCTCGGCTTCGAGCCGGCCAGTCGGCGACGACCGGCTACCGGCGCTTCGAGGAGGAGTACAAGCAGATGGTCGCGGCCACCCCCGAGACCGGCGCCATCGACGACCCGCTCATCCGCCAGCGCCTCGCGACGTACTACACGAAGTGGCAGATCCTGAAGATCAACGGGCTGCGCTCGCTGTCGCAGACGCTGTCGGGGTCGAAGGACATGGGTGTCATCGCCCTCGGCGCGGCGAACAAGATGTTCTGGTCGGAGATGCACCAGCGAGCGATGGAGCTCGCCCTCGACATCTACGGCGCCTCGTCGATGCTCGTCGACGCCGGTCCCGCCAACGGCTCGTGGCCGGGCGCCGTTCGCGACAAGCGCCGCGACGGCTATCCGGTGAGCCCGATGATCTCCTCGTTCTTCTTCTCCCGGAGCGAGACGATCTGGGGCGGCACGAGCCAGATCCAGCGCAACATCGTCGGCGAGCGGGTGCTCGGGCTGCCCAAGGAGCCACAGGCGCCGCAGGGCTGAGACCCGACGGCGTCCCGCCGAGGGTCACGGGGCTTTCACAAGCCGGAAACACGTGACGCCTAGTCTCACGGGCGGCATGACGGACATCAGGACGGCGACGACTCCCTGGGATGAGTTGCTCGACGAGCAGGGGAAGGCGCGGCCCGCCGCCGCCGAGGTGATGGCGCTGATCGACCGCATCGGCGTCGAGGAGCTGCAGGGACGTCAGGCCGCCGCGGCGTCCGACATCCTCACCATGGGGATCACGTTCACCGTGTACTCCGAGGGCTCCAACATCGACCGGGCGTGGCCGTTCGACGTCATCCCCCGCATCATCGAGGCCGCGAGTGGGCCGCCGTCGAACGCGGCCTCGTCCAGCGGCTGCGGGCGCTGAACATGTTCATCGACGACGTCTACAACGAGCGCCGGGTCGTCGCCGACGGGGTCTTCCCGGCCGAGCTGCTCGACGACTCGGTCAACTACCGGGCCGAGTGCCAGGGCGTGCACCCGAAGTTCGGCGTGTGGGCGCACATCTGCGGGTCCGACCTCGTGCGTGACGCCGACGGGACGGTCTACGTGCTCGAGGACAACCTGCGCGTCCCGTCCGGCGTGAGCTACGTGATGGAGAACCGGGCCGTCGCCAAGAAGGCGTTCCCCGAGGTGTTCGCCCACCAGAGCATCGCGCCGGTCGACGCCTACACCGACGAGCTCAACAAGCTGCTGGCATCGCTGGCGCCGGAGGGCGTGGCGGACCCGTCGATCGCCGTGCTCACGCCGGGCATCTTCAACTCCGCCTACTTCGAGCACTCGTTCCTCGCCCAGCGGATGGGCGCCACGCTCGTGGAGGGCAGCGACCTCGTCGTCAGCGAGGACGACCGGGTGTTCATGCGCACGATCGACGGACTGGAACCCGTCGACGTCGTGTACCGCCGCATCGACGACCTGTTCCTCGACCCCGAGGTGTTCCGCGCCGACTCCACGCTCGGCGTGCCGGGCCTGATGCGGGCGTGGAAGGCCGGCAAGGTGGGGATCGCCAACGCGCCCGGGGCCGGCGTCGCCGACGACAAGGTCGTCTACGCCTGGGTGCCGGACTTCATCCGCTACTACCTCGGCGAGGAGCCGCTGCTGGCGAACGTGCCGACGTACCGCTGCCAGTACGACGACGAGCGTCGCTTCGTGCTCGACAACCTGCGCCAGCTCGTGCTCAAGCCGGCCAACGAGAGCGGCGGCTACGGCATCCTGATCGGCAACCGCGCCACGGACGCCCAGCTCGAGGCGCAGGTCGACGCGATCGAGGGCGATCCCCGGAACTGGGTGGCCCAGCCGATCCTGCAGCTCTCGACGGCGCCCACGTTGTGCGGCGACGCGATCGAGCCGCGCCACGTCGACCTGCGGCCGTTCATCCTCACCGGGGAGTCGAGCTACGTGACGGCCGGCGGCCTGACGCGGGTGGCGCTGCCGAAGGGCTCGCTCGTCGTCAACTCGTCGCAGGGTGGCGGCAGCAAGGACACGTGGATCGTCGACCTCGGCGCCGGCTGGGGGAGCTACTGATGCTCCTGGCGCGGGTCGCGGACCGGATCTACTGGGCGGCCCGGTACATCGAACGGGCAGAGGACACGGCCCGCCTCGTGCGCGCCCACAGCGAGCTGATGGCGGACCTGCCACCGCAGATCGAGACCCGCTGGGAGCCGCTCGTCGCGGTGACGGGCAGCGACGTCCGATTCCGGGACCGCAACGGCCACACCGCGCCGCCGCCGAGGGCCGATCGGCAGTCCCGGTCCGGTCCCAGTCCCAGTCGCAGTCCCAATCGCAGTCGAGCGGTGCGCAGTCGCAGCGCAGTCGCAGTCGCAGGGTGAGCGACCGGAGGAGGTGGAGATGACCGTCGCCCGCTTCCTCATCACCGATCGCACGAACCCGAGCAGCGTCGTCAGCAGCGTGATGGCGGCGCGCGAGAACCTCCGCACGACGCGTGACACCGTGCCGCGCGACGGCTGGCACGCGGTCAACGACCTCTACCTGTACGTGACGACGGAGGCCGACCGTGGCGCCGACCGGCGCGTGCGGGAGCGCTTCTTGAGCCGCGTCATCTCCGACGGCCGGCGCCTCGACGGCGTGCTGGCGACGGCGATGACGCACGACGAGGCCTACGTGATGTGGCGCCTCGGGCGAGCGCTCGAGCGGGCCGACATGACGACACGGGTGCTCGGTGTGCGGGCCGCGGACGTGCTGTCGCAGCCGCCCGTGGGTGGTAACGACCATGACGAGGTGCAGTGGATGGGTGTGCTGCGCTCGGTGTGGGGGCTGCAGATGTACCAGCGGCGGTGCGCGGGCCGATCGAGGGCTCGTCCGTGGTCCGCTTCCTGCTCGAGCACGACCGCTTCCCGCGGGCGGTCCGGGCGCTGCTGCGCGAGATGCGCCTCGCCCTCGCCGAGCTGCCGGATCCGGGTGGTCCGCTCGACGCCGTCGCCCACGTCGAGGCGTTGCTGCGCGACTCGGCCGCCGCCAGCACCGACGGCACCGCGCTCGACGCGGCGATGGACGACCTGCAGGTCGCGATCGCCCAGGTCGACAAGCGGATCACCGACCGCTACCTCCAGGTGGGGGTGTGACGGGACCGGCGGGGGCGCCCGTCGTCCGGCGGTGAGACGGGCGGCGGAGCTGCTCCCGCAGTTCCTCGCCGACCACCTCGCCCTGACGCGACGCCAGGCGGAGGCGGACCGGTTGATCGGCGCGTCGCTCGCCGGCCACCTCGTGCACGACCTCCCGGGCGCCGGGCAGCCGGCCCGCGACCGCCCGTGGCGGCTCGACCCCATCCCGCTCGTCCTCGACGGTGCGGTGTTCGACGAGCTCGCGGCGCGCGTCACCGAGCGGCTGCTGGCGTTGGAGGCGTTGCTCGGCGACCTGTACGGGCCCCGCGATTCCGTGCGGGCGGGCTGGGTGCCCGCGGAGGCGCTGTCATCGTCGCCGCGCTACCGCCTCGCCGCCGTCGGCGCGCCGGCGCCACCGCGATGGCTGACGTCGTACGCGGTCGATGTGGTCGAGCTCGCCGACGGGTCGTGGCGCGGTCGTGCAGGACCTCGCCGACACGCCGACCGGCGTCGGGTTCGCGCTGATCGACCGCGCCGTGATGGCCCGCGTGGCCGCCGAGCTGCTGGGGCCGGAGGGCAGCAGCGACCTGGCGTCGATCAGCGGGTTCCCGGCCGAGCTGCGCCACGCGCTCGGCGGCGACGTCGAAGGTCGCCAGCCCGCGCATCGTCGTGTTCACGGGCGGCATCGACGAGCCGGCGTACGTCGAGCACTCGTCGCTGGCCCGCCTGCTCGGCTTCCACCTCGTCGAGGCGCCCGATCTCGTCGTGCGCAAGGGCCGCCTCTGGCTGCGCACCCTGGGCGGGCTCGATCCGATCGACGTCGTCTACCGCCGGCTCGGCTGATGCGGCGGTGGACCCGATCGAGGTGAGCGCGACGAACACGACCGGGGTGCCGGGCCTGCTGTTCGCCGCCACCGAGGGCGGGGTCGTGCTGGCGAACGCCCACGGCTGCGGCGTCGTCGAGGACCCGATGCTGGCGCCGTACTGGGCGGCCGCCGTCGAGGGGCTGACCGGCGTGCGCCTCGCGCTCCCGCTCCTGGAGCAGGGGGCCGCGCTGGCCACGGTGCCGGCGTTCCGGGAGAGCCGGATCGGCGCCGCGCCGACGGTGATCAGGTTGCACGCCGTGGCCGGGCCCGACGGTGTCACGGTGATGGCCGGTGGCAACGGGCGTGTGCTGCGCGACGGCGACGACCCGCGCCGGCCGACGGCGCGCCTGGCGAAGGACGTGTGGGTGCTCGGCGCCGACCGGGCGGCGCCGCCGGTCGTCGCCCCGCTGCCCCAGGTCGACCTCGTCTCGTCGGTCCCGACGCGCGCGGCCGACGCGATGTTCTGGCTCGGGCGCGCCGCCGAGCGGGCCGAGGCGGTCGCCAAGACGGCGCGCGTCGTGGCGTCGCGGCGCCAGACCGATCCCTCGCTGGCGACGTACGACGGTGGGCGCTGGGCGCGACGGATGGCCCACGTGTTGCGCGTCGTGCGCGGCGAGGCACTCGACGTGGCCGCCGTGGACGGACGACCGATCGTGGTGCTGGACGCCGAGCTCGTCGCCGCGACGCGGGCGGTGAGCGAGCGGCTGACGGCGTTGCTCGCCGAGGCCGGCACGGTCGCCGAGTACCTGTCGGTGACGGCGGGGCGCGTGCTGCGCAGCATGGCCGCGTCGCGCAACGACTTCGCCGACGGCCACGCCGCCATCGACGGCCTCGACGCGTGCATCGCCGACCTGGCGGCGTTCATCGGCCTCTGGGACGAGAGCACCGTGCACGGCCCGGCGTGGCGCTTCGGGGACCTCGGCCGCCGGATCGAGCGCTCGTCGGTCGTGCTCGGCCTCGTCGACGCGTGCCTCCGGCCAGCGCCGGCGGGCGATGGCGAGGACGACACCGGACCAGTGCGGCTCGAGGCGAACGACGTCGTCGACCGCGCCGCTCTGGAGGTCCTGCTGGCGGCGAACGAGAGCCTCGTCGCCTATCGCCGGCACCATCGCAGCGACGTCGAGCCCGATGCGGCCACGCACCTCCTGCTCCACGACCTCGACAACCCGCGCTCCTACCTGGCGTCGGTCGGCCGGCTCGCCGAGCACGTCGCGGCGATCGACTGGACGGACGGGCGCCAGGCCGTCGCCGGCCTCGCCGGCCTCGTCGACGACGGCGATGTCCTGGCGGGGGTCGGCGCGGCGCACGCCGCGGTCGAGGGCTTCGGCACGCTCGTCGTCGAGACATGGTTCGCGACGCCGGTGAACCCGACCGTGGTGCGCGGCCGGATCCGGTGATGGCCGCGGTCGCGCCAGAGGCCGTGCGCTACCGGATCTCGCACCGCACGACGTACCAGTACGGGACGCCGATGGCGGACGGCTACACCGTGGCGTACCTGCTGCCGCGCCCGACCGCCCACCAGGTCGTCGAGGCGGCCGAGGTGACCGTCGACCCCACGCCCGACGAGCGCGCCGAGCGCATCGACGTGTTCGGCAACCGGATGCTGCAGCTCGGTGTGCACCACGCCCACGACACGCTGACCCTGCTCGCGGAGAGCGAGGTCGTCGTCGCGCCCGCCACGGTGACGGTGCCGGGTGAGCCGTGGGAGGTCGCCGCCTGGCGCGTCGCCGAGCTGCGCGGTGGCGATGCGCTGGCGGTGCGGCCGTTCGCGGGGAGCTCGCCGTACGTGCCCCTCGACGCCCACGGGGCGGCGCTGCGGGAGATCGCCGAGGAGGCGTTCACGCCGCACCGCCCGGTCGTCGAGGCGGCGCGGGAGCTGTGCCACGTCATCTACGAGACGTTCGACTACGACCCCGCGTTCACCGACGTGTCGACGCCGCTGTCGACGGTGCTGGCCGGGCGACGCGGCGTCTGCCAGGACTTCGCCCACCTCGCCGCCGGCTGCCTGCGCTCGCTCGGGCTCGCGGCGCGGTACGTCAGCGGCTACATCGAGACGGATCCGCCACCCGGGCGGCCGCGCCTCGTCGGTGCCGACGCGTCGCACGCGTGGTGCTCGCTCTGGGTCCCCCAGCTGGGCTGGGTCGACTTCGACCCGACGAACGACCGGTTGCCGACGCACCGCCACGTGACGCTGGCATGGGGTCGCGACTACGGCGACGTCGCCCCTGTCCGTGGCGTCGTCATCGGCCCGGCGGTCGACCAGGCGCTGACCGTCGAGGTCGACGTGCAACGGGTCCCGGCGGTGGCCGGCGCGTAGGCGCTGTGAATTGCGTCCCACCTCGGCGGCCGGGACGGGATTCGGGCCCGTCACCCCCCACCATGGCGGACGGCATGCCTCCGACCCGATTGATCACGAAGCCGTTCCTGGCCGTCACCGCGGCGGCCGCGGCGTTCTTCGTGTACGTCGGGATCCTCGTGCCGATCATCCCGACGTTCATCGACGACGAGCTCGGGGCGGGCGAGATCGGCGTCGGCCTCAGCCTCGCGTCGTTCGCCGCCGCGGCGATCTGCGTCCGGCCCGTCATCGGCCGCCTCGTCGAGCGCGCCGGGCGGCGCCCGGTGATGATCGGGGGCGCCCTCCTCGCCGGTGTCGCCGGCATGTCCGGCGTCGTTCGTGCACGAGCTCTGGCAGCTGCTCGTGCTGCGCGGCGTCGCCGGCATCGGTGAGGCCGCCCTGTTCGTCGGTGCGGCGACGCTGATCGCCGACCTCGCACCGCCCGCGCGGCGGGCGGAGGCGGCGAGCTACTTCTCCGTCGCCGTGTTCGGGGGCCTCGGCGTGGGCCCGATCATCGGCGACGCCGTGCTCGGCGACGACCGCTACGCCCGGGCGTTCGTGATCGCCGGCGGCTTCGCCTGGCTGGCCGCGCTGCTCGCGCTCGCCGTGCCCCGCCACCTCGACGCGCCCGTCACGGCCCCGCTCGACACCGACCTCCCGGCGCGCCGCGGCTTCGAGCGCATCATGCACCCCGCCGCGGTGGGACCCGGGTTGGTCCTCGCGTGCGGGATCGCCGGCTTCGCCGTCTTCACCGCGTTCCTGCCCGAGCACGCCCGCGACGTCGGGCTCGGCGGCTCCGGGTCGCTGTTCGCGGCCTACAGCGTCGTGTGCCTCATGCTGCGCTTCGCGGGTGCCCGGTGGCTCGAGCGCCTGGGCGCCCGGCGGGCCGTGTCGATCGCGTTCGCGTCCCTCGCCGTCGCGCTCGGCGGCCTCGCCCTGTTCCCGGACCGCTGGGCGCTGTGGAGCTCGGCGCTGCTCATCGGCGTCGCCTCCGCGTTCCTCTACCCGTCGCTCATGGCGCTCACGGTGAACCGGGCCGACGAACGTGAACGGCCGATGGCGATCAGCTCGTTCACGATGTTCTTCGAGGTCGGCAACATCGCGGGTGGCGTCGTGTTCGGCCTGATCGCCGAGCTGGCGAGCAAGCGCGCCGCGTTCGGCTCCGTGGTCGTCCTGTGCGGCGTCGGCACGTGGTTGCTGCTCGCCCGCGTCGTGCCGGTGTCCGCACCCGAGCGGCGGCGGACGGCACCGGCGCTCGTGGCCGCCGACTGAGCTGGGTCGCTACCAGGACTTCGTGCCGCCACCCGAGCGGCTCGCTGATCGCCGCCGGCTCGCCGAGCTGGACGACCGCGACGAGCTCGACGAGCGTCGCCGGCCGGAGCTGCTCCACGAGCGACGCGACGTCGACGACGTCCACCCGGAGCTGCCGGTCGTCGTCGTCGTCGTCGTCCTCCCAGCGCCCCGTGCTCACGAACTGGGCGACGCGGACCGCGGCGACGACCACGAGCACGACGAGCCCGACCCAGATGACCGGCGGCACACCTGCTGACGACGTGTCCGTGCTCACGTCGTCGTAGCGCGTCGGACTGAACGTCGGGGTGTACGCCGGCGGCGGGTCGGCGCCCAGCGCGTCGAGTGCCGTCAGCACGCCGCCCGTGAAGTCGCCGGCGGCGAAGCGCGGGCCCATCGTGTCCACGGCGTGCTCCCAGCGCAGCTCCAGGGCGTCGGCCTGGCCGGCGCCGTAGAACACGCTCGCCTCGCGCTCCGCCGAGGAGTACATCACGACGACGAGGTTCGGGGCGCGGTCCGGGCCTGCGACCCACGTCGGGCACTGGGTCTGGAGCTGGGCCATCCGCGCGTCGAGTCCGCCGTCGACGTCACCCTCGGCGCGGACGTGGACATCGGCCCCGAGCGCGCCGGCGAGCGTCGAGGCGGCTGCGCTGACGGCCCCGGGATCGAGCTCCGCCCCCGGATCGAACACGAGCGCGGCACACCCGAGCGGGTCCCCCGGCGCCGTCGTCGGCGGTGCGGCGGTCGTGGGCGGTGGTGCCGGAGCGCTCGTCGGCGGCGTCGTCGGGGGCGTCACCGCCAGGCTCACGAGACCTCGGGCGCGACGTCGACCATGGCCTGCAGCGTACGCGTGGCGCTTCCGCTGCTCCCCGACGTGGGTGTCCGATTCCCGCTCGGCGGGCCGTCCGGCAGCCGCCAGACTGGGTGTGTGCTCGACCACGACCGCTGCTACGGGTTGCTGCAGACCCGTGATCACCGCTTCGACGGGTGGTTCGTGACGGCCGTCCGGACGACCGGGATCTACTGCCGTCCGAGCTGCCCGGCCGTGCTCCCCAAGCGCCAGAACGTCGAGTTCTTCGCGACCGCCGCCGCCGCCCAGCAGCGCGGCTACCGGGCGTGCAAGCGCTGCCGTCCGGACGCCTCGCCGGGCTCACCCGAGTGGGATGCGCGCGGTGACGTCGTGGCCCGGGCGATGCGCCTCGTCGCCGACGGCGTCGTCGATCGCGAGGGCGTGCGCGGGCTCGCCCGACGCCTGTCCTACAGCGAGCGCCACCTGACTCGCGTGATGACCGACGAGCTCGGCGCCGGCCCGCTCGCGATCGCCCGCGCCCAGCGCGCCCACACCGCCCGCACGCTGCTCGAGACGACGGACATGCCGTTCGTCGACGTCGCCCACGCCGCTGGCTTCGGCAGCGTCCGGCAGTTCAACGACACGGTGCGGGTCGTGTTCGCGACGACGCCGACCGAGCTGCGGGCCCGGCGCCGCGCCGGTCGGCCGACGACGACGGGCGCCGTCGAGCTCGAGCTCCCCGTGCGCGAGCCGTTCGCCGCCGACGACGTGCTGGCGTTCCTGGCCGCTCGCGCGGTCCCCGGCGTCGAGCACTGGGACGGGCGCGCCTACCACCGTGCCCTCGACCTGCCGGGCGGGCACGGCACGGTGGGCGTACGTGCCGGCGAACGCCGCGATGGGAGGCCCGTCGTGCGCGCCGCGCTGCGTCTGACCGACTGGCGCGACCTGACGGCCGCCGTGCGACGGATCCGCCGGCTGCTCGACCTCGACGCCGATCCGGTCGCCGTCGACGACGCGCTCGGTGCCGATCCGGTGCTCGCGCCGTGGGTGCGCAAGGTGCCGGGTCGCCGCGTGCCGGGCAGCGTCGATCCGTTCGAGACCGCCGTCAAGGCGACGATCGGCCAGCAGATCTCGGTGGCGGGGGCCCGCACGGTCGCCGGGCGCATCGTCCTCGCCGCGGGTGCGCCGCTGACGATCGAGAGCGACGCGCTGCGCCACGTGTGGCCCTCGCCGGCGTCGCTCGCGACGATCGATCCAGACCTGCTGCCGATGCCGCGCAGCCGACGGCGCACGATCGTCGAGCTCGCCCGCCGGGTCGCTGCGGGTGAGCTCGTGCTCGATGCCGGCGTCGATCGTGACGAGGTGCGCTCCGGACTCCTCGATGTCCCTGGCATCGGTCCGTGGACGGCCGGCTACGTGCTGATGCGCGGCCTCGGTGATCCCGACCAGTTCCTGCCGACGGACCTCGGTGTGCTGGCGGGCCTGCGCGCGGTCGGCGCCGACGCGGCGCGCGCCGGGCGCTGGCAGCCGTGGCGCTCCTACGCCCTCCACCACCTGTGGGCGGCGGCCGCGGCGGCGCCACCGCGCCCTCGCATGATTCGATCGGAGGCATCGTGACCGATCTGTCCCACACCGTCATCGACACCCCGATCGGACCGCTCACGCTCGTCGCCGCGCCCGATGCGTTGCGCGAGGTGCGCTTCCCGAACGGCCGTCCCGTGGGCCCGGACGATGGTCCCGATGCCCCCGACCACCCGGTGCTGGCGCAGGCTGCTCGCGAGCTCGACGAGTACTTCGCCGGGACGCGCGTCGAGTTCGAGGTGCCCCTCGATCCGCGCGGCTCGGCGTTCCAACGGACGGCATGGCGCGGGCTGGCGTCGATCCCGTTCGCGGCGACCGTGAGCTACGGCGAGCAGGCGCGACGGTTGGGTCACGCTGGCAAGGCGAGGGCCATCGGCGCAGCCAACGGCAGCAACCCGATCCCCGTCATCCTGCCCTGCCACCGCGTCATCGGCAGTGACGGCAGCCTCACGGGCTTCGGCGGCGGCCTGGAGACGAAGGCCTGGCTGCTGCACCACGAGCGCCAGGTCGCCGGGCTCGAGCTGCCGCTCTGAGCGTGTGCTGACGACGGCGCGCCGCGCGGCACGCGACGAGGCGGTCCGAGTTGTCGCTGACGGGGTCGGCCGCCGACCCGGTCAGGCGCGACCGCGGGCGCGCGCCGACTGCTCGCGGCGAGCGCGGGCCTCGGCCTGCTTGCGGCGCTTGACGTCGAGGCGGCGGGCCTTGACGTCGGCGCTGGCGGCGTCCGGCGGACGGGCCGCGGGTCCCGGGGCGCCCGCTTCGGCAGGCGGCAGCTTGATGGTCTCGTCGTGCTTGAGGAGGTCGCGGATGACGGCCGCCGCAGCGGCCTCACCGGCGAGCGTCGACGCCAGCATGAGCCGCGTCATCCCCAGGCCGTGGCGTTCGATGATGCCCGGCAGCACGGCGCGGAGCTGGTCGCTCGTCGGGTTGTCGGCATGGTCGCCCAGCTGCTCGATGCAGTCGGCGAGGCAGGCGTCCGTGAGCACGAGGGCGAGGCTCTCCATCGTCCCGTCGATGCGACCCTTGGCAGCCGCCGCGCGCACCGCCTCGGGCGTCGCCGCGCCGTCGGCGAGTCGTTCGACGGCCTCCCGATGGTCGTCGCCGAGGGCGGCGAGGACGGCATCGAGCTCCTCGTCCGTCGTCGCCCGCAGGGCCCGGTCGAGCAGTCCGAGCGACTGCAGGCGGGTCTTCATCTGGTTCACGGGCCACGACGCTACCGGGGCCAGCCGGAGCGGCCCACCGCCCCGGCGGCGCGACGTGGCAGGTCAGTGCCATCCCCCTCGGTAGATTGCGGCGATGGTCGAGGCGCGACGGTCCGCCCTCGGCCGGTGGCGCCCCCGGTGCTGCCGACCATGAGCGACGACGGGCAGACCTCGTCCGCCAACGGCGCGGCGCGGGGGTGGGACGAGTTCGAGCCGCTGTACGACGCGCACCACGAGCGCCTGTACAAGCTCGCCGTACTGCTGTGCCACGGGTCCGAGGCGATGGCGGAGGACGCCGTCGCCGAGACGTTCCTGCGCGTGTACCCGGCGTGGGCCGAGGGTCGGGTCGAGCGCTTCTTCCCGTACGCCCGCCAGACCCTGGTGCACCAGGTGCTCGGCGACCGCCACGACGACCTCGCTGCGGCGCCGCCCCCCGCGGATCGTGACGGTCGCCCGGTCGGTGACTCGATCGCCGGTGCCTCGGCGACGTTCCAGCTCCTCGAGCAGCTCGCACCCGAGCAGCGCACGGCCGTCGTGCTGCGCTACTTCGAGGACCTGTCGTACGACCAGATCGCGGCGACGATGGGGGTCTCGACGGGCGACGCGAAGGCCGAGGTGTCCGTCGGGCTGCAGCGCATGCGCACGCTGATGGGCGAGGAGGAGGCCTCATGAGCCTGCCGTTCGACCGCTCGCCGTTCGAGCACGAGATCGCCGGCATGTTGGGCACGGCTGCCGCGGCCGCGGCGCCGCCGGCCGGTCTGGCCGCCGCGCTGCGCTCGCGCGTCGAAGCGCCGTCGGTCGTGAGCGCGTTCGCGGCGGTCAACACGCTGACGCCGCCTGCCGCGCTCAAGACCAGGGTCGCGTCGGGTGTCGCGGCGAGCGCGGCGGCCGTCGTCGCCGGGGGAGCAGCCGTCGCCACGCCGCTGCGGCCGCGGTTCCCGCGCCCGACGAACCTGCCGGTGGTGATCGGCGCGGTGGCCGCCGCCGCGGCTGCGATCGCGGGGCTCGTGTTCATCGTCGCCGACGGGTCCGACGACGCCACGCCGTCCACGTTGCCGGCGCTGTCCGTCCCGCCAGCAGCCGTCGGCGACGACGACGGGGCCACGTCGCCCGGTGTGCTGCCGCCACTGGGCGGGACCGCCGGCGACGCCGGGACACCGAGCTCGCCACCCTCCACGTCGACGACGTCCACGACCTCGACGACGTCCACCACGTCGACGACGTCCACGACGATCCTCCCCGTCGTGGTCCCGCCCGCCGACGATGACCGGCGGCCGGTGGTCACGCGACCCATCGTCGTCCCACCCGTCCTCGCGCCGCCGACGACGCTCGTCCTGCTGCCTCCGCCGGCGACGGCCACGACCGCGGCACCGACCACGGTGGCCCCGACGACGTCGACGACGGTGGCGACCGGCACGACGACCACGACCACCACCGCGATGCCGTCGACGTCGACGACCACGTCGTCCACGACCACGTCGTCGTCGAGCACGTCGTCGAGCACGTCGTCGACGTCGAGCACGTCGTCCAGCAGCACGTCGAGCACGTCGTCCACGAGCCACGTCCACGTCCACGTCCACGTCCACGTCGAGCACGTCGTCCACCAGCACGTCGTCCACGTCGTCCACGTCGAGCACGTCGTCCACGTCGAGCACGTCGTCCACGTCGTCGACGAGCAGCACGACCTCCACGACGGTGCCGACGTTGCCGGCGCCGGTGGTCCAGCTCGGCGCGGTGCACGTCGACCGACCCGTGCATCGCCCTGATCACGTTCGACGGGGTCGCCGGTGCGACGGGCTACGTGCTCGAGCGACCGGGAGCGGGCGACACGCCCTGCGTGCTCGATCCGCTCGGTCGCTGCCTGGCCCTCGTCGACGGACCGGCGACGTCGTGCTCGTTCCGCCTCGTCGCCATCGACGCCAACGGCGACAAGGGCACGCCGAGCGAACCGTTCTGCATCACCCGCGTCGCGCGCGACACGACCCGCCGCCGCTGAGGCTCCGTCGTCAGCCCGTCGGCCGGTCGAGCGAGCGGGCGCGGAGGCGGCGCATGCCGGCGAGCCAACGGTCCGGGTCGCCCGCTTTGCGCTCGACGTAGGTCTGCACCTCGGGGTGCGGGAGGATGAGGAAGCGGCCCTCGCGGATCGCGTCCGTCACGACGTCGGCGACGTACTCCGGCTCGACGATCCCGTCGGTGGCCCCGTCACCGAGCTGGCGCGGCGCCATCGCCGTGTTGACGCCCTGCGGGCACAGCACCGACACGCCGATGCCGTCGGCACCGTGGGTGATGGCGATCGTCTCGGCGAGCTTGATGCAGGCCGCCTTCGTGACGCTGTAGGGGGCGGATCCGACGGCCGCCAGCAGCCCGGCGGCGCTCGCGGTGTGCACGAGGTAGCCCTCGCCGCGGGCCGTCATCGAGGGGAGCACGGCCCGCGCCGCGTACACATGGGCCATGACGTGCAGCTCCCACTGCGCCTGCCACGCCTCGTTCGGCGCCTCGACGCCACCGCCAGCTCCGCCGGCGCCGGCGTTGGAGAAGAAGATGTCGATCGGCCCGAGCTCGTCCTCGACGCGCTCGACGAGGGCGACGACGGCCGCCTCGTCCGTGACGTCGAGCTCCACCCCGAGGCCGCCGATCTCGGCGCCCACGGCGCGCGCCGCGTCCCCGTTGCGATCGGCGACGACGACGGCGCGGGCACCGGCAGCCATCCACCGCCGGGCCACGGCCGATCCGATGCCGCCGCCACCGCCGGTGATGACCGCGATCCGGTTCTCGATGTCCATGCGGCCGCAACGTAGCAAGGCCCGGTCGCCGGCCCTGCGGTCCCATTCGATCTGGGCGCGATCCGTGACGGATTCCGACAGAAACGTTCCCCAGAACGCCGGCTCACCGACAGACGGCCGAGGCCCGAGCCGCGGTCACACGCCGCAGGCGCCGCTGCCGAGGATCGCCGCGACCTGCTCGTCGTCGAGCCCGAGGATCTCGCTGAGCACCTCGTAGGTGTGCTCGCCGAGGCACGGGGCCGGCAGCCGCGGCCCGTTGTCGTAGCCGCGGATCGTGTACTGGTGGCCCTCGTACGGGATCTCACCCATCTCGGGGTGCTCGAGCCGGCGGAAGAACGCCCGATGCGCGAGCTGGGGGTCGCGCAGGTGGTCCGAGGAGCGCTGCACCATGCCTGCCGGGACGCCCGCCGCCTGCAGCATCGTCATCAGCTCACCCGCCGCGTGGCCGACCGTGAACGCCGCCAGCTCCCGGTCGACGTCGGCGGTGCGGGCGCGACGACCCGCGGCCGTGTCGAGCGCGGGGTCCATCGCCCACGCCGGGGCGCCCATGGCCTGGCGCAGGGCCCGCCACTGGTCGTCGGTCTCGACGGCGATCGCGCACCACTGGTCGGTCCCGGCGCAGGGGTAGGCGTCGTGGGGCGCGTGGTCCGGATCGTGGTTCCCGGCGCGGCGGGCCGTGCGACCGGACACCTGGACGTCGAGCAGCTCGGGCGCGAGGAAGTGCAGCGCCGACTCCATCTGCGCCTGGTCGATGAACTGCCCCTCGCCGGTCCGCCGCCGGTGGTCGAGAGCCGCCAGCAGCACGGTGGTCAAGAAGCGCGGCGCGATGGTGTCCGTGTAGGCGTTGAACGGCCCGGCGGGCGGACGGTCGTCCCACCCCGTGATCTCGTAGAACCCGCTGACGGCCGCCGCGTGGTACCCGTAGCCGGCGAGCTTGGCCGCCGGGCCGTACTGCCCGAGGAGGCACGTCGTGGCCATGATGATGTCGGGGTTCAGCGCCCGGGCGACGTCGTAGCCGAGGCCGAGGTCGGCCATCGTCCCGGCCGTGAACGAGTCGAGGGCGATGTCGCACCACTCGAGGAGCTGGCGGGCGACGTCGTTGCCGGCGGGGTGCTTGAGGTCGAGCTGCAGGGACAGCTTCGACGTGTTGAACGAACCGAAGAACTGGCAGCGGTTGACGCCGGCGATGCCGTCCTTGAACGGGCCGACGAGGCGCAGGCGGTCGGCTGGCTTGTCGTGCTCGACGTGCACGACCGTGGCCCCGTGGTCGGCGAGCGCCTTGGCCGTGATGGGCCCGACGCCGATCCACGAGAAGTCGGCCACCCGCACCCCCGCGAGTGGGAGCGGCGCCGGCGCCGGCGGGGACGGCACCCGCTCGCGCCCGACCACCCGCGGCCCCAGGGCGTCGAGCACCTCGCGCGTGTGCTCGCCGATGTCGGGAGCCGGGCGGCTCCAGGCGACCGGCGCGGCGGCCTTGACGAACGCGCCGGCGGCGCGCACGACGCGCCCGCTCGGCAGCGTCACGGGGTCCCAGTAGTCGCGCACGGCGAGCTGCTCGAGCTCCAGCACGTCGGCCACCGTGTTGACCGGGGCGAGCGTCGCGCCACGGGCGATGCCGCCCTCGAACAGCTCCATCTTCGAGTGACGGGTCGTGAACGCGGTGACGGCCGCGCGCAGCTCCGCGGGGGAGTGCACGAGCGGCGCACCGGTGAGCATCCGGAGGTCGTACGTCACCCAGTCCTCGGCGTCGGCCCAGGCGGCGGTGATCGCCCCGCTCTCGACCATCCACGGCAGCAGGCCGCGGACGGTGTCGCCGGTGGCGATCAGGCAGACCTCGCCGTCGGCGCAGGGGTACACGAGGGGCGTGACGAGCGTGCTCAGCTGGAGCACGGTGCCGTTGCGCTCGATGTCCTTGCCGTCGATGGCGTGGGCGATCATCGCCTGCAGCCCGGTCCAGAACACGGCCGCCTGCACGGAGACGTCGACGAACTGGGCCTCCCCGGTCGCCAGCCGGCGCTCGTGGGCGACGAGCGCGCCGAGCGCGCTCTCGACGGCCGCGTGGTGCCACGTCTGGGGCACCGTGATGCGCACCGGGCGCCGGTCGGGGTCGCCGTTGAGCGCCATCGCCCCGCCCATCGCGGCGAGCGTCAGGTCGGTGGCGTGGTGGTGGGCGTAGGGCCCGGTCTGGCCGAAGGGGGACAGGGCGACGTAGACGAGGTCCGGCCGCACGGCGCGCAACGCCTCGAAGCCGAGGTCGCGGGCGTCCATGACACGGGGCCCGGCGTTCTCGAACACGAAGTCGGCACTGGCCGCGAGCGCGAGCAGGTCGCGCCGGCCGGTGGGGGCGTCGAGGTCCAGGACGACGCTGCGCTTGCCGCGGTTGAAGGCGTGGAACCGCAGGCTGGCCAGCGCGTCCGGTTCGCCCTCGGCGATCGGGTCCTCGCGGCGCGAGGGCGCGCCGCCGGGGGGCTCGACCTTGACGACGTCGGCCCCGAGGCCGGCGAGGACGAACGTGGCCAGCTCGGCCCGCCCGTCGGTGAGGTCGAGCACCCGGTAGGGCGCGAGCATGGGCGTGACGGTCGGCACGGCGTGGATGATCCCAGGCCGGGCGCCCTCGTCGCTAGCGCTGCTCCACGTCCTCGACTGGCAGGCCGGCGGTCTTCCAGGCGCCGAACCCGCCCTCGATGTGGCCGACGTCCGTGAACCCGAGCGTCTTCAGCGTGTCGGCGGCGAGCGCGGAGCGCAGCCCACCGGCGCAGTAGACGACGATGCGCCGGTCGAACTCGAAGTACGGCTTGTAGTACTCGGACTCCGGGTCGGCCCAGAACTCGAGCATGCCGCGGGTGACGTGCTTGGCGCCCGGGATCGTGCCGTCCCGCCACCGCTCCCGGGGATCGCGGATGTCGACGAGCAGGGTGCCCTCGTCGGCGATCTCGGCCTGCGCCTCCTCGAGGCTGAGGTTGTCGATGTGCTCGCGAGCGGTGGCGACGAGGTCGTTGATCGTGGTCCGGGTCACGTGCCGAACGCTACGACAGGGTCGTCAGGCGACGCGCACGGAGAGCAGCCGCCAGCAGAACTCGACCTTGGCCCGCACGCCGGACGTGAGGGCGAAGGGGTAGAGGTCGCGCATGCCCATCGAGCGGGCGAGCTCGTTGGCGGCGACGCTCGCGGTGATCGACGTGGCCAGCCACGCGGTGGCATCCGTGCGATCCTCGGGCGCCGTGACCACGCCCCACGCGGCGCCGGTCTCGACCACGTCGTGCACGTGCATCAGCTGGGCCCAGGACTCGGCGAAGTCCTCCCACGGGTGTGACGACGCGTAGAACGACGCGTGGGCGTCGCGCCAGGCGCCGTCGTCGAAGCGGCCGTAGTGCGAGTCGAGGGCGGCGACGTAGTCGGCCCGCTCGTCGCCGAACGTGTCGCGGAACTCGCCGAGGCGATCCGGGTCCGATGCCACCAGCTTGAGCCAGACGAAGTGGCCGAGCTCGTGGCGGATGTGCCCGAGTGGCGTGCGGTAGTGCTCGCCGAGGGTCGCCCGGATGCGCTCCCGGCTCGCCGGATCCGCCTCGTCGAGGTCGAGCGTGATCTCCCCGCTGCGGTGGCCGATCACGGCGTCGTCGCCGGCCGACTTCGAGCGGTAGGCGAAGCGCAGCGCGGAGCCCGCGCCCCACGGCACGCCCAGCGCGCTCGAGCTGGTACAGCGCCCGCCGCTGCGCCGACTGGAACGGCACCATCGAGACCTCGTGCTGGCGGTCGCCGGCGTCGACGAGCACGCAGCTGTGGCACAGCGGGGCGTCCGCGGCGACGGCCCGCCAGTTGCACGCCCAGATCTCCCGCTTGGCGCATGGCCGGTTCGTTGCGACGTCGGCGAACTCGATGCCCCGCTCACCGTCGATGTCGATGACCAGGCCCGTCTGGCAGCGCACGCAGTTGAGCGAGTCGAAGAACACCTCGTTCGCGCACGTCGGGCAGTGCAGCCGCTTCACGGAGGCAGTCTGGCCGCATCGGGCGGTCGTGGCACCCTCTGCGGTCCTGCCAGGATCGCTCCATGAGCGCCGAACCACCCGTCCGGGTGACGGACGACGGCCCCGTCCGCATCGTCACCATCGACCGCCCGGACCGCCGCAATGCCGTCGACTCCGTCACCGCCGCCCTGCTCCTGGAGGCCTTCGAGGGCTTCGACGCCGACGCGTCGGCCAGCGTCGCCGTGCTGACCGGCGCCGGCGGCTGCTTCTGCGCCGGCGCCGACCTCAAGGCGCTGACCGCGGGTGACCGCCGTCCCGTCGGCGACGACGGACCGGGCCCGATGGGTCCGACGCGGCTGCGCCTCGGCAAGCCCGTGGTCGCCGCCATCGAGGGTCCCGCCGTCGCCGGTGGGCTCGAGCTGGCGCTGTGGTGCGACCTGCGCGTGGCCGCGTCGGACGCCACGCTCGGCGTCTACTGCCGGCGCTTCGGCGTACCGCTGATCGACCTCGGCACGATCAGGCTGCCGCGCCTGATCGGCCACAGCCGCGCGATCGACCTCATCCTCACCGGCCGCGGCATCGATGGCGCCGAGGCCGAGCGCATCGGGCTCGTCAACCGGGTGGTCGACCCGGGGCAGGCGCTCGCTGCGGCGGTCGGACTGGCCGCCGAGCTCGCCGCCCTGCCCCAGATGTGCATGCGCAACGACCGCCTGTCGGCGCTCGAGCAGTGGGACCTGGCGGAGCACGACGCGATGCGCAACGAGGCGCGCCGCGGCCGTGACGTCATCGCGAGCGGCGAGACGCGCGCCGGCGCGGCGCGTTTCGCCGCCGGTGCCGGTCGTCACGGGGCTCGAGCGACCCCCACCGACTGAAGGACTGCCAGACTCACCGGCGTGGACACACCCGCGGGCATCATCCCGACGTACGAGTGCACGTTCGAGATCGGCACCGGCAAGGCGTACTTCGTCGGGACGGGTGGCTACGGCAACCGCGTCGTGGCGTCGGTCGGCGGCGGCACCGTCACCGGTGAACGCATCCGCGGGACCGTCGTCGGTCCCGGCGCCGACTGGGTCCTGCTCGGCGGCGACGGGTACGGCCGCGTCGACGTCCGCATGCAGATCGCGACCCACGACGGGGCGTTCATCTACGTGCAGTACCTCGGGCTGCTGGAGATGAACGACAAGGCGTCGGCCGCCATGGTGGACACCGCCGTCGAGACGGCGTACGACGACCAGTACTTCGTCACGACCCCCCGGCTGGAGTGCGGCGACGAGCGCTACGAGTGGGTCAACCACACGATGTTCGTCGCGCGTGGCCGCTTCACACGGTCGGGGGTCTGCTACGAGGTGTACCGCATCTGATGCCGTCGTCGGCCGTCACCGAACACGCCCTCGCCGAGGCACCGGCCGCCCTGCGGCCGGCGCTGCGCGGCACGCTGCACCGCTGGTCGGTGCCCGTCGCCATCGCCCTGACGGCGCTGCTCGCCGTCCGCGTCGACACCGGTGGCCAGCTGGCGGCCGTGCTCGTCTACGGCGCGTGCATCACGTCGATGCTGGCGGTCAGCGGCACGTACCACTCCCGACGGCTCGCCCACCGCGAGCGCCGCTTCCTCCGGCGCCTCGACCACACGATGATCCTCGTCGGCATCGCCGGCACGTACACGGCGGTGATCGTGCTCGCCCTCGACGGGACGACGCGGGTCGTGCTGCTCGTCGTCGCATGGTCGTTCGTGGTCGTCGGGGCGGCCATCCGCATGCTGTGGCTGGACGCCCCGCCCGTGCTGATCGCCCTCGTCTACCTCGTCGCCGGCTGGCAGATCCTGCTCGACATCCCCGCCTACACGGCCGCCCTCGACGCCGCGGAGCTGACGATGCTCGCGGTGGGCGGCGGCCTCTACAGCGTGGGCGCGATCGTCTACGCGATGAAGCGGCCGAACCCATGGCCGGCGGTGTTCGGCTTCCACGAGGTGTTCCACTCGTTCGTCGTCGCCGCCGCGGCCTGCCACTGGGTCGCGGTGCTCCTGCTCACGGGCTGATGCTGTTCCGGGCCGGCACGCTCGACGCCATCGCCGCGGGCGAGGTCACCATCGCGTTCCGGCGCTGGACGCGCCCGACCGTGAAGCAGGGCGGCTCGCTCGTGACGCGCGTCGGCGTGCTCGCGATCGATGCCCTCGAGGTCGTCGACCCCGGATCGATCACGGACGCCGAGGCCCGGTCCGCCGGCCACGACTCCCGCGACGACGTGCTGGCGATGCTCACCGGACGTGCCGGCGACGTCTACCGCGTGACGTTCCACGTCGCCGGCGAGGACCCGCGGATCGCGCTGCGCGAACGTGACGACCTCGGCGCCGACGACATCGCGATGCTCACCACGCGCCTCGGTCGCCTCGACGCCCGCCCTGGCGGCGCGTGGACCGAGCGCGTGCTGCGCCTCATCCGCGACCACGAGGCGGTGCGCGCCGGGGACCTCGCCGACGAGCTGGGGATGGAGCGCTTGGCGTTCAAGACCGACGTCCGCAAGCTGAAGGCGCTCGGGCTCACCGAGAGCCTCGGCACCGGGTACCGGCTGTCGCCGCGTGGCCAGGCCTGGCTCGACCGGTGACGCTCCCCGTCTCCCCGCACGGTGGTGACGCGGCACGCGTCGCCCGCGCGCTCGGCCGTCCGGTCGACGAGCTGATCGACCTGTCGGCGAGCCTGAACCCGTTCGCGCCGGACGTGGCGGACGTCGTGCGGCGGTCCGCCGATGAGGTCGGGCGCTACCCGGACGCCGCGGTCGCGACGGCGGCGCTCGCCGCCGCCATCGGTGTCGATCGTGACCGCCTCGTGCTGACGAACGGAGGGTCGGAGGCGATCGCCCTCGTGGCCGCCGAGCTCGGTGAGGGCGAGGTCGTCGACCCCGAGTTCTCGCTCTACCGCCGGCACCTCCGCGAGGTGCGGGCGGGCGCCGGGCGGTGGCGCTCGAACCCGACGAACCCGCGCGGTGAGCTGGCCGCGCCCGACGACGTGGCGACCGTGTGGGACGAGGCGTTCTGGCAGCTCGCGACGGGCACGTGGACGCGCGGCGACGAGGCCGCCTGGCGGCTCGGATCGCTGACCAAGCTGTGGGCGTGCCCAGGTCTGCGGCTCGGCTACGCCGTGGCGCCGGACGCCGAGGCGGCGGCGCGGGTGCGTGCCCGCCAGCCGCGGTGGGCGGTGAACGGCCTCGCTCTCGCGGTGGTCGAGGCGCTGCTGGAGGAGGGCGACCTGCCCGGGTGGGCGCGGGGCGTGCGCCACCTGCGCGAGCACCTCGTGGCTGCGCTCGGCGAGCTCGGCATGGACGTCGCCGTGACCCAGGCGAACTGGCTGCTCGTGCGATCGGGACGGCCGCTACGCGACGAGCTGGCCCGCCACGGCGTGCTCGTGCGGGACTGCGCGAGCTTCGGCCTGCCCGACACGTACCGCGTCGCCCTGCCCCGGCCCGAGCAGCTGAACGCCGTGCTCACCGCGTTCACCGCGGTCGCCCCGTGACGCGCCTGGCGGCCGTCGCCGCCGGCATCACCGTCGACCGATGGTGCGGCGAGCCGCCGACCGCGATCCACCCGGTCGCCTGGTTCGGGCGCGGGATGGGTCGCGTCGAGCACGTGCTCTGGCGCGATCGTCGGGGCGCGGGCGTCGTCCACGCCGCGGTCGGCGTCGGGGCGGCGTGGCTGGCCGGGTGCGCGCTGCGCCGCCTGCTCGGCGACGGGCCGGCGACCCTCGTCGCCACCGCGGTGTGCGTCGCCGGGCGCATGCTCGACGACGAGGCGCTGGCCGTCGGTGAGCTGCTGCAGTCGGGCGACCTGGCCGGCGCGCGGCGGCGGCTCCGTTCGCTCGTGGGTCGCGACACCGCCGAGCTCGATGACCGCGGTGTGGCGCGCGCGGTGGTCGAGTCCGTCGCCGAGAACACCACGGATGCGGTCGTGGCGCCGGCCCTGTGGGCGGCTGCGCTCGGGGCGCCCGGCGTCCTCGCCCACCGGGCGGTCAACACGCTCGACGCGATGGTCGGGCACCGCTCCGACCGCTACCGCCGCTTCGGCTGGGCGAGCGCGCGCCTCGACGACGTCGCCAACGCGGTGCCGGCGATCGCCGGCGTGGCGCTCGTCGCCGCCCGCCATCCCGGTCGTTGGCGGGCGATCGGGCGTGCCGTCGTCGTCGACGCCCGGCACCACCCGTCGCCGAACGCGGGTCTCATCGAGGGGGCGTTCGCCGCCGCACTCGGGATCGGGCTCGGCGGGGCCAACCGCTACGGCGACGTCGTCGAGGACCGCGGCCGGCTCGGCGCCGGGTGTGACCCGGTCGCGGCCGACATCGTCCGGGCCGTGCGCCTGCGCCGCGCCGTCGCCACCGGCACCGCCGCCGTGCTCGTCGCCCTCGAGGCTCAGCGCGCGTTGCGCAAGCGGCCGAGCCGGCGGTCCCAGCTGCGGCTGGTGTCGAGCAGCCACCCGACGGCATCGGCCAGGCGCTCGGTCGTCGCCACGTAGCGCACCTCGCGGCCGTCGCGCTCGGGCGTCACGAGGCCGGCGTCGGCGAGCACGCGCAGGTGCTTGACGATCGCTTGGCGCGTCGTCGGGAAGTGCTCGCCGAGCATCGTGGCCGTCTGGGGGCCGTCGTGGACGAGGCGCTCGAGCACGGCGCGGCGGGTCGGGTCGGCGAGCACCGCGAACAGCTCGTCGAGCGGCCGCCGGCCCTCCGGATCCGGGCTCACACGTACACGGCGAGCGCCTGGGCGGCGAGCAGCAGCAGGCGCACGTCCCAGGCGTACGGGGCGACGGCGGCGCGCGCCGACGCGTAGGTCTCGGTGACGCGCAGCCGGCTGCCGTTCGTCGCCGGCAGCACGACGAGCTCGACGGCGGACACGAGGTCGGGGCGGTCCTGCGGCCACCAGGTGAACCCGACGGTCCGATCGGCGTTCCCGTCGTCCAGGCGGTCGATGCGCACGGCGCGCTCCACACCGTCGTCGACGACCGTGCCGCCGGCCCCGGGTGCGACCGTCACCTCGGCGGCGTCGACCATCCACGTCGCCCAGCCCGACCCGTCGGTCACGAGGTCCCAGAGCTCGTCGGGCGCGAGGTCGGTGTCGACGGTGCGGGTGACGCGGGTGGCATCGCTCATGAATGAAGCTTACGCGCAACTCAGAGGTTGCACGACGGGGAATCCGTCGCTACGGTGATGTGCAACTCAACAGTTGCACATCGTGTGCGGTCCACCAGGAGGCAGCGTGCTCGTCCCCACCGTCATCGAGTCGACGAACCGCGGCGAGCGGGCGTACGACATCTTCTCCCGGCTGCTCGCCAACCGCATCGTGTTCCTCGGGACGCAGATCGACGACACCAGCGCCAACCTCGTCATCGCCCAGCTCCTGCACCTCGAGTCGGAGTCGACGAGCAAGGACATCTCGCTCTACATCAACTCGCCGGGCGGCGACATGAACGCCCTGTTCGGCATCCACGACACGATGCAGTACGTGGCCCCGGACGTGGCCACGATCTGCGTCGGGCAGGCCGCCTCCGCCGCCGCCGTGCTGCTCGCCGCCGGGGCCCCGGGGAAGCGCTACGCCCTACCGAACGCCCGGGTGCTCATCCACCAGCCGCACGGCGGCGCCCAGGGCCAGTCGACGGATCTCGAGCTGCAGATCGCCGAGGTGGTCGAGATGCGCCGGCGGATGGTCGACATCCTCGTGAAGGCCACGCACCAGTCGCCCGAGCGCGTCACCGCCGACATCGACCGCGACTACATCGTCCGCGGCGCCGACGCCGTCACCTACGGCCTCGTCGACCACATCATCGAGCGCCGCGAGCTCCCCGACGTCCAGCGCGCCGCCGCCTGAGTCGCGCCGACGCGGCCCGGAGGCGGCCGGAATCTCCAACTGTTCGTCGAAAACGACCAAGAAGTGGTCGTTTTCGACGAACAGTTAGGCGGGCGGCTCCTCCAACAGGGGGAGGACCTTGCGGGGGCGCGGACGCGCCAGGAGTCGGTGAGCACCTCGCGCAGCTCGTCGAGGCCGACGACGTCGAGGCGCACGAGGAGCATCGGGTAGCCGTCGTAGTGCGGCGTCTCGAAGAAGCGGTCGGGCGAGGACGCCAGCAGGGCCTCCTTCTCGTCCATGTCGGCCACCCAGACCACGAGGGTGTCGGGCAGGTCGTGGATGCGGGCGAACAGCTTGTCCTTGACCCGGAACCCGGGCGTGCCGTAGCTCGGCTTCTCGGTCGTTGCGGGCAGCGAGAGTGCGATCCGGCGGGCGTCGTCCTCGGTCGGCATCCGACGATCCTGCCGCACGGCGGTCCGACCCCGGACCACGCGCCTGGTCAGCCGTAACCTCGGGTCATGACGGTGACGACGCTGCCGGGGCTCCCCGCCCTCACGACCGACCTCGAACAGGCCCGGGCCGACCTCGACGAGCTCGGCATCGCCCGCGTCGCCGACGCCCTCACGGCGGACCAGGTCGCCGCGCTGCGTACCCGGCTCACCGAGCAGGCGGCTGCCGAGGCCGCTGCCGGCGTCGCGTTCTTCGACGGCGGCGACGGCGCCAACCAGCGGGTCTGGAACCTGCCGAGCAAGGGCGAGGGGTTCCGCGACCTGCTGCGCCACCCGGTCGTGCGCACGCTCGCCCGCCACGTCCTCGACGGCGACTACTGCCTGTCCAGCCACACGGCCAACATCGCCGGACCGGGCGGAGCAGCGATGGTGCTGCACTCCGACCAGGGGTACACCCCCCGCTCGATCGCCATGGCGCTGACGATGAACGTGATGTGGATGCTCGACGACTTCACCGACGAGAACGGGGCCACCCGCCTCGTGCCGGGCTCGCACCTGCGCACCGAGGAGCCGCCGCGCGACGCGGTGGACACCGTCGCCGGCGTCGGCCCGGCCGGCACGGCGCTCGTGTTCGACGGCCGCATCTGGCACGGCACCGGCGCCAACACGACGGCGGACACCAAGCGCCACGGCGTGCTCACGTACTTCTGCCGGCCATGGATCCGACCGCAGGAGAACTACACACTGTCGACCCACCCCGACGTGCTGGCGACCGCGGACGACGAGCTCAAGGCGCTGCTCGGCCTCCGCGTCTGGCGCACCCTCGGCGGCGTGCAGGGTCCCTGGGGCCCGGGCACGCCAGCCGCCGAGACCGGCTTCCGCACCGACGCGTTCGTGGCGCGCCCGGAGCACCCGATCGGCGAGCTGCACCGCTGACGGCGGCACCACCATCTGGGCGGGGATCGTCTCTGGGCGGGCATCGTCCCGGAAGCTGGGACGGATCCCGCCCAGATGGGGGAACGGCCCCCGGCTACCGCTCCGGGGCCACCGAGCGCGCTGTGGACGAGCTGCTTGAGCTGGCTGCGGAACGGGTGGGTGCTCGACGGCAGGAGCTGGGTCAGGAACACCACCGTGAGGTCGTCGACGCGGTCGACCCAGTAGTTCGTGCTCGCCGCCCCGCCCCAGCCGAAGTCGCCGACGTTGCCGGGGACCTTCGCCTTGACGGGGTCGATCGTGACGCTGACACCGAGCCCGAAGCCGACGCCGTCGAACGTCGTCTCGGCGAACAGCGGGCGCCCGATGGCCGACAGGTCGACGCCGCCGGGCAGGTGGTTGCTCGCCATCATCGCGACCGTCGAGGGGGCGAGGATGCGCACCCCGTCGAGCTCGCCGCGGCCGCGCAGCATCTCGGCGAAGCGCAGGTAGTCACCGGCCGTCGAGCACAGGCCGCCGCCGCCCATCGGCGCGATCGGCGGCGTCGTCGCCCGGGCGCCCATCTGGTCGAAGCGGAACGCCTTGCGCGTCCCCGGTGCCGGCACGTAGAGCGCGGCGAGGCGGTCGGCACGGGCGGCGCCGACGTGCCACACGGTGTCGGTCATGCCGAGGGGATCGAGGACGTGGGTCTGCACGAAGTCCTCGAACGGCACGCCGGCGGCGACCTCGATGACCCGTCCGAGCACGTCGAGGCCCATCGAGTACTGCCACTCCGAACCGGGCTGGAACACCAGGGGCAGCCCGGCGAGGTGGTCGACGATGCTGGCCAGGTCGGTGGCCGCCTCGGGGGTGCCCCACTCGAAGCCGGCCTGGCGGTACAGCGCGTCGACCGGGTGGTTCTGCATGAAGCCGTACGTCAGGCCCGACATGTGCGCCGGCAGGTGCCAGACGCGCAGCTCCTCGGTGACCGGCTCGGTCACCGGGGCGACCGACGACCCGTCTCGCCACACGCGCGTGTCGGCGAACGACGGGATGTACCGGCGGACAGGGTCGTTGAGCTCGAACAGGCCCTGCTCCCACGCGACCATCGCGGCGACCGCGGTGATGGGCTTGGTCATCGAGTAGATCCGCCAGATCGTGTCGGTCTCGACGGGCAGGCCGGCCTCCATGTTGCGCTGGCCGTAGGCCGAGACGTGGGCCAGTCGGCCGTGGCGCGAGATGGTGATCAGGAAACCGGCGAGCAGCCCGTCGTCGACGTAGCGCTGGAAGTGCCGGTCGAGGAGGGCGAGCCGCCCCGTCTCGAAGCCGACGTCGGCGGGATCGATCTCGCTCTTCAGGGTCGCCATCGCGCCATCTTGACGGCTCGGACGCGCCGCGGGCGATGTGTGACGCCCGCCCCCCGGGGTGACAAGAACGCTGTTCGCCCACGATGATGGCGCCGCTCGCGACAGCGGAGCGCGACCTGGAGCTAGGGGACAGCGAACGATGACGACCGTGGAGGAGCCGGAGGCACCGGCGTTCGATCCCGATGCGCTGCGCGACAAGTACCGCGCCGAGCGCGACAAGCGGCTGCGGCCCGACGGCAACGAGCAGTACGTCGAGATCGCCGGCCAGTTCGCCCACTACCTCGACGACCCCTACGTCGAGCCGTTCGAGCGCGCCCCGCTGTTCGACGAGGTCGACGTCGTCGTCATCGGCGGCGGCTTCGGTGGCCTGCTCGCCGGTGCCCGCCTCAAGGAGGCCGGGATCAGCGACGTGCGGATCATCGAGAAGGGCGGCGACTTCGGCGGCACGTGGTACTGGAACCGCTATCCGGGCGCGCAATGCGACATCGAGTCGTACATCTACCTCCCGCTGCTGGAGGAGATCGGGTACATCCCGAAGGAGAAGTACACGCGGGCGCCCGAGATCCTCGAGCACAGCCGCAACATCGGCGAGCACTTCGGGCTCTACGACGGCGCCCTGTTCCAGACCGAGGTGCAGACCCTGACGTGGGACGAGGAGTCCTCGCGCTGGCTCGTCGCGACGAGCCGCGGCGACGAGCTGCGGGCCCGGTTCATCTGCATGGCGAGCGGGCCGCTGCACCGCCCGAAGTTGCCCGGCATCCCGGGCATCGAGGGGTTCCAGGGCCACTCGTTCCACACCAGCCGTTGGGACTACGACTACACGGGCGGTGACTCGGAGGGGAACCTCACGAAGCTCGCCGGCAAGCGGATCGGGATCATCGGCACGGGCGCCACCGCGGTCCAGGTCGTGCCCCACGTCGGTGCCGCCGCGGAGCAGCTGTACGTCTTCCAGCGCACGCCGTCGTCGATCGACGTCCGCAACAACCGTCCGACCGACCCGGAGTGGGCGGGCTCGTTGGAGCCCGGGTGGCAGCAGCGGCGGATGGAGAACTTCAACAACCTCGTCTCGGGCATCCCCGAACCCGAGGACCTCGTCGGCGACGGGTGGACCGACATCATCGGCAAGCTGCTGCTGCGGATGCGCCAGGCCGACGGTGGGTCGGAGTCGCCGGGTGGCCTGGCGAAGGCCGTCGAGCTCGCCGACTTCGACAAGATGGAACAGGTCCGGTCCCGCGTCGACACGATCGTCAACGACCCCAACACGGCCCACGCGCTGAAGCCGTGGTACCGCCAGTTCTGCAAGCGGCCGTGCTTCCACGACGAGTACCTCGACACGTACAACCGGCCCAACGTCACGCTCGTGCACACCGACGGCCGCGGCGTCGACCGCGTCACCGAGCACGGCGTGGTCGTCGGCGAGACGGAGTACGAGATCGACTGCCTGATCTACGCCACCGGCTTCGAGGTCGGCACGGACTTCACGCGACGCGCCGGCTGCGAGATCATCGGACGCGACGGCCTCACGCTGACGGAGAAGTGGAAGGACGGCGCCTCGACGCTGCACGGGATGCACACCCGTGACTTCCCGAACCTGCTCATCTTCAGCTCCCAGCAGGGCGGGTTCACGGCGAACTTCCCGCACGCCCTCGACGAGCAGAGCCGTCATGCGGCCTACATCCTGCGCCACACGTTCGACCACGACGTGCGCACGGTCGAGGTGTCGCAGGAGGCCGAGGACGAGTGGGTGCAGACGATCCTCGACCTCGCCCAGTTCAACCTCGACTTCCTCGAGTCGTGCACGCCGGGCTACTACAACAACGAGGGCAAGCCGAGCGAGCGCGGGGTGCGCAACGGGTTCTACGGCGCCGGCTCGGTGGCCTTCTTCAAGCTCATCGCCGACTGGCGCGCCGAGGGCTCGCTGGCCGGACTGGAGCTCATCAGCTAGGCGGGTCGAGCTCGGCGAGCCACGCGTAGTCGTCGCGCCGGTCGCCGGCGGTCGTGCGCACGGTGACGACCCACCCGATCTCGTCGGCCCAGCGGACGCCGAGCAGCGCGGCGACGGCTTGGCGGCGCGGGTAGAAGAGCCGCAGCCAGAGCGTCGACCCGTCGTCGAGGTCGAGCTGCACCCGCGTGCCGCCGCGCCGGACCGTGGATTCGCGCACGGCGAGCGGACCGCGCTCCGCGAGGCGCACGGCGAGACGGTCGAGCCGCATGCGCTCCTCGACCCAGCGCGGTTCCGCTGCGCCTCGGTGGTGCGGGCGCGGCCTCACGCCACCAGCTTGTACCTCGCGGCGGCGCCCGTGCACGCCGGCCCGGCGCGGCCTCGCCTGCGTCCTACGCCGCCCGCCCTGCGATGCTCGTTCCTCGTCTCGATGCGTGTGAGGGAAGGGGAACGATGGCTGCGGTACCGAAGGGCGGGGTGGTGGCGGTGACCGGCGCGGCCGGCTTCATCGGCGGGTGGGTCGTGCGCGGCCTGCTCGACCGTGGCTACCGGGTGCGGGCGTGCGTGCGCGACGTCGACGACGAGTCGCGTGTCGGGTTCCTGCGGGCGATGAACGCCTACGCGTCAGGCCGGCTGACGCTGCACGCGGCCGACCTCGACGAGCCCGGCTGCTTCGATGCGATCTTCCGCGGCTGCGACGGTGTCGCCCACGTGTCCCACGTCAGCACGTACGACGATCCGGAGTACGTCCAGCGGACGTGCGACCACATCATCGGCAGCGTCGAGCAGTCGGGGACCGTGCGCCGCGTCGTCGTCACGTCGAGCGTGGCGGCCGTGATCTCCGAGGCCGACATCAACGAGCTCGTCCGACGCCCGATCTGTGACGAGGACCGCTATCCCGACGAGTCGAACCCGAAGCGCACGCCCGAGCGCGGCCAGGGCTACTCGATGGGCAAGGTGATCGCCCAGCGGGCGTTCTCCGACGCCGCCGCGCACAGCGGCCGCTGGGACGCCATCACCGTCTGCCCGGCCGACAACGTCGGCCCGATCCAGTCGGCGCACCAGAAGGACGGCGGTCCGTGGCAGCACCTCATCGAGCGCATGCTGCAGGGGCGCTGCGAGATCTTCCAGGGCACCGGCCCGTACCGCCCCTGGATGACGGTCGATGTCCGCGACGACGCGGCGTGCCACATCGGCCTGCTGGAGAGCGACACCGTCGCCAACGGCGAGCGCTACATCGCGTGGTCGACGGAGCGCCGCGACTACGAGGACATCTGCACGTCGATCGACCGGGTGCTGCCCGAGCTGCGCCACGATCCGGGTCCGATCGTGGACGCCACGCCGGAGCGCCTGAAGGTGCGGGAGGAGGAGTTCCGCACCATCTGGGCGGGCTGCATCCTGCGCAACGACCGCATCCGCGCCGTGCTGCCGATCACGTTCCGCCCGCTCGACGACTCGATCCGCGACTGCGTGGAGTCGCTGCTGGCGGTCGCCCACGTGGAGCCCAACCGGCGTCCGGGCTGACCGCCCGGCCTCGCCGCCGGCGGCCACGCAGGCGTCAGGTCCAGCCGTCGCTGCCGTCCGGGTCGTCGATGCCGCCCTCGAGCAACACGGTCTGCTCGGGGTCGTCGAACAGGGCGCCGGCCTCCTCGTACTCGGCGACGTCGACGTCGCCGTCGCCCTCCTCCACGCCCGAGTACTGCAGCCGCGTCTCGTCGAACGGGCTCTCGTCCTCTTGCTCGGCGAGCAGCTCGGCGATCTCCTCGGCGTCGGCCACCCGCTCCTCGGCCGCGAGCGACTCCTCGTCGACGTCGTCGGGCACGCGGTCATCGGTCATCGGGGCTCCTCGGGTCGCCGGCTGGCCCGATCGTGGCACGCCGGCATGGCCTGATGCACAGCGCCGCTGGCGCCGGCGCGTCAGTCGAGCTGGAACAGCGCCCGCGCGTTGCCGCCGATGAACGCGGCCCGCTGGTCCTCGGGGAACGCCGCCACGAGCTCGTTGAGGTCGTGGATGTACTCCGGTGTGTGGTCGGCGTGCGGGAAGTCCGAGGCCCACAGGAAGCGCTCGACGCCGTAGCGCGCGGCGAGCGCCGGGATCATCCGCTCGTCCGGGTCGCAGCTGATCCAGATCCGCTCGCGGAAGTAGTCGCTGGGCTTCATCTTCAACGGCACGCGGTTGCCGATGAACGTGTGCGCGTAGACGGCGTCGATGCGGTCGAGCCAGTAGCCGATCCAGCCGCCGCCGGACTCCAGGACGAGGACCTTGAGGCGCGGGAAGCGGTCGAACACGCCGTAGTCGAACAGCGTCGTGAACTGGTGGCGCACGCCGTCGGCGCCGGCGACCGAGGCCAGCAGGCGGAGCTGCTTGACGTTGTCCCAGGAGCCCATGCGCGTGCCCTTCGTCCACTGCGGCTCGAACGTCGGGTGGATGGCGAACGGCACGTCGAGGTCCTGGGCGGCGGCGAAGACCGGGTCGTTGTCGGGGTGGCCGATCGGCACGCCCTGGTGGTGGAACGGGGCGACGTAGCAGCCCTTGGCGCCCTCGCCGACGGCGCGCTCGAGCTCCGCGGCCGCGGCGGCCGGGTCCGACAGCGACAGGTGGGCGGTCGGCACGAGCCGCGGCTCGTCGGCGCAGAACTCGCAGATCCACCGGTTGTAGGCCTTCGTGTAGGCCTGCGCGAGCGCCGGGTCGAGCACCTCGGCCTCCCACAGCAGGCCGACGGTCGTGTACAGGATCGCCGTGTCGATGTGCTCGGCGTCGAGCACCTCGATGCGCTCCTTGGGGTCCATCGAGCCGTACGGCGCCTCGCGGAGGTACGTGCGCTCGGGGTCCTTCTGCATGTCGGCGAGGTCGGGCGCGCCCATCGCGCCGAGCGTCGACGGGAAGCCGCGGCGGCTCATCGCCGAGCGCTGGCCGGCGATCTCGAGCTCCTCGAGGCCGTTCTCGTCGATCAGGAAGCGCAACGCCCGATCGCGGAACTGCGGGTCGATGTAGTCCTCCCACAGCGTCGGCGGCTCGAGGATGTGGCCGTCGGCATCGACGGCACCCGGCTCGATCACGGCATGGGTCTCGTGGATCGGCTTCTGCGCAGCGATGGTGAGCGCCATGGTCGGTCTTCCCCTCTTCGACGTCCTGCCGGAACGGTACGACGACGCGAGCGCCGCGTTCCGATCGTGCTCGACGATGGACAAGGATCAGGCCATGGCCCGCATCCCCTACCCCGACCCGTCCTCGCTGCAGCCCGAGACACAGGAGTTCCTCGGCAAGTTCGGCGCCGAGCCGATCAACATCTTCCGGATGATGGCGGGCGGCGAGGGCCTGCTGCGGGCCTTCAGCCGCTTCGGCAACCACCTGCTCGCCAAGTCGAAGCTCGACCCGGTGCTCCGGGAGATCGCCATCCTCCGCGTCGGCGTGCTGTCGGACGCGGCCTACGAGGTGTACCAGCACGACCGCATCAGCCGCGGCCTCGGGATGAGCGAGGAACTGCTCGCCGGCATCCGCGCCGGGGCCGACGACCCCGTCTTCGACGACCTCCAGGCGCACGTGATGCGCTACACGGACGACGTGGTGCGCAACGTGCGGGCGTCGGATGCCACGTTCGACCCGCTGCACGCGGCGCTCTCGCTGCAGGAGCTGCAGGAGCTGACGGTGACGATCGGCTTCTACATGTGCGTGTCGCGCTTCCTCGAGACGTTCGGCGTCGACATCGAAGACGGGCACCCGGGCCTGGACCTGTCGCGGTCATGAGCGACGTCACTCCACTCGTGTCCGACGACCGCGTCGTGCGCACGCCGCCGGAGTCGGCGGGCACGGCGCCGGGGCGGGGTCGCCTCGCCGGTCGGCGGATCCTCGTCGTCGGCGCCGGCCAGATGACGTACGACCTCGACGACCCGCCGATCGGCAACGGCCGGGCGATCGCCCAGCTCTGCGCCCGCGAGGGTGCCCGCGTCGTGTGCGCCGACCGCGTGCCCGAGAGCGCCGAGGAGACCGTCCGGCGCATCCTCGACGAGGGCGGCGCGGCGTCCGAGGTGGTCGCTGACGTCACCGATCCCGACGGCGTCACGGCGATGGTCCTCGGCGCCCAGCACGAGCTCGGCGGTCTCGACGGCGTCGTCTACAACGTCGGCATCGGCGCCGCTCAGGGCCTCGAACGGGCGACGCCGGAGGCCTGGGACCACGTGATGGCCGTCAACGTCCGCGGCGCCATGCTGACCGCCCGCGCCGCCATGCCCATCCTCGCCGACGGCGCGGCCATCGTGTTCATCTCGTCGGTCGCCGGGATCCAGCCCGGGAGCCGGATCCCCGTCTACGACTCGTCGAAGGCCGCGCTCGGCGGTCTGATGCGCCACGTCGCGTTCGAGGGCGCCCGCCGCTCGATCCGGGCCAACGTGGTCGCGCCCGGTCTGATGGACACCGCCCTCGGGCGGATGGCGTCGCAGGGCCGTCCGGGCCGGGCCCGCACCCCGGTGCCGCTCGGGCGCCAGGGCACCGGCTGGGAGACCGCCTACACCGTGCTCTTCCTGCTGTCGGACGAGTCGGCCTACGTCACGGGCCAGACGCTGGTCGTCGACGGCGGGCTCAGCGCCCTGCGATGACGTTGGCCGAGTTCCCTGCCGGCTGGCAGCGGGCGAGCGTGATCGTGGCCCACCCCGACGACATCGAGTGGGGCCTGGCGAGCGCCGTCGCCGCCTGGACCGCCGCCGGTCGCGACGTCGCCTACGTGCTGGTGACGTCGGGCGAGGCCGGCATCGACTCGCTGGCGCCTGACGACGCGCGCGTCGCCCGCGAGGCCGAGGAGCGGGCCAGCGGCGCGATCGTCGGCGTCGCGCAGATCGAGTTCCTCGGCCACCCCGACGGCCGGGTCGTCGAGGACCTCGCGCTGCGTCGCGACATCGCCGCCGCGATCCGCCGCCAGCGGCCCGACGTCGTCGTCGCCCAGTACCACGGCGAGCACTGGGGTGGCGGCGTCGCCGGTCCCTGGAACTCCGCCGACCACCGCGCCGTCGGGCGGGCGACGATGGACGCCGTCGCCGACGCCGCCAACCGCTGGATCTTCCCCGAGCTCGCCGAGGATCGCTGGGCCGGCACGCAGTGGATCGTCGTGCCCGTGCCGCCGGAGGACGCCACCCACGCCGTCGACGTCGGCGCCGTCCGCGAGCTCGCGATCCGGTCGCTGCTCGCCCACGAGCAGTACCTCCGCGGCCTCGGCGTCGACGACCCGCGCGCCTACGCGACCGAGTTGCTCGATGGCGCGACGTCGGCCGTGGCGCCGCACTTCGGTGGCCGCGCCGGTGTCGCGTTCGCCGTCACGCCCGGGCAGGCCGCCCCGTCCTAGTCCTTGTGGAACAGCGCCGAATCGCCGGAGCCGATCGCGTCGGTGGTGCCGGCGGCAACGGCGTCGCCATCATGAGCGGATGGATGAGATGATGCTGTCATCCTCGCTGACGCTGTGACCGGAGAGCTGAGCGCCGTCCTCGGCGAGCAGGTGGGCCTGCACGGTGTGCCGGGTGCGGCCGCAGGTGTGCTGGTCGGTGGCGAGGTCGCGACGGCGTGTGTCGGTGTGACGAACGTCGAGCACCCGTTGCCTGTCACGGACACGACGCTGTTCCAGGTCGGGTCGATCACGAAGACGTTCGTGTCGACGGCGATCCTGCTGCTCGCCGAGGAGGGGAGGCTCGGCCTCGACGACCCCGTCGGCAAGCACCTGCGGACGCTGCGGGCGCGGACGGGGCTCGACACCGACGCGATCACGATCGAGCACCTGCTCAGCCACCAGTCCGGCTTCGACGGTGACCACCTCCTCGTCGGTCGCGTCCCCGACAGCCTTGACCAGCTCGCCGACGCCCGCCGGCTCTTCGAGCCCGGTACCGGTGTGTCCTACAACAACGCGGCGTTCTCGATCGCAGGTGAGGTCATCGCAGCGGTCAGCGGGACCTCGTTCGAGACGTTCATCGAGGAGCGCCTGCTGCGACCGCTCGACATCAAGGGCTGGTTCACGGCCGACGAGGTGATCACCCACCGGGTGGCCGCGCCGCACTTCGTGATCGACGACGCGGTCGGTGTGGTGCGCGGCACCGGGTGGCAGCCGGGCTGGGGGCTCGGACCGGTCGATCGGGCCGCGGGCGGTCTCATCACGTCGGTCTCCGGCCTGCTTGCGTGGGCGCGCTTCCAACTGGACGGGACGGTCGCTGACGGCACCACGCTCCTGTCGCCCGAGAGTCGCGGACGCGCGCACTCGCCGGTGGTCCAGCTCGATCGGTGGACCGGCATCGGTCTCGACTGGTTCGTGATCACGAGCGAGGGCGGCACCACCATCGATCACGGCGGCAGCACCGTCGGCTACTGCAGCTCGCTCGTGTTGGCACCGACGTCGGACGTCGCCGTCGTGTGTCTGACGCACGCCACGAACGGCGCGGCGGTGAACCAGGCGATCCGCCGCTGGGCGCTCGAGCGGTACGCGGGGATCGTCGAGCGCGATCCTGAGCCGGACCCGGCGGTCGCCGTGGACGCGGCGCGGTTCGAGGGTCGCTTCCTGTATCCGTTCGCCCAGCTGACGATCAGCGCGGGCGAGCAACCGAACACGTTGACGGTGTCGAGCAGTCGGCGTGACGACGTCGACGGTTGGAAGCCGCCGCCCGACCCGCCGATGACGCTCGCGTTCGTGGACGACCGGCACACGGTCACGCTCGACGCGCCAGGCCCGCGGCGATGGACGCAGTTCGGCTTCGACGACGACGGGCGGGCGGCCTGGCTCACCTGGGGTTCACGACGCGCGATCCGCAACGGCTAGCGAGCGGCACACGGCCAAGGTGTCCGCCGAACCGGCAAGCCAGACCGGACCGCCTCACGCGGGCATCACCGTCAGCGGGCCCTGATGGCGACGGGCGGCTCCCAGGCCCCGTAGGTTCTGGCGACGCCGCGGGTGCGGTCGGAGGAGGTGGTGGCTCGTGTCGCACGACGTGGTGTTGGCGGGTGGGCGGGTCCTGGATCCGGAGACCGGGTTCGACCGTGTGTGTGACGTGGGGATCGATGGTGACTCGGTCACCGCGCTCGGCGATGGTCTCGACGGCACGACGACCGTCGATGTCGGCGGGCTCGTGGTTGCTCCTGGCTTCGTCGATCTCCACAGCCACGCGCAGACGTTGCCGGGACGGCGGCTCCAGGCCTGCGACGGGGTCACCACCGCGCTCGACCTCGAAGCCGGCCGTGCGCCGGTGGAGATGGCGTACGCGCGAGAAGCGGAGCGCGGTTCCCCGATCAACTACGGGTTCTCGGCGTCGTGGGCGGCCGCGCGCATGCACGTGCTCGGGGACGGGCTGCTCGACGGGGGTGCTGCGGCGATCTTCGGTGGATTGGTCGGCACCGACTGGCAACAGGCGGCGACCGGGCCACAGCTGACGCGGATCCTCGAGCAGATCTCGACCGACCTCGCCGCTGGCGCCGTCGGCGTCGGCGTGCTCGTCGGCTACACACCCGGGGTCGAGCCGACCGAGTACCTGGCCGTCGCGGAACTGGCGGCCGACGCCGGCGTGCCGACGTTCACCCACTCGCGTGACATCGTCGAGTTGGCTCCGGAGACGTTGATCGACGGTGCCGAAGAGGTCGTCCGGGCGGCGGGTTCGACCGGCGCCCACATGCACTACTGCCACATCAACTCGACGTCGGGGCGGCACATCGATCGGGTGCTCGCGCTGGTCGCCCGGTGCCAGGCCGAAGGTGGCCGCGTCACGACGGAGGCATATCCGTACGGGTCGGGATCGACGGCGATCGGCGCTGCCTTTCTCGCACCGGAACGTTTGCGGGAGCGCTTCCGAGCGACGACCGCGATCACCTATCTCCGCACGGGCGAACGGATCGCCGACGACGCGCGTCTTCGTGAGCTGCGCGCAGCCGATCCTGGCGGTCTCGTCATCGCCGAGTTCCTCGACGAGGCCGAGCCCGGCGACGCCGCGCTGCTGCGCCGGTCGCTGGCGTTTCCCGACGCGATCGTCGCCAGCGACGGGATGCCGCCCATGTGGACCGAGACCGCGGACATGGATCGCAGTGCCTGGCCCTTGCCTCCGCACGTGGTCACCCACCCACGCACGGCGGGCACGTTCGGGCGCGCCCTGCGGTTGTGGCGGACGGAGGGCGCGCCGCTCATGGAGGCGGTCCGCCGAGCGACCTTGCTCCCTGCAGCAGTGCTCCAGGGCTCGGTCCCGGCGATGCGGCGCAAGGGTCGGGTGCAGACCGGCACGGACGCCGATCTCGTCGTGTTCGACGAGGCGCGGGTGACCGACCAGGCGACGTACGTCGACTCGACGCGTCCGTCGTCAGGCTTCGCCCACGTGATCGTCGGCGGGACGTTCGTGGTGCGTGACGGCGTGCTCGTGCCAGACGCTCGTCCGGGCAGGCCGGTGCGCGCCGCACCACGGTGACCGAGATCCTCGTTCGCGAGGTCGAGACCGTCGCTGCGTCCGAGCGTCCGTCGCGACGCGAGACCACCGAGTGCACGTCCGCTGTTCGCGGCATGGTCCATCGTGCGGTTTCGGTCAGGGCGGGTCGTAGGCCAGGAACGCATCCGTCGCCCACGTGCGATCGCGGACGTGCGCTTGCACGGTGTTCATGTAGTTGACGGCGCCTGGCGTGTACCAGCGACCAGCGAACCAACGGCCCATGCAGCCGAGCATGTCGCCCGCCGCATAGGTGCGACCTCGCTCGACGGTGTTGAGCCATGTCTCCGTCCCCTCGAAGCAAGACCGCCAGATGGCATAGGTGACATCGAGGTTGTATGCCGACGAGTCGTAGGCGTGCGGGAACGCGCTGCGCATGAACGGGAACCGAGTCTGGCCGAGACCGAACGACTCCGGGCACTGACCACTACGGCCACCGGTGCCGAGCGGGAACCGCGGCTCGCAGTTCCCCGCCGTCGTACCCCAGTCACCGAGGCTGTTCACCTGGTCCCAGTAGGACTCGGTGACCACCTGGGCGCGCGCGTAGTCCTCATCGACGCCCCACTTGCACGCGGCCCACTGGATGATCTCGTCGGTCGTGCCCACGAAGTTGCCGTCAACGCGGGCCGTGAACGGAGCCTTTGCCGGGTCGGCATCCGACCATGCGCCGGCAACGCCACGCGTTTGGTTGGGGATGCCACCGAACCGGTTCGGACGCTGGTTGACCTCCCGGACCTCGGGGGCGGGGCGCACTCGACTCGCGCATTGCGTCGATGTCGGCAGGATCGCACCCGGCGGCAGGAGACCGAACCGGCCAGATGGTGGTGAGGTCGTCGTAGGCGCCTGGGTCGTCGTCGTGGTGCTCGGCGCCGTACTGGTCGTGGTCGGTGATGTGGTCGTCGTGCTCGAGGTGGTGGTCGTGGTCGGTGACGTGGTCGTCGTGCTCGAGGTGGTGGTCGTGGTCGGTGATGTGGTCGTCGTGGTGGTCGACGTCGACGACGAGAGCACCTGGAACGACGCGGCACTGTCGTTCCAATGGTGCAACGTGCCCCAGCCAGCACTGAACACGCCGACTTTGATCGTGTAACGGCCGCGTGGCTGGCCGGTCGGCACGCTCCACCTCGCCGTGAACGTCCTCGCCTGGAACGCAGCGAAGGGCTCGGCGTCCCACCACTGCTGGAACACCTGACGACCGGTGCCGTCGTAGACCTCCACATCCACCAGCGCTTGACGGTTCGTGGACGCCGTCACCGAAACGGCGAGCGACACCGTCGATCCGCGACGCACTTCGGTCGGAGCGGCGCTGGCGGAGGTCGTGAACCCGCCCGCCGTCACGGGCGCGGCGGTCGCCTTCGTCGCTGGAAGCACAGCGAGCGCCGTGGCGACCAGAACAGCCGACATCAGCACGCGGCATCGGACACGGGCCGGAGCGATCGGCATGGTCCCTCCTCCGTCCGGCTCCGCCGAACCCTCGTCAGGTGCCCGTCACCAAACAGTAACAGCTCAGTCCGGGGCACCCGTGCTCGACGCACGGCCGGCGGTGATCAAGATGGCCCTCGAAGACGCCGTCCTCGTTGCCACCCGCAGATTGCCTGGGTGATCGTCGGGCCTGGCGTCGGTTGTTGGTTGGCCGGCGCGGGACGACGGGTCGACGTGGTGGTCAGCGGGTGAAGATCGCGTCGAGCTTGGCTTGTCGTTCCGCGTGCTTCGCTTCGGCCGGTCCGATGACAGCGGCGGGGAGCTGGGTGACAAGGTCGGCGGTATCGACGAAGGTCACGAGTGGCAGCACCCATGGGTACTCGAGGAGGTCCGCGAACATCGCGTAGACCGGGCGGTCGGCCTCGATCACCGGCACGACCGGGATCTTGAAGAACGGGACGGTCGCGGTCAGCTCTTGCGGTACGGACGGACCTGACAGTTCGGCGATGATGAATCGGGACAGTCCGGCGAGCACCTTGACCGTTTCGGTGTAGTTCCGGGAGTCGGGCCGTTCGAAGTCGAAGATGATCGGTAGGTAGTCCCGCTCGCGCAGGGCGGCGGCGACTGCACGCATCAGCTCCAAACCACCGTCCCCGAAGCGGCCGAGCAACAACACGCCACGCTCAGTCACCGTGTTCAGCACCGCTCGGAGCTTCTGGTGACTGAGGAGCAAGTAGACGAACTGGGCGATCTCGATGTCGTCGACCCGGACGCTGGGACGGTCGGCCGCGGTGATGATCAAGTCGTTCTGGATGGCGCCAGCGGCACTCATGTCCCAGGCTGCGATGCCGTAGACGCGAGCACCGGAGAGGTCGGCGTTGTCGATGTGCGCATGGACGAGGATCGCGCCGGAGAGGTCGGCGCCGCGGAGATCGGCCTCGGTCATCGTGGCCCGTGTCAGGTTCGCTTCGGTGAATGTGGCTCCGCTGAGGATCGCTCTCGAGAGGTCGACGTCCACGAGGTGGGCGCCGGTGAAGTCGCCGTGACGCAGATCTGCGCCCTCCATTCGCGCGTCCTGGAAACGGGCACCGGCGAAGTGGGAGCGTGGGCCCTTGACGCCTTGCAGCTCCGCCCGGTCGAAGGCGGCGCCGCTGAAGTCGGTGTCGAAGAACGTCGCCCCGTTCAGCTTGGCTTCGCTGCAGCAGGCGTTGTTGAACGCCGCGCCAGGCATCGAGGCCGCTGTGAAGTCGGCAAGCAGCAACATGGCGTCGAGGAACTCGGCGTGGTCGAGGTTGGCTCCTCGGAAGTTGGTCCACGTGCAATTGGCCTCGTGGAACCAGACTCCCGAGAGATCCATGTCGCTGAAGTCGACCTCGTTGAGGTTCGCCTTGCTCAACGTGGCGTCCAGCAGGTTGGCGCGCCGCAAGCTCGCGGTGGACAAGTTGGCGTCCTCGAGGTCGGCCGATGACAGGTCGGCGTCCGAGAGATCGGCACCGCGCAGGTCGTACCCCGCAAGATCCGCTCCCCGCAGATCAGCACCACGAAGATCCGGTCGGCCTCGACGATGTAGGTCGCGCCACGCGTTCCACTCCACGACACCGGCCCGCAAGATCTCGACATGCCGCTCGTTGACCATGGCACCACTTCCCGCGCCTCGAGCCCGTCGCAACCACCACCGGTGGCGTCTCACATCGCGAAGCGCAGCCCGGTGGAACGGAACGCTACCGATCCCGATCCGGCATCACAGAGACCAACCGCCTTCCTGCCCAGCCGGTCACGGCTCTCGGCGGGAGCGCCGTCAGGGTCCCGTGAAGATGGGAGACGTGAACTCGCCGAGGAGACATGATGATGGCGCGCGCCGCCGCTACACGGCGCCGGCCTCCTCGAGCCCCTCGACGCTGGTCGTCTGCACGGTGAGGTCGTCGCGCAGCGGCACCTCCTTGAGCAGCCAGGCGAGGGCGAACGCGATCACGACCATCGGCAGGGCGACGAGGAACACCATCCCGACACCGCTGGCGATGCCTTCGGCCACCGCGGCGTACTGCTCGGCCGGCAGGGCGCGGATCGCCTCCGGGCTGCTCAAGAGGCTGTCGTCGGTGGCCAGCGACGTGCCCGGGAGGAGCCGTTGCAGCGTGTCGTCGAGGCGGGCGCTCATCACCGTCCCGAACACGGCCACACCCAGCGCGCTGCCGAGCGTGCGGAAGAAGTTGACGGATGACGTGGCGGCACCCATGTCGGCGGCCGGCGCGGTGTTCTGCACCGCGATCGTCATGATCGGCATCGAGGACCCGATCCCGATGCCGACGATGCCCATGCCGACGGAGATGAACAGCCGTGTCGTGGTGACCTCGATCATCGACAGCAGCACGAGGCCGATGAGCGCCAGCGCGATGCCGATGATCGGGTACGGCTTGTACCGGCCCGTGCGATGGACGAGCCGCCCGCACACGTTCGAGCCGACGACGACGCCTGCCATCATCGGGATCAGCAACAGCCCCGACGACGTCGCCGAGGCTCCCGTGACGACCTGCAGGAACAGCGGCAGGAACGTCGACGCGCCGATCATCACCGAGCCGAGCAGCGCGCTCAGCGTGACGCACACCGTGAAGACGCGGTCCCGGAAGAGGCGCAGCGGCAGGATCGGCTCCTCGGCCCGCCGCTCCTGCAGCACGAACGCCCCGGCGAGCACGACGCCGATCACGAAGAGCCCGACGATCTGGGGCGATCCCCAGGCGTACTCCCGACCACCCCACGACGATGCCAACAGCACCGACGTCACGCTGACGGTGAGCAGGAGTGCGCCGAGCACATCGATCGAGTGCTGTCTGACGGTCTTGCGGATGTGCAGGTAGCGCGCCGCGACGGCCATCGCGATGGCGCCGAGCGGCAGGTTGATGAGGAACACCCACCGCCACGAGACGTGGTCCACGAAGAACCCACCGACGAGTGGCCCGATCACACTGGCGCTGGCGAACACACCGGTGAAGTAGCCGACGTACTTGCCGCGCTCGCGGGGCGAGAGGATGTCGCCGAGGATCGTGAACGTCATCGCCATGATCCCGCCGCCACCGACACCCTGCACGCCACGGGCCACGATCAGCTGCGGCATCGACTGCGCGAAGCCCGCCAGCACCGACCCCAGCAGGAAGATGGCGATGGTGACCTGGAGCATCAGCTTGCGGCCGTAGAGGTCGCTGATCTTGCCGAACAGCGGCACGCTGACGGTCGACGACAGCAGGTACGCCGTGACGACCCACGAGATCTGGTCGAGCCCACCGAGATCGCCGACGATCGTCGGCAGCGCCGTCGCCACGATCGTCTGATCGAGGGCCGCCAGGAACAGGCACAGCATCAGCGCCGCCATGACGATGCGCAGCGAGCGTCCCGTGGGTGGCGCTTCGATGCCCGTTGCCTGCGCCGCCTCCGTCACCCCGGTCTCCCTGTCGTCGTGGAGCTCATCGCCCCATCGCTCGGACTTCATCACACTTCGACGGCGGCACCGTCATCGGAGCGGCGCCCGACCCGCGCCGGCTGCGAGCGTCGCGTCGTCATGGCACCAGCGCACGATGCGGTGCGAGCTCGTCCTGGAGGTACGACTCCTCGAGATCGAGCTCGTGCTCGAGGCGGTGCATGAGCTCATTGCTGATGCCCCCACTGTTGCGCAGCTGGACGATGGCACGGCGTTCGGCCTGGTACACGCGCCGCAGGACGCGCTGGCGGGCCTCAGACCGGTCCTCGGACCCGTCGTCGTCGATCTTGCCGGCACGAGCCGCGAAGCGCCGCGTGCGCTGCTCGTAGTACTCGCGAGCACGTTCGAGCGTGTCGTCGCCGGCCCACCCCTCGTTCGTCAACGACGCGAGCTCCTGGAGCGCCGCTGTGCTCGCGGTCAGGCGAGCGGTGAGCTCCTCGTGCTCCTCCTCGCGTCCGTCGGCGACCAGGCCGAGCCGCCGGATGACCGCGGGCAGGGTGAGCCCCTGGCCGACGACCGTCACGAGCACGACGACGAAGGTGACGAACACGATGAGGTCTCGCCCCGGCAGCTGTCCACCGGCGTCCGTGACCACGGGGAGGGCGAGGGCGGTGGCCAGGGAGACCGCCGCGCAGACCGCTCCAGGCCAGGACGACCCGTCCCGCCGCGCCGACTCGCAGCTCGCGCTGGCCCGGACGTCACCACCGGCAGCTGCAGCCCGACGAGCACGAAGAGCGTGGCGTTGAGGAGGAACGTGGCCACGTTCCATACGGCGAACGTCTCCAACCGGGTCGCCGGCGACGTCAGTCCAGGTGACCTCCACCCGAGGTACAGGCCGGCCGTGACGACCGCCAACACACCCGGGAGGCGTGCTCGGCATGCGCCAGTTCGGTCGGGAGCGACAGGTCGCGATCACACCGACAGCGGTGCGGTCGTCGCGGGCTACCTCGTCATCACAGCCGTCATGTGATCCATGACGACGTCGCGCTCGGACACCTGTCGGCGCCCGCTCGGCGGTGTCGGCAACGACGTGGGCGACCAGCGTGCCGCGCCGCCCATCGGTACCGCCGAAGTCGGGGAGCGAGCGACGCGCGGCGGTCCGATCACCCGGCGAAGCCGTCGCTGAAGCCGCTCAGCCCGCGGGCGTGGTGCGGTCCGATGACGATCTGCTCGAGCACGCCGAGACCGACGCGGTCGCCCCAGGTGGCCCGCATCACCTGCTGCACATGGAGGTGGTGCAGCTCGGTGTCGTCGATGGCGGCGGCGTCCACCGCCTCGCCGGCCACGACGAGCTCGTCGTGCCACCGACCGTGGCCCCACGTCGGATGGCTGTAGCCGACGCCGCTCATGCGGAACGTGAGCAGCGGCTCGAGGTCGATGCGCTCGTCCGCGCCGCTCCCGGCGCGGCGGAACCGCAGGTCGGCTCGTCGCGACCGGCGCAGGCCCGGCTCCCAGTCGATGCCGAGCCGGACGCCGGCGACGTGCTCGAAGCGGGTGTTGGGGCCGACCGTGTCGTCGTGGGGGCCGATGACGGGGATGACCGCGCCGCCCTCGGACCACGGGATGCCCTCGGCGTCCTCGAACACGATGTAGTGGAACACGTCGTTCGGGAAGTTCAGCGGCGCCCACAGGAAGCAGATCTGCGGCAGCTGCTGGGCGGGCGCCATCGGGGCGGGGGCGCCGACGGGGCGCACGCCCCAAGAGCGGTCCTTGCAACCCCACACCGTGAGTCCGTCGAGCGTCCACGTCTCCTCGCCGCTGCGGATCTCGCCCGCCCAGCCGCCGAACTGCGTGGCCCGGGTGACGTCGAACTGCAGCCGCACGTCGTTGTAGCGGGTCTGGCGTGGCTCCTCGTACGCCGCCGTGCGGGCTTCGAACGTGATGTCGGCCTGCAGGCGGTGCTCCGGGGCGTCGACGACGACGCGCGTGGTGCGCATCGGCTCGACGATCTCGACCCGGATCGGCCCGACGGCCGTGACGCTGCGGTCGTGCGGTGCCCGGCCGCTGGCGAACACGGACCGCTGGACGCCGTCGCGGACGACGCTGAACGCGGCATCGATCACGCCGCGGTTCGGGTAGCTGCCCAGCGCCAGGGCGAAGAACGTGTCCTCCGTGTAGCCGTTGAACCAGAACCGGTCGTAGAAGTCGGGGTGCCCGTTGCCCGCCTGGGCGATCGGGACGGCGACCTGGTGGATGGGGTAGTCGTCGAAGCGGCTCAGCACGTCGCGCAGTCTGGCCGAATGGAAGTTCGCCGCCGGCACGCGCCTCGGTACGGTCCCGATGATGAGTGACCGCGTGCGCGTGTCGTCGGGAAGTCCGTTCGAGGCGACGGTCGGCTACTGCCGCGCCGTGGCGGTCGGCGACCGGATCTTCGTGGCCGGGACGGCCCCGATCTGGCCCGACGGCTCCGTCGTCGAGTCCCCGGGCGAGCAGGCGCGGCGGGTGTTCGAGATCATCGATGCCGCGCTGGCCGAGGTGGGCAGCGGGCTGGCCGACATCGTGCGGACACGCGTGTACCTCGTCGACGCCGCCGACTTCGCCGAGATCGGCGCTGTCCACGGCGAGCTGCTCGGCGCCGTTCGCCCCGCCAACACGACGGTTGTCGTCGCCGCCCTCCTCGATCCCCGGTGGAAGGTGGAGATCGAGGTCGAGGCCGTGCGGTCGGCCACCTGAGCGGGGACCGACGTCAGTCGGCGGGCACAGCGAGGTCGTCGACGACCTCGGCGGTGGGGATCGTCAGCAGCATCGACGGCGGGCCGACGACCTTGGCGGCGCGGCTACCGCCGCCGACGACGATGCGCTGGCGGTCCATGACGCGACGGTCGATCCACAGCGGCACGTCGGCCGGGAGGGCGAACGGCGTGACGCCGCCCATCGTCATGCCGGTCAGCTCGGCGGTGACCTCGGGCGGGGCGAACGACGCCTTCTTCGTGCCGAGCCGCTTGCGCACGACGCGGTTGACGTCGAGCCGGGTCGTCGCCAGCACCAGGCACGCCGCGTAGACCGGCGGCACGGCTGCGCTCGACGCCTTGCCGATCACGACGATGGCGTTCGCCGAGTCGTCCATCGCGAAGCCGTAGGCCGCGCAGAAGTCGGCGGTGTCGGCCAGGGTCGGGTCGCAGTCGATGACCTCGACCCCCGCGATGCCGGCCACCGTGTCGCGGACTCGCCGCTCGATGTCGTCCACGGGTGCGGGAGACTAGGCGCATGCCCGCTGATCTGACCGGCGCGACCGTCGAGCTGCTGCAGACCCTGATCCGCAACGAGTGCGTCAACGACGGCACCCCGCTGTCGGGGTACGAGACGCGCAACGCCGACGTCCTGCAGTCGTACGTGGAGGGACCGGGTGTCGTGATCGAGCGATGGGAGCCGACGCCGGGGCGGGCGTCGTTCGTCGCTCGGCTCGAGGGCCGCGACCCGTCGGCGCCGAGCCTGTGCCTGATGGGCCACACCGATGTGGTGCCGGTGCACGCCCACGGCTGGTCCCGCGAGCCGTTCGGGGGCGAGCTCGTGCGCAACGCCGACGGCGTCGACGAGGTCTGGGGCCGGGGAGCCGTCGACATGCTCAACCTGACGGCGTCGATGGCGGTGGCGTTCAAGGACCTCGCCGAACGCGGCGTCCGGCCGCGCGGCGACCTCATCTACTTCGCCGTCGCCGACGAGGAGGCCGGCAGCGCCCACGGCGCCCGCTGGGTCGCCGACCACCACCCGGACGCGATCCGCTGCGACTACCTGTTGACCGAGAGCGGCGGGCTCCACGACGGCACGCCGGAGTCGCCGGCGATCGGCGTGACGGTGGGGGAGAAGGGGGTGGCCTGGCGGCGGTTGCGCGTCCACGGCACGCCGGGCCACGGCTCGATGCCGTTCCGCATCGACAACGCCCTCGTCAAGGCGGCAGCCGTCGTGCAGCGGCTGTCGGAGTACCGCCCGGCCCCGCGCTTCCACGAGCTGTGGCCGGCCCGGGTCGAGTCGCTGAACGTGCCGCCCGAGCTGAAGGCAGCCCTGCTCGACCCGGCCCGCATCGACGCCGCCCTCGACGGGTTGCCGAACGTCGGCGCCGCCGCCCACCTGCACGCCTGCACGCACACGACGTTCTCGCCGAACCTCATCGACGGCGGCGTCATGAAGGCCAACGTGATCCCCGACTCGATCACGCTCGACGTCGACGTCCGGACGCTGCCCGGCGAGGGCACCGACGAGGTCACCGCGCACCTGCGGGCCGCCCTCGGCGACCTCGCCGACCACGTCGAGGTGGAGATCCTGCTCGACGACCCGGCGTCGATCAGCCGCACCGACACGCCACTGTGGGACGCCCTCCAGCGGGCCGTCTCGGTGCCGTTCCCGGGTGCGTCGCTCTCGCCGCAGTTCACCGTCGGGTTCACCGACGCCCGCGTCTTCCGCGAGCTCGGGGCGATCTCCTACGGCGCCGGCCTGTTCAGCCCGAGCGTCGACGCCGCCGAGTTCGGCCGCCGCTTCCATGGCCACGACGAGCGCGTCGACGTCGAGTCGCTCGGTCTGACCGTGGCCCTGTGGCAGCGCGTCGTCGCCGACCTGATGACGTGACTGGTCGTCATGTGGCGCGGAGGAGTGTCGTACTCATCGGGCGGTCACGGGCCGGTGGCTGAGCATGGAAGTCATCGGGTCCTGGCCGCTCCGGGCTAGTGGCTGCGGGGGAGGCCGAGGACGTGCTGGGCGATGTAGGCGAGGATCAGCTCCTGGCTGATCGGCGCGATGCGCTGCAGGCGGGCCTCGCGGAAGTAGCGCTCGACGTGGTACTCGACGGCGTAGCCGAAGCCGCCGTGGGTCTGCACGGCGCGGTCGGCGGCGAAGAAGCCCGCCTCGGCGGCGAGGTACTTGGCGATGTTGGCCTCCTCGCCGCACGGCTTGCCGGCGTCGATCAGGTTCGCCGCCTCGCGGACCATCAGGGCGGCGGCGCGGAGCTTGGCGTGAGCCTCGGCGAGCGGGAAGGCGATGCCCTGGTTCTTGCCGATCGGGCGGCCGAACACGACACGCTCGTTGGCGTAGGCGACCGCCCGCTTCAGTGACACCCGCCCGATCCCGAGCGCCTCGGCGGCGATCAGGATGCGCTCGGCGTTCAGGCCGTCGAGCAGGTACTGGAACCCGCGGCCCTCCTCGCCGACGCGGTCGCTCAACGGCACCAGCACGTCGTCGTAGGTGGTCTCGCACGAGGCGACGGCGTTGCGGCCCATCTTCGGGATCGCACGGGCGTCGACCCCGTCGGCGTGGCGGTCGACGAGGAACAGCGTCATCCCCTGCGTCGGCTTGGCGCACTCCTCGAGCGGCGTCGTGCGGGTGAGCAGGAGGATGCGGTCGGCCTCGAGCGCCTTGGACGTCCACACCTTGCGCCCGTTGATGACGTAGTGATCACCGTCGCGGACCGCCCGGGTGGTGATGTGCGTCGTGTCGGTCCCGGCGTCGGGCTCGGTCACCCCGAACGCGACGTGCAGCGTCCCGTTGGCCACGTCGGGCAGGTACTGCTGCTTCATCTCCTCGCTGCCGTGGACGACCACCGGGTGCATGCCGAACACCGAGAGGTGCAGTGCCGACGCGCCGTTCATGCAGGCGCCGGACGCGGCGACCTCCTCGAGCACCGTCGCCGCCTCACGGATGCCCTGCCCGCCGCCGCCGTAGCGCTCCGGGATGGCGATGCCGATCCAGCCGCCCGCGGCCATCGCCGCGTAGAACTCGCTGGGGAACCGGTGCTCCTGGTCGCACGCTGACCAGTAGTCGTCGTCGAAGCGGCTGCAGACGGCCCGGACGGCCTCGCGGATCGCATCCAGCGTGTCATCGTCGCTCATGCGGCGATCTTGACCGATCGGCGGTCGGTCGCTAGACGCCGACGTCGATCGGCGCGCCCGGCGCCCCGTCGCGCACGAGCGCGGCGACGAGGTCCGGCAACCGCCGAGGTGCGAAGACCACGCCATCGCCACCGGCCGCGGTGAGCTCGGCGGTGGTCCACCAGCGCAGCTCGTGCACCCGCTCGGCGAGCAGCTCGTCCCACGTCAGCGTCGGCGCCGGGGTGAACACCGGGGTGCGTACGAGGTAGACGTGGTCGCGCTGGCCGTCCCAGCTGCCGTCGAGGAACGGGATCACGACGGTGCGGGTCCAGATGTGCGGCCCGATGTCGGCATCGCGCAGCCCGAGCTCCTCGTCGAGCTCCCGGCGCAGCGTCGTCTCGTCGTCCTCGCCGAGCTCCTGGCCGCCACCGGGCGTCGCCCAGACGGTCACGGTGGGGAACTCGAACCGCACCAGCATGATGCGGTCGTCGGGGTCGAGGACGGCGGCGCGCACCGCCCGGCGGATCCGCAGGCCCGATAGGTCCGTGTGGTCGCCGTCCGTCACTCGTTGGGCTGCTCGGGCAGGTCGCCGTTGAACGACTTGTACATCTCGTAGATCGACTTGCACTCGGCACACAAGGGGAGCTGCTTCGGATCGCGCGACGGCACCCACACGTGGCCGCAGAGGGCCTCGATCGGGGTGCCGTAGATCCGCGCCTCGAGCACCTTGGCCGCGGCGGACTCGCCGGGCTCGACCTTGACGATGTGGGCCTGCTTCGGCTTCGCCCGGCTCGACGCGCTCGTCGACGTCGGGACGGACCTCGGCCGGGCGGGTGCGCAGCGGAGCCAGATCCGGCATGCCGACCAGTCAACCACGCGCCCCGGGGACGTGACGGCCGTCCCCAGGAAACTGCTTGGCAGCGCAAGCGAACATCCGTACACTCACACCCAGTGCTCGTCGCGATCGCCGGTGCCATCGCTGCTGTTGCAGCCGCCGCCATCGCAGCAGTGCGCGCCCCTGCACCCCAGCCGATCCCGGTACGGGTGCGGCGGGCACGGCGCCGCACCAGCACTCGCTGAGCGTCGCCGCGCTCCCGCCCCACCCCACCGGACACCGGTGGTGGGCGCTCCTGCGATCTCGCTCCCGGTCATCCGGTCCGTACGAAAGGACCCCACGATGCCCGACCATCCGCCATCCGGCGATGCGACGCGCCTCGCGACCGACCCGGCGTTCCGGGTGCACGAGGGCGGCAAGCTGGCGGTGGCATCGCGGGTGTCGCTCGACGGACCGGCCGACCTCTCGCTCGCCTACACCCCCGGCGTCGGGCGGGTGTCGCAGGCCATCGCGGACGACCCCGCGCTCGTCTGGCGCTACACCGGTCGCCGCAACAGCGTCGCCGTGCTGACCAACGGGACCGCCGTCCTCGGCCTCGGTGACATCGGCCCGGCGGCCGCGCTGCCCGTCATGGAGGGCAAGGCGGTGCTGTTCAAGCAGTTCGCCGGCATCGACGCCTACCCGATCTGCGTCGACGCCAGGTCCGTCGACGAGCTCGTCGCCATCGGCACCGCGCTCGGCTCCCACCTTCGGCGGCATCAACCTCGAGGACATCGCCGCGCCGGCGTGCTTCGAGGTGGAACGCCGGCTGCAGGAGGCGGTCGGGATCCCGGTGTTCCACGACGACCAGCACGGCACGGCCATCGTCGTGCTCGCCGCCGCCCTGAACGCGGCGCAGGTCGTCGGCAAACGCCTCGCCGACATGACGATCACGGTGGTCGGCACCGGCGCCGCGGGCGTGGCGTGCGCCCGCCTGCTCGCCGAGGTCGGTGTCGGCGACATCATCGGCTTCGACCGCGAGGGCGTCCTGCACCGGGGCCTGACCGGCCTCCCGGCGGGCAAGCGCTGGTTCGCCGAGCACGGCAACCGTGACGGCCGCACCGGCGGCATCCACGACGCCGTGAAGCGCAGCGACCTCCTGCTCGGGCTGTCCGGGCCGGGCATCGTCGAGCCCTGGATGCTCACCGACATGGCCGACGATGCCGTCGTCTTCGCGATGGCCAACCCGACGCCGGAGGTCATGCCGGGCGACGTGCCGTCCAACGTGGCCGTCGTCGCGACCGGCCGCAGCGACTTCCCGAACCAGATCAACAACGTGCTCGCCTTCCCCGGCGTGTTCCGCGGTCTGCTCGACTGCGGGGCCACCCGCTGCACGACGGCGATGAAGCTCGCCGCAGCCGACGCGCTGGCGGCCCTCGTGCCCGAGCCGCGGCCGGACCGCATCGTGCCGGGCGCCTTCGACCCCGGGGTCGCCGATGCGGTCGCCGGTGCCGTGCGGCGCGTCGCCGCCACTCCGGACGTCGCCGCCGCCTGACGCACGGGCCGGGCCGGGCCGGGCCGGGCCGTCGGATGCTCGGCTGGGATCAGAGAGCGGCGAGCTCGGCGGTCATGTTGGCGGCCGCGCGCGATGCCCAGCGCGCCCGGCCGGGGGCTGTCCCGTAGAGCGGTCGCCGAGCGAGGAGGTCACGCAGCACCTGGCCGCGGCCGATCCGCCACGCACCGGGGTCGACGTGGGCGTACTCGGCGCGCACGCCGGTGACATAGGCCTGGTAGGCCGCCGGCTCGGCACCCAGCACGGCGAGGTCGGCGTCGAGCAGCACCGCGGTGTCGACGTCGTCGGCGGCGCCGTGGGCCGCCGTCGCGCGCACCATCGCACCGACCGCGAGGCGGCGGTCCTCGGGCCAGCCGAGCTCGGCCAGCACGCGCTCGGCCAGCTGCGCGCTGCGCTCCTCGTTGTCGGATGCCCGCGGGTCGTACACCGCGTCGTGGAAGAACGCCGCCGCAACCACCGCCGCCTCGTCGGTCATCGTCACCTCGCGTGCCAGCTCGTGGACGTGGCGGACGACCCACGTCACGTGGCGCACGCCGTGGTAGCGGCGGTGTGGCTCGCGGTGGCGGGCCACGACGTCGTCGAGCGCGGCGAGCGCGGCCGGATCGTCGCCGATCGCGGTCGTCCATGCCGCGCGGAGCTCGCCGTCGTCGCCGATCGGGCCAGTGTGGCACCGCCCGTCCGGGCAGACTGCCGGCATGGCCGTGCTCATCGACGAACCGCGCTGGTGGTTCCGCGGCCGCAAGTGGTGCCACATGGTCAGCGACGCGACGTTGGACGAGCTGCACGACTTCGCCCAGTCGATGGGCATCCCACGCCGTGCCTTCCAGGGCGACCACTACGACATCCCCGAGGAGCACCGCCCGGCGATGGTCGATGCGGGCGCCGTCGAGGTCGAGAGCCGCGAGCTCGTCCGCCGGCTGCGGGACGCCGGCCTGCGCCTCAGCCCCGCCCAACGCCGGGCCCGCTCGGGCTGACGCCGGCGCCCACCACCGGTGCCACCAGCGCGCTCGACCGCTCGCGCTCGACCACCACCTGCACCAGCGAGGTCGCGCCCGGCCGCACCCGCCCCGTCGCCACCTCCAGCGCCTCACCACGTCCGCCACCGCGGCGGCTCGCCGAGCAGGTCGCGCGGGCAGGACGCGTTGGCGACCACCGTGGGACGGTCGCCGCCGATCACGAACCACTCGACCAGCTCGACGCCGAGGCTGTCGGCGAGGTCGCTGGCCTCGAGCCAGCGATCCTCGTCGCCGGGCTCGGCGCCACCGCCGGGGCGCACCGTCGCCACGACGAGGCTGCCGGGGTGGCCCGTCGCAGCGATCGATTCGGCGACCCGCTCGACGACGTCGACGACTGCGTCAGGCTCGCCGGTGCCGTCGACGACGACGATGGTGCGGCCCCGACGGTCATGGTCGAGCACGAGGGCGATGGTCTCGTGCGTCAACGGTCGCCGCAACGCGAGGTCGACGACCGCGAGGGCGGCTCGGGGTGAGTCGATGGGGTCGACGGCGGCGCGGGGCAACCGGTGGGCGCCACAGAAGCGGGACATGGATCCTCCCCCGGAGGGTTCGGCGGGGTGAGGGGGATGTCGGTGCGATGGATCGTACGGAGGGGGTGTCGCAGTGCGGAGCTGCCGCGACCGGCCCCAACCGTTGGGGTCAGGGCGGCGTGGGCTCGAGCTCGGCGACGGCCGGTCGCGGCAGGCGCACCGCGGCGACTGTGACGCCGGCGAACCCGGCGACGATCACCATCGCCACGGCGACCGACGTGGCGCCGGCGATCAGGCCCATCAGCGGCGAGGCGAGCAGGAAGCCGAGCCGTGCGCCGGCCGAGAACGATGCCATCCCGGTGTGCGAGCCGTGGGTCAGGTCGGCCGCGGCGCGGAAGACGAGCGGGAACAGCGAGGACAGCCCGAGTCCGGTCACGAACAGGCCGAACCCGGCGCCCCACGGCGACGGCAGCGTCGTGGCGAGCGCGATGCCGGCCGCGGCGAGCGCGGCGCCGGCGCGGCGGGTCCGGTCGAGGCCCATCCGGTCCGTGACGAGGTCGCCGACGACGCGCCCCACGAGCATCCCGCCCGCCACGGCGACATAGCCGAGCCCGGCACGACCGGTGGTCAGGTCGAAGCGATCGCTGAGCAGCAGCGCCGACCAGTCGTTGGGCGGGAGCTCCGTGAGGGCGATCGCCATGCCGATCAGGAACAGCATGACGACGATGCGATGAGTGGGAGCGACGTGCGGCGCGTCGTCGGCGTGCGCCGGGGCGCCGCGGATCCGGCGGCGGTCGGGGAGGAGGAAGCGCCCGGCGACCACGGTCAGGAAGGCGAGCAGGACCCCCGTCACGAGCAGCTGCAAACGCAACGAGATGCCGACCGTCGCGGCGCGGCTGGCGACGAGCCCGCCGACGACGGCGCCGGCCGACCAGACAGCGTGGAAGCGCGTGATGATCGAGCGCTCGACGCGGCGCTGCAGCTCCACCGCCTGGCTGTTCATGGCGACGTCGGTCAGCCCGTCGAGGGCGCCGAGCACGAGGAGGCAGGCGAACACGACGACGGCCGTCGGGGCGAGGCCGAGGATCGGCAGCCACAGCGAGAGCGCCGCCGACGTGATCATCGTCATCGTGCGGCTGCCCCAGCGGTCGACGAGCCGTCCGCTGAACGAGCTCGACAGCAGCCCGCCGAGGCCCATGCCGACGAGCGTCAGGCCAAGGGCTGGATCGGAGATGCCCAGCTCGCGCTGCAGCTCCGGCAGCCGCGGCGACCAGGACGAGAACGTCGCGCCGTTGGCGAAGAAGACGGCGCCCACGGCGAGCGCCGCGATCCGGCCCGACGGCCCCGTCGACGCGGGCGGGGGGTGCCTACTGTGGCGCGAATGGCCGATGCGACGATCTACCACAACCCCCGCTGCACGAAGTCCCGCCAGGCGATGCAGGTCGCGACGGAGCTCGGCGTCGACGTGGACGTCGTGAAGTACCTCGACACGCCGCCGGACGAGGCGACGCTGCGCTCGATCATCGCCAAGCTCGAGGACCCGGTGGCCGACCTCGTGCGGCGCGACGGGTGGAAGGAGCTCGGGATCACGGCCGCTGACGTGGCCACCGAGGATGGCGTGGTGGCGGTGCTGCTGGCGCACCCCGAGCTGATGCAGCGCCCGATCGTCGTGCGCGGCGACCGCGCCGTGATCGGCCGGCCGACCGAGCGGGTCAACGAGATCCTCGGCGCCTGAGCGGGAGCCCGCCGGCGGCGCCATCGGAGTACGGCGTGCGGGGCCTCCCTGCACGCCGTACTCGCATGACCCCAGGTACTCGGATGGAACCAACCCCGGCGCCGGCAGTCCCCGGTGGCACCGGACTCGTCGCGCCGCGAAGCTGGGTGGCGTGCTGATCCGGGATGCCACCGCGGACGACCTCGCTGCCATCTCGGCGATCTACAACGCGACGATCCCGACGACGACCGCGGCCTGGACGGAGCAGCTCGAGACGCTCGCCGACCGCGAGGCGTGGTTCGCCCACCAGGAGGCGGCCGGGAACGCCGTGCTCGTCGCCGCGGACGCGGGAGCCGTCGTCGGCTTCACGGCATACGGCGACTTCCGTGACACGGCGAAGTGGCCCGGCTACCGCCACGTCGTCGAGCTGACCATCCACGTCACCGAGTCGCACTGGGGCGCCGGCGTCGGGCGGGCGCTGCTGACCGAGCTGATCCGCCGGGCCCATGCCGCCGGCAAGACCCAGATCGTCGCCGGCATCGACGGCGACAACGAGGCGTCGATCCGCTTCCACGCTCGGCTCGGCTTCCGGGAGGTCGCCCGGATGCCGGAGATCGGCGTCAAGTTCGGACGCCTGCTCGACCTCGTGCTGATGCAGCGGGCGACGGCGGAGCCGCTCTGACGCTCAGACGCCTCGGAACACCGGGTCGCGCTTGGCGAGGAACGCGGCCTGGCCCTCGCGGTAGTCGTCGCTGCGGAAGCACGCCTCGGCCAGCGCGTCGACCGCCGTCGTGTCGGGATGGGCACCACCCTCGGCCGCCAGCCGGATCGCCGCCTTGCAGGCCGTGATCGTGAGCGGCGCGTTGCGGGCGATCTGCTCGGCCAGGCCCGTCACGGCCCCGGCGAGCTCGTCGCGCTGGACGACGCGGTTGACGAGCCCGGCCACCAGTGCCTCGTCGGCGGAGAAGCGGCGGGCCGAGAAGAGCAGCTCCGAGGCGATCGCCGGGTTGACGTGCTCCATCAGCGTGCGCACCCCGCCGAACCCGTAGCCGAGCCCGAGACGGGCTGCCGGGATGGCGAACGTGCTCGGCTGGGAGCAGATCCGGATGTCGGCCTGCAGGGCCATCAGGAGCCCGCCGCCGATGCAGTACCCGTCGATCGCTGCGATCACCGGCTTGGTGACGTGCCGCCACACCCGCCAGGCCGCGCCCGAGCGCCGGTCGTAGTCGGCGCGGTCCTCGACGGCCGTGCGCTTGGCACCGAACTCGGAGATGTCGGCGCCGGCTGCGAACGCCCGCCCCCCGGCACCGGTCGTCACGATCACACGGATCGAGTCGTCCGCCTGCCACGCCTCCACGACGGCCGGGATCGCCTCCTGCATGGCGAGCGACAGCACGTTGTGGCGGGCGGGGTCGTTGAACGTCAGGCGGCCGATCGCGCCGTCCGTCTCGGCGAGCAGCAGGTCGGTCCCCGTCTCGATGTGCATCGCCGGAGCTTGACCGGCCGGAGCGGGACGTCGCAACATGCACGGGTGATGGGGGATCCGTCCGACGATGATCGGGGACCGCTGCGCGACCTCGTGGTGCTCGACCTCACGATCGCGCGAGCCGGCCCGACCGCCGTGCGCTACCTCGCCGACTGGGGTGCGCGCGTGCTGCGCATCGAACCCCGGGATCCGGCTGGGCAGCTGCTCACGGACCACGAGAACTCCGACTACCTGAACCTGCACCGCTCCAAGGGGTTGATCCAGCTCGACCTGCGCGACGACACCGATCGGCGCGAGTTCTTCCGCCTCGTCGAGCACGCCGACGTCGTCGTGGAGAACAACCGGGCGCCGGTGAAGGCGAAGCTCGGCATCGACTACGAGGCCGTCGCCGCTGTCAACCCGCGCATCGTCTACGGCAGCATCTCGGGCTACGGCCAGGACGGCCCGGCCAGCGCCAAGGGAGCCGTCGACCAGATCATCCAGGGCGCCGGCGGATTGATGAGCATCACCGGCCCACCCGGCGCGGGGCCCGTGCGAGCGGGCATCGCGGTCTCGGACTCGGCAGCCGGCCACCAGCTGGCGCTCGGCATCATGATCGCCCTCTACGACCGCCAGCGCACCGGGCGCGGGCAGTGGGTGAAGGTCTCGCTGCTCGAGGCGATGATCTCGTTCCTCGACTTCCAGGCCGTGCGCTACACGATCGACGGGCGGGTGCCGGAGACCGAGGGCAACCACCACCCGACGGCACGCCCGATGGGCACCTACCGGGCGGCCGACGGGTACCTCAACATCGCGGCGCCGGGCGAGCGGCTCTGGGACCGCCTGTGCGACGTGCTCGACGACGCCGCGCTGCGCGCCGACGAGCGGTTCGCGACGCCGCGTTCCCGGTACCACCACCGCGACGAGCTCAACGAGGCGCTCGACGCACGCCTCGGCACGCGCACCCGAGACGAGTGGATCGCCCTGTTCGACGCGGCGGGGATCCCCTGCGGGCCGGTCAACGCGATGGACGAGGTGTTCGCCGATCCGCAGGTGCAGCACCTGGCGATGCTCGCGACCGTCGACCACGCCACCCGCGGTCCCGTCGACGTCCTGCGCAACCCGATCACGATGACGCGCAGCGCCCCCGTCGTGCCGACGGCCGCACCGATGCCCGGCGCAGACCCCGGCGAGGTGCTCGACGCCCTCGGCATCCCGCGGTCCGACTGATCAGTCCGGCGGGCGCTGACGGAGCCGCTTCGTCTCGCCGCGCCGCTTCTTGGAGTCGAGACGGCGCTGCTGCGCGCCGCGCGACGGCTTCGTCGGCCGGCGCGGCGGCGGCGGCGGTTCGATCGCCGTGGCGACGAGGTCGGCGAGGCGCGCCATCGCCGCCTCACGGTTGCGCAGCTGCGAGCGTCGCTCCGACGCGGCGACCGTGAGCGTGCCGTCGACGAGCGCGGCCCCGAGCCGCCGGCGGGCCCGTGACCGCTGCTGCTCGCTGAGCGCCGCACTGCGCTCGAGGTCCCACGTCAGCTCGACGCGCGAGTCCGTCGTGTTGACGTGCTGCCCGCCCGCCCCCGACGAGCGTGAGAAGCGCCAGGTCAACTCGGCCGCCGGGATCGTGACCGTCGGCCCGACCCGGACGTCGTCCACGGCAGATGTCTAGCAGCGGGCGCGGTGGGCGAGCCGTGATCAGGCGGGCACGAGGTGCAGGTCGAACTCGAGCAGGCCGTGGTCCTGCGTCGAGATGCCGGCGGTGCTCGGATCCGGGATGCCGTAGTCGGCGAAGACGATGTCCGTGCTCCCGACGATCTGGATCGTCTCGCCGCTCTGCTGTGCCTGGACCTCGAACGTGACGGGGTTCGTCGTCCCGCGCAGCGTCAGGTCGCCGGTCGCCGTGGCCGTCACCGCGGCGCCGTCGGCCGGGGCCGTGCCGAGCTCGATCGGGGCCGTCAGCGTGAACGTCGCCGTCGGGAAGCTCCCGGTGTCCATCAGGCGCCCGTGGAACTGGTTGTCGCGCCGGTCCTCGTCGCTCGTGACCGTCGTCATGTCGACCTCGAAGTCGGCGGCCGTGACCTGCGTGCCGCGCACCGTGAGCTGGCCGGTGATCGCGCTCGTGCGCCCGACGCCCTCGGTGTCCTGGCCGAACAGCACCTCCACGACCCGGTAGCCGACGGCGCTCGTCGCCGGGTCGATCGTCCACACCGCGTCGGCCGCGGCCGGCGTGCCGGTCGCTCCCGGCGTGGTCGCGGCTGGCGTGGTCGCGGCCGGCGTGGTCACTGCCGGGTCGCTCGTCACCGGGTCGTCTCCGGCGGGTGCGGTCGATGCCGATGCTCCGATCGTGGCCGCCGACGCGTCGCCGTCGTCCAGTGCGAAGCGGTCGGGCGGGTCGTCCTTGATGAAGTTGATGTACACGAACGGTCCGCCGACGAGGCCGAGGATGACGACCACCACGCCGGCGATGGCCCACTTCATCCAGGTCTTCATCGCTTCATTGTGTCCGCAAACGACACCGCGGTGGGGTCACCCACGAACAGACACCCGGCGGAAACAACCGTGAAACACGCTCCCGACAGCATGTCGTCGGTGAGCACGAGCAAGGTCGAGACGGTCCGACGACCGCTCGCCGGCTACACGATCGGGATCACGGGCCACCGGCGATGGGAGGAGCAGGCGGAGATGCTCTCGCGCCGTGGCGCCCGCGTGCTGCACGGCCCGACGATGACGACCGAGCTCCTCGGCGACCTCGACGCGACGATCGCGGCGACCGAGCGGCTGCTGTCGCAGCGCGTCGACCTCGCCATCCTGACGACGGGGATCGGGGTGCGCTCGTGGTTCGGGGCGGCGGCGAGCGTCGGCATGGAGGATGCCCTGCGGGAGGCGTTCGACGGCGTCGAGGTGGTCGCGCGTGGTCCGAAGGCGCAATCGGCAGCGCGCCACGCGGGCCTCACCGTGACGTGGACCGCCCCGACGGAGACGAACGACGAGATCCTCGCCCGCCTCACGAGCATCGGCATCGCCGACAAGCGCGTCGCCGTGCAGCGCGACGGGGGCGAGCCGGTCTTCGCCGATGCGCTCGCCGCACTCGGGCCGCGCGACGTCGTGGACGTCCCGATCTACCGCTGGCACCTGCCGGAGGACGTGACGCCTGCGGCGCGCCTGCTCGACGCGGTGAGCGAGCGCCAGGTCGACGCCGTCACGTTCACGTCGTCGTACGCCGTCCTCAACGCCTTCGAGATCGCCACCGACCCGGCACGCGTCGCCGCGGCCTTCGACCGTGACGTCCTCGCTGTCGCCGTCGGGCCGGTGACGGCGGACTCGCTGCGCCAGTGCGGGGTGCGCCGCGTCGTGGAGCCCGAGCGGGCCCGCCTCGGGTCGATGATCCACGCCCTCTCGGGATGTCTGGAGGAGCGGGCGCGCACGCTCACCCACGGCACGATGTCGCGCCGGTGGCAGGGCACTGCGCTGATCGACGACGCCGGTCGCGAGATCGAGCTGACGCGCGGCGAGGCGCGCCTGCTGTCGACGCTCGTGCAGCGGGCGCCGACGGTCGTGTCGAAGTCGGTGCTCGTGGAGCACGGCGCCGACGACCACGCAGCCGAAGCAGCCGTCGCCCGCCTCCGCGCGAAGCTCGGCCCGCTCGGCGGCGGGATCCGCACCGTGCGCCGGCGCGGCTACGCCTGCGCGCTCGACGATCACGTAGGTGGGGCGATCAGGCGGTCGCGAGCGCGGCCAGGCGGACGCTCGGCGCAGCCGTCGCGGCGACCGCGCCGATGACGAGGACACAGGGTCCGGGCAGCGGCGTCGTGCGGGCGGCGAGCGTCGCGAGATCGGTCGACCACACGGCCTGGCGCGCGCCGCTGGCGTCGACGACGACGGCCGCGGGCAGGTCGCGAGGCGAACCAGCACGCAGCAGCGCGGCGGCGACGGCGGCACCGGTGCTCGCCGCCATCAACACGACGAGCGTGCCATCGAGCCGGGCCAGCGCGGACCAGTCGTTGTCGGCCTCGACGCGGTGTCCGGACAGGATCGTGACCTGCGCGCTGACGCCGCGCTCGGTCACCGCGATGCCCGCAAGCGCCGGCGCGCCGAGCGACGAGGAGATGCCCGGCACGACCTCGACGTCGAAGCCGGCGGACCGTGCGGCACGGACCTCCTCCATGCCGCGCCCGAACAGGAACGGGTCGCCGCCCTTCAGCCGCACGACGCGAGACCCGGCGCCATGGTGGGCGACGATGAGCCGCTCGATGTAGCGCTGGCTGGCGCCGCAACCCTTGCCCTTGCCGACGTCGATCAGCGTCGCGCCCGCCCGGGCAAGGGCGAGCACGCCGGCCCCCGAGAGCCAGTCGTGGAGGATGACATCGGCCGCGCCGAGCAACGTCGCGGCGCGGCGGGTCAGCAGCTCCGGGTCACCTGGGCCAGCGCCGACGAGGGCGACCCACGGCCCGGTCGCCGGGTCGACGCGGTACGGCGGCACCGGCTCGAACGGCGTGTCGGCAGCATGCGGAGCGATCTCGGGCATGGGTCCGACGGTACGAAACCGTTGTGGCGCCTGGGTTCGGGGAGCATGACGCTTTCCTCACCGCGCGTTGGCGGGAGCGATGAGCGAAACGTCCACCCGAGGAAACCACGCCGGCACCCGATTGCTCTTGGATGGACCGACATGCAGACGAGCACTGTCGACGTCGCCGCGGTCGCGTCGCCCCCCACCGCCCGGGACCACTGGATCGACGACTGGAGGCCGGAGGACCCGGTGTTCTGGGCGACGACCGGCGAGCGCGTCGCCCGCCGCAACCTGGTCTTCTCGATCCTGTCGGAACACGTCGGCTTCTGCATCTGGAGCATGTGGTCCGCCTTCGTGCTGTTCCTCGGCCCGCAGTACGGCTTCGACCCGGCGCAGAAGTTCCTGCTGACCACACTGCCGACCGCGGTCGGCGCCGGCATGCGGATCCCCTACACGTTCGCCGTGGCCCGCTTCGGTGGTCGCAACTGGACGATCTTCAGCGCCGCCCTGTTGCTCGTGCCGGCCGTCCTCGCCGCTGCGGTGCTCGAGCCGGGCGTCTCGTTCGGGACGCTGCTCGCGGTCGCGGCCGTCGCTGGCGTCGGCGGCGGGAACTTCTCGTCGTCGATGGCCAACATCGACGCCTTCTACCCGCAACGCCTGAAGGGCTGGGCGCTCGGCCTCAACGCCGGCGGCGGCAACCTCGGCGTGGCCGGCGTGCAGCTCGTCGGCCTCGCCGTGCTGGCCACGGCCGGGGCGGAGCATCCCCGCCTGATCCTGGCCGTCTACATCCCGCTGATCGTCATCGCCACGGCGTGCGCCGCCCTGTTCATGGACAACCTGCGGCACGTCGCCAACGAGAAGGGGGCGATGCGCGAGGTCGCCCGCGACCGGCACTCCTGGGTCGTGTCGTTCCTGTACATCGGGACGTTCGGTTCGTTCATCGGCTTCGGCTTCGCGTTCGGTCAGGTCCTGCAGGTCCAGTTCAGCGAGACGTTCCACTCGCCGATGCGGGTCGCCGGGCTGACGTTCCTCGGCCCGCTGCTCGGGTCGCTGTTCCGCCCCGTCGGCGGGCGCCTGGCCGACCGGTTCCGTGGCTCACGTGTCACGGCCGCCGTGTTCGCGGCGATGGCCGTGTGCGCGACCGCGGTGTTCATCGCCTCCCGCGTCGGCTCGCTGGCACTGTTCGTCGGCAGCTTCGTCGTGATCTTCGTGCTCACCGGCCTCGGCAACGGCTCGACGTACAAGATGATCCCGGCGATCTTCAAGGCCAAGGCGGTGCTCGCCGTCGCCGCCGGCACCGACGCCGAGGACGCCGAGCGGTCCGCGCGCCGGTCGTCGCGGGCCCTCATCGGCATCGCCGGCGCCGTCGGTGCCCTCGGTGGTGTCGCCGTCAACCTGGCGCTGCGGCAGTCGTTCCTCAGCAACGGGACCGGCGATGCCGCCTACGTCGCGTTCATCGCCTTCTTCGTGGTCTGCCTCGCCGTCACCTGGACGGTCTACCTGCGGCCGTCGTCGACGCGCCTGGCGGGGGTCTGACCATGGCAACCCTCGATCCGAGCCGCGATCCGATCCTGGTCGTCGGCAACGGGATGGTCGGCCACCGCTTCGTCGAGGCCGCCATCGAGCAGGGCCTCGGCCCGATCGTCGTCGTCGGTGAGGAGCGCCGCCGGGCCTACGACCGCGTGCACCTCTCGTCGGTGTTCGACGGCACGTCGGCCGACGAGCTCACGCTCGGCGCGCCCGACCTCTACGCGACGCCGGGCGTCGAGCTCGTGCTCGGCGACACGGTCGTCGCCCTCGACACGGCGGCCGGCACGGCGACCACGGCCCGCGGGCGCGAGATCGCCTACCGGGCGTGCGTGCTCGCCACCGGTTCGGCTCCGTTCGTGCCGCCGATCGCCGGCACGGACGCCGCCGGGTCGTTCGTCTACCGGACGCTCGACGACCTCGACGCCATCCGGGCCTGGGCTGCCGATGCGACCACGGGCGCCGTCGTCGGCGGCGGGCTGCTCGGGCTGGAGGCCGCCAACGCGCTGCGCCTGCTCGGGATCCGCACGACGGTCGTCGAGTTCGCGCCCCGCCTGATGGCCGTGCAGCTCGACGACGGCGGCGGCCGCGCCCTGCGGCGCCACGTCGAGGCGCTCGGTCTGGAGGTCCGCACCGGCGCCGCCGCAGCGGCCGTGCGCACGACGGCCGACGGCCGCGTCGCCGGCCTCTCGTTCGCCGAGGGCGCCGACCTCGACGCCGACATGGTCGTCTTCGCGGCAGGCATCCGGCCTCGCGATCAGCTCGCCCGCGACGCGGGCCTCGAGCTCGGCGAGCGCGGCGGCGTCGTGGTCGACGACCAATGCGCCACGTCGGCGCCGGACGTCTACGCGATCGGTGAGGTCGCCTGCCATGGGGGGCGGGTCTACGGGCTCGTCGCCCCCGGGTACCGCATGGCCGAGGCCGTCGCCGACCGCCTCGCCGGCGGATCCGCCACGTTCACGGGCGCCGACATGTCGACGACGCTCAAGCTCCTCGGGGTCGACGTCGCCAGTGCCGGCAACCCGCACGCCGAGGGCGACGACGTCGTCCTGGCCGACCCGTCGACCGGCACGTGGCAGCGCGTCGTGGTCGGCCCCGAGGGCGAGGTGCTCGGCGCCGTCCTCGTCGGCGACACCAGGCCCTACCCGATGCTCGTCCAGGCCGTGCGCGGCACGGTGCGGACGCCGGACGTGCTCGGGCTGCTGCGCCCGACCGCCGGCGCCTCGGGCACGACCCCGGTCGACCTGCCCGACGAGGCCGGCGTGTGCTCGTGCCACAACGTGTCGTGCGGCGCCGTGCGGGCCGCCGTCGACGAAGGCCTCGAGGACGTGCCCGCCATCAAGGGCTGCACGAAGGCCGGCACCGGCTGCGGCTCGTGCGTCCCGGTGCTCCAGGAGCTGATCGACGCCCGCCTCGCCGCGTCCGGCAAGGCCGTGGTGAAGCGCCTCTGCACCCACTTCGCGATGACGCGACCCGAGCTCTTCGAGGTCGTGCGCGTCACCGGCATCCGCACGTTCGCCGAGCTCGTCGCCCGCCACGGCGAGGGCCGCGGCTGCGAGATCTGCAAGCCCGCTGTGGCCTCCATGTTCGCCTCGCTGTCGTCGGGCCACATCCTCGACGGCGAGCAGGCCAGCCTGCAGGACTCCAACGACCACTTCCTCGCCAACATCCAGCGCGACGGCACGTACTCCGTCGTGCCACGCGTGCCGGGTGGCGAGATCACGCCGGCACAGCTCATCGCGATCGGCGAGGTCGCCCGCGACTTCGGGCTCTACAGCAAGATCACCGGCGGTCAGCGCATCGACCTCTTCGGCGCCCGTGTCGAGGAGCTGCCGCGCATCTGGAGCCGCCTGCGCGACGCCGGGCTGGAGTCGGGCCACGCCTACGGCAAGGCGATGCGGACCGTGAAGTCGTGCGTCGGTACGACGTGGTGCCGCTACGGCGTGCAGGACTCCGTGCAGATGGCCATCGACCTCGAACTGCGGTACCGCGGCCTGCGCTCACCGCACAAGATCAAGCTCGCCGTGTCGGGCTGCGCGCGGGAGTGCGCCGAGGCGCAGAGCAAGGACGTCGGTGTGATCGCCACCGAACGCGGGTGGAACCTGTACGTCGGCGGCAACGGCGGGATGCGGCCGCAACACGCCGAGCTGCTCGCCGAGGACCTCGACGCGACGACGCTCGTGCGGTCGATCGACCGCTACCTCATGTGGTACGTGCGCAGCGCCGAGCGCTTGGAGCGCACGGCGACGTGGCAACGCAAGCTCCCGGGCGGCATCGACTTCGTCCGGCGTGTGGTGCTCGACGACGTCCTCGGCATCGGTGCCGAGCTGGAGGCCGACATGGCGCGGCACGTCGACAGCTACGAGTGCGAGTGGTCGGCCACGCTCGACGACCCGGCCCGGCTGGCGCGCTTCGTCACGTTCGTCAACAGCCCGGAGCCCGACCCGACCGTCACGCACGTCGAGATCCGCGGCCAGCGCGTGCCGGCGGTGGCGCGATGACCGCCATCGACGAGAGCCCGCTGGCGACGGCCCTTCCCGCCCGGCTGCTCGACGGCTGGGTCGAGGTGTGCGAGATCGATCGGTTGATCCCCGATCGCGGGGTCGCCGCCCTCGTGGACGGGCACCAGGTCGCCGCCTTCCGGCTGGCGGACGGCACGCTGCACGCCGTCGACAACGTCGACCCGTGCTCCGGCGCGGCCGTGCTGAGCCGGGGCATCGTCGGCGACGCCGGTGGCATCACCACCGTCGCCTCGCCGCTGTACAAGCAGCGCTTCGACTTGGCCACCGGCACCTGCCTCGACGCCGACGTGCTCCCGCTCGGCGTCCACGAGATCGCCGTCGTCCACGGCATCGTCTTCATCCGACTCCGGCCGGCGCCGTGATGGACCTGCTCCGTCACGGCGACCACCAGGGCACGGACGACGGCTCCACCACGGCCGTCCGCACGCAGTGCTCCTACTGCGGCGTCGGGTGCGGCATCGTGCTCCACGTCGGGCGTGACGCCGACGGGCGGCGCGTCGCGACGCGCGCGACCGGCGACCCGGACCACCCGGCGAACGCCGGCCGGCTCTGCACGAAGGGCGTCACGAGCGCCGAGATGCTTGCCGCGCCAGGCCGCACGACGAGCGGTCTCGTCCGCGACGACCGCGGAGCCGAGCCCACTGCCGTCGCCACGGCCGATGCCGTGACGAAGGCCGCCGCCGGCCTGCGGCGCATCCTGGACGAGCACGGGCCGGACTCGGTCGCGCTGTACGTCTCGGGCCAGATGACGATGGAGGCCCAGTACCTCGCCAACAAGCTGGCCAAGGGCTTCATCCGCACGCCCAACATCGAGTCCAACTCCCGCCTGTGCATGGCGAGCGCCGGGAGCGGCTACAAGCAATCGCTCGGCGCCGACGGCCCTCCGGGGAGCTACGACGACATCGACCACGCCGACGTCTTCCTCGTGATCGGGTCGAACATGGCCGAGTGCCACCCAGTGCTCTTCCTGCGCCTCATGGACCGCGTCGCCCAGGGCGCTTCGCTCATCGTCGTCGACCCGCGCCGCACCGCGACCGCTGACAAGGCAAGCCTCTTCCTCCCGATCCGACCTGGCACCGACATCGCCCTGCTGAACGGGTTGCTCCACCTCGTGACCGTCGACGGCGGACTCGACGAGGAGTTCATCGCCGCCTACACGGAGGGCTGGGAGCACATGGCGCCGTTGCTCGCCGACTACCCGCCAGACGTGGTCACGTCGATCACCGGCATCCCGGAGGCCGACCTGCGCGAGGCGGCGCGCCTGATCGGATCGGCGGGCAACCTCGTGAGCTGCTGGACGATGGGGCTCAACCAGAGCACCCACGGCACCTGGAGCACGAACGCGATCTGCAACCTCCACCTGGCGACCGGGACGATCGGGCGCACGGGAAGTGGACCGCTGTCGCTGACCGGCCAGCCGAACGCCATGGGCGGCCGCGAGATGGGCTACATGGGCCCCGGCCTCCCCGGCCAGCGGTCGGCGCTCGTCGACCACGACCGGCGCTTCGTCGAGGACGCGTGGGGGCTCGCGCCGGGCACGATCCGGGCCGACGGTGGCACCGGGACGATCGACCTGTTCGCCCGGATGGCAGCCGGCGAGGTCAAGGCGTGCTGGATCATGTGCACGAACCCGATCGCGTCGGTCGGCAACCGGGGCACGGTGATCGCCGGCCTCGAGGCCGCCGAGCTCGTCATCACCCAGGACGCGTTCGTCGAGACGGAGACGAACGCCTACGCCGACATCGTGCTGCCGGCCGCCATGTGGGCCGAGGGCGATGGCGTCATGGTCAACTCCGAGCGCGACGTCACGCTCGTGCCGCGAGCCGTCGACCCGCCCGGTGACGCCCGGCCGGACTGGCAGCTCATCGCCGCCGTGGCGTGCGCAATGGGCTTCGCCGCCGATTTCACGTATGCGTCGGCCGAGGACGTCCTCGCCGAGATCGTCCGCTTCGCCAACCCGAGCACCGGCTACGACCTCGGCGGCGTGACGTACGACCGGTTGCGGGAGGGCCCGGTGCAGTGGCCTGCGGCGCCCGGCGGGCCGGCGCGCAACCCGATCCGCTACCTCGATGCCAGCGGCGGGATGCGCTTCGCGACGCCGAGCGGGCGGGCCGTGTTCCATCCCCGGCCGCACGTCGAGCCGGCCGAGCTGCCCGACGACGACCACCCGTTCACGTTCAACACCGGCCGTCTGCCGCACCAGTGGCACACGATGACGAAGACCGGCAAGGTGGCCCGGCTCAACCGGCTCGACGACGGACCGTTCGTCGAGGTCCACCCGGCCGACGCGGCCCCGCTCGGCATCACGTCCGGCGACGTGGTCGAGGTGGCGTCCCGCCGCGGCCGGGCCGTCCTGCCGGCGGTCGTCAGCGATCGGGTGCAGCCGGGCAACCTGTTCGCGCCGATCCACTGGAACGACCGCCACGGCGAGTACGCGAGCGTCAACGCGGTCACCAACGACGCCGTCGACCCGGTCTCGTTCCAGCCCGAGCTGAAGGTGTGCGCCGTGGCCCTGACCAAGGTGGCCGTCCCCGCGGCCGAACTGCCGGTGACCGGCACCAGGAGCAGCAGCGGGCTCGGTGCGCTGGTCGGCGCCCGCCCGCCGGTGCTCACCCACGACGAGCGCCTGTACGTCGGTGGCTTCGTCACCGCGGTCGAGGCGCGGGGCCCGCTGCCCGCGGTGCCGGTCCTCCCCATGGGTGCGCCGGTGTCGCCCGCCGTGCGGATGTGGGTCGACGGCCTGCTGGCCGGGACCTTCGCCGGACGGGCGGCGCCGAGCGCGCCGGCATCGGGCGTGCGCACCGTCGCCGTCGTGTGGGCGTCGCAGACCGGCAACGCCGAGGAGCTCGCGACGACCGTCGTCGGTCACCTCGCCGACGCGGGCCTGTCCGCACGGCTGCTGGCGATGAGCGAGGCGCAGGTCGACGCGCTCGCCGCCGACACCGACGTCCTCGTCGTCACGAGCACCTACGGCTCCGGCGATCCCCCCGACAACGGGGCCGCGTTCTGGCGGGCGTTGGCCGCGGCCGACGCGCCCGCGCTGGACCGGGTCCGGTACGCCGTGCTCGCCCTCGGCGACCCGGCCTACGCCGACTTCTGCGGCCACGGCCGGCGCCTCGACGAGCGCCTCGCCGAGCTCGGTGCGACGCGGCTGCTGCCGCGGGTCGACTGCGATCCCGACTTCCTGCCGACGGCGCGGCGCTGGCTCGACGAGATCGTCCCGGCCCTGCGCCGCCCGCCGGAGCCCGTGCGGCGCAGCGGCGGCGCCGGCCGGCCGTTCGAGGCGTGCCGCCATGGCGCGGCGCCGACACGCGCCGCGCCGCTGCTCGCCCGCCTCGCCGGCAACCGGTTGCTGAGCGGTCCCGGCAGCGCCAAGGAGGTGCGCGAGCTCGTCATCGACACGAGCGGGTCGGCGCTGACCTACGAAGCCGGTGACTCCCTCGGGGTGTGGCCGACCAACTGCCCGGACCTCGTCGCCGAGTGGCTCGACGTCATCGGTGCCGGGCCCGAGACCGAGGTGGACGTCGCCGGGGTCGGCGCGCTGTCGCTCGGGTCGGCGCTGCGCGACCACCTCGAGATCGCCCGCGTCACGCCCGGCCTCGTCCGGTTCCTCGCCCGTCACGACCACGACCGCGACCTCTCGCTGCTCGCCCGGTCCAAGGACGACGCCGCCCTCGCCCGGTTCGCGTGGGGCCGCCAAGCGGTCGACGTCGCCCGCGCGTCGGCGGTGTCGGCGACGGCCCAGGACTGGGTCGCGGTGTTCACGCGGCTGCAGCCGCGGCAGTACTCGATCTCGTCGAGCCCGCTCGTCGACCCCGACCGCATCCGCCTCACCGCGTCGATCGTGCGCTACCGAACGGGCGACCGCGCCCGCAAGGGCGTCTGCTCGACGTTCCTCGCCGACGCCGACGGCGACGCGATCGTGCCGGTGTTCGTGCAGCGGGCGCCGCACTTCCGGATCCCCGCCCGGGCGTCGGCGCCGGCCGTGATGATCGGTCCCGGTACCGGCGTCGCGCCGTTCCTCGGCTTCCTCGCCGAGCGCCGGGCGCGCGGGCACGACGGCCGCAACTGGCTGTTCTTCGGCGAGCAGCGGCAGGCGACGGACCACTACTACGAGGGCGAGCTCGCCGAGCTGTGCGCCGACGGCGTGCTCGACCACCTCGATCTCGCCTTCTCCCGCGACCAGCGGGCGAAGGTGTACGTCCAGGACCGCATGCTCGAGCACGGCGCCCGGTTGTGGTCCTGGCTCCAGGACGGCGCCCACGTGTACGTCTGCGGCGACATGACCCGCATGGCCGCCGACGTCGACGCCACGCTCCACGAGATCGTCCAGACCCACGGCGGCCTCGACCCCGCCGCCGCCGCCGAGTACGTCCAACAGCTCACCGCCGACCACCGCTACGCCCGCGACGTCTACTGACCGGTTCAGGGCTTCTGACGACACTTCTGCCCGCTCAGCGGGCAGAAGTGTCGTCAGTCGCGTGCTGGCCGAGGTCTGCGGCCCGCGAGCGGTAGAGGGCGAGGAGCTCCCGGGCCGTGGCTGCCCTGTCGCGGGTCGCCGACTCGTCGTACCGGTGGACGAGCCAGCCGACGAGGGCGCACGCACGATCGCGCGCCTGGTCGGCCCGCTGACGGAGGTCGCCTCCGTGCCACCACGAGTGGCCGGGCTCGATCGCGAGCCGCACGGCCGGCCACGCGAGGTCCAGGTGGATCGTCTCGCCCGACGGCAGCGTGAGCGGCAGCTGTCGAATCGGCGCCGGAAGCCCGACGCGCTCGATCATGTCGGCGAGGTCGAGCTCGAGACCGCTCTGCGCGGGACGGGGTCGGAGCGACGTCTTCTCGAGCCAGTGCTCCATGCGGCGCACGCCGGTGCGACCGGACCGGCGGATCGCGGTCAGGTACGCATCGGCCTGGTCCGGCGTCACCAGGCCCCTGTGCCAGACATCCTCCGCCGCCCGTTCGAAGCGATGCTGGCCGAACCGGCCCGCCAACCCGAACAACATGCGGAGCGGGGTGGCCACCCTGATCCCGTCGGACCGCGTCTCGACGTCACGTTCCTCGTCGATCCAGCTCGTGACGAGGAGTCGGTGTGGTGCGGGCAGCGTGGCGCGGCGGACCTCCTTGATCGTGACCTCGACCGCCTCCCGTGGCATCTGACGCAGTCCGCGGATGGCGCCGGCCGTCGTCCCGCTCAGGAATGCCCCGGGTCCGGCCAGGAGTTGGAGGGCGAGCGCAGCGGCCTCGAAGTCGAGCGGCAGGCCCGTCAATCGATAGACGCCCCGGTGAACGCGCTCGACGGCACCGCGCTGCACGGCTCGGTCGAGCGACGACGAGGACACGCCGATGGCGGCGAGCTGACGGCCCGATGCCACGCCGTGCTGGCGCGCGAACAGCTCGATCACGTCCTTGCGGTTCATCACATGACTGATGGGTGCTGCGACGGACGCGGAAGGGAACGAGATCTCTGAGGAGAGTTCTGCCCGCTCAGCGGGCAGTACTGCTGTCAGAACGCAGTCTTCAGCGGCGGCGGAGCCAGGGGTCGAGGCGGCGGGTGATGCGGGGCATCAGCAGCCACGTCAGGATCACGATGCCGATGACGTTGCCGAGGACGGTCGCCAGCGCCGGGTGCAGGTCGGGGAACAACCAGAGGCGGAGGGCCAGGTAGAGCAGCGACACCGGGATCAACGCCAGCAGGATCGCGACGGCGGACTTCCAGCGCGACACCTCGCTGCTGCCACCGCCCGGAGCGAACCACCCGGCGAAGCCGCCCACCACGTTGACGGTGCGCTCGCCGATCGTGTGGCGCTCCATCTCGGCGAGGATGCGCCCGCGCTCGTCGGAAGCGAGCCACACGTCGAGGTGCTCGCGGGTGTCGAACGCCAGCACGACCACCGTGTCGTCCTGCACGCCGGGCACCGGCTCGAAGATGTCGGCGCGCAGGAACCCCGCGGCCCGGGACAGGGCGACGAGGATCTCGCCGTGCAGGGCCAGGAACGCAGCCATGTCCTCGGGCTTGACCCGCACCGAGCTGACAGCGGTGACGCGCTCGGAGTCCGGGGTCAGGGCGAGGACCTGCTCGCGCGGCTCGCCGTCGATGAGGTCACTCCCGGTGGCCATCAGCTCCTGGCGGGCGGGTGAGCGCAGCCACGTCTCGAGCGCGGCCGGGTCGGTGAAGCGGTACACGACGACCCACTCGTCGGGGTGCAGGGCGTTCGGCGGCTGCAACTCGGCGTCGACGTAGCCCGGGGCATCGGCGGCTCGCACGACCAGCCGGCGCAGCCACCGCTCCAGCTCGCGCTCGCGCCCCGGCCGGGCGCGGCGGCTGACGATGACCGTCGGCTCGCGCCGGCCGTGGCGGATCGCGCCCGGCGGGCCGCTCGTCATCACCGCGACGCTACGTGCACCGTAAGGTCGGTGCGATGCGAAGGTGCCTGAGGTGACGGTCGGCCCGCTGGACGGCGTGCGCGTCGTCGAGATCTCCAGCTGGATGGCCGCGCCGAGCGCCGGTGCCGTGCTCGCCGACATGGGCGCGGACGTCGTCAAGGTCGAGCCGCTCACCGGGGACGTCGTGCGCAACATGTCCCGCAAGGCCAAGGGCGCGCCCGACATCGACCACTCGTTCCACATGGACAACCGCGGCAAGCGGTCGATCGCGGTGGCCCTCGACCGCCCCGACGGGGCGGAGGTCGTGCGCAAGCTGATCGACCGCGCCGACGTCTTCCTGTGCAACCTGCTGCCCCATCGCCAGGACCGCTACGGCCTCGATCCGGCCACCATCCACGCCCGTTCCCGGCGCGTGGTGCACGCCACGCTGTCGGGCTACGGGCTCGTCGGCCCGGACGTCTTGCGGCCCGGCTTCGACGTCACCACGTTCTTCGGCCGCGCCTCGATCACGGACGCGATGACGGAGCCCGGCGGCGTCGCGCCGATGCCCCGCCCGGCGCAGGGCGACCACACGACCGGCATCGCCATGGTCGCCGCCATCCTCGCCGGCCTGCGCGTCGCCGAGAAGACCGGCGAGGGACCGGTCGTCGACGTCAGCCTCTTCGCGACCGCGGCATGGACGATGGCCAGCGACCTGGCGCCGACGCTCGTCGACGGGGCACCGGTCCGCAAGCGCGACCGCCACCACCTGATCACGCCGCTCGGCAACCGCTTCCGCTGCGCCGACGACCGCTGGATCATCCTCAACATGCCCGAGGTCCGCTGGTGGGCACCGTTCTGCAAGACGATCGAGCGCCCCGAGCTGCTCGAGGACGAGCGCTTCCTCACGGTCAAGGACCGCTTCGACAACATGGCGGCGCTGATCGACATCCTCGACGAGGTGATGGCGACCAAGCCGCTGGCCGAGTGGGGTCGGATCTGCGACGACGCCGGCCTGATCTGGGGACCGGCGTCGTCGATCGACGAGCTCGCCCGGGACCCGCAGGCCGAGGCGATCGGGCTGTTCCCGACGATCGAGCACCCGGAGGGCGACTTCCGCACGGTCGCCGCGCCGATGCGCATCGCCGGCGCCGACATCCGGCCGCGGGGGCCGGCACCAGCCGTCGGCGCCGACACCGACGACGTCCTCGCCGAGATCGGCTACACGGCCGACGAGGCGGCGGCCCTCGGCGCCGCCGGCATCGTCGGCCGCTGACGCTCAGAACAGCGTCGGCGGGGCGATCTCGGCCGGGACGGGCAGCGGCGCGACGTCGGGCGCCACGGCGCGCACCTGCTCGTGGAAGAGCCGGGCGAGCACCAGCGCGTCGACGTTGTCGGGCGTGTGCACGAACACCGTCGGCGTGCGCCCGGCGGCGAGCCAGCGTGCCACGACGGGGATCCACGGCTGCCAACCTTCGACCGTCCGATGGGGATCGTCACGGCCGATCAGGCGCACGATCGGCCGGTCCGACACGGCGTAGCGGTGGACGGGCAGGCGCGGCTTCTGGTCCCAGGCGGCGCGCTCGGCGTCGCTCGTCGGTGGCGCTGCGAACAGCGTGGTGGAGTCGAGCGTGATCCACTCACAGCCCTCGTCGGCGAGGATCCGCTGCAGGGTGGCGCGGGCCACGGACTCGTCGAAGAACGCAGGGTGCCGGACCTCGACGGCGAAGCGGTGCCGACCGGGATCGATCGCCGGGAGGCGTCGGACGAACGTGGCCAGCGCCCCGAGGTCCGGCGGCCCGAACGACGCCGGCAGCTGGATCGAGATCGTCTCGGCTCGCGGGCCGAGCGGAGCGAGCAGCTCGAGGAACGCCCGCACCTCGTCGTCGGCGCCGCGCAGGCGACGCTCGTGGGTGACGGCGCGGGGCAGCTTGAAGAGGAACCGGAAGTCGGCCGGCGCCTGCTCGGCCCACGCCGCGACCGTCGTCGGCGCCGGCAACCCGTAGAACGTCGTGTTGCCCTCCACCGCGTTGCACCAACCGGCGTAGGCGGGCAGCTGCTCGTCGCGGGTCAGCCGCTCGGGGAGCTGGCGGCCCTGCCACGCCTTGTAGGCCCACATCGCGCAGCCCACCCGGAGCTCCATGGCGACCGACGCTACGTGCGGACGGCGCCCCACCGACGACGCACTTCGCGACGCACCCGCGCGGTCGCACGTCTACGTTCTCCGGCCATGCCACTCACCGCCCGCGAACTGTCCGAGGTCGCCGCCGCCAACGCATCCGATTCGCAGCCGGTCGTGTTCGTCCACGGGCTGTGGATGCTCGCCGGGAGCTGGGATCCGTGGAGGGCGCGCTTCGGGGATCGCGGCTACAGCACGGTGGCCGTCGACTGGCCGGACGACCCGCCCGACCGCGATGCCGCCCTCGCCCGCCCCGAGGCCATGGCCGGCAAGACCGTGGCCCAGGTCGCCGATCACGTGGCCGAGGTCATCCAGAGCCTGCAGCGCCGCAAGCCGGTCGTGATCGGGCACTCGTTCGGCGGGCTGATGGCGCAGATCGTCGCCGGGCGGGCGCTCGCCGCCGGCGCGGTCGCCATCGACCCGGCGCCGTTCCGCGGCGTGCTGCCGCTGCCGTTCTCGTCGCTCAAGGCGTCGTTCCCGGTGCTCGGCAACCCGCTCAACCGCTCGAAGGCGGTGATGCTCACGCTCGAGCAGTTCACGTACGGGTTCGCCAACGCCGTCCCGGCGGACGAGGCGCAACGGTTGTACGAGACGTACTGCGTGCCGGCGCCCGCTCGCCCGCTGTTCCAGGCCGCGCTCGCCAACATCAACTGGCGCACCGAGTGCCGTGTCGACACGAAGCAGGTGGCGCGGGGCCCGCTCCTGATCATCTCGGGCCAGCACGACCACATCGTGCCGTGGAAGCTCGCCAAGGCGGCCCAGCAGCGCTACAAGGCGCTGCCGGCCGAGATCCTCGAGATCCCCGAACGGGGCCACTCGCTGTGCATCGACAGCGGGTGGGACGAGGTCGCCGACGCCGCCCTCACGTTCATGGAGGCCAACGGCCTGACGCCGTGATCGGGTGGCACGAGGAAGTCCTGTCCGTGTGATCCGGCCCGATCGGGCCGATCCACACTGACGGTTCGGGTGTCAGCGGGCAATGAAGTACTTGGCCTGCGGGTGGTGGCAGATGATCGCCGACGTGGTCTGCTCCGGGTGGTACTGCCAACCGGTCTCCTCGGAGACCTCGATCCCGAGGCGGTCGGCGCCGAGCAGGCGGGCCACGGTCGCGTTGTCCTCGAGGTCGGGGCACGCCGGGTACCCCCACGAGTAGCGCCCGCCGCGGTACTGCTGGCGGAACAGGCCGCCGACCGTCGGGCCGTCCTCGCCGACGAAGCCCCACTCGTCACGGATGCGGCGGTGCCAGTACTCGGCGAGGGCCTCGGCCATCTCGACGCCGAGCCCGTGCAGCAACAGGTACTGCTGGTACTCGTTCGCCGCGAACAGTGCAGCCGTCGCCTCGCTGACCGCGGCGCCCATCGTCACGATGTGGAACGCCGCGTAGTCGACGTCGCCCGACTCGACCGGACGGAAGAAGTCGGCGATGCACAGGTACGGCGCGACCTTCTGGCGCGGGTAGTGGAAGCGGGCGGCTTCCGTCGAGCGGGTCTCGTCGGTCCACACGACGAGGTCGTCGCCGTCGCCGTTGGCCGGGAAGTAGCCGTACACGAGCTGCGGCACGAGCACACCCGACGCCTTCGCCGCGGCGAGCTGCTGGCGGAACGTCGAGCGGATCCGCGCCTTGAACTCGTCGTCGCTCTCCGGTGTGCCGCTCGCGTCCTTCTCGGGCCGGAACTGCCACTGGTTGCGGTACAGCGCGGTCTCGTTGACGTACTCGGCGATGTCGTCGAGGGCGATGCCCTTGACGACGCGCGAGCCGACGAACGGCGGGACGAACACCTCGTTGTCGGTGCCGACGTCCGGGGAGCGGCGGGGGAGCGGCGCGGCGGGCGCGTCGTCGGCGACGCGCTCGGGCAGCTCGCGACCCGTCGGCACGCGGCCGAACTCGGGATCCCACTCGCCGCTGCGCTTCATGCCCATCAGGGCGTCGAGCGTCGACAACCCCTCGAACGCGTCACGGCCGTAGAACAGCCGCCCCTCGTACACCTCGCGCAGGTCGCGCTCGACGTAGCGCCGCGTGAGGGCGGCGCCGCCGAGCAGCACCGGGACCTCCGACAGCCCGAGGTTGTTGAGCTCGAGCAGGTTGTCGCGCATGATCAGCGTCGACTTCACGAGCAGCCCGCTCATGCCGATGGCGTCGGCGTCGACCTCCTTGACCTTGGCGACCATCTCGCCGATGGCGACCTTGATCCCGAGGTTGTGGACCTCGTAGCCGTTGTTCGTGCAGATGATGTCGACGAGGTTCTTGCCGATGTCGTGGACGTCGCCCTTCACCGTGGCCAGCACGAGCTTGCCCTTCGACGACGACCCGCCGACCTTCTCCATGTGCGGCTCGAGGTGGGCGACGGCGGCCTTCATCGTCTCCGCCGACTGCAGCACGAACGGCAGCTGCATCTGGCCCGACCCGAACAGCTCGCCGACGACCTTCATCCCGCCGAGCAGGACCTCGTTGACGATGTCGAGGGCGGGGATGCCGGCGCCCAGCGCCTCGTCCAGGTCGGCGGTCAGCCCGTCGCGGTCGCCGTCGATGATCCGGTGGTGCAGGCGCTCCTCGACCGGCTGCCCGCTGCGGTCCACCTTCTCGGTCTTCGTCGACTTGACGTCCGCGAACACCTCGAGGAGGTGCTGCAACGGGTCGTACGTGACCGTGTCGCCGTCGGACTGGCGGCGGTCGTAGATCAGGTCGAGGCAGACGTCGCGCTGCTCCTCCGGCAACCGGTTGAGGGGCACGATCTTGCCGGCGTGGACGATGGCCGAGTCGAGGCCGGCCTGCACGCACTCGTGCAGGAACACGCTGTTGAGGGCGTGGCGAGCCGCCGGGTTGAGGCCGAAGCTGACGTTCGACAGGCCGAGCGTCGTGTGGGCGCCCGGGATCTCGGCCTTGATCCGCCGGATCGCCTCCATCGTGTACATGGCGTCCTTGCGCAGGTCCTCGTCGCCCGTGGACAGCGGGAACGTCAGGGCGTCGAAGATCAGGTCGGACGCCGACAGGCCGTAGCGCTCGGTGGCGATGTCGTGGATGCGGTGGGCGACCTCCAGCTTCCACTCGACGTCGCGGGCCTGGCCGCGCTCGTCGATGAGGAGGCAGATGACCGCGGCGCCGTACTCGCGCGCCAGGTTCATCACGCGGTCGAAGCGGCTGTCGGGCAGCTCGCCGTCCTCGAGGTTCGCCGAGTTGAGGATGGCCCGCCCGCCGACGTGCCGCAGCCCGGCCTCCATCACCTGCCACTCCGTCGAGTCGAGCACGAGCGGCACGCTCGCCTGCGTCGCGAAGCGCCGGGCGATCTCGTCCATGTCGACGGCGCCGTCGCGGCCGACGTAGTCGACGCAGACGTCGAGCACGTGGGCGCCCTCGCGCACCTGGTCGTTGGCCATCCGCACGCAGGTGTCCCAGTCGGAGGCGAGCATCGCGTCGCGGAAGGCCTTGGAGCCGTTGGCGTTCGTGCGCTCGCCGATGATGAGGAAGCTGAGCTCCTGCTCGATCGGCACCGGGCTGTAGATCGACGAGACGCTCGGCTCGAACTGCGGCGCGCGGCGGGGCGGCTCCAGGTCGCGCACGGCCTCGACGACGTGGCGGAGGTGCTCGGGGGTCGTGCCGCAGCAACCGCCGACGACGGTGATGCCGTACTCGGTGACGTGGCGGGCGTGGTACTCGGCGAGCTGCTCCGGCGTCAGGTCGTAGTGCGTGTGACCGTCGACGATGCTCGGCATGCCGGCGTTCGGCAGCACGCTGATCGGCATCGGGGCGTGCTGGCTGAGGTAGCGCAGGTGCTCCTGCATCTCGGCCGGCCCGGTCGAGCAGTTGATGCCGATGACGTCCGGCCGCATCGCCCCGACGGAGACGAGGGCGGCTCCGATCTCGCTGCCGACGAGCATCCGCCCGGTGGTCTCCATCGAGACCTGCACCTGCAGCGGCACGTGGCGTCCGGCCGCCTGCATCGCCCGGCGGCAGCCGACCATCGCCGCCTTGACCTGCAGCAGGTCGTAACAGGTCTCGATGAGGAACAGGTCGACGCCGCCCTCGAGCAGGCCGGCCGCCTGCTCGGCGTAGGCGTCGCGCAGCTCGGCGAACGGGATGTGCCCGAGGCTGGGGAGCTTGGTGCCGGGACCGATCGACCCGGCCACCCAGCGCGGGCGGCCATCGGCGCTGTAGCCATCGGCGACCTCGCGGGCGATGCGTGCCGCGGCGACGTTGAGCTCGTGGGCGCGGTGGGCGATCCCGTACTCGGCGAGGACGAGGGAGAAGCCACCGAACGTGGCCGTCTCGACGGCGTCCACGCCGACGGCGAAGAAGGCGTCGTGCATGCCGGCGATCACATCCGGCCGCGTGACCGCGAGGACCTCCGGGCAGCCCTCCAGCGACACGCCGCCGTAGTCGTCAGCGGTCAGGTCGAGTGCCTGCGTGTAGGTCCCGAACGCGCCGTCGTAGACGACGACACGCTGGGCCACCGCGTCGAGGTAGGTCTCCCTGGCCATGGACATCCGAGGCTAGCTACCAGGAGCGCCGCGGACGCCGTGCCTTCGGTGTTCAGAGCGGCCAGGGCCCAGTCGCTCCATGCTCAGCAGCCGGACCGTGGCCGCCCGGTCCGCGTGCTCCGGCTCACTCGATCAGGGTCGCGCGTACCGCCGACATGATGGTGTCCCGGGTGCGCAAGTGGGGCCGACCTGTACGGTCCGGGCGTTGCGGCCGACCTGTACGGTCCGAGCGTGAAGGTGTACACGAAGAAGGGCGACGACGGCACGACGGGGCTGTTCTACGGCGGACGCGTCGCCAAGGACTCCGAACTGCCGACGGCGTACGGCAGCGTCGACGAGGCGCAGGCCGTCATCGGGCTCGCCCGGGCCCATGCCGCTGGGGAGCTCGACGACATGCTCGTCGCCATCCTGCGCGACCTGTGGGTGCTGATGGCCGAGCTGGCGACGCTGCCGGCGAACCGGTCGAAGCTCGAACCCGGCGCGACGGCCGTGACCCAGGAGATGGTCGACCGGCTGGAGGCGCAGATCGACGAGCTCGACGAGCGCTTCGACCCGCCGACGGAGTTCGTCGTGCCCGGCGGCAACGTGTCGTCGGCCTGGCTCGATCTCGCCCGCACGGTCGTGCGACGCGCCGAACGGCACTCGCTGCAGGCTGCCGCCGCGCCGTCGCTCGTCGTGCCGTACCTCAACCGCCTGTCGGACCTGCTGTGGACCATGGCCCGCTGGCAAGATGCCCGCGACGGCTCCACGTTGCGGGTGCGCGACGTCGGCGACGACGGGCAGACTGCTGACCGATGAATGCCTCGACGAGCGTCACCACGGTCCTGACGGAGAGCGTCGCCACGTTCGATCCGACCCCGTCGGTCGCCCGGGCCGGCGACGTGGTCGTGTCCGTCTCGCGGTCCGTGCCGGCCGCGGCCGACGCCGTGGGCGTGCCCGTGGGGACGAAGGGTCCGGTGCCGCGCCAGCTCGGCCTCGATCGGGCGTCGCTGACCGCGGCCGGCTTCGACGGCAACGTCGGCCAGACGTTGGCCGTGCCACGCAAGGGTGGTGGCGCCGTCGTCGCGGTCGGCATCGGCGACCCCGACACCCTCACGCCCGCCCAGCTGCGCGACGTCGCGGCCGCCTTCGCGCGAGCAGCCGGCACGCACGCGTCGCTGGCGACGTCGCTCGTCGACGTCGGTGCGCTGCCGGCCGACGTGGCCGCCCACGTCATCGTCGAGGGGATCCTCCTCGCCCGCTACCGCTACGGCGCCCTCAAGAAGGAGGTGCCGACCACCGGCCTGCGGGAGATCACGCTCGTCGCGGGGAGCGGTCGCCGCGCCGCCGCCGAGCGCGGCGCGACACGTGGGACGGCGACCGCCGGCGCGGCCCAGCTCGCACGTGACCTCGCCAACACGCCGCCCGGGCACCTCACGGCGAGCCGCATGGCCGACGTCGCCACCGCGATCGCGGCCGCGTCGAAGCTGCAGATCGAGGTCTTCGATGCCGACGCCCTCGCCGCCCTCGGCTGCGGTGGGCTGCTCGGCGTCAACGCCGGGAGCACCGAACCGCCGCGCATGATCAAGCTGTCGTACCGCCCGGCGAAGCCGACCGGCCACCTGGCGATGGTCGGCAAGGGTGTGATGTACGACTCGGGCGGCATCAGCCTCAAGAACAGCGACGCCATGCACGCGGTCATGAAGATGGACATGTCCGGTGCCGCCGCGGTGCTGGCGTCGATGTCCGTGCTCGCCGCGCTCGAGTGCAAGACGGCCGTGACCGGCTACCTCATGTGCACCGACAACATGCCGTCGGGCTCGGCGATGAAGCTCGGCGACGTGCTGCGCATCCACGGCGGCACGACGGTCGAGATCCACAACACCGACGCCGAGGGCCGCCTCGTGCTCGCCGACGGGCTCGCCCTCGCGGTCGAGGAGGCGCCGGACGCGATCGTCGACATCGCCACGCTCACCGGTGCGTGCATGGTCGCCCTCGGCGCCGGCATGGCGGGAGTGTTCGGGACGTCGCAGCCGTTCGTCGATCAAGTGGCGGCGGCGGCGACGGCGGCCGACGAGCTGGTCTGGCAGCTCCCGCTGTTCAAGGACAAGTACCGCAAGCAGCTCGACTCCGACGTCGCCGACCTGAAGAACGTCGGCGGCCCGTACGGCGGGGCGATCAACGCCGCGGTGTTCCTGTCGGAGTTCGTCGGCGACGTGCCGTGGGCGCACCTCGACATCGCCGGCCCGATGAAGGTCGACGCCGACGAGTCGTGGCGCGCCAAGGGGGCCACGGGGTTCGGCACCCGGCTGCTGATCGACCTGGCCCTGAACTTCACGACGCCCTGACGCCCGACTGGCGCAGCAGCTCGCACGCCTCGGCCGCGGTCGGTGCCGGCACGCCGACGGCCACGAGCTGCGGTTCGAGCACGCCGCGATCGTCGCCGGCCGCGAGCATCGCCGCAGCCAGGGCGTGAGCGCGGGCGAGGTGGTCGAGGTGGATCGTGGTCGTCGTCCACTGGGCGTGCTGGGACTGCACGTCGTCGGGCAACCGGCCCAGGTGGCGCTGCGAGACCACCGGCACCCGCCGGCGCACGAGCCAGGACTCCGAACGGCGCTGCACGAGGCCGAACATGACGCAGCGCGTCACCGCCTTGCTGAACGGCGAGGCCGTGCCCTTCGTGATGCTCAGCCCGAGCGAGCGCGCCGCGGCGGCCACGTCGAGCACGTAGCCGTCGGGCTGCTGGTCGAACCCCGCCACGAGGCGCCGCATCAACCACGTGGCCGTCGGGCCGAGGACGCCGAGCCAGAACTGCTCGACGTAGACCGAGCGCGGGTCGTGGCCGCGCCGGTCGACGACCGGGTCGTGCCACGGCAGCACCTGGACCGACAGCGGCAGCGGTTCGATCGCCTCGTCGGCGACGGGGGACGGATCGGCGGACATGGGACCTCCCAGGGCGGGATCGGTCGGACGGAGGGAGATGCCGGTACTCCCCTGGGTGTCGCGAGGAGCGAGGAAGGGAACGGCGCGGCGAGACTGGACGCATGGACGTGGACGAGCAGGTCGAGGCCGTGGCCCAGTGGGTCGCCGACGCCGAGCGCATCACGGTGCTCACGGGTGCCGGCATCTCGACGGACAGTGGGATCCCCGACTTCCGGGGTCCGAACGGCGTGTGGACGAAGAACCCGGCCGCCGAGAAGATGGCGACGATCCAGCACTACCTCGCCGATCCGGACGTGCGCCGGGCGGCGTGGCGCAGCCGCAACGAGAACCCGGCGTTCCAGGCCCGCCCGAACGTCGGCCACGAGGCGATCGTCGAGCTGGCGCGCCAGGGCAAGTTGCACGCTGTCGTGACCCAGAACGTCGACGGCCTGCACCAGAAGGCCGGCCTGGCCGACGAGCTCGTCGTCGAGGTCCACGGCACGATCTGGTGGACGCGCTGCTGGGACTGCCAGGACCGCCGGCCGATGGCCGACACGCTGGCCCGCGTCGACGCGGGGGAGGAGGACCCGCCGTGCGAGGTCTGCGGCGGCATCCTCAAGAGCGACACCATCTCGTTCGGCCAGGCGCTCGTGCCCGAGGTCATCGACCGGGCGATGCAGGTCAGCGAGGAGTGCGACCTGTTGCTCGCCGTCGGCTCGACGCTGTCGGTGTACCCGGCCGCCTACTGCGTGCCGCGGGCCAAGCAGGCGGGCGCCACGGTCGTCATCGTGAACGGCGGGCCGACGGAGATGGACGGCCTCGCCGACGTCGTGCTGCAGGGCGAGATCGGCCGGATCCTCCCGGCGCTCGTCCGCTCGTCCTGATTCACAGTCCGTTCTGTTGCGCCCAGCGCAACAGAACGGACTGTGAACGCGACACGGGGCCCGACGCGATCTCAATCCCGACCATGCCGCTAGGGTTTTCACCATGGCCAGCTTCCGGGACCTGTTGAAGGCCGCCAAGTCCGAGATCACCGAGGTCGACACCGAGGGCGCCGCGTCGCGCATCGCCGACGGCTGGGCCGTGCTCGACGTGCGCGAGCCCGAGGAGTTCGACGCCGGCGCCATCGCCGGCGCCGTGCACATCCCGCGCGGCCACCTCGAGTCGCAGGTCGAGTCGCGGCTCACCGACAAGACGAAGCCGGTCGTCATCTACTGCGCCGGCGGCGTCCGCTCGGCGTTCGCCGCCCGCACGTTGCAGGAGCTCGGCTACGCCGACGTCGTCTCGATGGACGGCGGCTTCGGGCGCTGGAAGGACGAGGGCCGGCCGTGGACGACGCCGGTGACGCTCACGCCGGAGCAGAAGAACCGCTACCAGCGCCACATCCTGCTGCCCGAGGTCGGCGTCGAGGGGCAGGCCAAGCTGCTGGCCTCCAAGGTCCTCCTGCTCGGTGCGGGTGGGCTCGGCTCGCCGGCCGCGCTGTACCTCGCCGCGGCGGGCGTCGGCACGATCGGCATCGTCGACATGGACGAGGTCGACGCCTCGAACCTGCAGCGCCAGATCCTCCACAACCTCGACCGCATCGGCGATCGCAAGGTCGACTCGGCGAAGAAGACGATCACCCTGATCAACCCCGACGTCGACGTCGTCACGTACGACACGCGCCTGTCGGCGGACAACATCCTCGACATCATCAGCGGCTACGACGTGATCGTCGACGGCGCCGACAACTTCCCGTCGCGCTACCTGCTCAACGACGCCAGCGTGAAGCTCGGCATCCCCGTCGTGCACGGCTCGATCTTCCGCTTCGAGGGCATGGTCAGCGTGTTCCACCCGCTGCAGGGCCCGACGTACCGCGACATGGTGCCCGAGGCGCCGCCGGCCGAGCTGGCCCCGAGCTGCGCCGAGGCCGGCGTGCTCGGCGTGCTGCCCGGCATCGTCGGGTCGATCCAGGCGCTGGAGGCGATCAAGGTCCTGCTCGGCCTCGGCGAACCGCTGATCGGGCGGATCCTGTCGGTCGACACGACCGACATGTCGTTCCGCACGTTCAAGCTGCGGCCGGACCCGACGAACGTCGTGACCTACGAGAACCGCGACCGCATCCAGGTCCGCGACCTCGAGGGCCTCTGCGCGCCAGTCGTCCGGAGCGCAACGGACCCAGCGGGTCACTGACCCAGCGACCGAGTCGCACGCCCGATCCGCGCAGCCGGGTCATGCGGACCGGGCGCTCGGGCCGGCTGCTGAGCTCAGGCCGCAGTGAGTCCCTGTCGCTCCGGAGGTGACGGCGGGCGCGGATCGGCGTCGATGATCGTGCCGCACCGGCAGCGCAGGTGGATCGAACCGCCGCGCTCCCAGTCGGAGGCGACGATGCGGCTGACGGGCAGGAGGCGGCGGGAACCGCAGGTGGCGCAGTAGGGAGCGAACATGCCGCCAGCGTGCGCTCCTTGGCCTTGCGGGTCACGGGCCAAGCTGCCATGATTGGCATGTGGATGCACAGGCCAATCGCAGGCCAATCGCCGCGGCCATCGCCGGCTGGGCCGACCACGGCCACGGCAACCTGAGCCAGCGCCTCGCCTACGGCCTGCGTCGGTTGATCGACGCCGGCCTCCTCGCCCCGGGCGCGGTGCTGCCGCCCGAACGGGCGCTGGCCGCCGAGCTCGCGGTCAGCCGCTCGACCGTCACGGCGGCGCTCGACCTCCTGCGCGCCGAGGGGCTGCTCACCTCGCGCCAGGGCCGCGGCACCGTCGTCACCGGGTTCGACGGTGCGGCGGACGAGGAGGCGGCCAACCGCATGGCCGTCCACCTCGTCGAGGGCGCCGGCGGCATCGACCTCGCCGTCGGCAACCCGGCCGACGTCTCGCACCTCCCGCCGGTCTCGATCGACGTCGCCGACCTCCTGGCGTCCGGCGCCGGCCCGGGCTTCCAGCCGCTCGGCCTGCCGGCCCTGCGCGCCGCGATCGCCGAGCTGCACACCGCGACCGGCCTGCACACCGACGCCGACGAGGTGCACATCACGTCGGGCGCCCACCAGGCGATCTCGCTGGCCATCAGCTCGCTGGCCGGACGGCGGGAGCCGGTGGCCGCCGAGACGCCGGGCTACCCGGGGTTCTTCGACATCCTCGAGGGCCTCGGGCACCCGCTGGCGCCGCTGCGGGCGGACCGCGCCGGGATCGTGCCGGAGTCGCTCGCCGCTGCCCTCACGACGGGTGGCGCGACGGTCGTGTACGTCCAGGCCGCGGCGCAGAACCCGACCGGCGTCGTGACGCCGACGTCGCGGCTGCGCGCGCTGGCGGCCGTCCTCGACGAGCACGACGCCGTGGTGATCGAGGACGCCACGCTCGCCGAGCTCGTGTTCGCCGGGCGCCCGCCGTCCGACCTCGCCCGCCTGTGCCGGCGGGCGACGGTGGTCTCCGTGGGATCGTTCAGCAAGGTGTTCTGGGCCGGGTTGCGCGTCGGCTGGATGCGCGGCGCGGTGCCCGTCATCGACCGCACGCTGCACCGGCGGCTCGCCCTCGACCTCGGCCCGGCCGCCCCGTCCCAGCTCCTGGCGCTGGGGTTGCTGCCGCACCTCGATGAGATCGCCGCCGCCCGCCGCGCGTTCCTGGCGTCGAGCGTTGCCCGCGGCGCCGACCTCCTGCGCGCCGAGATCCCCGAGTGGCGCGTGCCGGACCCCGAGGGTGGGTCGGCCCTGTGGGTGGACACCGGGCTCGGGGACACTGACGCCCTGGTCCAGGTGGCGCACCGCCACGGCGTCCACGTGGCGCCCGGCTCGATCGCCGTCGAAGGGCGCCGACCGGATCCACACCTGCGCATCTGCGTCGATCGGCCCTGGCCGATGGTCGAGGCGGGCGTGCGGCGGGTGGGGGCGGCGTGGCGTGACCTCACGCGCAGCAGGGCCCGCATCGCCGGTTGACGTGTGCCGTCGGCCGGGTCGGGTAGGCGCGCGGCCATGTCGGACCCCACGCTGCCACCACCGATCGTGCCGAACCCCGATCAGCCGGCGCCGACGAACCCGGAGCCGATCGTCCCGCCCAACCCGGACCTGCCCGAGCCGGTGATCCCGGAGCCGCTCCCAGCGCAGTAGCCGTCAGGTCCCGGTTCTTCGGAGACTTCGGTGGCCTGGGAGCACCGAAGTCGTGTCAGATCCAGGCGGGCCGGGGGCGCGGCCGGTCTGGATCGCGACGAGGGCGCGGCGGAGCTCGTCGGTGCGCGGGTCGGCACCGGGCGTGCCGACGGGCAGGGCGACGCCGTCGACGACGAGCGTGCCGACGGGGGCGACGACGGCGGCCGTCCCGGTGAGCGCGAGCTCGGCGTCCGGCCGGGCGATCCACTCGACGCAGTCGGCGACGGTCACGTCGCGCTCCTCGACGCGCCACCCGAGCGAGGTGGCGACGTGCAGCAGCGAGTCGCGCGTCACGCCGTGCAGGTAGGCGTCCGTGAGCGCCGGCGTGAGGACGTGCGGGCCGTCGATGAGCAGGACGTTGGATGCACCGGTCTCCTGCACGCTGCCGCCCGGGGCGAACAGGACCTGATCGGCGCCGTACAGCTCGCGGGCGGCGGCGATCGGCGACAGGGCCATCGCGTAGTTGGCGCCGGTCTTGACGACGCCGAACTGCGGCGTCGTGCGCGGCGTGACCGTCTCGACGGCGACGGTCAGCGGCCGAGGCGGCAGGTACTCGCCGACCGGGCACGCCAGCACGTAGAGGACGGCGGTGGCGCTCGGGGCCGCCGCGGCGCCGATCGTGACGTCGGTCCCGAGCAACGTCGGGCGCAGGTACAGCGCGCCCGGAGCGTCCGGCGTCAGCTCGGCGTTGGCGGCGACGGCCAGGTCGACGAGCTCGGCGGCGAGGTCGGCCGGCGGGACGGGCAGGCACAGGCGGGCGGCGCTCTGGCGCAGGCGGGCGACGTGGGCGTCGGCGCGGAACGAGCGCACCGACCGATCGGGCTGGCGATGCGCCTTGAGCCCTTCGAAGCACGAGCTCCCGTAGTGCAGGGCGTGGGTGCCGGGATGCAGGGCGAACGACTCGAGCGGCACCGTGGTCGCCGCCGTCCACGCCGCGCCGTCGAAGTGCGCCACGGACATCACGCGGACCGAACACGGAGCCGAACGGCGCGTCGGGTGCGGCGACGGGGGTCACGGTCTCGGTGCTCACGGGATGCTCCTGGTGCTCGGTCGGACGGCCGGGGACGGTCGTGACGAGTGTGCCCACAGGCGCCGCCGGTGGGGTAGTGCCGCGCTGGTGCGCCGACTACCAGGCTGGGGCCCGGCGCGCCGGGCCGGAGTACGGTCGGGTCGGTGAGCGCCGGCGCCCCCGCAGCCCCGGCGGTCGTCAGGCCGGTCGGCGTCGAGGCCGCGCCGGCGCCGATCGTCGCCGCCAGCGTGATGGCGGCCGTGGTCGTGATCTGGGGGCTCGGGCCACCGGTCACCAAGCTCATCTCGGCGCCGCCGCTGGTCGCGGTGTCGATGCGGTTCTGGATCTCCGTGCCGCTCGTCTGGGCCGTGATGTACGCGACCGGTGGGCGCGTCACGAAGGAGGTGCTGCGGCGCACGGCGCTGGCCGGAGCGTTGTTCGGCATCAACCTGGCGTTCGTCTTCGCCGCCCTGCACCACTCGTCGGTGGCCGTGCTCGCGGTGATCCAGACGCTGCAGCCCGGCGTCGTGCTGCTCGTCGCGGGGAAGTGGCTCGGCGAGCGGGCGACCGGCTGGCACATCAGCTGGACCGCTGTCGGCGTCGTCGGCGTCGTCGTGGCGATCCTCGGCGGCAAGCCGGAGGTGCGCGGCGATGCCATCGGGATCGTGTTCGGCGTGGCTTCGATGCTGACGTTCACCGCCTACTACCTGCTCAACCGGCGGGCACGGTCCACGACGCCGATCCGCCCGATGGAGTGGATGGCGGGCGTCACGCTGTTCGCCGCGCTGTGCATCACGCCGATCGCGCTGGCCACGTCGTCGGTCGACGACTACCGCCAGTTGGCCGGCGCCGACTGGCTGTACCTGCTGTTCGTCGCCCTCGTCGTCGGCATCGTCGGGCACACGTTGATGAGCTGGGCCCACCGCTTCATCCCGGCGGCCCGGTCGTCGCTCATCCTGCTGGCGATGAACGTCGTGGCCATCGCCGCGGCATGGCCGATCCACGACGAGCCGGTGACCGTGATCCAGGCCGCCGGCGGTGTCGTCGTCCTGCTCGCCGTCGCGGCCGTGCTGAGCCGGCCGGCGAGCGTGCAGCTCGTGCCGGTCCGGCCCACCCTGACACCGGACCCGTTGACGGCGCCGTGACGCCGCGCTGACGCCCGCCGGCTCGTGTCCGGGCTGCGGGGGCTCAGGTCGCGGCGATCAGGGCGATCACGCCGATCGCCACGACCACGGCCACGATCACGGCGATCAGGCCGTAGCCACGCCCGTGGCCGTCGAAGGGATCCTCGGAGAACGGGTGCAGGGCCCGCTCGCGCCGATCGTGCAGCTCGTGGTCGAGCTGCTGCCGAGTCCCCACCTTGGGCAGGTGACGCCGGCCCTTGCGCTTCATGCCCGAGCTCCCCATCCGGGGGACGATACCGGTGGCGGGAGGAACTCCGCCGAGCGGGCCCGGGTCGTGGCGCCGGGTTCGGCGTCCTCCGGCCACGGTCCGTGGCCGCCTCGCCTCGTAGGGTCGGCGGTCGGTTATGGACATCCGCCAGCTGCGTGACGACGACGGGGAGCATGCCGCCCTCCACGACCTCGGGGGCGACGGGCCGGCCATCCTGCTGACCCACGGGAACGGCCTCAACGCCGGGATGTGGGCCACCGTCGTGCCGCACCTGCGCGCCACGTTCCACTGCTTCGGGCTCGACTTCCGCGGCCACGGGGCGTCGCACCAGGTGCACGAGAAGATCCCGGTCGGACGGCAGTGGTTCTCCGCCGAGGTGGCGGCCGCCGTGGCGGCCATCGGCGGCGGTCCGGCCCTCGCCGCCGGGCACTCCCTCGGTGCGGCGACGCTGCTGCGCACCGAGCAGCTGCACCCCGGCACGTTGCGGGCGTGCTGGGCGTTCGAGCCGGTGCTCGTCCCCGACACGTGGGACGCCAAGCCGCCGCCGTCCAACCTGATCGAGGCATCGCGGCGACGGCGGCTCGTGTTCGCCTCGGTGCAGGAGGCCGTCGACCGGTTCCGGTCGAAGCCGCCGTTCGCGGGGTGCGAGCCCGAGGCCGTGTGGGCCTACGTCGAGCAGGGCACGACGCCGCTGCCCGACGGCACCGTCCGGCTGACCTGCTCCGGCGAGACCGAGGCGAGCATCTACGAGACGAACGAGCAGCTCGACTTCAGGGAGCTCGCCGCCATCACCTGCCCGGTGGTCGTGGCCGCGGGCGCGGCGGTCGCGACGGGCAACGAGTTGCCGCCGATGGTGGCACCACTCGTCGCCGACGCCCTCGGCGACGCGCGACTCGAGCTGCTCGACGGTGTGACGCACTTCGCCCCGATGGAGGACGGGGCGCTCGTCGCCCGCTCGATCCTCGACCACCTCGATCGCTTCGCGTAGGCGGTCGGCCGTGGGCCACGGCCCGGGGTTCAACCCGTCGGCGACTGCCCGAGCGGACGCCCGGCCGCATCCAGGCCGAGCAGCAACGCCACGGTCGCGCTGCCGAGCGGACGATCGAGGGGCGGCGTGGCCGGCATCGGTTGCGTCTGGGCCGTCGGGATCTGCTGGGCGAGCAGGCCGGCGACGCCCTGTGCCGCAGCGTCGCCCGCCACGTAGTAGATGACCGATCGCTCGAGTCGCGGCCCCGTCGAGTTCGCCACGGGCGCCGTCGTGTAGCCGGCGGCGGCGAGCGCGGTCGCCATCGCGGTCGCCGAGCCGCCGACCCCGCTCGCGTTGGCCACGACGACCACGGCGTCGGACCTCGACGCCGTCCGCGCGATCGTCGTGGTCGTCGTGGTCGTGGTGGTGGCCGCGACCGTGGTCGCGGGGACGGGGGTGGTCGACACGGGGGCCGCCGCGCTCGTCGGCGCGACGTCGCCGGCCACCGGCTCCGACCCCGCCGGCTGGTCGGTGACCGAGCGCAGGATGAAGAGCCCGGCGATCACCGCGACCGCAGCGACCGTCAGCACGACGATCGTGGTGACGGGCGCCCGGCTGTCACCGGCCCGCGGCGGACGTCGCGAGCGAAGTGGGTCGTCCGGCGGGAGGCGGTCGGTCATCCGGGTGCGCCGGGCACGGAGCGGTCGGTGGACAGGGGTGTCGAGCGGCGGTCCATCGTCCGGCCCATCGAACCACACCGACGTGCTCCCGGGGTGACCCACTGCCGGCGTGCCGGCGCGACGCCGCGGGGCCGGAGCCGTCGGGACGGGAGGCGGCTCCGGTCACCCGGACGGGATGATGCGGGGCCGGGAGCGCGGCGTCATGCTGGCGTCGTCGCGCCGTCGGCAGCGACGACGACCCCGGGAGGGCATGCGATGACCATCGGACCAATCCAAGCGTTCGTGATCGGTTTTCCGGACAACGACCTGTTCGAGGGCCGGATCGCCGAGGAGCTGGAGCGCTTGAGCGACGTCGGGCAGATCAGGATCATCGACGCCGTGTTCGTCATGCGCGAGGACGACGACGTCGCGCTGTTGAGCGTGTCGGACCTCGACGACGAGCAGCGGGCCGAGCTGCGGGCGGCCGTCGGGGCGTTGATCGGCTTGGGCGTCGCCGGCGGCGAGGGCGCGGTGGCAGGGGCAGCGCTCGGCGCATCCGCCGACGCCGATGCGCCCGGCATCGCCGAGTCGCTGGCGGAAGGGCTCCTCGACGAGCTGCCCGACGGCAGTTCGGCGCTCGTGTTGGCGATCGAGCACCTGTGGGCCGTCCCGCTCCGCGATGCCGTCCGCGACGCCGGTGGCATCGTGCTCGGGCACCGCTCGCTCACGCTCGAGGACCTCGTGGCGTTCGGGATGGATCTCGGCGACGACGTGGATGACTGAGCGCGACCGGCTCGCCACCGCTCGCGTGCGTCGCCGCCCGACCCGTGCCGTGGCGCTCATCGCCAGCGCCGTCCTCGCCGTGGGATGCGGCGACGACGGCGCCCAGGCGCCGGCCGCGACGGACGCCGCGGTGAGCCTGATGGGCACGTCGTGGACGCTCGCGTCCCGCGGCGTCGACGGCGACGATGTCGCCGCCGTCGGGACGTCGACGCTGGAGTTCGGCGCCGACGGCACGACGCTGACCGGGTCGACCGGGTGCAACCAGTTCTCGGGCACGTACACCCAGACCGACAGCGACCTCACGGTGTCGCTCGGCCCGATGACCCTGGCCGCGTGCGTCGACCCGGCGGCAGCCGACCAGGAGGCGGCGATCGTGGCGAGCCTGCCCGAGGTCGCCTCGTTCACGGCGGAGGGCCAACTCGTGCTGCTGGACGGCGACGATGCGGCGCTGCTGACGTACGACGAGGGGCTGTCGACCGTCGAGGGCACCTCGTGGACGGCGACGGGGATCAACAACGGTCGTGGTGGTCTCGAGTCGACGGTCGCCACGGAGACGGTGACCGCGGCCTTCGGCGCCGACGGGGCGCTGTCGGGCTTCGCCGGCTGCAACGACTACACCGCCAGCTATGCCCTGTCGGGCGACGACACGATCTCGATCACCGGGATCGCGACGACGCGCAAGGCGTGCGCGGACGACGCGATGACGCTCGAGACGCAGTACGTCGCCGCGCTCGGAGCGGCCACGACGTACGCGATCTCGGGTGACGCGCTGACGCTGCGCGACGGCGACGGCGCCATGCAGGTCACCTACGTGCTCGCCGGCTGAGTCCGGCCGGCCCCGGCCCGCCGGGGTCCGGCTCGCTTGTGTCAGCGTTCTCCGTCGGAACCGGGGGCTGCGGCTGACACAAGTAGGGTCCATCGGGCTGGGCGCCGGCGCGGCGCCCGGGTGACGGACATCGCGATCGGGTGCGCGGTGAGCATGGTCGCCAGCCTCGTGCTCTGGCCGCGTGGCGCGAGCGGCGCGCTGGCGGCCGAGGCCGCGACAGCTCGTCACGACGGGTCTGGCCGTGCGCGTGACGGCGGACGGGGTTGGCCGAGCTCGACCCGCGCGACGAACGGTCCGTCGACGCGGCCGTCACGCCCCGACGGTTCGCGTCCTGGCTCGACTGGCTGGACCGCCTGGCCGACCGACTCCCGGCCGGCTGACCCCCGGCCGGCTGACCGGCCGGGCGCATCGGTCAGGAACCGATCGTCGGGAGCAGTTCCGGCATGACCCGAGCCCGGGTCGCCTGCTCGAAGGCGAAGGCGATGCTCAGCACGTCCTGATCCGCCCACGCGGTGGAGAAGAAGGACATGCCGACCGGCAGCGGTCCGACGGTGCCGGCCGGGACGCTGACGTTGGGGTAGCCGGCGACCGCCGCCATGCCCGACGACCCGAACAGGAACGCATCGCCCTCGCCGAGGGTGCTCAGCCAGGCCGGGCTGTTGGTCGGCGCCATGATGGCGTCGAGGTCGAAGTCCGCCAGGGTCTCGTCGATCCCCGCCCGGGCGGCCCCGGTCGCTGCGGCCCGCTGCGCCAGGTAGACCGGATCGTCGGTCGCGGGCGCCGCGAGGGCAGCTTCGAACACCTCCTGCCCGAAGAACTCGAGCTCGGCGGGGTCGGCCGCGTTGAAGGCGATCAAGCCGGCCAGGTCGGCGGGGTGATCACCGGGCGTGGCCGCCAGGTAGGCGTCGATGTCCCGCTTGAACTCGGCCAGCAGCGCCGGGAACTCGTTCTCGTTGACCGTGTCCTCGTAGGGCAGCACCACGTCGACGGCGGTGGCGCCGGCCGCGATGAGGGCGGCCACGGCCTGATCGGTGATCGCATCGGTCTCGGGTGAGCCGGTGTCGAACCGCCACACGCCGATCCGGGCACCGGCGAGCGCGCGGGGATCGAGCGCGTACGTCGCCGGCTGGTCAGCGGGGATGGCACCGGTCGCCGGGTCCTCGGGGTCGGGCCCCTGGATCACGGCCAGCGTCAGCGCGGCGTCGACGACGTGGCGCGCCATCGGGCCGGCCGTGTCCTGTTGTGCCGAGATCGGCACGACGCCGCCCCGCGACACCAGCCCGAGCGTCGGCTTGTGGCCGACGATCCCGGTGGCGCCGGCGGGGCAGACGATGGAGCCGTCGGTCTCGGTGCCGATCGCGACCTGGGCGAGCGACGCGGCGACCCCGGCGCCGGAGCCCGACGACGACCCGCAGGCGTTGCGGTCGAGGACGTGGGGGTTGTTGGTCAGGCCGCCGACGGCGCTCCACCCACTGGTCGAGTCGTTGCCCCGGAAGTTGGCCCACTCCGACAGGTTGGCCTTGCCGATGATGACGGCACCGGCGGCCCGCAACCGCTGCACGAGCCACGCGTCGTCGGCCGGGCGGCTGTCGAGCAGCGCGTTCGAGCCGGCGGTGGTCGGCAGCAGCCGGCTCGCGGTGTCGATGTTGTCCTTGAGCAGCACGGGAACGCCCTCGAGGGGGCTGCGCGGCCCGCGGCGACGCCGATGGAGGTCGCTCGCCGCGGCCTCGGCGACCGCCAGCCGGTTGACGGTGAGCACGGCGTTGACCTCGTCGTCCACGTCGTGGATGCGGTGCAGGTAGGCGAGGGTGAGACGCACCGACGAGAGCTCGCCGTCGGCCATGCGGGCCTGGATGTCGGGGATCGTGAGGCGGTCGAGCACCTCGGGCGTGAGCCGGATCGGCCGGTGCTCGACGGGCGTCGCCGACGTCGTCGCCGGTGCCCAGACGGCGAGCTGCGTGGCGATCGCGACGAGCAGGACGAGGAGCCGGGCGCGGAGGTGGCGGCGGGCACCGGTGACAGGTGTGGCGGGCATCAGGTCCCCTCTCCCTTCGACGGTCGTGCTGGCGCCACCGTAAACGACGGTCCGCGGTGCGTGCTCCGAACCTGGATCGGCCGACCGATGCGCTGGGCGGCGCGGCAGCGATGCGTCGTCGCCGGCGGTGCCCTGGCAGCATCGCCGAGATGACCGCTGCGCCGTGGAACCTCGTGACGCTCGCCCCGCTGTCGCCGGCGATGGCGAACGACGCGCTCGGCGAGCTCCCGCTCGTCGTCGTCGCGCCCGACCGCGACGACCACGGGGCGGTTCGTGCGGCACTGGCCGACGCCGAGGTGCTGATCTACGACTGGCGGGCGAGCGCCACCGGGCTGACGGCCGCGGACGTCGCCGCCGCGCCGCGCCTCGCCTTCGTCCAGCAGCCCAGCGTGGGCGTGCCGGCGCACGACATCGCTGCGTTCGACGCCGCCGGCGTCGCCCTGGCCAACGCCGCCGGGTTCAACGCCGTGGCCGTCGCCGAGTGGGTCCTCGGTGCGCTGTTCGGCGTCGCCCGCCACCTCAACTGGGTCGAGGGCGAGCTGCGCGCCGGGCGGTGGCCGCAGGTGGACGTGATCGCCCGGGGTCCCATCGAGATCGGCGGGCGCCGCATCGGCCTCGTCGGCTTCGGCCCGATCGCCCACGCCGTCGTCGGCCCGCTGCTCGCCATGGGCTGCCCGGTGGCGTACTGGTCGCGGTCGCGGCGGGCGCCGGCCGACGAGCACGGCGCGACGTACCGCGATCTGGACGAGCTCGTCGCGACGAGCGACGTGCTGATCAACCTGATCGCGCTCGGCGACGAGACGCGGGGCCTGCTGTCGGCGACACGCCTCGCCGCGCTGCCTGCCGGTGCGCTCGTGGTGAGCGCCAGCCGCGGCGGGATCGTCGACGAGCTGGCCGTGCTCGACGCGGTCGAGCGCGGGCACCTCGCCGGCGCCGCGTTCGACGTGTTCGAGACCGAGCCGCTGCCGGTCGACAGCCCGCTGCGGCGTTGCGATCGGATCCTGCTGACCTCACACACCGCCGGGACGACGCAGGAGTCGTTCGTGCGGATGACCGAACTGCTCACCGACAACATCCGCCGCGCCGTCACGGGCCAGCCCGTCCGCAACCTCGTGAACGGCGTCGATCCGGTGGTCCGGCGCCGCTGACCGCGCCGCGCCCTCAGCGGGCCCCGATCGGCCACCGCGCCAGCTGGGCCCGCAACACGGCCGGCAGCGACGTCACCGACTCCGTGGTCGCGGCGACCGCGGTGCGGGCCGTGACCGCCGCCGGCGCCGCGGGCTTCGTCGGCGTGTAGAGCCAGGCGTCGAAGAGGTCGTCGAGCTGCTGGTGCGAGATCGACTCGGCGAGGTCGATGAACGCCGGGGTCGACACCGCCTCGCCCGACTCCCGGCTGGCCCAGGTCCGCAGGATGTCGAAGAACGCGTCGTCGCCCACCGTGAGCCGCAGGGCGTGCAGCGTGAGGGCGCCACGGAAGTAGACCGAGCCGTCGAAGAGCAGGTCGGGACCGGGATCACCGATCGTCACGGTCCAGAACGGATGAGCAGCCGGGAGGAACGTCATGAACCCGTCGAACTGCTCCTGCGGTGAGCCGAGTCCCTCGTAGCTCGCTCCACAGCCACTCGGCATACGTGGCGAACCCCTCGTTGAGCCAGATGTCCTTCCACCGCGCCAACCGGAGGTCGTCGCCGAACCACTGGTGGGTCAGCTCGTGGACGACGACGGCGTCCCCGGACACCGAGTCGGTGAAGAACACCGGTGAGTAGATCGGCCGCGTCTGGTTCTCGAGGGCGAAGCCGAGGGCGGGCACGTCGTCGACGATGCCGCCGGCGGCGTCGAACGGGTAGCGGCCGAAGTACCCGGCGAGGAACCGCAGGATCTCGGGCTGCCGGGCGAACGATGCCGACGCGATGTCACCGATGGACGGCGGGAGGTCGTCCTGACCGGCGGCGATCCAGTCGTTCTCGTTCCCCGGGCTGCCGGCCGGGGCGCCGGGCACCGTCCACCCGTCGAACGTGTCGCCGTCGTCCTCGAACGAGGTGCTCCCGTCGCCCGTCGACACGACGATGTCGTCGATCGCGACGCCCGGCGCCTGCACGACGTCGTCACTGGCGTAGGCCAGCGAGACCTCGACGTCGCCACCTGCGTAGGCGCCGAGGTCGATCGTCCACTGCTGCCACGCCGCCTCGGTGCCCGTGACGGCGTGCCACGCTCCGGTCGGTGGCGTGCCGACGGGGGCGCACGTGCCGTCGCCGTTGTCGCTCTGGTAGCGGGTGAGGAACGGGTGGATGCCCAGCCAGACCGGGCAGGAGTTGCCGGTGCTCTCACTGGTGAGCCCGTTCGCCTCCGGGAGCGTCGTCCAGTCGTCGCCGCCCGCGTGGCGGGCCTCGACGAAGAAGTAGTCCCAGTCCGGCTCCGTCGAGCGGGAGACCCAGAACGTCATCGTCGCGCCGCCGGCCGGCACGCTGATCGTGCGGGTGAGCCGCTTGTACGAGAGGTCGGCCGTCTGGGAGATGGCGACCTGGGCGCCGGTGCGCGGCGTCACGGGCGGTTCGAACAGGTCGGGATCGATGGCGTCCACGAACGTGATCCCGTCGGCGCTGTAGGTGTCGATGAGGAACTCACCCATCGACGCGGTCGCGAGGTACGACGCCATCGGCGCGCGCGCCTCCCACGACCACGTGCTCCAGCCGTCGCGCGTCCGCGTGCCGCGGAGCTGCCCGTTGGCGACGACCTCGGTCCCGGCCGGCACCCTGACCGTGAACGAGTACGACGCGGCATCACTCGGATGGTCGTTGACGGGGAACCACGTCGCCGCGACGTCGGGCTGCCCGACGATCAGCGCCCCGTCGTCGGACGCGAGGAACCCGGACTGGCCGCCGAAGGGGTCGAGCACCGGTTCCGGCACGCCGTCGTAGCGCACCACGGTCGTGAACCGGGCGCCCCGGCGGACGCCACTGCCGGGCGTGACCGTCAGCTCGGAGCCGGCCCGGACGTACGACGTGGCGTGGCGATCGACCTCGATCGAGCGGACGGTGAGGCCCTGCAGGTCGAGGTTGAAGCGGGACAGGTCCTGCGTGGCGACGGCGCGGATCGTCGCCGTGCCCTGCAGCACCCCGGTCGCCGGGTCGTAGGTGATCGCGAGGTCGTAGTGGTCGACGTCGTAGCCGCCGTTGCCGTCGAGGGGGAAGTAGTCGTCTCCGATGCCGGGGCTGCCCGGCGTGTAGGTCGGCCGGTCGCGATCGGCGCCACCGCCGTCGCGGTCGGCGCCGGCGGTGATCGGGATCACCGCCAGGGCAACCGTCAGTGACGCTGCGATCGCGAGCTTGCGCATGACCGTTCCATTCCCCGCTCCCTGGCGCGGTCGCGCCGAGACGCCGACGGTAGCGCGCGCGGGGACGGTGTGTCCCGCCCGTCGCTCGTGGGTACGGTGCGGACGTGAAGGCGATGGACGACATCCGGCCCGGTGACGTGTGCAGCCGATGTGGTGCGACCGTGCGCCTGCGCCGTGGGCCGGACGGCAGCCTGGAGGGCGGCGTCGACCTCGCGCCGTCGGTGCCCGCCGTCGAGGGGAGCCTCGAGGGCGGCGTCGAGATCGGTCCCGGGTGGGACTGTGACTGCGCCGGCGCCGACGGCCCGCACGTCGACTGATCGGCACCGCGACCAGGAAGGATGGCGTCGGCGCTCGCTGTGACACCCCGTTGCTACCGTGGCCGATGTGGCCCGTCTCGGTCAGATGGAGCGGTCGAGCCTGCCGGATCGGGCGTTCGCGGACGTCGACTCGCAGGGTCGACGTCGGCTGCCCATCCACGACCCGGCCCACGTCCGCAACGCGCTCGCCCGCTTCGGACAGGTCACGTTCGAGAGTGACGCCGCCCGCGAGCGGGCGCGGCGGCGCCTGCTCAACGCCGCCAAGCGGTTCCGGATCGTGCCGGTCGGCTTCATCGCCGGCCAGCTGCAGTCCGAGCGCGACCGCGCGCCGATCGGGGTGGGGCCACCGGCCCTGCCCGACGGCTTCGTGACCATGCTGATGACGGACGTCGAGGGCTCGACGACGATCGTGCAGCAGGTCGGCGCGCAGTTCCCGGCCCTGATCGAGGAGCTCTGGGCGCTCCTGCGCTCGTGCGTCGCCGCGGCCGGCGGCCACGAGGTCGAGGCCCGCGCCGACGAGTTCTTCGCCGCGTTCGAGGCGCCGCGCGACGCCGTGGACGCGGCGATCGCGGTCCAGCGCGCCGGTCACGAGCGCGAGTGGCCCGGCGGCGTCGACGTGCGGGTGCGGATCGGCGTCCACAGCGGCTACCCGACGTCGACGCCGGGGAACTACACCGGCATCGACGTCAACACCACGGCGCGGATCTGCGCCCTCGGCCATGGCGGCCAGATCGTCGTGTCGGCGAACACCCGTGAGGCCGTCAAGGCGTCGGCGCCGTCCGGCGTGCGCTTCGTCGCCCTCGGGTCCCACCACCTACGCGGCGTCGCCGCCCCGGTCGCGCTGTACCAGGTCGGCGCCAAGGGCCTCGCGGCCAGCTTCCCACCGCTGCGCACCGGCTGACGCACATCGGTCACAAGCGGTGGCAGCGACGGTCAGCGCTGGCACCCTGTCGAGCCGGTTGACAGCGGACCCTCACCAGGGTCCGGCAGCGAGGGGAGATCGATGGCGACGAACGGTGTGCTGGACGAGGGCGTGACCGGGACGCACCCTGGTCTGTCAGGTGCCCAGGAGCAGTTCCTGGCCCGCAGCGCGAACGTGCCGACGCCGTTCCTCGTGCTCGATCTCGACATCGTGGCGGCGCGCCACCGCGCCCTCCAGGCGGCCTTGCCCGACGCGACGATCTACTTCGCGATCAAGGCCAACCCGGCGCCCGAGGTCATCGACCTGCTGGCCCGCCTCGGGAGCTGCTTCGACGTCGCCAGTCCCGGCGAGATCGAGCGCTGCCTCGCGCTCGGCGTCGGACCGCAGCGGCTGTCGTACGGCAACACGATCAAGAAGGAGGTCGACGTCGCCACCGCGGCGCGCCGCGGCGTGCGCCTGTTCGCCGTCGATTGCGACGCCGAGCTGGACAAGGTCGCCCGGCACGTGCCCGATGCGACGGTCTACGTGCGGCTGGCGACCGACGGGGCGGGTGCCGACTGGCCGCTGTCGAGGAAGTTCGGCTGCGGTCCGGGTGAGGCGGCCAAGCTGGCCCTGCGGGCGACCCACCTCGGACTCGGCGTCGGCATGTCCTTCCACGTCGGGTCCCAGCAGCGCGACCCCGCCGCGTGGGGTCCCCCGCTGGCCGCGGTCGCCGAGCTGTTCGACGGGCTCGTCGCGGCCGGCGGCGTCCCGGCCGGCGTGAACCTCGGGGGCGGGTTCCCGAGCAGCTACGAGCCCACGACGCCGGACATCGCCGCCTACGGCGCCACGATCTCCGGGCTCGTGCGCCACCACCTCGGACGATTCCTGCCGCTGCCGGTCCTCGTCGAGCCCGGCCGCTACCTGGTCGGCGACGCCGGGGTCATCGAGACCGAGGTCGTGCTCATCTCGGAACGCGACGTCGATCCCGGGCGGCGCTGGGTGTACCTGGACGTCGGGTTGTTCAACGGGCTGACGGAGACGCTCGGGGAGGCGATCCGCTACCGGCTGCGGACACCCGGCGACCCGACGCGGCTCGGTCCGGCGGTCCTGGCCGGGCCGTCGTGCGACAGCGCCGACGTGCTCTACGAGCACCACGCGCGGCAGCTGCCACTCGACCTGCGCGTCGGTGACCGCATCCAGATCCTGTCGACCGGCGCCTACACGACGGCGTACTCGTCGGCGTGGTTCAACGGCTTCGAGCCGATGACCACCCACGTCGTGGCCGGCGTCGCCGAGCCGACGGGCTGACCACGGGAGGTGGGCAGCGGCGAACGTCCACCTCCCGCGGGCGTTGCACAACGCCGGTCCCGGGAGGATGATGCCAGCGGGGGACGAGCGAGCGGAGGTCGGACGATGTTCGTGCAGGCGATCGAAGGGCGCATCGCGGATCGTGAAGGTTTGCGGCGGCAGCTCGACCGATGGGAGAGCGAGCTGCGTCCGGGGGCCCAGGGGTTCCTCGGATCGACGGCCGGCGTGACCGACGGCGGTGATGTGCTGGCGTTCGCCCGCTTCGCGACGGCTGCTGACGCCGAGGCCAACAGCGCCCGTCCGGAGCAGGGCCAGTGGTGGGCCGAGACCGAGAAGTGCTTCGCCGGGGAGGTCCGGTTCACGGACTCCGACGAGGTCGACAGCTTCCTCGCCGGGGGTTCGGACGACGCCGGCTTCGTGCAGGTGATGAAGGGCCGGCAGATGGACCGCGACCAGGTCCGCGCGCTCGATGCGCAGTTCGAGGCCCACGCCGCCTCGTTCCGGCCCGACCTGCTCGGCGGGTACCGCATGTGGACCGGGCCGGACACCTACATCGAGGTCGCCTACTTCACGAACGAGGCGGACGCGAGGGACGGCGAGGCCAAGGCGCCACCGGCCGAGCTGGCGGCGCAGATGGGCGATTTCGAGGCGATGATGGCGAACGTCGAGTTCATCGACCTCCGGGAGCCGTGGCTGCACTGACGGTCGCCGGGCTCCTGCCTCCCGACGCAGGTCGGCGTGCCGGCGAGCCGGTCGCTTGACCCTGCCGTCGCGTCAACGTGCACGCTGGGCGCGTGGTCATCGGTTGGTTCCCGGATCTCTGCGTGGCCGACGTCGCCGCGTCGCAGGCCTTCTACGTCGCGCTGGTCGACCTCGAGGTGCTCGTCGACCACCGGTGGTACGTCGAGCTCGGGGTCGGCGGTCGCGTGGCGTTGGCGCTCGTGCAGCGGGGCCACGACACGCTGCCCAGGCAAGCGGGTGGACCGGCGACGGGGGTGCTCGTGTCGTTCGAGGTCGACGACGTGGACGGGGTCGCCGCTCGCGCCGCGATGTTGCGCGCACCCGTGATCTGGCCGCTGACGACCGAGCTCGGCCAGCGCCACGTCATGGTCGCCGACCCGGATGGCACGATGGTCGACGTGATCCAACGAGTCGCGCTGCGCGGGCCGGATCGCCGCCGCCTGGCCGCGTACCGGCGGCGCGCCGACGGTGGCGGCGGATGAGGATCGGCGAGTTCGCCCGGCGCATCGGCGTCACGCCGCGAGCCGTCCGGCACTACGAGTCGGTCGGTCTGCTCCGGCCGGCGCGGATCGACGAGCGGACGGGGTACCGCCACTACGGCGCGGCACAGCTGGTGCGGGCGGTGCACATCGAACAGCTCAAGCGCAGCGGGGTGCCGCTGGCCTCGATCGCCACGATCCTCGACGACGAGTCCGTCGCGGAGGCCGTGCTGCGGCAACGACGCCACGAGCTGCGCACCGAGCTCGACGCCGCCCGCCAGCAGCTGCGGGTGCTCGACGCCCTGCTCGTGTCCGGCCGGACCCTGTCGGACCCGGCGCTGACGGTCACCGTCCCCGCCGTCGTCGTCGTCGACACGGTGCCGGTCGTCGCCGCCGCGTTGACGCCGTGCATCCGGCGTGGCGTGCAGCGCCTCCGGCGCCGGGTCCGCCTGCTCGACGCCGCTGCCCCGTGGACGTTCGCGGCGCGACTGCCGCTGACGCCGACCGATGCCTGTTCGGTCGAGATCGGAGCCAGCCACCCGCTCCTCGGCGGACGGCATGCGGTGTGGTCGTCGCAGCGTGCCGTCGTCGTCGACGTGGTGGGGCCGCACGAGCTCCTCCCCGCGGCCTACGACGCCGCACTCGCCCACGCGCGCGAGCACGGCCTTCGCCCGACGGGTGTGGTGCAGGAGACGTACGTCCGGCTGGGACCGGTGCCGCGGACGTCGATCAGCGTCTTCGTCGGGGATCGCGCCGAGGCGCTGTCGGAGGCGCGTCGGTCACTGGCCGCCACGTCGGAGGCATCTCATCCCGTGTGGTCGATGTAGCCGGCCGATCGGGCGTGTTGAGTCCTTGTTGAGCTGACGCGCCCCGTCCATCACGGACGATTCGCGGCGTCGCACATCACGAAGGCCGCGAGAGCGGTGGGAGAGGGACGCCATGACGGAGCGGTTCAAGGGCACGATCAACGTCGACATCAGGGATTCGGAGCCCGATTGGTCACCGTTCGAGCCGCCGAAGGCGCCGGACGGGGCGCCGAGCGTGGTGTACATCGTGCTCGACGACGTCGGGTTCTCGGCGCTGAGCTGCTACGGCGGTCCGATCGACACGCCGAACATCGATGCCATCGCCGGTGATGGTGTTCGCTACCAGCAGTGGCACACCACGGCGCTGTGCTCACCGACCCGTTCGTGCCTGTTGACCGGGCGCAACCACACGCGCAACAGCATGGCGTGCATCACCGAGGCGGCGATCGGGTTCCCGAACGCCAGCGGGACGATCCCACCTGAGAACGGAACGCTCCCCGAGATCCTCGGTGAGCTCGGTTGGAACACGTACATGGTCGGCAAGTGGCACCTGTGCCCGGACGACGAGATGAACCTGGCGTCGACGCGGCGCAACTGGCCGACGGGTCGTGGCTTCGAGCGTTGGTACGGCTTCCTCGGAGCCGAGACGAACCAGTGGTATCCGGACCTCGTCTACGACAACCACATGGTCGATCAGCCCACCACGCCGGAGGAGGGCTACCACCTCACGGTCGATCTGACGGACAAGGCGATCGAGTTCATCCGTGACGCGAAGGCGATCGCCCCGGAGAAGCCGTTCTTCCTGTACTACGCGCCGGGTGCCTGCCACGCGCCGCACCACGCTCCGAAGGCCTGGATCGACAAGTACAAGGGCCGCTTCGACATCGGCTACGAGGCCCTGCGCGCGCAGACACTGGCCCGCCAGAAGGAGATGGGGATCGTCCCGGCCGACACCGAACTGCCCCCGATCAACCCGATCGGCACCTCCGAGACTCGCACCGGGCCGGACGGTCTGCCGTTCCCGGCGCTGGACGTGACCCTGCCGTGGGACTCGCTGTCGGCCGACGAGCAGGCGTTGTTCGCCCGGATGGCCGAGGTCTACGCCGGGTTCCTCGGTCATGCCGACTCCGAGATCGGACGGCTGCTCGGCTTCCTGGAGGAGTTCGGGTGGCGGGAGAACACGATGGTGGTCGTCGTCTCGGACAACGGCGCGTCGGGTGAGGGTGGCCCGAACGGGTCGGTGAACGAGATGAAGTTCGCCAACGGCATCCCCGACACGATGGAGGCGAACCTGCCGCTGCTCGACCAGCTGGGGAGCCCGGCGACGTACAACCACTACCCGAACGGCTGGGCGATGGCGTTCAACACGCCGTTCAAGATGTGGAAGCGCTACGAGTTCAACGGCGGCACGAGCGACCCGTGCATCATCTCGTGGCCTGCCGGCACCACGGCGAGGGGTGAGATCCGCTCGCAGTACCACCACGCCATCGACCTCGTGCCGACGATCCTCGACGTCCTCGGCGTCGAGGCGCCATCGACGATCAAGGGCCACACGCAGAGCGCCTTCGACGGTGTGAGCATGCGGTACAGCTTCGACGATCCGGCGGCACCCACCACCCGACGCACGCAGTTCTACTCGATGCTCGGTTCGCGCGGCATCTGGCACGACGGCTGGAAGGCCATCACGAACCACCCGACACTGAGCGGATGGAGCCACTTCAACGACGACGAGTGGGAGCTGTACCACGTCGACGTCGACCGCTCCGAGCTCACCGATCTCGCCGCCGAGCACCCCGAGAAGGTGCGCGAGATGGTCAACCTGTGGTACTCCGAGGCCGGCGCCAACAACGCGTTCCCGCTCGACGACCGCTCCGCGCTGGAGATCATGATCACCCCGCGCCCGGTGCTGTCGCCGCCGCGGCAGCGGTACGTGTACTTCCCTGATGCCGCCGACGTCCCCGAGTCGCAGGCCGTCAACGTCCGCAACCGCTCGTTCGCGATCGGGGCCCTCGTCGACATCCCGGCGCCCGGTGCGCAGGGCGTGTTGTTCGCCCACGGGTCATCGTTCGGTGGGCATGCCCTCTACGTCACGGACGATCGACTGCACTACGTCTACAACTTCGTCGGGATGACGGAGGAACGGGTCGTGGCGTCGGCGAACGTCCCGACCGGCGAGGGCCTCATCCTGTCGGCATCGTTCGACAAGGACGGCGAGGACCCGCCCGGGGTGGCGACCGGAACGCTCACGTTGTGGCACGGCGAGACCGAGGTCGGCGCAGCCCGCATCAAGACCCAGCCCGGCAAGTTCATGATCGCCGGCGAGGGTCTGTGCATCGGCCGCGACAGCGGCGCCGGCGTGACCAGCCACTACCCCGGCGAGCTGCCATGGCGCTTCACCGGCGGCACCATCCACCGCGTCGCCGTCGATGTCAGCGGCGAGCCATACGTCGATCTCGAACGGGAAGCCGCGGCCATGCTGATGCGCGAGTGACCATCGCGGGCTCGGTGCCGCTCAGCCGGCGGGTACCGGTCCGAGTCCCCAGTCGCGGCGCAGGCCCATCGGCCCGGCTCGGTAGATGCGTTCGTCCATCACGCGCACCTCCGGCGCCAGCCTCGGGACGAACGCCATCTGTCCGAGGACGTCGCGGTCGATGTCGATGCCGGGTGCCACCTCGCACAGCTCGACGCCGTCGTCCGTGAGCCGGAACACGGCGCGCTCCGTGACGTAGTGCACGGTCTTGCCCTGTCGGCGCATGCGCTCACCGTTGAAGCAGACGCCCTGGATGTCGCTGACCGCGCGGGGCGTGCCGCCCTCGCGGTCGATGACGAGCTGGCCGTCCTCGGCGCTCACGTGCAGCCCCCTGGCGCGCAGCGTGCCACAGAAGACGACGTCGCCGACGCCCTCGGCGATGTCCATCGAACCACCCGGGCCGATCCACGTCGTGCCATGGCGCAGGAGGTTGACGTTGCCGTCGGCGTCGAACTCGAGCATCGAGAAGAAGGCCGTGCTGATGAGCCCCGATCCGTACAGGCTGAAGATGCCGGGGGTGTCGAGGTACGCCGCCATGTTGGCGTGGAACCCGGCGCCGTTGAAGAGACCCCCGAGGACACCCGTCTCGATCGTGAGCATGACGTCGGCCTCGATCTCCTCCTCGATCGCGATCGGTGGCATCTCCCGCAGCGGCAGCCCGGCGCCCACGTTCACCACGGCACCCGGTTCGAGCGCCAGGCAGGCACGCCGCGCGATCGCCATGTCCGCGGTCACGCGACGCGTCTCGGGGCACGAGTCGTCGACGGTCGCCTCCGTCAGCCAGCGCCGCCACACCGTGCGCTGCGGGGAGGTGAGCACGCGCGACGGCGGCCTCGGGATGCGGTGGGAGGGCAGGAGGAAGCTCATCGTCCCGCTCGAGTCGTCGCGCTCCTCGGCCGGGTTGATGACGACGGCGTCGACGAGGACACCGGGTACGGCGACGAGCCGCGCCGGGATCTGACCGGCGGCGACCTGGCGCCGCGCCTGCACGATCACGCGACCACCGAAGCGCTTCGCGGCGAGTGCCTGGTACAGCACGTTCATCGTGGCCGGCTCGTCCTCGATGCTGACGTTGCCGTCGTCGTCGACCACCGAGGCCTGGATCAGGGCGACGTCGATCGGCAGCCGGGGGTACACGATGTGCTCCTCGCCGTCGACGGTCGCCAGCGACACGAGGTCCTCGGTCGTCCGGGCGTTGAGCTTCCCGCCGCCGCAGCGCGGATCCATGTACGTGTCGATCCCCACGGTGGTCAGGTGGCGCTCGCGACCGGCCGCCATCGCCTGGCACCAGAAGCTCAGGCTGCCGAGGGGGAAGAGGTAGGCCTCGACCTCATCGTCGACGATCATCTGGCGCAGCCGTTCGTGCGGGGTGTACCAGCCTCCGATCACGCGCCTGAGCAGGCCGGGGTACGAGAGCGGCTCGATCCCCGGTTCGCCGGTCGGGAACGGCTCGAACCACGTGAGGCCGCGCGGGTGCCCCGTGGAGAGGAACCGCGCCTCGATCGCTCCGAGCAGGGTGCGCGGCAGGAGCATCGTGATCGTGCCGCTCACGGTGATGCATGCGCCGTCGGGGATCGCGGCCACCGCCTCCTCCGCGGTGCACACCCTCGAGCTCGTCGCCAGCCGGACTGCCATCTGCCATCCCCCGATCGAGCGTGACCCGCGCGATGCCTCCGTGCGCGTCGCGCTCCAACGCGCCAGACCGTAGGAGATGCGTCCCCGGCGGCTCGACGCGCAGCACGATGGTCGCGCCCCCTCGCGGTCGGGGTACGGTCGCCCCGACGGGCCGTTGGCTCGGCGTCAGGGGGGATCGTGCGCTCGGCGGCGGGACCGCGGGCACCGGATCGAACTGGAGGTGAGGGGTGCACAACGTCGCGATCACCGGCATGGGGATCATCTCGTCGCTCGGGCACAGCGTGGACGACCACAGCCGGCGACTGCTCGACGGCGACCTCGGGATCAAGGTCTCGACGCTCAAGCTCGGCGCCGATGCACCGCCGTCGCTCGGCGCAGGCGTCGAGGGGTTCCGCGCTCGCGACTGGATCGACGAGCGCCTCATCGACGGGACGGACGGGTTCGCCCGGTTCGCGATGGCCGCTGCGACCCAGGCGATCGATGACGCGCGGATCGGCGAGCTCGATCCGCTGCGCACCGCGATCGTCCACGGCACGAGCATGGGCGGCACGCGAGCCCTGCTCGAGGCTCAGCACCTCCTCGAGCAACGGGGGCCCGAGAGCGTCCCGCGCAAGACGATGATCAAGATCTGGCCGAACATGGCGGCTGCCCAGATCGCCATGAAGTACGACCTCCACGGTCAGCAGATCACCGTGTGCACGGCCTGTGCCTCGTCGATCGACGCCGTCGGCACGGCCGCCCGGCTGATCGCCGACGGTCGGGCCGACGCGGCCATCACGGGCGGCACGGAGGGAGGTTCCGTCGACGACGGCGAGGCGGTCGAGTTCGTCCCGGCGACGTACTACAGCGGCAACTCGTACGGGATGTCGTCGCAGGAGCCCGACCCCCGGCGCGCCGCGTTGCCGTTCGACGTGGAGCGTCGCGGCATCGTCAGCGGCGAGGGGTCGGCGATGCTCTTCCTGGAGCGCGAGGACCACGCCCGGGCCCGGGGCGCTCGCATCTACGGGTTCGTCCGTGGCTACGGCACGGTGGCGGACGCGTTCCACCCGTCCTCGCCGGAACCGTCGGGCCGCTGGGAGCAGCGCGCCATGGAGCTCGCCCTCGCCGAAGCTGAGCTCGACCCGGCCTCGATCGACGCCGTGGTGGCCCACGCGACGGGCACGCCGAAGGGCGACACCGCGGAGATCCGCGCCATCAACAACCTGTTCGGTGGCCGCGGGATGCCGGTGACCTCGCTCAAGGGCACGATCGGTCACACCGGCGCGTCGGCCGGCGCGATGGGCCTGCTCGCCGGGCTCGTCGCGATGCACGAGGGCAAGCTGGCCCCCACCATGGGCACGACCACGCCCGACCCCGAGATCGACTTCGACGTCGTCCTCCACGCGGCAGCCGACGTGCGAGTGGACGCCCTGCAGGTGAACGCGTTCGGCTTCGGCGGCCAGGACGCCTCGCTCGTCGTCACGAAGCACTGAGCAGCCCGACGTCCTGCGACGCCGATCAGCACGGCAGCGCCCGGCGCGCCGGATGCCTCCACGGCGCACGCCCCATGCCGATGGTGCGCGTCGAGCGCGACCACCTCTTCGAGGGCCCCGCCGGCGAGCGGTCGTTGCCCGAGCTGTTCGATGGGCGCAGCCAGCTCATCCTCTCCGCCGCTACGCCGAGCGCATGGGCTGGACAGACGTGCCCTGGTACACGATCCGCGCGGAGCGCTTCTCCGCCGACCTCGGCGTCGACGAGTGGTTCGGGCTCAACGTCTTCCTCCGCGACGGCGACGACGTCGACCGCACGTGCTTCCTCCCGCACGGGGCGATGGTCCAGGACGCCCTACGGCGGCCAGTGCGAGGACGAGGACGTGCCGGAGGGCTGGCCGCAGGCGCCGCTGTCGTTCTGGTACCGCCGCCACGACGAGTTCGACGTGCCCGCGCCGTCCGCCGGCGGGTGTGTCGACGCCGCCGCCGACGGTCCGTAGCGGGCGGCACCCGCCCGTCCGGCGCGTTCGCGGCGCGCATCGCGGACCCGGTGGCCCAGGGTCACCCGTGTCCCTGGTCGCCGCGCACGTCAGGCGGCCGGGTCCGGCAGCCACCGCCGGACCGCGCCGGTTCGTCAGCGGCGACCATTGAGGTCGCGCCGCGAGTGGTGAAGACTGGGCCCGTCGGCGCGTTGGGGGCGCGCCGGCACCACGACCTCCGGGGAGGGTGGCCATGCAGCAGCTGACCGGGATGGATGCCTCGTTCCTCTACGCCGAGACGCCGCGGGCGCACATGGCGGGAGGCGGCATCGCGATCTACGACCCGTCGACGGCGCCGGGTGGCCGGGTCTCCTTCAAGGGGATCCTCGACCACATCGACAAGCGGCTCCACGAGGCTCGCGTCTTCCGCCAGCGCCTGGTGCGCGTGCCGCTCGACCTCGATCATCCGTACTGGATCGAGGATCCCGACTTCGACCTCGAGTTCCACGTGCGCCACATCGCGTTGCCGCAGCCGGGCGACTGGCGCCAGCTCTGCATCCAGGTGGCGCGGTTGGTGTCGCGCCCCCTCGACCTCGATCGGCCGCTCTGGGAGCTCTACGTCATCGAAGGGCTGGACAACGTCGGCGGCATCCCGCCGGGCAGCTTCGCCCTCGTGACCAAGGTGCACCACGCCGCGATCGACGGCATGTCCGGCATGGAGATGACGACCGCCATCCACGACGACAGCCCGAGCGGCGACCCGCCGTCGCCGGCGGGCGAGTGGCGTCCGGGGTCGATGCCGAGCACGAGCGAGCTGCTGTGGCGGGCGAGCGTCAACAACGCCACCCGCCCGGCGCACGCCGGGCGCGTGCTGGCCCGCGCCGTGCCGCAGCTCAGCCGGCTGACACGGCAGATCCGGCGGGGGACCATCACGCCGCCGCCGACGACCATCCCGCGGACGCGCTGGAGCGGACCGGTCACCGCGCATCGGGTGTTCGACGCGATCCGGCTCGAGCTGGACGACCTGCGCACGATCAAGCAGTTCGTCCCGGGGGCGACGATCAACGACGTCGTGCTGGCCATCGTCGGCGGTGGCCTGCGCTCCTACCTGCTGGCCAAGGACGAGCTGCCGGCGGACCCCCTGATCGCGATGGCCCCGATCTCGGTGCGCACGGAGGCGGAGCGCGGGGCGGCCGGCAACATGGTGTCGGGCATGTTCACCACGCTCGGCACCGACGTCGCCGATCCGCTCGAACGGCTGGCGACGGTGCGCGAGAGCACCCACAACTCCAAGGAGTTCACGAACGCCCTGGGGGCGCGCACGCTCGTCGACATGGCTGATCTGATGCCCGGCGGGATCGTCGGCCTCGGCGCCCGCACCTCGGCACGGCTGTCGCTCGCCAACCGCCTGCGCCCGGTCTTCAACACGACGGTGACGAACATGCCGGGCCCGCGCCACTCGCTCTACATGGCCGGTGCCGAGCTCGTCGCGATGTACGGCGCCGGCATGATCACGGACGGCATGGGCCTGATCCACCCGGTGATGAGCTACCGCGGCGACATCACGATCTCGTTCACATCGTGCCGGGAGATGCTGCCCGACCCGGCGGACTACGCCGACTGCCTGCGCGCGTCGTTCGACGACCTCGCGGCAGCCGTGACGCCGTCGAGCGCGCGCAGCCGCGACCGCACGACGAGTGGGTCGCGACGCTCGGGTGGGGGCCGCCGCCGCCGACCGGCAGTGGCCGCCGCCGCCAAGGCATCGACAGCGGCATCGGCGTGATCCACCGCGTGCCGATCCGGCGGTGATCACGCCGATCGTCATCGGTGCCGCCGCCAGCGGGCGCGACCGGCGCCCGCCGATCAGCCCTGGTCGTCGTACGCGTCGTGGTAGTTCCACCACTGGTAGGGCGGCGTCTGCGGGTAGCCCTCCGGCGAGTCCTCCCACGCCTCCTGGCGTCCGAGGGCGGTGATGTCGAGGTAGCTCCAGGTGCTGCCGAGCTGCTCGTCGCCGCGGTCGTGGACGAAGTAGGTCCGGAAGATCCGATCACCGTCACGGATGAACGCGTTGGTCCCGTGCCACTCGTCGACCCCGAAGTCGGCGTCGAAGTCGTCGGTGAGCGTGTACCACGGGATGTGCTGCCAGCCCATGCGTTCCTGGAGGCCCTGGATCTCGGCCTGCGGCGCACGCGAGACGTACGCCAGCGTCGTGTCCCTCGCGTTGAGGTGGGCCGGGTGGGCGACCTGGTCGGCGCCCAGGGAGCAACCGACGCACGCCCGCTGCGGGTAGGCGCCCCCGCTCTGCGGGTACGTCGTGACGTCCGGCGCGTAGAAGGCGCGGTAGACGACCAGCTGGCGTCGGCCCCCGAACAGGTCCGCCAGGCTGACCGGTCCCGCCGGACCCTCGAACCGGTACTCCTTCTCGACAGCCACCCACGGCATCCGACGACGCTTGGCCGCCAGCGCGTCACGGGCCCGCGTGAGCGCCTTCTCCTCGACCAAGAGCTCCTGGCGCGCGGACTCCCACTCCTCGAACGACACGATCGGCGGCTGCTTCATCGGGTTTCATCCTCCTTGCGGCGCCCACCGACGACCGCGAGCCGGTGCTGGGGTCGGTCATCGACAGGTCACTCTCGACGTCACGGTGTCGACGGACGGGAGCCTCGGAACTCATCGCTCGGCGTCCACGCCGCGGCGGCCCGACACACCCGCCACGCCAGTCACTGACGCGCCGACCCCGTCGTCGTGTCTCCGCGCGCGACCGTCAGGCGCGGCGAACGTCGTACTGCTCGCGGTTGGCGAGCACGGCGTCCATGTGGCTCTCCGCCCACTCCTTGATCCCGCGCATCACATCCTGGAGGGACAGGCCGAGGTCCGTGAGCTCGTACGTGACGGTGACGGGCACCGTCGGTGTCACGGTGCGCGTGAGCAGACCATCGCGCTCGAGGGAGCGCAGCGTCTGGGTGAGCATCTTCTGGCTGACACCGGCGAGTCGGCGGGACAGCTCGGAGTAGCGCATCGCGCGCGGCCCGCCGACCTGGCCGCTGCCGGACGGATGTGGACCGTCACTGCCGAGGGCGGCGAGGACCAGCGTCACCCACTTGTCGGAGATCCGGTCGAGCAGTTGGCGGCTCGGACAGCTCGCCAGGAACGCGTCGTACGCGATCCGCGCCCGTGCCCGCCGCTGGGCCGCTGTCATGCGTGGCATCGCTCGCACCTGCCCCTTCTGGTGGGTTACGCACCTTGAGGTGCCTACTTCCCAATGGAGAGTAACCCGCTCACAATGCAGATGACAACGGATCGAACGCAGCCACGAGGAGCCCACCATGACCACGTCGACCTTCCGCACCGCCGTCGTCCGCGTCCCACGCGGGCCGGACTCGATCGAGATCATCGACGTACCCGTCGTCGAGCCGGGACCGCGCCAGGTCCGGGTGGCGATCGCCGCCGCGCCGGTCAACCCCGTCGACCTCGCCGTCGCCGACGGGCTCTTCCACCGCCGGGGTCTGGTCGACCAACCCGAACGGACCGGCTTGGGCTGGGACTTCGCCGGCACGGTCGTCGCGACCGGCGACGGTGGGGACCTTGCCGTCGGCACCCGGGTCGCCGGCATGGTGGCCGGGTTCGACCGCGACTTCGGCACCTACGCCGAGCAGCTCATCGCGCCCGAGGACGACCTCGCCGTCGTGCCCGACGAGCTCGACCTCGTCGCCGCGTCGACCGTGCCGCTCAACGGGCTGGCTGCGGCGCAGATCGTCGACCTGCTCGGCGACGCGCCCGGCGACGGCAACCGCCTGTTGGTGACCGGGGCGGCCGGGGCCGTCGGCGGCTACGTCCTCGCGCTCGCACCGGATCGCGGATGGCACGTCACCGGCCTGGCCCGACCCGCGGACGAGGCATTCGTCCGCAGCCTCGGCGCCGAGTTCACGGCCGAGCCGAGGGGCGGCTGGGATGCGGTGGCGGACGGCGCGGCGATGCAGGAGCGCGCCATCACCCTGGTCCGCGACGCGGGATCCTTCGTCGGCGTCCAGCCGAGCGCCGAGCCGGCGGCCCAGCGCGGGATCTCCGTCGTCGCCGTCGTCGCGCACCCCGACGGTCGCCGGTTGGCCGAGCTGCTCCGCCGGACGGCGGCGGGCGAGCTGCCGGCCCGGGTCCACGAGGTGCTGCCGCTCGACCGGGTCGCCGACGTCCACCGTGCCGTGGCCGGCGGCGGCCGGCGCGGTCGATACGTGCTGACCCCGTGATCGCTGCGCCGAGCGCGCCGCGGCGGGCGACGACGCGCTGATCGGGACGCGTGCCCGACGTCGGGCACGATCGCCGCGCCCGCCCGGCCTGGACGAGCGGGCGGGCGTGATAGCCAGGCCGACGTGGAACTGCTCCTCGTCCGCCATGCGTTGCCGGTTCGTCGCGAGATGGAGATCGGCGCCGCTGATCCCGAGCTGTCGGAGAGCGGACACGCCCAGGCCCAGCACCTCGCCGACTACCTCGCGGTCGAGGCCCCGCTCGACGCGCTCTACGCCAGCCCGCTCAACCGTGCTCGCCAGACGGCTGCGCCGATCGCCGCCCGCTTCGGCCTCGACGTCGTGGTGGAGGACGCCGTCGCCGAGTGGGACCGGCACAGCAACGAGTACGTGCCGATCGAGGAGCTCAAGGCGGCCGACGACCCGCGCTGGCAGGCGCTCCTGCGCGGCGAGTGGACCTCGCACGACGAGAGCCCGGCGCAGTTCGCCGATCGCGTCATCGGCGCGATCGAGGCGATGATCGCCCGTCATCGCGGTGGACGCATCGCCGTCGTGTGCCACGGCGGGGTGATCAACAGCTATCTCGCCCACGTGCTCGGTCTCGGCAGTCAGCAGAGCTTCTTCTACCCGAACTACACGAGCATCCACCGGGTGGCGGCGGCGAGGAGCGGGGAGCGCTCGATCGTCACCATCAACGAGACGGCCCACCTGCGCGGCACGGGCCTGCCGATCGGGCTGTTCCAGCGCTGAGGTCACGAGGGAGCTCGGGCGGGACCGAACGGTCGGGGGTCGGGGTCGTCCAGGATCGCCCGGAGGCCGCGCAGGGCTCGCTGGTCGTCGACGCCGCCGCGGTGGGGTTGGTGCAGCTGGTCGGTGAACGCGGCGACGTCCATGACCGCCCAGAGCAGGCCGTAGGCGCGCAGCAGCTCCTCGTCGAGGACCGTGCCGGTCAGGCGGGTGTACTGCGCCGCGGCCCCACGGTCGGCATCGGCGATCATCCACAGATCGCGCTCCGGTGGCGCGAGGGCGACCGTGTCCCAGTCGATGAGCCGCGGGCCGGTCGCGGTCAGGATGACGTTCCCGGGGTGTGGTTCGCCGTGCGTGACGACCACCTGGCGAGGCGTGGGAGCGGACCGCTCCGCGACGCCGGTCAGCTCGGCGAGCCAGGCCCTGACGACATCGAGGTGCTCGCGCAGGGCGCGCCGGGCGGGCTCCGACAACGGGCCGGCATCCCAGGGCTCGTCCGTCGTCGCGAGCGCGTCGTCGAGCGCGGCGACGACCGGGAACCTCGAGACCGCGGTGGGCCAACGATCGGGTGGGGAGCGCGGCGCCGTGCAGCGCGGCCACGACGTCGACGAGCCGGAGCAGGTCGTCGGCTGCGAACGGCTCGCCCCAGCGCCCGGCTCGGCCGTCGACGTGTTCGCAGAGGGCGATGCTGTGGCGATCGTCGAGTCGCAGGGCGGGGTCGCCGGCACGGGAGGGGACCGGTGCGAGCACCGCGCCCACGCCGCGGCGGAGGGCATGCGCCGTTCGGTAGGCGATGCGCAGGTGGTCGAACACCGTGTCGTTGTCGGCGCCCAACCACGGCTTGGTCGTGAGGTCGTCGCACGTCACGAACCAGCGCCGGCCGTCCGTGGCCGACCCCTCCCAGTGGTACGCACCGGCCCCTTCGCGCACCTCGACCAGCTCCCGCAGCTCGATGCCCCAACCATGCTCGACGAGCGCCTGCACCTCGGTCTCGGGGACGGCGACGAAGGGGCTGCGCACGACCGACCACTCTGCCAACACGACGACCGGGGCACCGAGGTCGGAGCGCGACGGGTCGCCGCGGTCGACGACGGGCCGGGTCAGCCGGTGGGATCGCCGAATCGGACCTTGCGGCGGATGACGTCGAGCTCGACGTCGTCGCGACGATTGACGGCGTGCACGATGGCGTCGCCCACGCCCAGGTACATCATCACGTGACCCGGGTACTGGACGAGGTCGCCGGCTGTCGCCGCGGAATGGTCACGAGGTGCCGCAGCCCGGATCTGGGCCCCGCTCTGGTTGGCGATGTCCATACCGGCTCGACCCCATGCATAGGCGGTGAGGCCAGAGCAGTCGAACCCGACATCCGGGTCGGAGGTCGCGTAGCGGTACGGCTTGCCGAGCTCGGCGAGTGCCGCCAGCACCGCTGTCTGGTGAGGCAGGTCGGCGCGTGCCCAGGCGTCGCGCACGGCGACCGGGTCGAGCGCCATCTCGGCGGCCAACGAGTCGGCGGCCGCGTCGCGAGCGGTCACGTAGCTGACGAAGTCGCCCGGCGTGCCGCTCGCCGCGAACGTGTCGTGGGCGGCCAACGCCCAGAAGGCGTTCGTGATGACCGTGGGTGACTGTCGGTTGCCGGGGATGCCGGCGTCGGCCGGACCGGCCACCCAGCAGACGGCCGTCACGGCGGCGGCGACACCCACGAGGGCGTGGCGCAGGCGCGAGGGCGCGCGGAGGGAAAGGGACATGAGTCGTTCCTGCAGAGGGATGGCGGCTCACGGCGCTTGGGCGGGAGCCCGCGACCACACCTGGGAGAATTCGGACCGTCACCATACCGTCACGAGACCGCAACGCGCTCGGCTACCCGGCGGACCCCACGAGGGCGGGCGGCTCGCGACCGTCGCGGCGTGGAGGCGGAACGGTCCGCCGGCCGCTGGCCCGCCGGGTCAGTGACAGGACCCGTTGGTCTCGACGGAGCACTCCGCGCCCGGAGACGAGCGAGGGAGGTCGAGCGCCGGGTTGCGGTCGAAGAAGCCGGCCGGTCGGAGGCGGAACCCGACGTGGTCGACCGGCATCACGGGCCAGTCCTCCGGTCGCGGCACGTGCGTCGAGCCGAACGTGTGCCAGACGACGATGTCCTCGTCGACGAGGCCGCGATCCGCGGCCTGGAACGCAGGCAGGCCGGCCCCGCCGGCGTGCTGGTTCGGGTAGGCGCCGGCGGCGTAGCGCTCGGCCGGGTCGTAGCGCGTGACCCACACGTGGCGGGTCGCGAAGACGGCACGCTTGGCAACGCTCGAGCCGGGCCGCGCCAGCAGGACGGGGTTGCTGGACGGGACGAGCGTGTAGCCGACGGGCTGGCCGACGTGGTTGCGGCGGTCCCGGTTCACGATCCGCCACGTCCGCGACGCACCGGCGTCGGCGGTCCGGGCGGCTTCGCGCTCTCGTTCGAGCACGGTCGTGCGGGTGGTGAACGCGTTGCCGTAGGGGTTCAGCGAGTCGTCCTCGACGGCGACCACGTCCACCTCCTCGACGGTGTTGCGCACACCGTCGATCGTCATGTCGAGGCGCACGTTGAACAGGTGCTGGTGGTACGGCGCGGCCAGCTCGGGGGTGACCGGCGCGGCGTGGTCACCGGCGACGCGGCTGGCGACGGCGAAGACGATCCCGGTGAGCTTGATGTCGAACTCGATCGTGCCGTCCTGGTACAGGTACCAGAAGAAGCCGTAGTCGTAGTTGCCGATCGCCGCCCACGAGGAGATGACGAGGCGGCGCGAGCGGCGCACCTCGCTCGTGCCGCTGAAGAAGTCCTGGTGCTTCCACAGCACGCCGACGTCCTCCTCGTGCAGGCACACGACCTTGGGGAGCTCGACCGGCAGGCCGTGGTCGTCGGCGTAGACGGCGTCGAAGTAGTGGATCTCACCGAGGCAGTCGCAGCCGAGGGTGAGCGTGCTGGCCAGGCGGCCGAGGCCGTACTCGCCCTCGTCGAAGTAGCTGATCCAGAAGCGCATCGGGTGCGGGTCGGCGTACGGGACGACCATCTCGGACACCGACGCGCGATGGAGGATGGGGCGGACGCGCCCGCCGTCGGCGTACCCGAGTTGGTGCAGCACGAGTCCCTCGCGCGCGTCGAAGCCGACCCGCAACGACCAGCCCTCCCACTCGACGGCGGCGCCGTCGACGTGGAAGCTGGGCCCGTCCGGCTGCGTGATGGCGAGCGGTCGCAGGCTCGTGCGAACCGGCCCCCACGCGCCCTCGCCGAGGTTGGGCTGCCGTGGTGGGATCGGATCGCCGCCGTGGTCCTCGAGGTGCAGGACCTGCCGCGCGATGAGGTCGACGTGGGCGATGACACCCTCGATCGGACGGGTCCACGGGATGTCGCTCGGCTCCTCCTGGTAGAGGGTGATGGCGCGCATCACCCGGCGGCCGACCTCGTCGGGGAGCTCGAACTGGCCGGCGGACAGGGGGAGCACCTTGCACCGCGTCAGGTCGCCGACACCGCGGCGGCGCATCGCCTCCTGCCACCGATCGTCGGCCTTGACGATCTCGTCCAACGTCACCAGCTCACCGACGACGAGACCCGGCTGCCCGTAGGGGTGCGTCGTCGTCGGCACGACGGTCGAGTGCAGCACCCGCTCGCTGGCGAGCGACACCACGACCTCGGTCACGACGCCCGACTCGGTGTCGAGCAGCACCGAGCACAGCTGCCGGTCGATCGGCTCGCCAGGCACCCACGCCAGCACGTCCTCCTTCGGCGGCTCGACCAGCTGGACCAACGCGAAGCGGGTCGCCGCCTGCAGCAGTCCGGCCGTCTCGATGACCCGACGGGACCGCCGCAGCTCGTCCGCGGTCACCGGATCGAGTGGGTGCGACGACGGCGTCGACTCGGTGCCGGCGACGGACACGTCGGTCAGCTCAGTGGTCATGGGCGACTCCTCGAGGGGGAGCGGGCAAGGGGGTCACGCTAACCCACGATCGCCGTGGCGGCGGCGGGCCCGCGGAGGCCACGTCCTCGTTCGCCCGGCGTGTCGATGCCGTCGACGAGGGTGGACCTTGCGGTATGCGGTTGCTCACGGGCGGTGGGCGATGCGCTCTGGGTCATCGGTTGGTGAGCCGATCGAGGTGTTCGGGGTAGCGAGCACCGACGATCGCGATCTGGTCGGCGGCCGTCTGGATGGCCGCGAGCTGGTCGGGACCGGGCTGGACGGCTCCGGGCCCGACGGTGCCCGGCCGCGCGGCGATCCTGGGTGGGTCGGCGGATCGCGTGGCCGCGCCGCCGTGATCAGCTCGCTTCGAAGAGCTTCTTGGCGATCGTGATGGCGCTCATCGCGGTGGGCCATCCGGCGTAGAACGCGAGGTGGGTGATCTCCTCGATGAGCTCGTCCTGGGTGACGCCGTTGTCGATGGCGCGGCGCAGGTGGCCGGGGAGCTGCTCGGTGCGGTTGAGCGCGACGAGTGCGGCGACGGTGATGACGCTGCGGTCGCGCTTGGACAGACCGGGGCGCTCCCAGACGTCGCCGAACAGCACGTCGTCGGTCAGCTCGACGAGCTTGGGGGCGAAGGAGCCGATCATCTGTTGGGCGGGTGAGGGCTGGTCGGGCATGCCGAGCCTCCTTGGGGTCAGCGGGGTGGCGCGCCGGATGGGGCGCTCGGGTCACAGGCTCAATGGTCGTCGGCGGTCGACGCGGCAACGGCGGCGGGGGTCGTCGCCCAGCTGGCGAGCAGCTGCAGCGCCTCGTGCGATCGTGAGCCGGGCTCGGCCGCGTGCACGACCACCATCGACCCCGGGCTCGTCTTCGACTTCGAGACCGACCTCGACGGGATCGGCGAGGCGTACGCGGCGATGGACGACCGTCGTGCCATCACGTCGCTCGTGGGGGTGGCGTGACCAGCTCGAGCGTGCGCCGGGCCGAGCGCAGCACGGCCTCGTCGATCATGCGACCGGCGTCGTCGACGAAGACACCGCCGTCGGCGCGCGCTGCGGCCGCCAGGAGGTTCTCGGCCGCGGCGACCTCGTCCGGCCTCGGTGTGAGCTCGTCGTTGACGACGTTGACCTGCTTCGGGTGGATGGCCTGGACGGCGCCGAACCCGGCATGGCGGAGCTGCCGCACGGTGGCCGCGAACCCGCTGAGGTCCTCGATGTCCCGGATGACCGGTCCGAGCGGGGCGCGGCGGCCGGTGGCCGCGCAGGCGACGACGACCTGCATCCGCAGCGCCCACAGGGCGGCCGCGGGGACGTCGTCGCCGAGCCCGAGGTCGGCGGCGAGGTCGACCTCGCCGATGGCGAGCGTCCGCACGCCGGCGGACGCGGCGATGGTGGCGACCTCGGTGAGCGCGACGGCGCTCTCGACGAGCGGGATCAACGCCACGTCGGGGGCGTCGGCGTGGCGGGCGGCCAGGACGTCCGGGGTGGCCTTGGGCACCACGACGCCGGCGAGGGTGGCCGTACCGGCGAGCGCCCGCAGGTCGGCGCGCCCGCGGTCACCGTCGTTGATCCGCACCCACGCCTCGACCGGCCCGGGGGTGAGCTCGTCCAGGAACGTCCGGACGTCGCGACGGGCGTCGTCCTTGGCGGCGACGGGCACGGCGTCCTCGAGATCGAGGATCACGGCGTCGGCACCGGACGCGAAGGCCTTGGAGAAGCGGTCGGCACGGTGGCCCGGGACGTAGAGGAAGCAGCGCGCCATCACGCGTCGCGCAGGCTGTAGTCGACGCGCATGGACACGGCGCCGTCGTTGCGCAGGACCTCCGCCGTGCCGGTGCCGTCGGCGGCCGGCGGCACCACGACGACCGTCGCGCGGAGGCCGGCGAACATCGGTGCCGTCGCCTTGAACTCGTAGGACGCCAGGCGCCGGCCGGTCGACCGCTCCACGAACGCGGCGACCGTCATCGCCGTCAGTGGTCCCTGCACGACGAGGCCCGGGTAGCCCTCGACGTCGCGGGCGTACGGCAGGTCGTAGTGGATGCGGTGGGTGTTGAACGTGATCGCCGAGAACCGGAACAGCAGCGTCGACTCGGGGCGGCGCGGCATCGACCACGCGCCGACCGCCGGCTCGGCCGGGGAGGCGTCGACGGGGAGCGGCACCGGGTCGGCGGGCGGGTCGCGGTAGACGAGCGTCTGCTGCTCGCCGACGCACCGGACCCCGTCCTGGTGGTACTCGTGGTCGACGACGACGAGCAGCAGTGCGCCGCTCGCCCCCGTGGTGGTGCGCGCCGAGCGCACCGTCGACACCCGCTCGGCGGTCGCACCGACGCGCAGGTCGTGGTCCCACTGGAGCCGGCCGGCTCCCCACATCCGGCGGGGGAACGGCGCCATCGCCGGCGAGGCCAGGTGCGGGTGGCCGTCGGCGCCGAGCCCGGCGCTGGGCGTCGTCGGCGTGAAGAACGCCCAGTGCCACAGCGCCGGCAGGACATCGCCGTCGCCGGGCGCGTCGGCGTCCAACGTGGCGGCGATGCGCGCCACGTGGGCGGCGTCGAGCAGGGCGCTCGACCGCGCCGGCACGCCGAGGTCGTCGAGCGTGATCTCGGCGGCCATCGGTCAGGCCGGTCCGGCCACGACGCCGCGATCGCGGAGGGCGGCGATCTCGCCGGCGGCCAGGCCGAGCTCCTCGGCCAGGACCTGCTCGGTGTGCTGGCCGAGCTGCGGGGCTGGACCGGGCTCGTCGCGGCTGATGGCCCCGAACGAGAGCGGTGAGCCGCCGGCGCGGACCTTGCCGATCCCCGGTTGGTCGATGTCGCGGAACACCGGGTTGGCGTCCGACACCCGCCAGTCCTCTGCGAGGAGCTGGGCGAACGTCTGGTAGGCGCCCCAGCACACGCCGTGGCGGTCGAACGTCTCGGCGATCTCCGGCAACGTGCGATCGCCGACCCACGGGGCGATGAGGGCGGCGAGCGCATCGCGCGCCCGGTAGCGATCGCCCTCCTGGGTCAGGTCGACCTGGAACGCCCGCTCGATCGCCGGGAGGTGCTCGCCGATGCCGACCGCGTCGACGAGCGACTGCCACTGGCGCAAGCTGATCGCCACGACCATCACTCGGCGGTCGTCGGCGGTCGGGAAGTCGCGTCCGAACGCGCCGTACATGTCGTTGCCGATCGGCGGTCGCGCTTCGCCGAGCACCTCGGCCTGGGCGAGGTAGCCGAGGTCGGCGACCATCGTGAACGCGACGTCGGCGAGCGACACCGACACGAACTGGCCGACCCCGGTGCGGGTGCGGACCCGCTCGGCGGCGAGCAGCCCGAGCGCAGCGGTGAGCCCGGTGGCGATGTCCCATGCCGGCAGCACGTGGTTCGTCGGCAGGCTGCCACCGCGAGGCCCGGTGGCGTAGGCGAACCCGGATGCCGGGTTGACCGTGTAGTCGACGGCCGTCCCGCCATCGGGGTTGCCGATGATGTTGGTGTAGATGAGGTCCTCGCGGCGCGCCCGCAAGCGCTCGTCACTGAGCCAGCCGCCGGCCGGGAAGTTCGACAGGAACACGCCGCGGTCGGGACCGGGCTGCGTGATCAGCGCGGTCACGAGCTCCTGGCCGTCCGGGCTGCGCACGTCGACGGCGATCGACCGCTTGCCCTTGTTCATCCCGGCCCAGAACAGGCTGTGACCGTCGGGCGTCTCTGGCCAGCGGTGGAAGTCGATGCCCCCGCCGATGTTGTCGAAGCGGATCACGTCGGCTCCGAGCTGGGCCAACGTCATGCCGCCGAGCGGCGCGGCGACGAACGCCGAGCCCTCGATCACCCTGAGGCCGTCGAGCGCACCCACGTCCGACACCTTGGCCTCCCCGCTGCGGGTGGTCAACACTTGCGCCATGGTCTCCCTCTCCGACACCGAGCGCATGATCGTCGACACGGTCCACGAGTTCGTCGAGCGCGAGGTCCGGCCCGGCGTCCGGGAGATCGAGCACGAGAACCGCTACCCCGAGGCGATGATCGACCAGATGAAGGAGCTCGGCATCTTCGGGCTCGCGATCCCCGAGTCGATGGGCGGGTTCCGGGTCTCGATGCCGTGCTACGTGCACGTGACCGAGGAGCTCGCCCGGGGGTGGATGAGCCTCGCCGGCGCGATGGGCGGCCACACCGTCGTGTCCAAGCTGCTCGTCGAGTTCGGCACCGCGGAGCAGCGGGCGACGTACCTGCCGCGGATGGCGACGGGCGAGATCCGCGCCACGATGGCGCTCACCGAGCCAGGCGGTGGTTCCGACCTGCAGGCGATGCGCACGGTCGCCCTGCGCGACGGCGATCACTACGTCGTCAACGGCTCGAAGACGTGGATCACCAACGCCCGCCGGTCGCAGCTGATCGCGCTGATGTGCAAGACCGACCCGGCGGCGACCCCGCGCCACCGCGGCGTGAGCATCCTGCTCGTCGAGCACGGCCCGGGGCTGACGGTGTCCAAGGACCTCCCGAAGCTGGGCTACAAGGGCGTCGAGAGCTGCGAGCTGATCTTCGAGGACTGCGCCGTGCCGGTGGCCGCAGTGCTCGGCGGTGAGGAGGGGCGGGGTTTCCCGCAGATGATGCGCGGCCTCGAGACCGGGCGCATCCAGGTCGCATCCCGCGCCCTCGGCGTCGGGCGGGCGGCGTTCGAGGACGCCCTCCAGTACGCCCAGGACCGCGAGTCGTTCGGCAAGCCAATCTGGCGGCACCAGTCGGTCGGCAACCTCCTCGCCGACATGGCCACGAAGTTGACCGCGGCCCGCCAACTGACGCTGTTCGCCGCCGAGCAGTTCGAGCGCGGCGCCCGCTGCGACCTCGAAGCAGGGATGGCCAAGCTGTTCGCGTCGGAAGTGGCGATGGAGGTGGCCCTCGACGCCATCCGCGTCCACGGTGGCTACGGCTACTCGACCGAGTTCGACGTCGAGCGCTACTTCCGCGACGCCCCGTTGATGATCGTCGGCGAGGGCACCAACGAGATCCAGCGCAACGTCATCGCCCAGCAACTCGTCGAGCGCAACCGGTTGCCCTGATCGACCGGCAGCCTGCGGCGGCGGACCACGTCGGGCGGCCGTGCCGGCAGCCATACGATGGCGCCGCGACGTCGGAGCAGCGGGGTGATCTCGGCGGCCGACGCGTCGACCGGGGTGGTGCTGCGCGATCGCGATCGGCTCGAACTACCTGGCCTCGCTGCCGCCCGAGGCGACCGCACGCGAGCTCTTCCGCGACCTCCGCAAGGGAGGCGCCGGACCGTTCGCGCCGGGATCGATGGCGATGCCCAACGGCGATGGCGGGGTGCAGATCGCGAGACGGTGGTCGTACGCCAGCAACTGCCAGCAGGCCGCCGTGCTCGCTGCCGGCGTGGTGCGGTGCGACGCCGGCGGGCCGATCGTGGGTGGCGTCGCTGTGGGCACGTCGGACCGGGCGGCATCGCGACACATCATGTTCAGCCATCACCTGCAGACCGGCCTCGGCCGCGAGCTCGCCGGTCTCCCGACCGCCGCGTTCCTGTTCCTCCCCGGCGTCGATCCCTGATCCGGTCGCGTGGCCCGAACGAGGCGCCGATCGGTGGTGGTCCCGTCGCGCCCGGTCGGTCCGGCTGACGGGGGCCGGACCGACCGGACGTCGCCGAGCGATCAGTGGACGCCGACGTGGGCCGTCTGCGGACCGAACTCGTTGGCGACGACGGTGACCTTGTTGGCGGGGAAGCCGCCGCGGCGGGCGTGCTCGAGGATGACCTCGGCATCGTCGGCTTCGTGGACGCAGTAGACCTTGTCGCCGGCGACGTAGCTCGTGACCCAGTTGTAGGGCACGCCGAGCGACGCCACCGCCGCGTTGGACGTCTTGGAGATCTCGGCGAGTTGCGCCGCGGTGAGCTCGCTGGCGCCGGGGATCTCTCGTTCGATGATGAAACGCTGCATGACGGATGTGCTCCCGTTGTTCGAGTGATGGGCGTCCGGCGGCGGATCTGCCGACGGACGACTCGCACTCTGGGCGACCCGTGGGCGTCGCGCATCGGGAGTCGTTCCCCATGTTCTGTCCGGGCGGCGCCGGTTCGAAGATGGGGAGTCGCTCCCGATGACCTCGTGGCCGCACGTTCGTACGTTGACCTCGCCGACATCGACGACGAACGAAGGAGCTCGACATGTCGTATCGCACCCACCTCACGGGGCACCCCAGCAGCTCGACCGCACGGCGCTCGAACCGGTGGCGTCGCCACCTCGCCACGATGTTGCCGATGATGGCGCTGGCGGCGGGCTGTGCCGGCGCAGAGGCGGCGACGCCCCCGACGTCATCGGCCGTCGCCGCGGCCCGATCGTCGCCCGATCACCACGGCAGCAGCCACACGATGGCGACCGCAGATCGCGTCGCCGCGATGCTGGCGACTGCGGCGTTTCAGGACGTGGCCGTTGCCGAGGATGCCGGCTACGCGTCCTCCATCGGCACGCTCGGTTGCTTCGAGAGCCCAGGTCGCGGCGGGATGGGTGTCCACTACATCGACGCCGACCTGATGGACGCGACCGTCGATGTCACCAAGCCGGAGGCGTTGGTGTACGAGCTGGACGCGTCGGGTGAGGTCACCGGCCTGGTCGCCCACGAGTACATCGTGCCGATCGACGCGTGGACGTCCCGGAGGCCCCCGACGCTGTTCGGCATGGCGTTCCACCAGCACCCGACCCTGCCGTTGTGGGTGCTGCACACGTGGCTGTGGAAGGAGAACCCGGCCGGAATGTTCGAGGATTGGAACGCAGCGGTCCGGCTCTGCCCGGCCGGCGTGCCGATCTTCGGCACCGACCTGCCGGCGCCGGGATCGTGACGAACGTGCTCGCCCCGGCTGGCCCGGGGCGAGCACCACACGGGGCCGACGCGGCGTCCTCGGTACCATCCCGCTCGTGAGGTTGCTCGAGCGGGCCGGCGAGCTCGCCGTGCTGACCGACACGTTGCGCCGGGCGCGCGATGGTCGAGGTGGCATGGTGCTCGTGAGCGGTGAGTCCGGCGCGGGCAAGACCTCGCTGCTGCAGGCGTTCACGGACGACTGCGTGGACGACCGGGCGGTCCTCTCGGGGGCCTGCGACCCGCTCACGACGCCGCGGCCACTGGGACCGTTCCACGACCTCGCGCCGCAGCTCGGCGACGACGTCGTGGCGGTGCTCGACAGCGCGACGCAACCCCACGAGATCTTCACCGCGGTGTTCGAACAGCTGCGGCTCACGCCGTCGGTGCTGATCATCGACGACCTCCACTGGGCCGACCAGGGAACGATCGACCTGCTGCGCTTCCTGCTCCGCCGGCTCCGGGTCACGGGATCCGTGGTGGTCGGGGCGATGCGCGACGACGAGGTCGGTGCCACCCACCCGCTGCGTTCGCTCCTCGGCGACGTCGCCCGGTCACCCGACGCGGCGACGGCGACGCTCCGGCCGCTGAGCGTCGACGCCGTCGCCGCCTTGATCGAGGACCGTCCGGTCGACGCCGCCGCGCTCCATCGAGTCACCAGCGGCAACCCCTTCTACGTGGTCGAGATGCTCGATCACGACGGCACCGAGCTCCCCCGCACGGTGCGCGATGCGATCCTCGCCCGCACCAACGGTCTCGCTGCCGACGCATGGGACGTGCTGCACCTCTTGTCGTGCTCGCCCGAGGCGATCTCCGATCACCTGCTCACCCACCTCGGCGTCGGGCTCCCGGCCCTGCGCGCCGTCGATGTCGCCGGGTTGATCCGCCGTGGGTCGCGCGGGGTGGCGTTCCGCCACGACCTGTGCCGCATCGCGATCAGCGAGACCCTGCCGCCCGGTGGTGCGCCGTCGCTGCACCGCCGCGTCCTCGCAGCCCTCGAGTCGTCGCGTCCTGCGGACCCGGCGGTGCTGACCCACCACGCCCTCGGGGCCGGCGACGCGGCGCGCACGCTGCGCCATGCCACCGACGCGGGCCGCGCCGCGGCCCGGTCCGGCGCGCACACGCAGGCCGCCGCCTTCTTCGCGACCGCGCTCGAGCACGGCGCGCCCGAGTCGGTCACCGATGAGGCGGAGCTGCTCGAGCTGCTCGCCGAGGAGTACTACCTGATCGACCGGCTCGACGACGCCATCATCGCCAGCCGGCGGGCGATGCTCCTGCGGCGCTCGAGCGACGACGCGGGCGGCGTCAGCGGCAACCACCACGCGCTCTCGGTGTACCACTGGTACAACGCCGATCGCGACCTCGCCGACCGCCACGCGACGGCGGCCGAAGACGTGCTCGCCGGTGACGACGCGTCGTGTGCGGACGCCGATCTCGCCCACCTCGGCCACACGCTGGCGCTGCAGGCCTACCTCGCCGTGCAGGTCAACGATCTCGACCGGGCACGACTCCTCCTCGCGCGCGCCGCACCGTTCGCCGAGGGCAGTGGCGACCGTCCGCTCGGGGTGCGCCTCCAGGTGATCGGCGGCATCTGCGACGTGTTGGAGGGCGAGCGGGGGAGCAGGGAAGCGACGTTGGCGTTGCTCAGCACGGGCCACGAGCACTTCGACGAGATCTACTCGAGCGGCTACAGCAACCTGACCTACCTCGACGTCGAGCAACGGCGACTCCGGAGCGCGGCCGAGCTGCTCGGCTTCACGTTGCCGCTCACGATCGAGCGGGACCTGCCGATCTGCCGGGTGTGGCAGCTCGGGTCGCGTGGCCGGATGAAGCTCATGCGGGGCGACTGGTCCGACGCCGTCGCCGACGCCGACCTCGTCCTCGCTGGGCCGAGCGCGCCGCTCGCGCGCACGTGGCCGCACCTGGTCCGGGGCCTCGTGGCGTTGCGTCGGGGCGGCGACGCCGACGCCGACCTCGAGGAGGCGTGGGAGCTGGCCCAGCGGTTCGGCGAGCCGATCCGGCTGTTGCCGGCTGCGGCCGCGCTGGTCGAGCGGTCGTGGCTCCAGGCCGTCGCCGACGAACGACTGGAGGAGTGCCGGGCGCTGCTGGCGTCGGCGTCGGGCGGCGGCCTCGAGTGGGCCCGCGGTGAGCTCGCCACGTGGCTCCGTCGGCTCGACGCCGACCTCGGGACCGGGCCGGGTGTGGAGCTCGCACCGGACGCTGTCGCCGAACCCCATCGACTGCAGCTGGCGGGACGCTTCGACGACGCCGCGAGGACCTGGGGGCGGCTCTCAGCGCCGTACGACCAGGCGCTGGCCCTCGTCGAGGCCGCCACACCGCAGAGCACGCGCGCCGGGCTCGACGTGCTCGATCGACTCGGTGCCGATCGCGTCGCCGGCAAGGTGCGCCAGGACCTGCGGCGTGGCGGCGTGACGACCATCCCGGCGCGTCGGCGCCAGACCACCCGGGCGAACCCGGCAGGGCTCACCGGCCGCCAGATCGAGATCCTCACGCTGCTCGTGGACGGATCCACGAACGCCGAGATCGCCCAACGGTTGTTCATCTCGACGAAGACCGTCGACCACCACGTCTCCGCGGTGCTGTCCAAGCTGCAGGTCGGCAGCCGCCGCGACGCCGTGCAGCGCGCGACCGTGCTCGGCCTGATCGACCGGGGCACCGCGCCCGTCGGGGCGACGTCACTCGATGGGAACGAGGCGGACCGGTAGGTCGGCGAGGCCGCGCAGCACGAGGCCGTCGCCGTGGCTCCACTGCAAGTCGTCACGGGGCACGGCGAGGCTGAGGCTGGGGTAGCGGCGGAGGAGGGCGGTGAACGCGACGCGACCTTCGAGGCGGGCCAGCGGTGCGCCGAGGCAGAAGTGGATGCCGTGGCCGAAGCCGAGGTGGCGCTGCCGCGCACGGCGGACGTCGAACCGGTCGGGATCGTCGCTGACGCCGGGATCGCGGTTGGCCCCGCCGATGCAGACGAGCACCTGCGCACCCGCCGGGATCTCGACACCGTCGAGCTCGACCGGCTCGGTGGTGACCCGGAACGTCGCGTGGGGCACGGGGGCTGCGTAGCGGATCATCTCTTCCACGGCCGCGGGCACGAGCGCCGGCTCCTCGCGCAGCAGGCGCAGCTGCTCCGGGTGGTCGAGCAGCGCGACGACCCCGTTGCCGATGAGGCTGGTGGTGGTGTCGTGGCCGGCGACGATGAGCTGGAACAGGCTCGACAGCACCTCCTCGTGGCGCAGCGTGTCGCCGTCAGCGTCCGCGGCGATGAGCACGTCCACGAGGTCGTCGGCAGGGCGCGCCCGGCGTTCCAGCACGAGGTGCTCCAGGTACCCGACGATCGCGTCCGACGCGGCGACGGCTGCGGGCGGAGGGGACCCGTTCCACGGCCGCAGCAGTGTCCGGAAGGCCTCGTGGAGCTCTGCCTGGTCGGCGACGGGCACCCCGAGGAGCTGGCCGATCACGCGGAACGAGAACGGCAGGGCGAAGTCGGCCACCAGGTCGACCACGGGGCCCGACCCGCGAGCTCGTGGAGGTGCTCGTCGGCGATGCGTTCGATGGCCGGCTCCAGTGCGTTGATGCGTGACGGCGCGAACGCCCTGGCGACGAGGGCCCGCAGGCGGGTGTGGTCCGGCGGGTCGACGGCGAGCATGTGCCGAGCGAACGCCGGTCCGGGCAGGCCTTCGTCGACGACCTCGGGATCGGCCGCCAACGCCGCGAGCATGTCCTTGGAGAGGCGTGGGTCCATCAGCGCCCGCCGGGCGGCGCCGTGGCCGATGACCACCCACGCGTCGTGGCCGTCACCGAGCCGGACGTGGTGCACGGGGCATTTCGCCCGCATCGACGCGAAGTGCGGGGACGGGTCGTCCTGGACGTCACGGTCCCAGGCGCCCCAGACCGGGAGGTCCTCAGACATCGCCACGCTCACGGGCGAAGCCGGAGCACAGCATGGACATCGCGTGGATCCGGCCCGTCGGCCCGCGATCGGCGTAGACGTGCTGCTCGACGACGAAGCTCGAGTCGCCGAACGGTCCTCCACGCACCCGAGCACGCCAGCGCAGGTGGAGGCGCGGGCCGAGGTGATCGGCGGCGGCGTCGACGAGCTCGTACTCGTCGACCCCGCCGAACCACAGCACGAACGCCGCGATGACGCGCTCCGGACCCTGCCACTCGCGCAGCCCTTCGGGCAGCAGGGCGACGAGCGAGATGTCCGGTTCGAACAGCAGGGCGAGCCGGTCGAAGTCGCCCGCCGCCAGATGTCCGAGGAAGACGTCGGCCACCGAGAGCTGCGGGCCGAGTGATGGATCGGTGAAGGTCATCCGTCCGTTGTACGGCGGCGCCGCCGCGCCTCGCATCGGCCGCGCATCCCCATCTTCGCCATGCCGACCACCCATCTCGACCCACCGCGCCGGGCCTGTGGTGCCGGCGCTGGCGGGCGCATCCAGCACTAAGGTCAGCGTCGCTGCCACCGGGGGCCGCAGCACGGAGGGCCGGCATGTACATCACCCAGGGTCTGCACCGGTCGTTGATCGAGGCGCCGGATCGCGTCGCGACCATCTACGCGGATCGGCGCCGCACGTTCGCCGAGCTCGGCGATCGCATCGCCCGCCTCGCGGCTGCGCTGCACACGGTCGGCGTGGCCAGCGGCGACCGCGTCGCGATGTTGTCGCTCAACAGCGACCGCTACCTCGAGTACCTGTTCGCGGTGCCGTGGGCCGATGCCGTCCTCAACCCCATCAACACGCGGTGGAGCGCGCAGGAGGTGGCGTACTGCCTGAACGACTCCGACTCGCGCGTCCTCCTGGTCGACGATGCCATGGCGCAGCACGTCCCTGTGCTGCACGAGCGGTGCCCGCAGCTGCGGGTCGTGATCCACGTCGGCGACGGCGCGACGCCCGACGGGATGCTCGCCTACGAGGAACTCCTGGCGGCGGCGACGCCCATCCCCGACGTCCGCCGCGGCGGTGACAGCCTCGCCGGTCTCTTCTACACGGGCGGTACCACCGGGTTCTCCAAGGGCGTGATGCTGAGCCACGCGAACCTGGTGACGTCGGCGCTGGGCTGCACCGCGACCGGCGAGTTCGTGTCGGCCGGCGGCACCTACCTCCACGCCGCGCCGATGTTCCACGCTGCCGACCAGGCCGGCGGCTTCGGTGGTGCCCTCGTCGGCGCCACGCACGTCATCGTCCCGGGCTTCGATCCCAAGGTGGTGCTCGACGCCATCTCCGTGCACGCGGTCACGGACACGCTCCTCGTGCCGACGATGATCCAGCTCCTGGTCGACCACCCGGATCTGGCGCAGTACGACCTCAGCAGCTGGCGCAACCTCGCGTACGGCGGTTCGGCCATCGCCGAGGCGGTGCTCGAGCGGGCCCGGAGGAACCTGCCCAACGTGCGGCTCATGCAGGCGTACGGGATGACGGAGCTCTCGCCCGTCACGACGCTGCTGCGCTTCGAGGACCATCGGGGTGCCCGCATCCGCTCGGCCGGGCGGGCGGCGCCACACAGCGAGGTGCGCATCCTCGGGCCCGACGACGTCGAGCTGCCGCGTGGCACGGTGGGGGAGATCTGCTCCTACGGCGGCCACGTGATGCTGGGCTACTGGAACAAGCCGGAGGAGTCGGCCGCCGCCCTCCGCAACGGTTGGATGCACAGCGGCGACGGCGGCTACATGGACGAGGACGGCTTCGTGTACGTGGTCGACCGCATGAAGGACATGATCGTGACCGGCGGCGAGAACGTCTACTCGGCCGAGGTGGAGCAGGCGGTGGCGCTGCACCCGGCGGTGGCCGCGTGCGCCGTCATCGGCATCCCCAGCGACGAGTGGGGTGAGAGCGTGCACGCGGTGATCGTCCTGGCGCAGGGCGCGTCCGTCACGCCCGAGGAGGTGCGGGAGCACTGCAAGCAGCTGATCGCCGGCTACAAGGCGCCGCGCTCGGCGGAGTTCGTCGACGCCCTCCCCGTGAACGGTGCCGGCAAGGTGCTCAAGCGCGATCTGCGTGCGCCCTACTGGGAGGGCATCGACCGCAACGTCGGCTGAGCGGGCCTGGGTCGCGTCGGCCGCGCCGATGTCGCCGATCGCCGTCGACCTCTGCGGCGACGCAACGGGGGCGTGTCTGCGAGGCTGGACCGATGCGCTATCGACGACTGGGCCGGACCGCCCTCCAGGTCAGCGAGCTGTGCCTGGGGACGATGAACTTCGGGCCGCAGACGCCCGAGGACGAGTCGTTCGCGATCATGGACCGCGCCCTCGAGTTGGGCATCAACTTCTTCGACACCGCCAACCGGTACGGCGGCGACAAGGGAGCCGGTGCCACCGAGTCGATCATCGGTCGCTGGTTCGCGCAGGGTGGCGGCCGGCGCGAGAAGGTCGTGCTGGCGACGAAGCTGTTCGGGGCGATGTCGGAGTGGCCCAACGACGGGCGGCTCTCGGCGCGTCACATCCGCATGGCGTGTGACGACAGCCTGCGGCGGATGCAGACCGACCACATCGACCTCTACCAGATGCACCACGTCGACCGGACGGCGCCGTGGGACGAGGTGTGGCAGGCGATGGACACCCTCATCCAGCAGGGCAAGATCACGTATGTCGGCAGCAGCAACTTCGCCGGCTGGCACATCGCCCGAGCCAACGAAGCCGCCGCCCGCCTCCACACGCTCGGCCTCGTCAGCGAGCAGAGCCACTACAACCTGCTGGTCCGCACCGTCGAGCTCGAGGTGCTCCCGGCGTGTCGCGAGTACGGCGTCGGCGTGATCCCGTGGAGCCCGCTGTCGAGCGGGTTGCTCGGGGGTGTGCTCGGCGACTCGGACCGCTCCCGCCGCCAGTCGCCGCAGTCGCTGAAGCGGATCGACAAGCTGCGCCCGAAGCTCGAGCAGTGGGAGAAGCTGTGCGCCGACCTGGGTGAGGAGCCGGCCGCGGTCGCGCTGGCCTGGCTCTTGGCCCAGGAGGGCGTCACCTGTCCGATCATCGGCCCGCGCACGATGGGGCAGCTCGACGGTGCCTCGCTGCGCGCCCTCGAGGTCACGCTCGCTCCCGACACGCTGCGTGCGATCGACGCCATCTTCCCGGGCCCCGGCGGCACCGCCCCCGAGGCCTACGCCTGGTAGCTGTCGCCGCGATCGGGGCTGCGGCACCGGCTGCGACGAGTCGAGATCTTCCCAATCGGACGCGCCGATGATCCTCGAATGTGAGGGGTGGGTCCCGCGAGCGAATCGTGCTTGCTCCTCGTTCATGGATTGCTACGTTGCAGCGCACGCGTGGCGTGAGCGCTGGGCGCGATCAGTTGCGTGTTGGGAGCCTTGATGCGAGTCCGCAATGACGGTCCGGACATCTCGTACTGGCAGTGGTCACCACGCAGTCCCACCGACCCCTCCTTCGACCAGCTGCCGTACTTCCCGTTCTTTGCGCATCGTTGCACCCGCGGTCACGACGTCAAAGACGATGGCTTCGACCGCGGGTGGGAGCAGATGCGTCTCCAGGGCTACCAGTTCCGCGGGGCGTATCACTGGCTCGAGCCAGTCCGTTGGATCGGCTCGGTGGGGGTCCACCCGGTGATGCAGGCTGAGCAACATCTCGCAGTCCTGAAGGCCCACGGTGGGCTCCAACCCGGCGAGTTCGTCTACGTCGACATCGAACGGAGCGTCGGCACCGCGGAACGTGACTTCCATGGTGCTGAATGGCCAACGGTTGCCCAGTGCGCTGACTATGTGGAGTTCATCCAACGCAAGATCGGGAACCGCATCGGTGTCTATGTCGGCTGGTACTCGGCCGATCCTTCCGGCTTCCTCTACCGGCGGTGGGTCGCCGAGCAGGGCTACGTCTGGATCCTTCCCTGGTACACGGCGCCGGACGGATCGGATGCCAAGTTCGATGCGGCGAAGCCATCGGGGTTCCACGTCAGGCAGCACACGAGCAAGGCCGTGGTCCCTGGCATGCCGACGAACGTCGACATGAACCACGTTCTCGATTGGGCCAAGCTCGCCGAGGTCGCCGGCTACTAGATGGTCCGTCGCTCAGGGGCGCCGCGCTGGCTGGGCGCTCCCGGATCGGACGCCGACGCGGGCGCGCGTCCCAGGCAACCGCACGTCACGGCGTGATCTGGAGGTCGATCAGGTCGAGCTCGTCGTGATGGTGGGGCGGCGGCGCCCCGGTCACGCCGATCGACTGCAGGACCGCGTGCACGGCGGGCTCGACGTGGTCCCGGTGGAACCGTTCATGCTCGTCGACGGTGTTCCACACCTCGATGTGACGCAGGCCAGCGCTCGATCTCACGACCATGTGCACGAGCAGCCCGGCGGGGTGCTCGTCCCCGATGGCGCGCTTCACCCGCCCGTAGAGCGCCTCGTCGCCCGGCACCTCGAACTCCAATGCGTACGGCATCACACCCTCCTCGTCGTCATTTCGGATAGAGTCGCTTCTATCCGATAGAGGAGCATCTACCGAATGAGCGGAGAAGTCAAGCCGCGCCGCCCCTACCACTCCACCGCCCGGCAAGAGCAGTCCCGCCGGACCCGCCGTGCCATCGTCGACGCCGCCCATCGCCTGTTCCTCAGCGAGGGCTTCGCGGCCACCACCATGCCCGCCGTCGCCGCCGCCGCCGGCGTCGCCGTGCAGACCGTCTACAAGGCGTTCGCCAACAAGCCCCGCCTCGCCAAAGCCGTCTTCGACACCGCCATCGCCGGCGATGACGACACCGTGCCGATGCTCGAGCGCGAAGCGCTCTCCAAGGTGCGCGACGAACCCGACCCCCGCACGATGTTCCGCCTCTACGGCGACTTCCTCGCCACCGTCGCCCCCCGCCACGTCCCCGTCCAACTCGTCATCCGCGACGCCGCCACCGCCGACCCTGACGCCCGCGCGGTGTGGGCCGAGCTGCAAGCCGAACGCCTCGCCGGCATGACCACCTTCGCCACCGCCCTCCGCGACCGCGGCCACCTGCGCGACGACGTCGGTGTCGACGACGCCCGCGACACCCTGTGGACGTACAACTCCGCCGAGCTCTACGAGCTCCTCGTCATCGAACGCGGCTGGAGCCCGCAGCGCTACGGCCGCTGGGTCGCCGCCGCCCTCACCGCCGCCCTCCTCTGACACCACCCCGCACGCGCGATGGCACAGGGCTCACCGTCGTGGTCGGTCGTCTCAGCGACGTTGCGGCCGGGGGCCATCTGTCGTCGGCCGGAAGCGCAGCAGGGTGATGCCGTCGTCGCCGTGGTCGAACACGGCGGTGACCGGGAGGCCGACGCAGAGGTCGTCGGGCGCCGCATCGACCAGCGTGGTGGTCATCCGCACGCCCTCGGCGAGCTCGACGATGGCCAGCAGTTGGGGGACGTCGGCGGCGAACGCCGGGTGCGTGGGCTGGCGCGCGACGGTGTAGCTGTACAGCGTTCCTCGCCCGGACACCGTGTGCCAGTCGAGCTCGTCGGACAGGCACGTCGAGCACCGCGGCCGGGGGTAGAAGACCCAGGACCCGCAGGCGCGGCAGCGTTGCAGCCGGACCTCGTCGTTGGCGAGGCCGTCCCAGAACGGTCTGGTGACGTCGATCGGGACGGGACGTGGGTGTTCGTCCATCGACTCAGCCGCCGCGCACGATGAGCGCGGTCTGTTCGGACATGATCCCGCCGGTGCCCGAGCAGTAGACGGTGTCGCAGGAGCGGACCTGGTGCCCGTCGGCGGCGCCTCGCACTTGGCGCACCGCTTCGGTCACCTGGGAGAAGCCGCCGGCCAGCCCGGCCTGCCCGAACCCGAGCTGGCCGCCATGGGTGTTGAGCGGGAAGCTCCCCGCGAACGTCAAGTCGTTGTCGCGCACGAACGCCATGCCGTCGCCCTTGTTGCAGAACCCGGAGTCCTCGATCGAGAGCAGCACGGTGATCGTGTAGCAGTCGTACAGCTGCACTGCGTCGATGTCGGAGCGCTGCACACCGGCCATCGCGAAGGCGAGGTCGGCGGCGGGCCCGATCGGTGTGTGCAACAGATCCGGCGCGTAGGTGGGCGTCTTGTGCGTGAGGTGCTCGCCGAAACCGGCGATGTGGACGGGCCGGTGCTTGCCCCGACGCCGGGCGACGTCGGCGGACGTGACCACGACGGCGGCTCCGCCGGCGCACGGCATCACGATCTCGAGCAGGTGCAGCGGGTCGGCGACGACCTTCGACGCCAGGACGTCGTCGATCGTGATCGGGTCGTCGTGGAAGACGGCGCCGGGAGTCGCGCAGGCGTTGGCGCGCTGCTCGGCCGCGATCTTCGCCGTTGCTCGCGGGTCATAGCCGTACTCGGCGGCGTACCGGTTGGCGATCATCGCGTAGCCGCCGTTCTGGGCGAGGTTGCCGTACGGGATGTCGAACTCGGCCTGGGGCGAACCGGTGATGTTCGACGAGGCCCCGAACGCCGACCACGTCCGCGGCACGTTCGCCGCGAGTGACGGCGTCGGTCGGCTCGGCGCAGCACACACGACGACGTCGCACAGACCCAGCTCGATGGCGGCCGCCGCCCGCCACACCATGCCGATCGGCGTGGCCCCACCGAGATCGACCCGCTCGGCGAAGTTGACCTTCCAACCGAGGTACTCGGCCACCGTCGACGGAACGAACATCTCCGACTCGCGCAGCGTCGAGCAGCACAGACCGTTCACGTCCTGCGACGTCAGTCCGGCGTCGGCCAGCGCCAGCGCCGCCAGATCGGCCCACTGCTCGAGGGTGAACCGGCGCTCGCCCCGGTACTTCCGCTCGGGCGCGTGCTCAGCGATCCCGGCAATGACCGCGTCACCGCGCAACCCCATGTCGCGGGATCCTAACGACGCCGCCTGCTGCGCCTCCGGGCCGGCGGTGTCAGAGTGGCGTCGATGCGCGGCGCCACGGAACTGCTCGCCGAGGTCGGGTTGCCGGCCGACGAGATCGGGGTGACGATCGTCGCCGGGCCGCCGGTGCTGGCGACGACGTTCCCCCTCGGGACCCGAGCCGCGGCGGCGCTCGGCGCGTGCGGCGCCGCGGCCGCGCTGCTGTGGCGGGATCGGACCGGGCAGGAGCAGGTCGTCGAGGTGGACGCCCGGCGCGCCGAGGTGTCGCTCGTGAGCTTCGCCCTGCAGCGCCTCGATGGTGACACGACGCCACGCACGGCCGAGGGACGCCCGCTCGTCGCGCTGTACGAGTGCGCCGACGGGCGCTGGATCCACCTCCACGGCGCCTTCCCTCGCCTGGCCGAGCGCACGGTGCAGGTGATCGGCGGCGATGTCGACGCCGACGCCGCCGAGGTCGCCCGCCGAGTGGCCACGTTCGACGCGCCGGCGTTGGAGGACGCGCTGGCCGCGGCCGGCGCGTGTGGGGCGATGGTGCGCAGCGCCGAGGAGTGGGCCGCGCATCCGCAGCGGGCGGCGATCGCCCCGCTCGGCCGCGTGTCGATCGAGAAGATCGCCGACGGGCCGGTCGTGCCGGTGGGTGACGGGCTGCGCCCGCTGGGCGGGGTGCGGGTGCTCGACCTCACCCGCGTCCTGGCCGGGCCGGCATGCGCCCGCCTGCTCGCCGAGCACGGCGCCGATGTCCTCCATGTCAACGGCGAGCACCTCGACAACGTCGCTGCGTTCGTGATCGACACGGGACACGGGAAGCGATCGACGTCGCTCGACCTCCGACGGGCGGAGGACGCGGACGTGCTGCGGGCGCTCGTCGGCGACGCCGACGTCTTCTCCCAGGGCTACCGCAGCGGCGCCCTCGAACGGCGCGGGTTCGGGCCGGCGCAGCTCGCCGAGCTCAACCCAGGCATCATCGCGGTGACGATCAACTGCTACGGCGACGCCGGGCCGTGGCGCGGCCGCCCAGGCTGGGAGCAGCTCAGCCAGAGCGTGAGCGGGATCGCGATGGCCGAGGGTGCGTCCCTGGATCCGGCCGGTCGGCCCCGCCTCGTGCCCGCCGCTGCCGCCGACTACACCACCGGCTACCTGGCCGCGCTGGGGACGATGGCCGCGCTGCGCCGGCGCAGCATCGAGGGCGGCGCGTTCCACGTGCGGGCGTCGCTGTGCCAGACGGCGACGTGGATCGCCGAGGACGGCCCCTGCGTCGACCCGACGACGGCGACCGGTCTGGGCGACATCGCGCCGTGGCTGGTCGAGGAGCCCACCGCGTTCGGGACGCTCACCCACCTGACCCCGGTCGCCCAGCTCTCACGGACGCCGGCGCGCTGGGCGACACCGGTCGTGCCGCTCGGCACCGACGCGCCGACATGGCCACCACGATGACACGGCGCCACGCTGGGGACGGCTCGGCGAGGACTTGCAGCGCCAGGTGTCGTCGTCGGCGTGCCAGCGCTGCAGCACGAGATGCAGCAGGACGACCTCGGCACCGCACCGCCGATGCTTGCGCAGACGAGCTGCCCGCCGGTCTGCGCGCTCACCCACAGACCGAGCCGTTCGTGCCGGCGCACATCCGCTGATCCCTCGTCAGCGGTCGCCGCCGACCGGCATCCTGACGACGTCGGCCCGAGCCGTCCGGTTCCGTGCCGAGCCCGCACCGCGACGATGGCGACGCGGCGAACGCGGACGGCCTGGTGACGCCCGCGGTCCATCGTGCTGCGAATCGGGCGTCATGCGTCGGGGCATGATGGCCGGGCGTTCCCGAGCGCACGAGGAGGCAGTCGCATGTCCGAGCACGTCTACCGAGTCACCGAGATCGTCGGGTCGTCGCCCGAGAGCGTCGACGCCGCGATCCGCAATGGCGCGAGCCGCGCCGCGAAGACCTTGCGCCACCTCGACTGGTTCGAGGTCACCGAGATCCGCGGCCACTTCACCGATCAGACGATCGGCCACTTCCAAGTCACCATGAAGGTGGGCTTCCGTCTCGACGAGGACGACCAGTAGCGCCGACCTCACCCGCCACGGCATCGGCGCGGGGTCGCGTGCCGGCACGACCGCCGGTTGGGCGCGGGGCGTACCGGTGATTGACTCGCCCGGCAATCGTCCAAGGACGTCGCACGTTGCTGGCGCGCCACCGCGCCTTTGATGCGTTGCACCGAGGCGACATGAGGACGATTTCGGTGGAGACGCCGAAGAGTGCAAGGGCAGCCGTGGAGAGCTCCACGGCGACATCTGTCCGACCAGACGTGACGATGCACAGCGTCGCCACATCCTCGATCGCGGGTGCGAGCCGGAAACGCCTCGGCACGCAGGTGGTCACCTGGACGGCGGGCGGTCACTGCGTTTGACTTCGTACATGGATGCAGATCAGGACGGCACCGCAGACCGTCCGCTGGCCGACCTGGCCAACTCGGCGCGTGGTTGGCACGGTGTCCAACTCGCGGTGCTGGCCTTCATCGGGCTCTGCGGCGTGCTCAGCGACGCCGATCCGACGCTGCCACGGTGGCTCCAGATCACGGCCGGTGTGCTGGCGGTCGCCGCCTTGATCGTGTCGTGCCTGTCGATCTTCGTGGTCGCGAGCGTCGCGTGGCCGTTCTCCGCACGTGTCGCCAGCAGTGACGTCGCGCAGGGCGGGGCACGGCGGCTGCGGAGCGGGATCGCCCTCACCTACGCAGCCGTCGGTCTGATGGCGTTGGCGGCGTCGAGCAGTTGGTGGCCGACCCCCGACGATGGCGACATCGAGGGTGCCGGGGCTACGGTGCGCATCACCGACCAAGCGGGGCGTACGGCGTGCGGGACGATCGTCGACGGTCCGGAGGCGACCATCCGGCTGGCCACTGCCGACGGGACGGTCGAGCTGGCCGCGGACGGGCTCGCCGACATCGTGCCCGTCGACGGCTGCTGAACGCGGCGCGTTGGTTCCGATCGCGGTGCGTTCACTCCCAGAAGCGGTGAGGCTGCCACTCGATGCTGAGCAGCCCGTCGCGATCGAGTGGCGGCGTCGCGGGCAGCCGGAGCACCATGACGCCCTGCTGGTCCGGCGTCGGCACCAGCTCGCCGTCGCGCCGTCCCGCGAGCGGCCCGCGCCACGGCTCCCACCCGACGCGCTCGTAGAAGCCCCGGAGATCGGTCTGCAAGCAGCCCAGCGCGAAGTCGTCGATCTGGCGGCCGAGATGACGCATCACCTTCGTTGACAGGCCAGCGTGCTGACGTGCCGGGTCGGTCGCCACGGCGTCGACGAAGGCCGTGCGCTGAGGCGGGTGGCCGCTGGGCTGGACCCATCGGGTGGTGACCACCGCGTGGCTCGCGAGAGCTCCGTCGTGGTCGAACCCGAGGAAGTGCCGCCCGCCGGACGGGATGAAGACGACGAACAGGTCGCCGAACGCATCCGTGTCGTTGGCGGCGTTGCAGAGCTCGGAGATGCGGCTCCGCTCGGCGGCGGACAAGTCCTCAGTGGCGCGCACGGCCACGGTGATGGCCATCGCTAGCCCCGACCCAGTGCGAGCACATCGTCAGCGTCACGCGTGCCGGACTGCGATCGAGTCGCGTGCCGTGGTGCTCGGACACTTCAGCGCAGGATCGCCGCTGATCCGGACCGGGCCGCCCCCAGGATCTGCACGTTCGATCTCGCGCGCCCATGATCGCGTCCGCACGACCACGCCGCGCTCGCGAATGATTTCCTCGACGTGGGCGGTCCGCGGCGTCTCGAGGACCCGAACGGCCCACGTCGCCGTTCACTCCCAGCGCTGGTCGGACGACCCGCGCCGGTTCGGTGGCTTGGCGCGGAACGCGCCGATGTGGCGAGTCGCGCGGCAGTCCCTCCACACCACGTGACGGGACTCACTCCGAGGGCCGACGGTGATCACCAGTTGGAGCACGACACGCCGTTCCAGCGATCCCGGCGATTGCCGTTGCGCTGTGTGCGCCGCCAGGGATTCGATCCGTCCGAGACGTCCGGCATGACGCGGGTTTCGGTACCCGAGACCATTTCACCAATGTTGACGAAGGGCCCGATGCCACCCCCCCGTACCGTCACGGGCGCGCCGGGTCGAGGTTTTTCCTTCTCGTGGCATCGGATGGTTGCCGCGAGTTCTTTTCACCGCGGTCCAGCGCACCTCCCTGAGCCGTCAGCTTGGGGCCCGCGGGTTGACGTGGTCTCGGCGGCCCACGCTGGACTGAGGGCGTCGATGACCGCGTCGAGGTCGTCGCCGATGGGGCGCCGGGACCGAACTACGAGAGGCAATCGAGCCTGGCAACCGATCTTCAACAGGCCCCCATCCTGCGCTGGTCGGGAAGCCTCCGCCGGTCACGATCGCTGTCGACCATGGAACAGATCGGATGACCTGTGCGCGACGACGGCTTGCGAGCCGCGCCACTCCGGGCATTCGGCGCTCACACTGGGTCGCGAACCGCCGGGCGCTCCCGACCGACCGAGCCGTTCTGCGCTGGGATCGCCATCGGAGCGGGACGCCAGTGATGCCAGTTCGGGCGCAGCCTTCGCGATCTCCGCGGTGTCGTTCGGTTCGCGCGTTCGGTGCCCTCCTCGCGTGCCCGGCGACGCGTTCGTTGGTTGCGAGCGGAGGTGATCGATCGGTGTCGTCGGGTCGATCGATGGATCCGTCCCGCAGTTGCAACGCAGTAGGTTCGACACGGAGCGGGACGGCCGTGGGGCTTCGGACCGGCGATGAAGGGGGTTTGGCTGTGGAGTTCGGCTTCTTGACCCAGGGTTACGTGCCCGACTACATGCGCCGGGACGATCCCGACGCCGAGCACACGGTCTTGATGGACGACTTCGAGGTGTGCCTGGCGGCCGAGGCGGCTGGCTTCAAGTACATCTGGATCTCGGAGCACCACTTCCTCGACGAGTACTCGCACATTTCCGCCAACGACGTCTTCCTCGGTGCGCTGGCCAGCCGCACGACGCGGGCGCACCTCGGCTCCGGGATCTTCAACCCGCTGCCGAAGGTCAACCATCCGGCCAAGGTCGCGGAGCGGGCGGCGATGCTCGACCACCTCACCGAGGGCCGCTTCGAGTTCGGCACCGGGCGGGGCGCCGGCAGCCACGAGGTCACCGGTTTCCACGACGAGTTGGCCGGTACGGACGTCAGCGAGACCAAGGCGATCTGGGAGGAGACGATCGCCGAGTTCCCGAAGATGTGGATGCAGGACACCTACGAGGGCTTCGACGGCAAGTACTGGTCGATGCCGCCACGCAAGGTGCTCCCGAAGCCGTACAAGAAGCCGCATCCGGCGATGTGGTACGCCGCCGGGAACACGCCGAGCTTCGAGATGGCGGCGCGCAAGGGTCTCGGCATCCTCGGGTTCTCGCTCGACCATCTCGACGTCACCGAGAAGGCGGTGCAGGCGTACAAGAAGGCGATCGTCGACGCCGAGCCGGTCGGCGCGTTCGTCAACGACAACATCCTCGTCGCCGGTGGTGTGGCGTTCATCGACGAGGACCGAGATCGAGCCCGCCGCGACGCCCTCGCCGGGCGGATCAGCTATCACATCAGCCAGGTGTTCCGGTACCACGACACCTTCCCGCGGCCCGAGGGGATCCCGGCGTGGCCGGAAACGCTGCCCGACTACACCGACGAGGTGCTCGACGCGATGCTCGACGCTGGCGCGGCGATCATCGGCGACCCCGACGACGCGCTTGCCCAGTACCGGCGCTGGGAGGCCGCCGGCGCCGATCAGATCCTGTTGCTGCGCGGCACGAAGACCAAGGAGCAGACGCTGGAGATGATCCGGCTCATGGGTGAGCACGTCATCCCCAAGCTCGACACCGACCCGCTGCACCGCACCGACAGGTTCCGCGACGCCGCTGCCCCGGCGGCGACACGCTGACCGCGTGCCGCGGACGCCAACTCGAGCGCGCCGACATCGCAGGCGGCTTCGCGCCCCGCTCCGTGTCGGTCCAGATCCCGCACGCGACGCCGAGCTGCCGTGATGCGCTACTTGACCGTGCGGGAGTACCCGCACAGATCAGCGCCATCAATCCGGCGATAGAGGACACGCCGGACCGCGACTACTGGGCGCGGATATCGGACGGTCTGCGGCTGTGGACAGACCGTTGGGCACCGGAGCCGGGGCGGTTCGGTAGGGTCGTGAGCCGGAGACGCAGGAGGAGGGGACGTGGTGACCGTCCAGCCTGGCGCTGCGGAGCGCCGTGATGCGCTCGTCGAGCGTCTGTTCCAGTCCACGGTGGCGTCGATGGACGTGCTGAGCGTGTATCTGGGAATCCGCCTCGGTCTGTATCGAGCGCTCGCCGACCGGGGGCCGTTGGCACCGTCCGGGCTCGCCGAGGCGGCTGGTGTGGACGAGCGCTACGCGCGGGAGTGGCTCGAGCAGCAGGCGGCCACGGGAATCCTCGACGTCGACGACGCGACGGCGGACAGCGAGGTGCGTCGGTTCGCGCTCCCGGTGGGGCACGACGAGGCGTTGCTCGACGAGCAGAGCCTGAACTTCATCGCTCCTGCATCGCAGCTGCTGGTCGCCTGCACTCGTCCGCTGGATGATCTTGTGGAGGCGTACCGGACCGGCGCTGGTGTGCCGTATGCCCGCTACGGCGCCGATCTCCACGAGGGCCAAGCGGGGTTCACCCGGCCGATGTTCGATCAGCTGCTCGGCACAGAGTGGTTCCCTGCCGTGCCCGAGATCGACGCCCGGCTCCACGCCGATCCACCGGCCCGGGTGGCCGATGTGGCCTGCGGGGAAGGGCGCTCGAGCATCGCCATCGCTCAGGCCTACCCGAAAGTGCATGTCGACGGAATCGACTCCGATGAGGCATCGATCGCGGCGGCCCGCCGTCACCTGGAGGGCAGCGGCGTCGAAGACCGCGTCGCGTTCCACGTCGGCGACGCGGCGGCGCTCGATCCGAGCGGTGACTACGACCTGGTGCACGTCTTCGAGTCGCTGCACGACATGTCGTACCCAGTCGAGGTGCTGAGGACGGCACGGGCGCTCCTCGCTGATGGCGGCGTCGTGCTCGTGGGCGACGAGCGCGTCGGCGAGACGTTCACGGCGCCGGCGGACGATTTCGAGCGCTTCTGCTACGGCTTCAGCATCCTGCACTGCCTGCCGGTCGGGCTGATCGGCGACGACGCAGCCGGGACGGGGACCGTGATGCGGCCGGGCACCGTCCGCCGATACGCGGAGGCGGCCGGCTTCTCCAACGTCGACATCCCTCCGATCGACAACGACTTCTACCGGTACTACCGCCTGATGCCGTAGCGCAGGTCTGGCTGCTCAGCCACGCCTCGACCCAGCCGCCGACGAGGCGAGCACCGTCGAGCCGGCGATCCAGGGCGCCCTCGCCGCGCGATGTCGGGCTTTGGTATCCGGACAGCGGCAAGAGCCCGCATGATGGAGAGGATCCGTGGTGCCACCCTTCCGGCGTTTGGTGGCACGCCTCCACGCTGCAGTTGGCGCGCGATGTGGGGCACCCGGTAAGGGCCGAGGTGCAGCGCTGGCGGCAGCCCGCAGGCCGCGTTACGCCCCGCGCATTATCGGTCACTCGTGGCATCCTCCACCGGCGCCTATCGGATAGCCCCAGCGCCGTCGCGCCGCGTGGTATCGGACGTTACCGGATGCTCGTCGCTGTCGGTCGAGCCCAACCTCCACGGCATCCGTCGGATCGCGCCAGGGCCGTCCCGCCACGCAGTAGCCGCCGGGGGTCTGCCTGATCGCCACTACGGAGCAGCGCGTCCTCGAAGGATTGGGGTCATCTCCCCATCGGCCTCGGGCTTGTTCTGCGTCGAGCGGAGCGTCTGTCCCGCGCGAGAGCGGACGTGGGCGGACGGAGTCGCCGTACCGGCGGCGACTCTCGGCCGAGCCCGGCGCCAGCTTGGTGGATCAGGAGCATCACGCTTGGCACGCGGCCGTCATGGCGTTGGTGCTGATGGAGTGGCTCGTTCGCGTAGCCAGTCGACGAGCTCGTCGTCGGTCATGGCGGCTCCGTGTCGACGGAAGTCGTCGGCCTCCCCGATGTGCCGATGTGCGGCACGGATGGCGGCTTCGATGTCGGCGCCGCGACCGCCGAAGTCGGGTTGGTCGTGGGTAGCCGCTGCGAGCGTGACGACGCCCTGGTCGTCGCCGCGGGCGGCGAGCGCGCCGATCGCGCCCCGGGCGAAGCTGCGCAGGTGTGTGTGGTTGCCGACTCGGAGGTAGTGCGCCACGACGTCGGCGATCGCTCGAAGGTGCGAAGCCGGGTCACTGCCCGTGGCCTTGGCGAGTGACGCCAGCGCAGCGAGCGCGAACCCGTAGATGAGGGTGGCACCGGTCGTCTCGGCGAGCCGGGCGGCTTGACGCTCGTGGCGCCGCGCCCGCAATGGGTCCGAGGAGCCGACCATGACGCCGTAGGTGTGGTGGGCGGTGGCCAGGGCGGTCGGGTTGCCAAGAGTCTCGGCGTCGCGGCAGCAGTTGCCGGGCGGCGACACGATCCGGTTTGCCGGCCTGCTTCAGGAGGAGCGCCAGCGTGCAGCGCCGACCGATGCTCTTGGATGTGCATGCGTCGGCCTCGTGCTCGATGGCGGTGCGCAATTCGTTGATCCCTTCGTCGATGCGGCCCAGCCACATCAGCGCGCTGGCCCGGGCGCCGTAGGCGTCCAGCCATGAGTCGTCACCTGGTGAGCTGAGCGAGATCGCCTGGTCGGCGCGGGCGAGGCAGCGCTCGTGGTCGCCGAGCTGCCAGGCACCGCCGGCAGCCATCGCCAGCAACGCCGGCCGCTGCGGGTGGACCTCGACACCGGCCGTCGCCAACAGGTCCTCGCACCACGACCATGGCTCCCGCCAGATGTGCACGTTGGCGTAGCGTCCGAGCGCGACGGTCAGCCGGACGGCCGAGTCGTGGTCCGTCGTCGTCATGGCGAACCGGAACGCTTGTCGCAGGTCGTCTCGCGCCACCGTCACACGGTTCGCTGCGCTCACCTCGTCCGCGCTCTGCAACGCGGCCGCCAGCCGTTCGGCCAGGGCGGCGAAGTACCGGGCGTGGATCGCGCCCATCCGGTCGGTCTCACCGAGCACCTCGAGTTGCTCGACGGCAAAGCGACGAACAGGATCGAGCAACCGGAACGGAACCAGCCGCTCGACGTCGGCGACCACCAACGAGGCGTCGACGAGCGCGGCGACACGCTCCACCGGATCTGCTCCCGACCCTTCGGCGTCGACGGCGGCGACGGCATCGATGTCGAACGCGCCGACGAAGACGCCCAATCGGGCGAACGTGGACCGCTGATCGGCGTCGAGTAGCTCGAGGCTCCACTGCAGTGCCTGGCGCACCGTGCGATGGTGATCCACGACCCCGCGGCTGCCGCTGGAGACGACGTCGAGGCGTTGCTCAAGGCGTGCCGCGACGGTCGCCAGCCCGAGCGTGCGCACCTGCGCCGCGGCCAGCTCGATGACCAGCGGGATACCCGCGAGCCGACGCGAGACTGCGTCGACCAGCTGCTCGTCACAGTCGTTGATCGCGGCACCGCCCTCCGCGGCGCGTGCCAAGAACAACTCCCGTCCACCCGCATCGAGCGGGAGGGGCCCCACTGTGATCAACCGTTCGCCTGGGATGCGCAGCGGCGTCCGACTCGTCGCCAGGACATGAAGGCCCGGGCACCGGCCGAGCGCGGCGACGACGAATGCAGCAACCGCGTCGACGACGTGTTCGCAGTTGTCGATCACCAGCAGGAGCCGTCTGGTGCCGATGGCCTCGATCACGATGTCCCGGACGGTGCGGCTGCCCGCCGTGACCAGCTGGAGGGCGCGAGCGACGGCGACGTCGATGTCGGCGTCGGTGCGGTCCGCCGTGACCAGTTCGACGAACCAGCTGCCACCCGACCACGACCGCGGCGCCGGCTCGGTGACCGCCAGCGCGACTCGTGACTTGCCGACACCGCCCACGCCGGTCAACGTGACCAGCCGCCACCGGCCACACGCCCGCCGGACATCGTCCACGAGCGCATCGCGTCCGATCAAGCTTGACAGCGGCGTCGCCGACCTCGTCGTGCGCAGCACCGCCGGTCGTCGTTCGTGGCCGGTCCCCGGGCCGGGTCCGCCCGCCTTGCCTCGTTCGTCGACTCCGACCGTCTGCGGTGACCCCCCGGCTCCCGCCACACCGGCGACGACCTCCATACCGGCCAGGGAACGAGCCGCGTCGATCAGCTCGGCACGGTTTCTGGCTGTCAGCTTGCGCAGCAATGACGAGACGTGGGACTCCACGGTTCGTTCCGAGATGAACAGCTTCGCGGCGATCTCAGCGTTGCTCAGCCGCTCGACCACCGCGCCGAGCACCTCGACCTCGCGCCGCGTCAAGCCGAGCATCACGGCGTCGCCCCGGTCAAGGCCCTGCCACCCCTCGAGCGGCCCCACGACCGAATCGTGCCACATCGTGGCAGGCGACGGTGCCGTGCCCACCGCTGCTTCCGATCTCCGTACCGACTTCCGTACCGGTACGGAGGCGTGCGCTGGCCACGAGATGCGCACATCGTCGATACCGGACCCGGTCCACCCACTGACAGGAGCGCCTCCATGTTGCAGCACCCTCGAATCGTCCGGTCATGCGTTGTCGCCGCTGGATGCGCAGCGGCCATCGCCGCCGGAGTGATCATGGCGCCCACCGGCTGGGCCATCGCTGGCCAGCCCACCGTGCCGAACTGCGTCGGAACCACCACCAGCACCAACGCTCGTGCGCTACCACCTGGCGGCCTCGGGGAGCGTCGCTCGGGATTCGCCCAGGGCGACGACGGACAGCCAGGTCTCGGCGACAACATCCACATCCTGCGAGCTGGCGACGTTCCCGACGAATTCGCCAACAACACATGCAACGACTGAACGGTGCCCCGCGTCGCAACCGCCGGTGCCCGTGGGGCGGGTCGACCCCCGGTTCGCGCACTGTGTCCGCGAAGCAGAAGCCGTCGGCGTCGAGGACACGACCGGCCGCCACAAGGGTCGGACGCCTTCGCGGTCGAACCCGGCGAAGTCGATCTGAGTCACACCCTGCTGGCGGTGCATGTCCGCGAGCGTCGCCACAAGCGGATGGGTGCCGCCAACTCGTCGTCGCGGCATGACGCCCGGACCAACAAGCGGCTCGCTGGGTTGGCGGCCACCAGGTGACGAAGGAGCAACAGGCTGAACGGCTCGCCCCCGTTGCAGGTCGTCCAGCACGAGCACGACCGGCTCCCGCACGGGACTACACGTCCATGAACCCAACGCGGCCGGCGAACATCTGAGAGCGGTCCGGCTCGAGCTCCGCCCACTCAGGCGGCGAGTCAAGCCGGCCAGTCGACGCCGCAGTTCGGGCACCACCCGGCACAGCTCCGCCCACGGATCGCGTCGTGATCAGTCAACACTGCTTCGGGAGGGTGGACCACGAGGTGGCCGATCGCCTCAGAGAGCAGCTGGCATGGCGCCATGAGGTCATCTTCACCGTGACCGAACAGCACAGAGGGCGCCCTCGTCGAACGCCTGACGCCGCGGAGAGCACCGACGTCTTGCCGACCCCGCTTCACCGCCGACGTGTGCCGCAGTCACCCACGCTCGCGCCGCGTTGATCGCGTGCAGCACAGCACCGCGCCCAACGACATCGGATGGCGGCCGCAGTGAGAGGCGGGCGGGCCACGGCACCGCCCTCCTCACTGCGTCATCATCACCACCATTGGAGGCGGCGGTTCGCTCTTCACGGGCACAACCCGTGCCGCCACGTGCGTCGACCCGATCGTCAGCTCCGCACCGTTCCGGGCCGTCAGCTTGCGAAACAGCGACGACACGTGTGCCTCGACCGTTCGTTCCGAGATGAACAGCTTCGCCGCGACCTCAGCGTTGCTCAGCCGCTCAACCACGGCATCGAGCACGTCGAGCTCACGCCGGGTCATCCCGAACATCGCGGCAGCATGCCCGTCATACCCCTGCCACTCGCCGAGCGGGCCTCACCTCCCGAACTGACGGACCCCGCTCCACCGTCCTCTCCGGCGCTGAAAGCGATCTCAGTACTGAGTTCCGTACCGGCACGGAGGCGCCCGCCCACCGTGCAGCGCGCAGATGACTCATGACAACCGTCCACCGAGTGACAGAGGTGCCTCATGAGACTGCGCCAATCCCAATTCTTCCGGTCATGCGCGATCACCGGGTCGTGCGTCGCCCTCGCCGCCCTCGCACCGCTCGATTCCTCGACAGCGGAGGCCCACGTTCGCGCACTCCACCAACACTCGCCGAACCGATCACCGACGCCGCCGCCTACATCGGCGTCACGGCCGCCTCGCTCGCGGCCGAGATCGTCAACGAGACAATGCGAACCGGGCTCCCCGGGACCCATGTCGCGATCGAGCAGCTCGACGCTGCCATGGCGAGGCAACTCTCCACCCTCACCCCCGGCACCGACGCCAACACCATCTTCGCGACCCAGGCGATCATCGCCACCCACCATGCCATCCGCAATGCGATCCTCAGTCAGACGGTCACGGTTCTGCAGGGCGCACTCAGCGGCTGACACAGTCCGGTCACGAGGGCCAACCTCTGGAGCACCGTGGCCGACGCAGCCAACGGCCGCCACCGATTGGTCGGGGATAACACCGATCGCACGCGTCCGGGATCGCCGGCTGTCCGTGCCGTTGTGTTGCTTCAGTCGGCGGCGGTCGCGGCGTCCAGGTCGGCGAAGACCTCGCCGGCGCAGTCCATCGCCGTGAGGGCGGTCGGGAACCCGGCGTAGGCGATCATCTGCACGAAGATCTCCAGGATCTCCCGACGCTCGAACCCTTGCTCGAGCGCGGCTCGGATGTGTGTCCTCAGGTACTTCGGCCGCGACAGCGTGGCGACCGTCGTCAGCGTCACGATGCGCCGCGTACGTAGGTCCAGCCCGTCACGGGCCCACACGTCACCAAAGCAGAACTCGCCGAGCATCCGATCGATCTCAGGACCGACGACCGGGTCCAGGGACAGGAAGCCCTTGATTCCGTTCGGATCGTTGCCCATCGAGCTGAGCACGTCGCGGCCGCGCTCGTAGCGGTCGGAGTAGGTCTCGGTCATGCGGGTCTCCTTCAGGTGGTCGCGATCGTGGGCCGCGTGGTGCTTCGATGTGGCCACCAGCGGGGTCGGCCGGGGTCGCTCATCCAGCGGCGGCGAGCTCGGACCGCTGGCCGTGGTCGCACCACGGCCGGCCGGCAACGGCGCGGTGACGTGCAGGCGTGCGCAGGCCCGCCAGGACCTCGCGCTGCCGACGTTGCGGTTGGCGTCCCAGCCGACGACTCGTCGACGGTGATGTCGGCGACACCGCTCATGACCATGGTGCGCGCGCTTCCCAGGGTCGGGCTTCGAGCCCACGGCCGCAGCCGCGACAGCACTGTTCGAGCGTGAGCCGGAGCATGTGCACATGGGAGAGTGCCTTGAGGTCGGGAGCGTCGCGCGAAGCCGCCAGCCAGCGATCGCCGGGTAGGGGCCGACACCGCTCGCGGTTTCGGCGGCCACGGGGCCGCGAGCTTCGGGCTGGTGTCCGAAGCAGCGATTCCGGAGGCCGTGCTGGTCTGTCATGAACGCCGGCATCAACGGTTGCTCCCGCGTTCTGAGAGTCGCGGTCAGGCGGGCACTCGGCCGACCCCGGCGCACCAGAGCTCAACTCGGAATGCGTCGGGGTGTTCGCACCAAGCCTCGATCTCGTTGCAGATGTCGTCGAGATGGTCGTTGGTTGCCCAACCGGCCTCTGTCGCCGTCTGCCTGAAGGCGATGCCTCTTGCCTGGCTGAGGTGCAGCCCGGTGATCACTCTCAGATGTTCGGGGGTGCCGTAGCTGCGACACGAGGCGCTGGCCTCGACGTCGGTCAAGCCGGACTCCCGCATCAGTGCTCGATACAGCTGCGGACTGGACTGTGGAACGCCGTGGTGGGCGCGGACCCGATCCAGCAAGTCGAAGAACTCACGCAACAGTGGCGTGGAGGGTTCCATGATCTGATCTTCGCCGCGCAAGTCCTTGATCGCCACGACGCCGCCCGGGCGCACCACTCGCCTCATCTCCCGCAGCGCGGCCACGCGGTCGCCGACGTGCATCAGCACGGCGTGGGCGAATGCGGCATCGAAGGTGCCGTCGGCGAACGGAAGCGCGAACACGTCTGCGGTCTCGAACCGGACATTGTCCACCCCGCGTTCGGCGGCGAGCGCACGTGCCTGCTCGACCTGGACGGGTTCGTGATCGACGCCGACCACCTCACCAGGAGACACCACCTCGGCCAGCCCGGTCGTGATCGTGCCAGAACCGCAGCCACAGTCGAGCACATTCATCCCTGGACGCAGATGCGGAAGGAAGAAGTCGGCGGAGTTGGACGCGGTGCGTACGGCCATGTACTGGCCCGCCGCTGTTCCGTAACCGGGGACATAGCCGGCGCGATCAAGATCGGCACGCTCGGACATCGCAGGTCCCTCACTTTCGGCGGAACGCTCGTCCTCGCCTGCGGCGACAGTACCGGATCCCTGTTGTCGACCTGTCCGGCATACCCAGCCGGGCGTCGGGCAATTCGGGATGCCGCGTGCTGCACCGCCGGACTCGGCGTTGCGACCGATCGCCGAGCGGTCGGAGTCGTCGACCATGCAACACTGTTCATCCGCGGGCTCCGGTAAACGGTGAGGCCGGACGGGTCGCGATGTGGTCAACGACACCAGGAGCGCGTCGAGGTCCGACAACAGCGGGAAATAGGGGGCGAGTCCTATCCGGGAACGCCGGCTCGCGGCGGCCGGCGGCGTCCGAAGTGTCCAGCGGCCTGGGCGTTGGTGCTCAACAGCTCCTGCCTCTTGTGGTCACGCATCCGTGGGAGCCCCAGCGCTATGCGCGGGTCGACGATCCGCTTCTCAGCGTCAGGAGGACCCGTCATGACGCCGTTCCTGGTCGGGTGACGCCGGCTGATACATCTCTGCGATCGCCGTGGTGGCGGCGTTGAGCCGGTCAAGCTGCCGCAGGCCGACACGTTCGGCGATGTCCGCTTCGATCTCGTCCAAGGTGCCCTTCATGGCGGCGGCGAACTCGAGGCCACGTGGGGTGAGCTCCAATACGCGCACCATCCGCTTCCAAGCAGGGGGCTCCCAGAGACTCGACGACTGCAGACATCGCTCAGAATCACGGAGCCCCTGCGCCGCGCCCGGGACCCTCAACCTGCAGACAGCCCACCCGCAGATCCGAAGCGCCTGTATGGCGCTTCGCGTCGTCTTCGATCGTTGAACGAACGGTCGTCGGATTCATCCGATCTGGATGGAGTTGAGGATCTCGTCGAGCTCGGCCCGGTCCTGCGGCGAGGTGTCGGGGAAGTACCCGGCGCCGATGACGAGGCGGGTGCCGTCGACGTCGAGGATCCGCAGTTCATGGTGCTGGTTCGGGGCTTGCGCCCAGTAGTTGCCACCACCACCGGCCTCGCGCAGCAGACGGAACATCCCGTAGGTGCAGTCCGCCTCGTCGTAGTCGGGCACCGTGAACTCGACCTGCTTTCCAGCGAACCCGTCGACGGTGACGTCGATCGGCTCGGTGGCATGGAAGCCGGGCAAGTTGGCCCACGCCGCAGCGAGGTCGTCAACGGTCGGACCGACGGGAGGATCGAGCGGCGCCGATGGGCACGAATCGGTGTAGATGTTGTCGACGTTCATGAAGATCAACCCGTAGATCGGGTCCCCCTTGATCACCCCCCACCCGTTGTTCGTCCATCCCTCCGGCAGCGTGAACGTCACCGGGACGTCGTCGGAGCCGGCGAACGAACCAGTACCCGTACCAGGCTCGATCGTCGTCGCGGGCGGGGTGGTGGCGGCACGAGCCGCGGTTGCTTCGACCCGTTCCGCTGAGGTGTTGGCCGCCGTCGGTTCGTCGGCGGCATCGGAATCGCAGGCGACGGCCGGGAACGCCGTGACGACAAACATGGTCACGATTCGGATGGTGCGCCGTGTGCGGTGTGTTGTCACGGCGGACGGGCGTGGTGTGGTACTCATGCGGGAGTCTCCTCGTCGACGGGCGAGGCGAACTGCCTCACGTGGCCGTCAGAATCGTGAGCATTCGCGATCCGAGCTCCGTCGGGGTCGGAGCGCAGGGCTGCGGCGTGCTCCGACGATGTTCCGACGGGGTCTCGACGAGAGGCTGCCGAGCTGGTCCGCTGGCTGGTGTGCACGACGCCGAGTTGGGCCGTCGCGAGCGGTTCCTCGGTCGACACCGCCTCGGTGGCCGAGAGGTCCTACCGGGTCTGGGTCGCCCCGACACGCGCGAGCCTGTTGCGCCGGTTACGTCAGTGCACCTGCAGCGGCACCCCACCACACGGCCTCGGTCATCGAACGACGCCGATCGGAGCCGGCCACAGGGGCCGATGACGGCGACTGTTCTGTGGCGGGTGGCGGCCCGACCGGACCGTCGCATTGCCCAACCCGTCGAGCGCGCCCCGGTGCGGCGATGCCCTCGACGCTGTCGGTCCGTTGGAGTGGTGGGCGCCCCCTGTGGGTCTACCTCATCCGATCTGGATGGAGTTGAGGATCTCGTCGAGCTCGGCCCGGTCCTGCGGCGAGGTGTCGGGGAAGTACCCGGCGCCGATGACGAGGCGGGTGCCGTCGACGTCGAGGATCCGCAGTTCATGGTGCTGGTTCGGGGCTTGCGCCCAGTAGTTGCCACCACCACCGGCCTCGCGCAGCAGACGGAACATCCCGTAGGTGCAGTCCGCCTCGTCGTAGTCGGGCACCGTGAACTCGACCTGCTTTCCAGCGAACCCGTCGACGGTGACGTCGATCGGCTCGGTGGCATGGAAGCCGGGCAAGTTGGCCCACGCCGCAGCGAGGTCGTCAACGGTCGGACCGACGGGAGGATCGAGCGGCGCCGATGGGCACGAATCGGTGTAGATGTTGTCGACGTTCATGAAGATCAACCCGTAGATCGGGTCCCCCTTGATCACCCCCCACCCGTTGTTCGTCCATCCCTCCGGCAGCGTGAACGTCACCGGGACGTCGTCGGAGCCGGCGAACGAACCAGTACCCGTACCAGGCTCGAGGAGCGATTCCCGCTCGAGGAGCGCACCGATCGGCGTCCGCGGCGGCCGGAGCCGGCCGGCCGCGAGCTGCTCCATCGTTCGGTCGAGGTTGGCGCGAGCCGCAGCATTCAGGGCGTCACCGCTCGGGGCATACGTGATCATGCCGTCGGCCACGGTGAGCCGCCGCACTCCCGGAGCAAGACTGCCGTCGAGGTACTCCTGGATCGTCGTGTAGATCTGGACGTCGAACCGTTTGATGATCGACGTCAAGACGTGGGCGCGTTCTCGTGTGCCGGCAGCCTGCCACTGGTCGGTCTCGATTCCGATGGCCCAACGGTTGGTTGCGCTGAGCCCGGCGGCAGCTTCGAACACCCCGACGCCCGAGCGGCCCGCGGCGTGGAAGATCACATCGGCTCCGGCGTCGTAGAGCAGACTGGCCAGATAGCGCGCTCCGTCTGGGGCGTCATCCGGCGCATCCGAGTACCCGGACGCCGCGAGGTAGATGGCGAGGACCTTGATGTCAGGGTCGATGGAGTGGACGCCCGCCTCGAAGCCGGCCCGGTACTCCTCCTGGCGTGCCGTTTGAATGGCGCCGAGGAAGGCGACCGTGCCGGTCTCCGTGGTCGATGCGGCGGCGACGCCGGCCAGGAACCCGGCCTGCTCGTCCGCCCACTCGTGACGGGTGACGTTGGGGACGCCGTCGAACTTGCCGCCCGCCGCGTTCGTCAGGACGTAGTGCGTGTCGGGATCGAGCTCGTCTGGCGCCACCGCGCGTGCCGAGTCGGCGTCGAGGAGCACGAGCTCGGCGTCACTCGCCGCCAGCTCGGCGATGACCGTGTCCACCGCGGGCAGGAGGTCGCGTCGGTCGACGTCCAGGTCGAAGTCCCGTTCGGCGCGAACGAACCCTTGCTCGTACGTCGCGCTCGACCCGTCGTCATCAACATCATTCGACGCGACGATCGCGACGTGCGGTGGCGGATCGCGCGTGCCGGTGGCGGCAATGAGGCCGACGATCGCCGCAGCTGTCATCGCCGCAACCCCGGCACCGAGCGCGAACGCCCGCCGCCGGGCCCGGCGACGCAGCCGATCCTGTTCGACGGCCTGGGCCACCTCGGCCGCTTCGACATCGTTGCGTCGTCGCCGCGATGCGTCGATGAACTGTCGTTCGGACGCCGTGAGGCGCAAGGTCGTCGTGCCCCGCCACAGCTCGAACTGTTCGAGACGGCCCCCCGTGAGCAACATGTCCGGATCGCGACCGGCGATCAGCCAGTCGTCCACTGCGAGTGCGTACGCCGCGTGCTGGCGCAGATCGTCGCGTCCGTCGTCGATCCACCGTCGCAGGCGGGCCCATTCGCTGAGCAGCGCCTCATGGGCAACTTCCACCGTGAGCGCTCCGGACAGCGCGTCACGGTCGCGGACCAGGAGCCGGTTGACCGCGAAGGCCTCCACTGCGGCGTGCATCGTCACGGTGTCCACATCGAGATCGATGAGCTCCGCTGCGGCAACCGCCCGGCGGGTCTCGGAGTCCCGGCCGACCGTCACCATCCGCAGGAACAATTGGCGGGCCGCTTCCTGTTGGTCGCGGTCCAGATCCTCGTAGATCGCTTCGGCGCGACTGGCAACTGCACCCCTGATCCCGCCCAACTGCCGATAGGCGGCCAACGTGAGCGTCGAGCCCTGCCGGCGGTCGAACAGCTCGGTGAGGGTGTACTGGAAGAGGGGCAAGGCGTTGGGCTGACCACTCACCTCATCGATCACGGCCGCCAACAGCCCCCGCTCGAAGTGGACGCCCGTCCGCAACGCCGGTCCCAGCGCGGCCGCTTCGAGCTCTCCTGCGGCGAGCGGCATGACGTCGACGACGTGGCCTGTCATCAACCGCCCGAACGCCGGATGCAGGAGCGGGCGGTCGTAGAAGTCGGCGCGCAAGGTCACCAAGACCCGGCAGCGCCCTCGCGGATCGGTCGCCAACGCGATGAGCCCGCGTAGGAAGCGATCGCGCTCCTCGTCGTGCACCGTCACGAAGAGCTCCTCGAACTGGTCGATCACGAGCAGCAGCCGCGATCCGTCATCGGGAAGGATCCTCAGCACGGCCCGCAACACGTCCGAGTCGTGGTCCCACAGCAGGCTCGGCGCGGTCAAGGGTTCTGGAGCGGCGCGGACCAGCGCGGCTTCGAGCTCGGTGAACGGGTACGCACCTGGTCGCATCACGGCGATCACCCACCTCGGTGGGGAGGCGTCGGCGTGCCGGAGGGCCGGGATCAGCCCGGCCTGCACGAGGCTCGACTTGCCCGAGCCGCTCGGCCCTACCACTGCCGTCACCCCGGCGTCACCGGCGACGACGCTCACGAGCTGGGAGATCAAGTCGTCACGACCGTAGAACGTGTCGGCATCGGCCTCGGTGAACGCTCGCAAACCCTTGTACGGGTTGGTCACCGGCCCGTCGGGATCCGACGACGCCTTGCTCGACACCGAAGCGAGATCGAGCGACGGATCCTGCACCAGGATCTGCTCCTCCAGCTGGCGCAGCACCGGCGACGGTTCGAGCCCGAGCTCCTCGACCAGCACCGCTCGCGTCCGCTGGAACGCCCGCAACGCCTCGGCCTGCCGACCCGACCGGTACAACGCCAACATGTGTTGCGCCCGCAACCCCTCGTGAAACGGGTGCTCGTGCGTCAGCGCATCCAGCTCGACGGCCACCTCGCGGTGGCGACCCAACGCCAACTCGGCACCGGCACAGTCCTCGAGCGCCAACAACCGAAGCGCTTCGAGACGAGTCCGATCCACCAGCAGCACCGAAGCGTCGTCCAGCCCGCCGAAGGGCGTACCGCGCCACAGTCCCAGCGCAGTCCGCAGTGTCGCGGCCGCAGCCTCCGGATCGTCAGCCAACTCGGCCCGCCCTCTGCCGACGAGCGCCTCGAACTCGAGCGAGTCGAGCGACGAGTCGTCGACGCGCAGCTCATACCCCGTTCCCTGGCGCTCGATGACCGGACCGAGCAACTTGCGCAGCTCCGAGACGTACCCCTGCACGGTGTGCCGGGCGGCGCTCGGGGGCGAACCCTCCCACAGCCCATCCACGAGCGCGTCAGTCGGAACGACGGAGTTCGGGTCGGCGAGCAGCATTGCCAGCACCAGCTGCTGACGGGCGCCCCCCAAGCGGAGCCGAACGCCCTCATCGCCCCCCGGGTCGGCACGCTCGATCACCCGCAAGCGACCAAGCACCTCGAAGCGCACACGACCAGAGTACGAACCCCCGTCCGGCCGCCTGACAACCTCGTCCTCGGCCGCGCAGGGACCGGGCTGACGGGCAACGGACACGACCCAACGGTGTCATCCGGCGATCGGAAGTTCGTCGGATCCAAGCGGGCCCTCGTGGCCGCGGCGGCACCCTCGTAGCTCGACCGCCTGACGGTCTCACCAGGACTACAGCCTGTTCGAGTCCTCCCACCAGGAAGGGTCCGGAAGCAGTTCGCCGCGCCGATCGGCTCGGCTCGCCGCCTAATGACGCGGCGCCGACGTCCGCGACACGTGTTCTACGGATCGAGGGGTCGCAGATCCGAACGATGTGACCGGACGGACTTCAGAAGCCGTGTCGCACAGACGCAGACGTGAGTAGTCGGATTGCGGCCGGCGTCGTGCTGTGATGCACCTGAACCAACGGGCGGCGGTCTCCGAGCCCCCAAAGCCGCTCCGGCACGCTGTCGTGGCTGCTGTCGGGTACGAAAGGTCGCACGGGTTGCCGCAGCGGCGGCCCCGGCACGCTCGGGTCGGCGAGCGACGGCGGGCACGGGTCGAGATAGAGATCCCCATGGGTCAGCATCGTGCTCGACAAGAGCGATCACCCGCCCGCCATCGCCCGGGTCTAGTCACACCGAATGGCACGATGGAACGCTCAGGAACGGCGATCGCGACTCCGCTCCGGCACCGAAACGTCCAAGAGCGCGATCGTCCGATACGCGCTTCCTGTAATCGCGTCGACGGCCATCCTTGAACGCCGGTTCCACTGCGCTACCGAGCCTCCCAGCCGTTTCCTCGGCGGGCCATCCGAGGTCTTCGGCGGAGCAGAACTGGTTAGGGTCACGGTGGGCGAGGGGGTCGGCCGTGGAGTGTCCAGCGATCGAGTACGCGACGACCGTTGACGGGTTGAGTATCGCCTACCAACGCTTTGGCGGCGGGGAACTCGACGTCGTGTACTTGCCCGGTACCGTGTCACATCTCGAAATGGCGTGGGAGAACGAGGGCATGCGCCACTGGATGGAGCGCTTCGCATCGTTCTGTCGATTCCTCAAGTTCGACAAGCGCGGCACCGGACTGTCTGATCGACATCTGGGCACCGGCACACCCGAGGCTCGCATCGACGATCTCCGGGCGGTGATGGATGCCGCGGGCGTCGCCCGGGCGGTGGTGCTCGGCCATTCGGAGGGTGGGACGCTGGCCGCGCTGTTCGCCGCCTTGCATCCCGAACGCGTCGAGCGGCTTGTGCTCTACAACGCGTACTCGTACGGTCCGCTCTGTCGCGACCATCCGAAGCCTGCCTCCGGCCGTCGCGCCGCCGACATGATGCTCGAACGACTTCGCCGCGACTGGGGTACGGGGCGAGCCTTGTCGATGTGGGTCGAGGGCGTCACCGACGTCGATGCGGCGGCGCGCTTCGAACGCTCCGCGTGCACACCAGCAGGAATCGTGCAGTACATGGAAAGCAACTTCCGCATTGACGTCCGCCCAGTCCTTCCGCTGGTTCAAGCTCCGACGCTCGTGGTTCACGGCACCCGCGATCAGATCATCCCATTCTTCTTCGCCGAGCTCTTCAGGGACCGGATCCCCGACGCCGAACTGGTCGCTGTCGACATGGGCCACGGCAGCTTCGAACCCGGAGGAGACGAGGCCGCGGTCACGGCGATCGAGACGTGGTTGACCGGGCACGCCGCGCAGGAGTTCGCGCCCGTCGAGCGTGTGCTGTCCACGGTCTTGTTCACCGACGTCGTCGGGTCCACGGCGATGGCCAGCCGCCTCGGCGACGCCCGCTGGAAGAACCTCCTCGACCGGCACGACGACGTCTGTCGACGCGCCGTCGCGCACTACCGCGGGCAACTCGTCAAGTCGACAGGAGACGGCATCCTTGCCACCTTCGATGGGCCAGGCCGAGCGATCGACTGTGCCAAGACGATTGCGACGAACCTGGAAGGAGTCGGCCTGCGCATCCGCGCCGGTATCCATACCGGCGAGATCGAACGGCGCCAGGGTGACATCGGAGGGATCGCCGTCAACATGGCGGCACGCGTCATGAACGCAGCCTTCGACGGCGAGATCTGGGTGACCAGCACCGTCCCCAGCCTCGTCGTCGGCTCAAACCACCAGTTCTCAGATCGAGGCAACCACGAGCTCAAGGGCATCCCAGGAATCTGGACACTCGCTGCCGCCCACTGACCATCGCTGGAGCTCCCCGCAGGCAGAGATGAACCGCCCGATTGAGCGGCGATGACCGGACGACACCGCGTCGGTCGCGGCCCCGAGGCTCGCCACACGAGCGGCCGTCAGCGCGGCCGAGATGGGCGGCCCGGGAACGGACACAGCGCGGATCGGGGTGCTTGGGCGAGCGCGCAACGACAGGAGGGCCTGGCAACTTCGCCTCGTGGCCGATCCTTGGGCGCCGACAGCCGCACACGTACAGAACGCTCGCCCACGAGGTGTCCGGCGCTACCTGCCTCCGCCGAGGAACGAGGCTCGACCCGTCGGCCGACGTCGCCGAGATGAGTCCAGACCACACTTCTTCGAACACCGAACGTCAGCCGGACGTGTAGCCGATAACAACGCCGAATATCCCATGCCACCGCGTCCGCTACCGCCGGCTCGATGGCGAGTCGCGAAGGAGTCGACGCCCGGTGCTCACAATCGCGAGCGCACCGACGGGCTGTTCCGTGCTCGTGACCTGCCAGCTGGTGTGGTCGGCAGTCGAGGTTGCTGGCGCGCCCGAGCTGCCGTTCGGCATCCTGCAGCAAGACCGTGCCGATGACCAACGACGACGCCGGAAGTTCGGTAGCACCGCGATCCAACCGGCGTTGTCGGACGGTTCGCGCCCGGTGTTATCGCCGCCGATATCGGGCGCGCGTCGAGTGGCGCCTCAGGACCGGTAGACGTCTCGTCGGTGGTCAACGCGGACGGACGGTCACCTCATGCCGTTCAGTGCGACGGGTGCGTCGGGCCGGCTCTGAGTCCGAACTCGTTTCGCCGGCGGACTGCACATGTGGCGAGCGTCCCGATGGAGTTGGCCGAGTGGGGTTTACCGCGAGGGCTCGCGGAGCTGCCCGACGAGTACGTCGACGAAGGCGTCAGATGGTGAGGAACTCATGGCGCGGCGACTCCGGGCAGGCGAACTGCAAGCGGATCGCACGCGGCACGAGGGTCGACAAGTCGCTCGACGGTCCGGTTGTCGTGGACGGGGTTGGGTGGATCCGACGCCATGACCGCCATCGGTACGTCGAGCCGGGCGAGCTCGTGATCGCCTACGCCACGCAACGTCTCCCCAGCCAACAGGTGCGCAGCCTGCGGTGGCACGTGACGGTCGACGAGGGGATCTCCGCACGTGGCTGGCCAGACCAGTACGAGGCGGGCCACGAGCGGCCGATGATCGAGCGCCAGCCGGACCGCGACGGACACGCCGTTGGAGCCGGCGACCACCGACGTCGGATCGCTCATCGCGAGGGCGATGGCACTCGCGGCCGCTGCCCACGACGACGGGCTCGTGTCCCGGTGCGGAGCGCGCGCTTCGAGCCCGGCCGCGACCAGTCCGGCAAGCACACCGGGCCGGATCCAGAACCGCTCGGCGTCCATGCGCTCACCGAGCCCGCCGTGGATCAGCAGCACCGGTGGGCTCATCGCCCGACACCTACCACAGCCGCGCCTGCTCGAGTGGTCTGATCGAATGTCGCCACGGTCCGGGAGCCGTCCTGTCATCGTTGGAAGGTGGGGTCGACGTGGGACACGGGCGAGGTCGTCGTTCGGCGTGAGGTGATCGGCCTGGACTTCGACGGTCGGGAGGATCCGGCGGCGCGTGTCTGGTTCGCCTATCCGGTGCATGTGGTGCACGACAGCGATGACCTCCTGGTGACCTACGTCGGCACAGGTGCCGAGTTCGGGTTCGTCGATGGGCGATGGCCGACCGCGACCGGGGCGCACCCGTGGCGCGACCGGGTGCGCTGGGAGGGGCACGGCTGCCTGATGGTGCAACACCCCGGTGATCCGTACGCGGTGTGGCACTACTGGCACGGACCCGACCGCACGTTCCTGTGCTGGTACGTCAACTTCCAAGCGCCGCTGCGGCGGACGGCGGCCGGGTACGACACGCAGGACTTCGAGCTCGACATCGTCGTGTTCCCCGACGGATCCTGGCGGGTCAAGGACCTCGAGCTGATACCGCAACGGGTGGCGGAGGGCTACATCAGCACCGACGTCGCCGAGCGCGTCGTGCGTGCCGGCGAGGAGCTGGTCGCCGAGCTCGCCACCCGACAGCGCCGATGGGACGAGCAGTGGGCGAACTGGACCCCTCCGTCATCGTGGCGCGACGCGACGCTCCCACTGGACTGGAACGAGCACGGCGACGGCCGTCTCGATGTGTGACTCACCGGGCGGAACCCTGGATCGTGGTCAGCCACCCCTCGCCGGCGCACCCGCTGACGGACGACCCGGCGTTCGAGGGCGCGGTCGACCGCGTCATTCCTCGGCGTCATCGGCTACCTCGCGCGTGTCGTTGAGCGTGCCCGGTGTCAGCTGCGCGCGGAGCGAAACGGCATGCGTGGTGCGATCGCCTACGCCAGCGCGGGTTCAGCAGATCAGCACAGTTGGCACGCTGAGCTGCTCGTAGATCCGCTCGAGCTCGGGCTCGTCGTGCGAATGGCAGGCGACCGCGAGGTGGTCGATGAGCAGATCGAAGTCGTCTCCCGTCTTGCCGTCGTAGGAGGCCTCCATCGGCCCCCACACATCCCACGGCAGCATCTCGACCTTGCCGACGAGGCTGGCGAGGTCTCGCATCGCGTTGCCGCGGACCTCACCGGGCCCCCAGTTGTCGGTGCCGAACACACCAAAGTCGGCCGGGTCCTCCTGACCGGAACGGAGCAACTGCCAGGCCTCGCCAGCGGTGAGGAACTCGCCCGGACGCAGGTCGTCGGCTCGGGCACCACCAGGCGTTTCCCGATCGACGTACTCCGGGTCGATGCGGATCCATCGTCGTTCCTCGCTGGACCAGTACTCGACGATCCAGTGGTCCACCTTCTTGGGTGGGATGAAGTAGGTCGCGAACCCGCATCGGCCTCGCGCTGGAACGTCGCTCGCGCGGAGGAAGGCGGTGGCCAGGACGGCGAAATGGCGGCAGGTGCCGACGACGCGCTGCGCGACGGGTCGTGGTTGGTCCAGCTCGGCATCTCCGTCAAGCTCGAGCAGTCGCTCCAGCAGGAGGCTGGCGGGTCGAGTGTTGCGTTCGGCCATGCGCTGATCGGGCAGGCCGGCACGCGCGGCATCCGGGGGAGCGACCACGAGTCCCTGCGCGGCGCGGCAGAGGCCTTGCGGATCCGGCGCCAGCCGGGCGACCATCTTCATCTGATCCGTCGTCAGCTCCGTGAACGGTCCAGGAACGGTGTAGAAGCCCACGTCCAACACCGTCTCACCCTACGTCGAGGTTCGCGTGTGCTGAGCGCCGGGCAACGAGGACAACGCGCCGCCAGCCGGGCGATTGAGGACAGATGGAATTCCGCCAGCAATCGTGCTATTCGGACGCGTCCGCCGCAGACGACGCCTTGGTCGGTCCTACTTGCTCTGGAGGTGATGGCAAAGATGCGCTCCGGTGGCATCGATCATCGCCCGCAGCTCAGGGGATGCGACACCGAGGATGCCGCCTTCGGCGGCACCGCAGAGCTCGCCGATCTTGGCTAGCTGCTCGCTGACGAGCGGAAGGTGGGCGAGCACGGCCCCCGAATCGGCGTACGTCTCGCGCACGACGCAGCGGGTGCCGTCGTCGCTGAGGTACCAGTCGTAGTGCAGCACGCCGTCGTCGGCGTTTGTATGAAGCGCAGCAGCGGGCAGGGGACGGCGGCGACGGGGCGTCCCCTGGACGGGCGCGACGACGAGGCGCATGATGAGAACGAGAGCGCCCCCGGACCCCGGACGCGACTGGCATCCGGCTCGTCGAGGGAGGCTCGTCGTGGAGCTGAATCCGCTGATCGTGGACGAGTGGCGGGACACCCGCCGCCTGTCGAGACGCTCGTTGCTGTGGATCGTCGCGAACGCCGACGGCGACGACCCGCACCCGGTCGCCTCCACCATCGCCGCCCTGCGGAACAGGGACGCGCAGACACCTCCGTGACGGCACAGTGGCGTGGGGCGGCCCAATCTCCCGCCCGGGTCGCCCCCACCACTGCGATCACACCATCTCCCTTGGTTGCAGCGTGTACGCGAGTGGGGTCGAGAACCGAATCTCGCCGGGCGGGATACCCGGCCCCTGCCGCGTGGGTCCCGAGGGATGGGAGCCCGCAGCGACGGCGACGCCCCTGCTGCACCGACACCGACCTCCGCCCGCCGAGGACGTGGTTGGACACACGTCCTCGGCTCAGCGGGGGCGACGACGCCGAGCCGGCGGGCGGCGGGCTCAAGGCGTCGGGGTACCCATCCATCATGGGCGTCCGATATCACCCGCCTGTCAATGACCCGCGAACCCTCAGCGCCCAGGGCCGGCCATCCACCCACCACCATGCCGGCTGCTCCTCTGTCGGCCCTGGGCCATCCGCTCGTACCCCCGCCCAGGCAGCCGTTACACACCGCGGTCGCTCTCAAACTGATACGGGGGTCACGCCCACTCACGCTGCCTCTCACGGCGCTCCACGAGCCAGACGTGCTCCGGGACGGGCGCGGCGCCGTTCTGTGCCGCGCCGCCGGCTTGCCGAGCGTGGAAGAGCGCGAGGCCCTCGCGCCACCGCGGGAGCGCTACAACGCGTTGCGCCCGACCCGTCCTGTTGCGCTCGCGCCTGCGGCAGTCGGCGCCAGAGTGACGCTCCGACCGTGCCACCGAGCCGGCGTTACCTGTTCGGACTGGAGGGGTCAAGGCCCTCTTGGTGGTCAGTTTCGGGCCGCAGGTGTTGGTCAAGGTGGAGCGCCCGCAGCGAAGCGAGGACGTATGACCTTGACCAACCCGAGGGCCGGTGCATGCTGGCGATGGGCCGAGGCGTGATGGTGGTGTGGGTGCGCCCTGCGTTACCTGGGTGCTCGATGAACTCGTCGTCGGCGACAACATCTCTGATTGGGTGTCTCCCACGATGGTGGGTCCGCGGTCGCGTCAATGTTCGAAGGCCGTCCAGCACGGATGCTGGCGGACACGCCGGTTGCGGGAGCTGACCGCGAGACGACCCGTGATGTGGAGGTGGGCGGTGCCGACCAGCAACCTCGACAGAATGGTCAGGGTGTCGCGTAGACCGCGTCGGGGTCGACCCGCGGAGCACGTGGAAGCAGCGTCGGGCGAGCTTGCGGGCCGTCGAGATGGTGGCCAGCTTGCCGTTGAGGTGATCCTTGACGTCGGCGTAGTAGTCGTGATCGGGGCTGCGTTGATGCGATGCGTTCTTCGCTGCTTCGTAGAGCGCCCAGCGCAACGTCTGTGGTCCTTGCCGAGAGATGAACCCGTCGGCGCGTCGAAGGTCTGACTGGTCGACGGTCACGTCGAGCCCGGAATGTCGCACCACCTGTTCGGAGCGGGCGAAGCGTTGGCAGTCGCCGAGCTCGGACCACATCACCACCGCCAACAGCCCGCCGATCCCGTACTGGTGCTCGACCAGCGCCCGGCAACCGGGTTGATGTCGGCCGAAGCGTTGCAGGTCGGCCTTCAACGGCCGCGACTCGACGGTGATGGCGTCGATCATCCGATACGCCGTGAGCACCCGTTGCCGGCCGGCCGGGCTGATCTCGAGCCCATCGTCTTCGAGCAGCTCGCGTGTCTTGGCCCAGCGGATCGACGTCTCCGGCAACGGCACCCCGTGCTGGTAGAGCTCGGCGTGGATCCGCTGCACCCACGTCGAGCGCTGATCGACCAACGTCTTGTACAACCGCGCCCGCTCGCGCCACTCCAACACGATCGTCGGCGCGATCCACGACGCCGGCAACCGACCGTCGGCCAGCAGCTCGCGCAACAGGCGACAGTCGCTGCGGTCGGTCTTGGCGCGCCGCTTGCGACCACGCGCCGCCTGCGTGTCGGCCGGCTCCGCCAAGTGCGCCTCGAACCCCGCTGCCACCACCTCCTCGACGACGTAACGCCAACCGGTGCAACCCTCGACGGCGACCTTGACCGGCCCACCGTGGGCGCGTTCGGTGACGTCGTCGCGCAGCCAGCGCCGGAACCGCTCCCGATCGGGCTGCCACACCCGACCGGTCCACACCTGCCCTGACTCCAGGTCCTGAGCGTCGAACGTGATCTGCCGTCGGTGCAGATCCAACCCACATACCATCGTCATCGGGAACCTCCCAGCTCGTGCTCCGGTACTTGACGAACCACATGGTTGCCTCAGCCCGAGCCGGCGGGGTTCCCACACATGGGATGTTCTCGGACGCGGCGACTCGGTGTTATCCCCGGTGGTATGGGATACCCCTGGCGGTGCGCGTTCTGTGCCGATCGCGATTGCCTCCGAGACGATCTGAGCGCGGTTCGGCTCATGGCGTCGATGCACGCGGGGCTGGTCGATGCGCGAGCCACTACCGCTGTTCGGCAAGCGAGTCTCAGCCGGGTCGTCGCAACCGCGGGCCTTGTCGGACGCATCCACGAATCGGCTCATCTATCGCTGCGTCCCGAGCAGAAGCGGTGCCGCACCTCGACGGACACAAGCTCGCTAGGTCATGGCTGGGTCGGCTCGACGGACGCCGGCACTGGCTGTCGTCCACGGCGAATACTGTCGGCGGGGCGACCGGCGGGCGGTTCGGATGTTGTGGTTCTTGGATAGAGGAGCGACGTGAGCAACTCGTCCGATTACCCTCCAGACCACGACCCCGGGCGCACCGACCGAACCGCCGGCTTCGCGTCGCCCGGCGACAGCGACGCGCCCGACTCACCTGACCCTCAGACGATCCACCCTGACGAGCAGGGCGTGCCGGGCCATCCCGCCGACGAGTAGGAGGCAGGACCCGGTGGTCCGTGCCGTAGGGCGTCGCATCTGGGAGCGGCGTGAGCCTACGATCCCGAACTGAATGAGCGGGGCGCGTCGAGGCCAGTCGCGGCCGTCGCCCATGTGCTGGCCGCGCCGAGACGATGCATAGAAGTGTCCTATGTCAAGCAGCAAGGTGTTGGCGGGCTCGATGGAGCCAGGGTCGTGAAACTTGGACCCTGTAGCCAGGCGAAACTGCCTCTCGCATGACCCGGCGCAGGCGACGATTGCCCAATGTCTAGTCCACACATGTGCCAAATGGCCTGCTGCGCAGGATCAGGTAGACGCTGACAAGTGCGACAACCGTTACTGCGATCGCTGCGACCATGGCGAGAACTGCGAGCATGCGGCGATCCCGGTCGTCGGCGATGACACAGACACCGCCTCCGATTACGACGCACACGCCCACGATGGAGAGAACGGCTCTCGGAACGAGCCAACCGCGCAGGTTCGTCCAGCCGTCGTTACAGCGGATCATGTCCGCGCCGAATGCGGTGAGCACCGCAACTGCGTTGATGACCACCAGGCTCAGCAACGTCACCCAGGTGAACCGCCACGAGGGCAGCGGCGGTCGCACGTTCGGTGCCTCGGTCACGATGCATGTGTCTAGCAGGCGCCCCAGTTCCCGATGGTGGAGAGCGCGGCCGACGACCTGATCGACCGGCTCGGGTGGCCACATGAGTCTGCCGGACCAGAGCGTGACAGCGCGAGTCGCCGACGGGCGGCGGTGATGTAGCCGGCGTTTCCAGGACGGTTGACGTGAGCGCTATCTCCGTCCTACTCGGACAGGGTGTCGAGGCAGCTCGGCACGACGTTCCGGCAGGTGGCCGAGGAGGTCGGCACCGTGCGTGATGCGGCGTTCGTGTCACGAATCGAAGCACGACTCTGCGCCGCGACCGGCCCTCCGCGAGCCGCCCGCCTGCTCGACGTCCTCGCCGATGCCCTGCGACACCACCCCTTCGGAGCCGAGTTCGTCAACGTCCTGATCGACCTCTGCGCGTTTGACTCGAGCGGGCAGCGATCGCCGATCGGCTGGACACCTCGCACGGGAAGCGCATGACCGGGGCGCAGCGGGCCGGGCTCGCGGCGAGCCAGGCCCGCTGCCGAGCTCGCCACGTTCGGCCGACGCCTGAAGCCGGCCACTCACCAGGCTGGCGCACTGACACCCACAGAGGAACGGGTCGCTAGCCTCGCCGCCCGCGGCCTCGGCAACCGCGAGATCGCCGCCGAGCTCTTCGTCAGCCGCGACGCAATCGAGTTCCATCTCTCCAACGTCTACCGCAAGCTCGGAGCGGACGGCAGAGCCGCGCTCCGGAGTCGGTTCGAGTCAGCCGTCCTGCCGCGTGGAGCGATGTGATCCTCGGGTGCGTCGCTGGCGCCGTTGCGGCGCTTCGACCGTCACGATCTCCGTGCTGGAGAGTCGCTGTGCTGGCGTTGCCAGAGGACACCGCCGGGCCGGTGATTCTGTGGGCTGCGCGACACCGGCGCAGCATCTCGACTGTGGTCTTGGCGAGGCTTTGTCGTCAGGGAAGCACTCTCGGAGCCGACCGTCCCGTGCGATCTGCCGCTGCGACGATCTGGTCGTAGTTCAGCAGCCCGTTGTTACGCGTCGTGCACTGTGCCCTCGTTGTCGATGTACGCCTTCGTCGGCTCGAAGTTGGACTTCTTAAGGATGTAGAAGCGCTTCTGGTTGTGATCGACTTTGGCGAAGAGTGGGAACAGCCCCGAGGCGTGTTGCCGGTATTCGACTACGACTTCGTTGACCAGCTGCTTGCTGTCCTTGAGGATTCTCCAGTACATGAGTGCGTTCAGCCGGCGCTCTTCGAGCTCGTGAGATCGCGCGGCCTTCCCCGTCCCGGCGGCGTGCCGGATCAGCGTTCCGGACTCGCCGTAGCGAATATCGGTTCCGGTGTTGCCCGGCGAAAAGTCGACATATTTGGTGCCCATGTCAGTGGACTGAGCCATGATGATCCTCGTCATCTTGCTGCTGATCTTGCGCAACGTCGGCTGGTCGGCGTCGGCCAGCGTCGAGATCGCGGCGAAGATCTGCTGATCGAGCGGATGCGCCGCCGGCGCGAAGACCACTGCTTCCGGCGCTTTATAGAACTTCATTTGGGAGAGAATGTCCTTTCGCGACGGGTCGAGCAGCGAAGCCGACAACTCATACAACCCGGTCTTCTGTTTCGCCGCGAGGTCGCTCGTCTCGCCGGACCAATTCTCCGGATTTGTCCGTTTCAGGATCGATTCACGATCGCGCTCAAGGCTCATGTCCGCATCCCCGGTCGTAGTCTTGGACTCGCCCTTCATGATCGACGCCTTGAACATGCCCCCCTGCGCCGCGCTGTTCTTGGCGACAGCGCGCACGGTCATCTGCCTATTCATGTATGGCGCATTGAAAGTTGCCTCATCCTTCTTGGCCGTTATCTCGAGGGCTTTCCACCACCTGTCGATGTCGGTTGACAGCTCGGCCCAGGTCTCACCCTTACCGAGCAGCGAAAGCGCGTTCCGAACCATCGTGTCCCGCGTCGCGCGTATCGCTTCTGCCTCCGCCTTCACCGAGGCCGAGGACTCACCCGCTGCACGCTTGTCGACCTGCCTGCCGAAGTATTGCGATACATCATTCGCCACGTTCGCCGCTTTGAGCTCGGCGATGATCCGGATCATGGTGTCCTGACTCAGTTGGTCGGGTCTCTTCGCATTGCCAATCAAGTGAAGCGCGTTGACGACCTGAGGCAGGCGGATGTGCTCGCGCAGGGCATCTGCGATCCAGCCGCCATCGCCGGTGAGATTCTTCTTCTCCAGGTTGCGGAGGTTCAGCTCAGCGGTCCAGGCATCGCCCGTCCCCGGCTTATACAGCTTGACGATGGCGGCGACCGACTCGTCGCTCACGTCTTCCAACCCTTCGGCGTCGCCCACCAGCTTCTGGTACTCCTCGATGTCGGCTTTGAGGCCGACGTGATACTTGTCCTTGAGCGGTTTCGCTTCCTCCGCTGCGGCGGCCGCCTCCTTGCGCCACGTCACCAATGCCTTGGTGTGTTGTCCCGCCTCGTCGATGACCTCCTGGACGAATTTGATCCGAAGCTTCTCCTCGTCCTCGTTGTCGCCGTCGCGATAGAGATCCTCGTCGCCGAGCAAGGCCTCGATATACTTCAGCTTCTTCTGGTCGTCGTCGAGCTGCTCCTCCAGGGCCGTCCCCCCGAGCATTTCCCACGCCGGCGTGCTGTTGTAGCCCTGCAGGCTCTTTTGTGTCTTTTCGCCGATCCGCTCTTTCGCCTCCTGCTTAAGACCCTTCTCGGGCAAGTCTTTGAACTTGCGTCGCACGATCGAGTCGGCCTTCCGCTGCATCACTCGCGAGGACGGCGTCGCATCCACGAGTCCGTTCGTCGCGTACGTGCTGCGCCGGATGCGATTGCCCGAGCCGATCGCGTTCGGCTGGCCGGACGCGAGGGATGACTCGACCGGATTGCCGACCCTGGGCGACCGCTGCACACCGTCGTCCGTGCGCCGGATGCGCCCCCCCGCTCGCCGAATCGGCGGTGCGGCGACCACGCCGGCGCTCGACGTCGCGGCCTGGATCCTTGTCGAGCCGAGGAGCTTCGTCGCCGGCGCCTTGAAGTGGGTGTAGCGGTCCTCGACTCCGCCCGTGGCCCCGGCACCGATGTCGTCCGACGAAACCTGCAGCCTGATCGTCGACCGACCGTCGCCCGTGCCGGTGTGCGTGACTTCGGGCGTCTCAGTGTGGACCGCACGTGGAATCGAAGCGCTCCGGTTTACGACCGGGGCGTGGCCCTGCTGAATGACGTGGACGAGCTCGTGGGCCAAGACACGCTGACCGCTTGGCGTGGACGGCGCGTACGCGCCATCCGAGAAGAACACATCCCGACCGGCGGTGAAGGCGTGCGCCTGCAACTGATCGCTGATGGCGTCCGCACGGGCGTCGGTGTGGACCCTCACGGCCGAGAAGTCGGCGCCGAATCCGTGCTCCAGCTTCCGCCGCAGGGTCGGGTCGAGTGCCGCACCTCGTCCGGCCGCGACTCCGATCGCGGACGCCGTCGCACTGTCCACCTCGCCGCCGTCCACCCCGATCGCGTCAGGCGAACGTCGCGGTTGGATGCGGGTCGCGCCAGCGTTGGCAAGAAGGTCGGACTGTTCGGGTGCCAGGCCCGTCGCCAGCTCACGCATCACAGCATTGGCCACGCGATCAGCCTCTTGCTCGAAGCCATCATCAGCCGGCCCGACGACGAGCTTGCGTTGGAGTAGCGTCCTTCGCCGCGTTGGCGGCTTCGGCGCGGGCTCCCTCTCGGCACTCTCGGCACCCACAGCGCCTCCTCTTCGACTCGTCCCTCTCGACCGAAGCGGTGCCGATCGCAGGCACCGACAGACCAATGTTAGTCGCTCCCGCGACCTCGACGGCTTCCGAGACTGCTCCCGCCGGCGCTGGCTCGTCGAAACCGCACCGACAGGCACCAACACGGTCGCGATGGTTCCGGCCGGAAGTGCTCGGAACGCAACGCGGCCGTCCCTACTCGAACGCGCGGCCCGAGCAGGCGAGAAACGTCCTCGAGCTGCCGGACGCGGACGCGCACGAGGGGTCCGAGAAGAACGTCCGGTACTGCTCGTCTGACGGCGGCCGAGCGCATCCAGGAAGCGCCGTACGTGGATGCCTCATCCGTCTCCCGACGATGCCGATACCGCGCATCCGCAAACCCGTCCGGGCAACCCGCAGACGGCATCCCTGAAGTGATGCCATGTGGAGCTGGTCGGCGCTGAGCCTCCTCGCTCTGGTTCGGTCCTCGAGCTCGGATGAGACTCGGGGTTGCTGAATCAAACCCATCGAGCGAGGAGGCTCACCATGGGATCGTACGTAGGGATCGACCTGCACCGGCAACGGTCGGTGATCGTCGTGTTGGACGATGACGGCAACCGTGTGTCGTGGAGCAGGATCGACAACAGCGCCGTCAACTTGGCCCGTGAGGTCACTGCCGCTGGCCCGGCGGCGGAGGTGGCGATGGAGGCGTGCTGGGGCTGGTACTGGGCCGCTGACGTGATCGCCGAGTGCGGCGGCCGGCTGCATCTGGCCCATCCGTTGGGGATCGCCGGCTACGCCAACCGACGAGTGAAGAACGACATCCGCGACGCCACCCTGCTGGCCGATCTGTTGCGGATGGGGCGGCTGCCGGAGGCGTGGGTGGCGCCGCCGGAGGTGCGTGAGCTGCGCGAGGAGGTCCGCTACCGCCACAAGCTGACCCGCCTGCAGACCGGTTTGAAGTGCCAGGTGCATCAGGTGCTGGGCAAGGAAGGCGTGATCCCGGAGACGAAGGGGATCTGGTGGTCCGGTGGGCAGCGCTGGCTCGACGAGTTGCAGCTCGGCGACGCCTACCTCAACCGGATCGAGTCGCTGCGCGAGCTGATTGAGCTCAACGCCCGCGAGATCGTGCAGTGCGACACGCGCATCCACATGCGCCTCAAGGGTCATCCCGGCTATGAGGCGATCCAGCAGATCGCCGGTGTCGGCCGCGTCCTGGGCGCCGTGTTCGTCGCTGAGATCGGTGACATCCACCGGTTCCCCGACGCCCGGCATCTGTGTTCATGGGCCGGGCTGACCCCGCGGCTGCGCGAGTCCGACGCCCACACCCGACGCGGCCACATCACCAAGCAAGGGTCACGGCTGCTGCGCTGGGCGGCGATCGAAGCGGTCTCAGGTGCCGCCCGTGACCGGCGTGTCGCCTCGGTCAAGGCCCGCGTCGGTGCCCGCCGCGGTCTCAACATCGGCCGCGTCGCCGCGGCCAGACATCTCCTCACGCTCGTCTACTACGGGCTGCGCGACGGCCACATCCGCTGTCTCGCCACCCCAGACGCGGCGTGAGGTCGGGGGCACGACCAGACGCAGCTCGTTATCGGCATGACCGCCCGCTCCGGCGGCGTGGTCGGCTAAGTGCTTGAGCTCGTCTGGCCGTGACCGGACGGCTTCATGCTCACCCCAACCGTGCGGGCGTGACGAAGGTATGCCCCAGGCACCCGACCCGATCGGGTTGCCCGACCTCGCTCCAGCGAGGAACGAAGCCAGTCCACCCACAGTGCCCACGACCATCCACGGACCCCGACGGCAGGTAGGCCCCCGCCCGACGGGCGGGGCCGGAACCATTGTCCTCAGCTCCGGGCTCCACCACCGCCGGCGTCAAGGCCAAGCCCTCCGGGCGGCCTACGCCCGGCCTTGACCCTCGGCTCGACGCAACAACCAAGGACCAACCAGCTGACTGGCCCACGTCGGCGAACGTCGTCAACGTCGACCTTGTCGCGCCCGTACTCCGGGCCCCCCGGCCCGGACCATGCCTCGCCGGAGCCAGACACACCGGTTGACGGCTCACCGCTCCACAGGTATGCCGGTAGGGGATGCCTCCGAGCGGGCGGCGGCCGCGAACCGCTCGCGCCAGCTGAGCTCCTACGCACGCTCGCAGGAGCTCGAGTCTTGGAGCGAAAATTGTTCGTCTGCCTGAACGAGATGGTGCCGCTCCAGATCGTCCTCGCCATAGGCGGTCGACGGTACCTATCGGAGGCGGTGACCAGCCGCGTGTCGGGATCCCGGATGGTGATGAGGCTGTGCCGTCAGTGCGGGTCGGGCCCCGCCGGGTGGTGGTCTTTGAGGTGTTCCTCGCTGTCGGTCGCCGGCGTGAGCTCGGCGACGTCGACAGTCTCGCGGTCGGGGTAGAGCTTGGCCGTCGGGCCTTCAGATAGATGGCGGCGGTGACCGGCTTGCATTCGTCGTGGATGTCAGCGAGCACGGCGTCGACGGGTCTGATGACGGAGGCTTCGGTCGGGAAGGTGGCCACTTCGGGCCTGGTATGTCGATCGTCGTTGACACCCTCCACGGTGATGCGCTGAACGAGCTGCGGCGGTAAGGAGAGATCTCGCTGTCCTGAAGGTGCCGGCGGGCGGTTGTGCCCGCCCGTGAGGGATCAGCCTGTTGTCGGGTGTGGGCCGCGCGAAGCTCGGTTCCTGCATCTCGCCTCGATCCCGCAGCCACTTACTGAGCTGGTCGGCCGCCGCGATGAGGTGGCGGCGCTGGTGGAGCTCGTCGTCGGCGCCGGCGCCCGCTTGGTGACGGTGACCGGCGCCGGTGGATGCGGCAAGACCCGCGTCGTGATCGAGGTGGCGCACGAGCTTGGTGGACGTTTCGCCGACGGGGCGGCGTTCGTCGGCCTGTCCGCCGTTGAGGACCCGGCCCTCGTCGCGGGAGAAGTGGCGCGGGCCCTCGGCGTGGCGACGCCTTCGGGATCGGCGGTGGTCGAGGTGCTGTGCACGGCTCTGTCGGGGCGTCGGATGCTGGTCGTGTTGGACAATTTCGAGCACGTGGCGCCGGCCGCCCCGGTCGTGGCGGCGCTGTCGACGCGATGCCCCGGTTTGGTGGTGCTGGTGTCGAGCCGTCGTCGCCTGCACTTGAGCGGCGAGCGGGTCATGCCGCTGCGCGGCCTCGCCGTGCCCGAGGGTGCCGCTTCCGTCGACGCCTCGGTGTCGGCCTCGCCGGCGGTCGCGTTGTTCTGCGAGCGCGCCCGTGCGGTGGCTCCGGACCTGACGCTTGGGCCCGAACGCCTGCGGGTCATCGCCGAGCTGTGCCGCCTCCTCGACGGCCTGCCGCTGGCGATCGAGCTGGCCGCTGCCCGCAGTCGGATGTTGACGCCCGACGCGATGCGCGAACGAGTCGGCACGGCCGATGCCGCGTGGCGGCTGCTCGGGCATGGCACCGTTGACCGCGACCCGAATCGTCGCGACCTCTACGGCACCATCGCGTGGAGCTACGACCTGCTCGCGTCGGCGACGGGCCGGGTGCTTCGCCGCCTCAGCGTGTTCGCCGGTTCGTGGTCATTGGCCTCGGCCAGTGTCGTGGTCAGCGACGGCGACGACGGGCCGGCCACCGATGACGTGTTCGAGGCGGTCTCGGATCTGGTCGACCTGCACCTTGTGGACCCGGCCGAGAGCGACGTCGACGGTGACCCGCGCTTCGTGTTGCCCCACACCGTGCGCTTGTTCGCCGGCGATCGACTCGACGAGGCGGGCGAGCGCGACGCGATTGCCGGCCGCCACGCCGAAGTCTTTCTCGGCGAGGCCCGGGCGGCGGGCGCCGGGTTGAACGGTCGCGACGAGCTCAGGTGGCTGGAGCGCGTCAACTCGAGCCTTCCCGAGCTGAGACTTGCCTATGGACATCTCGCCGCCGTCGGCCGGCACGCTGACGCCCTGAGCATGGCGGTGGCGCTCGGGCCGTACTGGCTGCACCGCGTCCGCTTCGCTGAGGGCCGGCAATGGCTTGACCTTGCGTCGTCGCTACCCGAAGCAGGTGACGGGGCCTTGCGCGCCCAGGCAACGGGCTGGTCGGCGCGTCTCACCGTCGACGACGGCACCGGTGTGCTCGAGGACGCGCAGGTGCGCAACGTGATCGACGACCTCGAGGCCGCTCGGGCCGTGTTGGACGTCGACGAACACCGCCTGGCCTGGCTACGGGCGTGCGAGCACGTGTCCTACGCCCTGCGGATGCTCGAGGGCCCCGACCGGGCGTGGCGCGTCACCGACGACGCGCTGGCGCACTGCCCGCCGGGTCAGCGCGACTGGTGGCGGGCCGAGGTGCTCCACCGTCGGGCGCTGATTGCCCAGCAGCGTGGCGAGCCGGGTGTCGCCGCCGAACTCGCCCGCGAGGCGATGCGGACCGCGGATCGCGGCGGCAACCAGCGCATCGCCGCGAAAGCGCTCCAGGCCTTCGTGGTCAACGGAGGCCTAGGACGCGACCCTGCCGTTCGGGGCACCGCCCTCGAGGAGGTACTTGCCCGCTTGTCGGCCATCGGCGACGAGCCGGGGGTGACCGCGGTGTTTCCTCTGCTCGGCGAGACGGCGGCCAACGCCGGCGACTATGCGGCCGCGATGGACTGGTTCGTGCGGGCGGTCCGGCGTGGTCGTGAAGCGGGTTACTGGCACGGCGCCGCCCTCGGCCTCTTCGCAGTGGCGGTGTTGGCCGCCGCCATCGGTGCGGCGCAGGATGCCGCCCGCCTGCACGGCGCCGTGCGGCCCACGCTGCCCGTCCTGCGGCGGGAAGTCCATGCTCGCGCACTCCGGCAATACGACCGGTTCATGGCCACCATCGAGACGACGTTGGGTCCCGAAGCGTTCGCCGCCGCCAGTGCCGACGGCGGGAGGTGGACGTGGACGGAGGCACTCGATGCGGCGTGTGAGGTCGGCGAGCGGCTGGCGGGCTCGTCGCCCCCAACGCCGGCGAGCGCTCCGACCCTGGCGCCGACCCCGAGCGGGCCGACGCAGCTCACCGGGCGCGAGCGCCAGGTGCTCGAGCTCATGGCGAGCGGGCTGACCAACCGGGAGATCGCCGCCTCGCTGTTCATGAGCCCCAAGACCGTGATGCACCACACCGGTCGCATCTACGCCAAACTCGGCGTACGGGGCCGAGCCGAAGCAGTCGGTCTCGCCGCCCGCCACGGCCTGCTCGACGCCCGCTGACCCGCACCCGAAATAGGGGCGTTTGCCCGATGCCGGAACCGACCGGTCGGGGTCCACTGGTCGCCATGACCGCGATCCCCACGACATCAGCCCTCCGCCGTACACCAGCCCCCCACCCGCGCCAGCGCGGGCTCGACCCCGCCGCGTCTCGGCACGGTGGCCGGCGATGAACGATCACCGCCGAGCGTGGACGCCCACAAGGCCGAGGACCAGCTTGCTGATCGCCACCTCCTACTGGAGGGGCCTGGCCATCGGTCACCCGTGGTGCCGGCCGGTCCCGACGCCGCAGACGGTCGTCCGCGACGGCGTTGACGAAACCCGAAGCCGTCGCCGACCACGAGCAGCCGACGCCGACACCACTGGAGCGCCACCGTGATCCCGCGCTCGATCAGCGACCTGGGCGCGGCCGACCTCCAGATCTCGGGCGACCACCGCACAGCGCCGGGAGGGCCCGATCTCGACCGGCGTTGTCACCCCAGGTTTCGACCCCTCGGCCGTTCGGACGCTGCCGGGGATCTTCGCCCCAACGGCCGCCGAGCACGACAGTCCGGTGGTCGAGGTGATCCAGGGCGAGGTGCCTCGTGACCTCCACGGCGCTTACCTGCGCAACGGCCCCAACCCCCGGTTCACGCCGATCGGCAGCGACACGTTCCCGCTCGACGGTGACGCCATGGTGCACGGCGTGTGGTTCGACGGCGGCGACGTCCGCTACGCCAACCGCTTCGTGCGCACATCGGTGATGGCCGCCGACGAGCAGGCGACGGGCCCTGTGGGCCGGCGTCAACAGCGGCTCCGCCCGCCGTGTCCAGCGGCGCCGCCGCCTGGGCGCGGCGCCCCGTCCGTCAACGTCATCAGCCACGGCGGACGCATCCTGGCCCTCGGCGACAGCCACCCGAGCTACCAGCTGACCCCGACCCTCGACACCGTCGGCCCCTACACCTACGGCGGCGTGTTGGCAGCCGGCGTGACCGCCCACCCTCGCCTCGACCCGATCACCGGCGAACTCGTGGTGTTCCGCTGCGGGCGGCAGCCGCCGTGGCTGACCTGGTCGGTCGTCGCCCCTGACGGCACCGCCCGCCCCGAGCAGGCGATCGACCTCGACGCCCCCCATCTGATCCACGACTGCGTCATCACCGAGCGTTACCTCGTCGTGTTCGTCTGCCCGCTCATGCTCCACCCGACCGGGTCCGAACGTGGTGGACCGACGTTCGACTGGCGTCCCGAACGCGGCACGCGCATCGCGGTGATCGCCCGCGACGGCTCCGGTGTCCACTGGTTCGACAGCGACGCCTTCTGGGTCTGGCACTTCGCCAACGCCTACGAAGAGGAGGCCGGCGACGCCACCACGACGATCACCGTCGACTACCCGTACTGGACCCACCCCGGCCTCGGACTCCCCGGCGGCCCGGCCCAAGCCGGCATGGCCAGGGCCCGCATCGCCCTCGGCCACGGGCTGGTGATCTTCGAGCAGATCGACGACCTGATGGCCGAGTTCCCCCGCATCGACGACCGCCGCACCGGCACCAAGCACCGCCACGTGCACGTCATCGGCACAGACACACCCAACGTTGGGGAGTGGGATCAGCTGCGCCGCTACGACACCGTCACCGGCGCCGTCACCACCCGCCACCTCGAGGCCCGCCGCCTCGGCGAGGCCATCTTCGCGGCCAACGGTTCCAGCGACGGCGAGGACGACGGCTACCTCCTCGCCTACACCTACGACCCGACCGACCTGACGACTGACCTGCTGATCCTGCACGCCGCCGACGTCGCCGGCGAACCAGCCGCGACGCTGCGCATGCCCCATCGCGTCCCCTTCGGCCTCCACGGCAACTGGATCCAGATCCCATGAACGCCCGACCCAGCAACCCACCGACCATGCACGGCAGGCCCGGCGACGAGCCCGGCAGCGGACCTCTGACGCTTCATCGCGACGAAGACGTCGTCGGTCATCTGCCATCACCACAGCCGCCGACGGCACCTCGCCGGTGGACGTTCGTCCTCCCGATCCAAAGCAGTGTGACCGCCGCCGACAGCGACCGGAGTCGGCGATGATCGAGTTCATCGGCTGGCTCGGCGCCGCCCTCGTGCTGGTCTCCTACGCCCAGCACAACACGATCCGATTGCGCCAGATCAGCCTCCTCGCCGGCGCCGCGCTCCTCAGCTTCAACCTCATCCTCGGCGTCTGGCCCAACGTCGCCCTCGAACTCGCGCTCGCCGTCGTCAACCTCCGCCGCCTCATCCAACTCCGTCGACCAACGACACCACCGGCCCTGGTCACATCGGCAACCGCCACGCTGTCCTAACCCGCAACCCATCCGACATCTCTGCCCCTACCGCGGAACCCGCAGCCCATCACCCGCCAGCCCGCTGTGACCATCCCCCCGTTGGGCGGACACCTCGTATAGGAGGAAGTCCATGTCCAACAGGAAGCGGCCGAGGGGTCGCCCGTCGAGGTATCCGCCGGAGTTCCAGCGTGACGCGGTGGCGATGGTGCTCGACGAGGGTCGCAGCATCGCTGAGGTGGCCCGGGCGGTCGGGGTCAACGAAGGCACGCTCGGCAACTGGGTCGCGAAGGCCCGCCGGGAACGAAGCGCCGGTGTCGATCTGAACGGCGATGAGCGGTCCGAGCTGGCTGAGCTGCGCGCCGAGGTGACGCAGCTGCGGATGGAGCGTGACTTGCTCAAACGATCGATGGCCTTCTGGGTGAAGGAGTTGGCGCCGTGACCCGCTTTCGGTGTGTCGACGACCAGCAGGCGGCCGGGTTCCCGGTCAGCGCAGCCTGCGCGGCGGCGGGGGTGTCGACGTCAGGCTTCTACGACTGGCAGGCGCGGGAGGCGGCCGGGCCGACCGAGCGGCAGGTCGCTGAGGCCGAACTGGTCGAGTTGATGCACGGGATCTTCGACGCCTCCGACGGGAACTACGGGGTGCCGCGGATGCACGGTGAGCTGCGCCGCGCCGGGCTCACGATCAACGAGAAGCGGGTGCGGCGCCTGATGCGCCTGCACGGGATGGCCGGTCGATGCCGGCGCCGGCGCTGCCAGACCACCTTCCCCGGTCCCGACAGCTATGTGATCCCGGACCTCGTCGGCCGCTGTTTCGAACCGGGCGCCCCGGACCAGGCGTGGGTGCAGGACATCACCTATGTCCCGACCGGCGAGGGCTGACTTCTTCGGCTCGGTGCTCCGCAGCCGACGTTCGGTGGCGCACGACTTCCGGGCGTTGGAACCGTTCGGTCCTCGGGACTCGCGCGTGGTGATGTCGGATGCTGCACAAAGCGATGCTCGGCCTGTGGCTTTGTCGAACGCTCGGAGGAAGGTGATTCGTGCCGATCGACACATCGCCGCGTTGCGTTCCGAGCTCGAGGCGTTCCGGCACGCCGACGCAGTAGACAGCGCAACCTTCCATCAGGCGTGGACCTGAACCGCGTCGCTCTCACCATGACAACCGAGAGGGAAGTCGCGGCGCCGCATCCGGCTACTGTTGCGCGGCGATGGGGGAAGGGTGCCTCTGGGGACGCGTCCGGCAGGCAGTCGCGACGTGACGAGCGCAGCGACCAGCACGGTGGCGCTCTGCGCGGCGACCCGACGAGCGAGCCGGGCCGGTGAGGTCTGACGGGGGGTCAGCGTGAGCATCGGGGCAGAGGGTGGATCCAGCGCCGAACGGGCGCGCCCATCCACGCTCGCGGACCGTGCCGCCGAGTGGGCGGAGCGGGCGCCAGGCCAGATCGCCATACGCGCCAAGGATCGAGGCATCTGGAGGGAGCTCACATGGGCAGAGGTGTGGGACGTCGTGCTCGACGCCGCGCACGCGCTGCTCGACCTCGGGATCGAGCCAGGTGACCGGGTGTCGATCCAGGCCGAGAACCGCCCCGAGTGGGTGATGCTCGAGCTGGCCGCGATCGCCGTGCGCGGAGTCGCCGTCGGCGTCTACCCGGTCGACCCCGTCCCGGCAACGACTCACGTCGTGACTGACTGCCAGCCCGCCGTCCACCTCGCCGACGACCAGGAGCAGGTGGACAAGGCGCTGGCCATCGACCGCGCCGCGGTGCCCGGCCTGCGTCGGATCGTCTACGTGGCGCGCCGCGGGATGGAGGGCTACGCCGACGACCGGCTCACATCCTGGGACGCGTTCCTCGAGCTGGGCCGGGCGCACCGATCGGCGCACCCCGACGCGGTGCGCGACCGGATGGCCGGCGCCCGTGGCGGCGAGCTGGCCGCGCTCGTGTACACGCCGGGCACGACGGGACCGCCCAAGGGCGTGATGCTCACGCACGCCAGCGTGGACTTCGTGCTGCGACAGTTCGTCCTCTGGCCGGAGCGGTTCGCCGACAGGAAGGCCCCGGGCCCGCGCGACCTCGTCGTGTCCTACCTCCCCCTGGCCCACCTGGCTGAGCGGGTGTTCTCCTCCTGGTCACTCGTCGCAGGCGGCTCGGTGGTTCACTTCGTGGAGGCGGTCGACACCGTGGAGACGAACCTGCGCGACGTCCAGCCGACCATCTTCTTCGGCGTGCCGCCGGTGTGGGAGCGCCTGCACGGCGTCGTGCTGGCCCGCGCTCGGGACGCGTCGTGGTTCAAGCGGCGCGTCGTCGGCTTCGGGCTGGGCCTGGGCCGCCGGGTCGGACGCACCCGCGCATCCCACGGCGGCAAGGACACCGTCGGGTCCCGGCTGGCGTACATCCTTGGGTGGATCCTCGTGTTCCGCGCGCTCCGACAACGGATCGGCCTGCGGCGGGCGCGCCACGCCGCCGTCGGTGGCGGGCCGATCGCTCCGGAGGTGCTCGAGTTCTTCCTCGGCATCGGTGTGCCGGTGCTCGAGCTCTACGGCCTGACCGAGAGCGCTGGCCTCGCCACCACCAACCTGCCCCGCAGGCTCCGCATCGGGACGGCCGGTCGGCCCGGCCCCGACGTCGACGTCCGCATCGATCCGACGACGGGCGAGATCCAGGTGCGCCACGACGGGAACTTCGCCGGGTACTGGAACAGCCCCGACGCCACCGCCGCGGCCTTCACCGAGGACGGCTGGCTCCGCACCGGTGACCTCGGCGAGATGACCGACGACAACTACCTGCAGGTGTTCGACCGCATCGGCGACGTCATCGTCCTCTCCGATGGGACTCGCCTCCCGCCGTCGGAGATCGAGAACGCGCTGAAGACGTCGGCCTACGTCCGCGAGGCCGTCGTGGTGGCCGACGACCGTGATGGTCTCACCGCGCTGCTCGGCCTCGAGCCCAACGCGGTGTCCGTGTGGGCCCTGCGGCGGAACCTGTCCGTGACCACGTACCGCGACATGGTCGAGAAGCCGGAGCTGGTCGAGCTGATCGACGACGAGGTCCGCCAGCTCACCGAGCTCTATCCCGAACTGGAACGCATCACCCGACACCGCCTGCTCCCCAGGGAGCTCGGGCACGAGGACGGCGAGCTGACCGCGATGCAGGCCGTGAAACGGCACAACCTGCTGGAGCGGTACGCCGGTCTCGCAGAGACGATCTCGACATGACCGCGATCGGCGCTCCGCTCCGCCGCGGGGTCGACTGGTCCCGCGTGGTCCCCCTGCTGATGTTCCTCGCGGTCGTTGTCCCGACCGGGGTGTTCCTTGCGTTGCAGCTGTTCAACGACCCCGCGCTGTTCTTCCAGACCCTGATGAAGTCGCTCGGCCTCGGCGCCGTGTACGCCATCATCGCCCTCGGGTTCGTCCTGATTTTCAAGGCGACGCAGACCGTCAACTTCGCGCAGGGCGCCCTCGCTATGGTCGGAGCGCTCTTCCTGTCCTTCATGGTCGCCGACGAGCACATTCCGCTCACGACCATCCGGAACCCACTGATGGACATCGGCGGACCGGACTGGATCGCCTGGGCCCTCAGCGCGATCGTCGCCCTGGCGTTCGGTGCCGCGCTCGGCCTGCTCATCGAGCGCCTCGCCATCAGGCCCATGATTGGCAAACCGCTGTTCTCCATCGCGGTCATCACGCTGGGGCTCGAGGCCTTCTTCCGGACCTTCGCCAACGACTCCGTGAAGACCTCCTTCCGCGCCATCAATGCCCCGTGGGGCACGGGCGGGTTCACGGTCGGAGACGCCTTCGTCAACTGGTCCTACATCGCCGCCATCATCACTGCGGTCGTCTGCTTCCTCGCCGTGTTCGTGTTCTTCCGGACCCGCACCGGCGTCGCCATGCGGGCCGTCGCTTACGATCAGGAGGTGGCCCTCGCCCAGGGCATCAGCGTGGCCCGCGTGTTCGCGTTCGCGTGGGCGGCTGGCATGGTCCTGGCCTCGATCGGCGGGATCTTCGCCACACAGCCACCGGTCGCCCAGACAGGGGCGGTGCAGGTCGAGACGCAGTTCATCGCCTTCCGGGCGCTGCCGGCGGTGATCCTCGGCGGTCTGGACTCCGTGGCCGGTGCGCTCGTCGGCGGGCTCATCGTCGGCGCCGCCGAGATCTTCGCCGGCCAGTACGCGTCCGGGCTGACCGACCAGCTCGGTCCCGGCTACCCGGTGATCGTCCCCTACATCGTGATGATCGTCGGACTGCTCGTCCGCCCGCATGGCCTGTTCGGCACCCCCGAGATCAGGCGGGTCTGAGCATGCTGTACCGCCCAGGCCTGCAGACCTCCTACGAGCAGCAGAACCAGCTCCTCCCGAGCTGGACGCTGAAGGTGGCGATGGGCCTGTTCGCCGCGGCCCTCTTCCTCATGCCCTTCAGTCTCCCCATCATCAACCAGATCCCGTTCATCAGGTTCCTGGGCGACAGCGACTGGATGCGGCCGGTGTCCACGACCCTGGTCTTCGTCATCGCCGCGCTCGGTCTGCACCTGCTGACCGGCCTCGCCGGCCAGGTCAGCCTCGGCATCGCCTTCTTCATGGGGGTGGGCGCCTACACCGGTGCGGTGCTCGGCGGCGAGGGCACCAGCTCGGTGTGGGGGCTGGGACTGCCGATCTGGATCTGGCTGCCAGGGGCGGGGATCGGCGCCGCGGTCGTCGGCATCCTGGTAGCCCCGGTCGCGGTGAGGCTTGGCGGCCTCTACCTGGCCATCGTCACCCTGGGCCTGGTCTTCATCGGCATCCACCTCGGCAACACCAACCTCGGCCGCAAGGCCGCGGGTGATCCCAGTCTCGGGCGGGACTTCCCGAGCTTCGACATCCGGATCTGGAAGGAGACCGACCCCCTCGTCGACATGAGCAGCGACGGGAAGTGGCTCTGGTTCGAGGTCGACGAGAACGTGAAGATCTACTTCTTCCTGCTCGTGCTGGCGATCGGCTTCGTGATCATCACGCTGAACCTGGGTCGCACCCGCACAGGACGGGCGTTCCAGGCCATCCGGGACCGCGACCTCGCCGCCGAGGTGATGGGCGTCGCCGAGTTCAAGTACAAGACCATCGCGTTCGCCACGTCATCGTTCTTCGCAGGGATCGCCGGGATCTGTTTCGCCTCCCTCAACGGCAAGGTCCCGGCGACGGTGTGGAGCCTGTTCCTGTCCGTCGAGATCATCGCCATCCTGCTCATCGGCGGCATCGGCACCGTCCTCGGCACCGTCCTCGGCGCCGTCTTCGTCGTGCTCGGTCCTCCGCTGATCGAGCAGTGGACGGAATGGCTCAGCAGCCAGCAGGACAGCTCGGGGGTCACTGGGGCGGCGGCCGACGCCATCCTGACGAGCGGGTCGGGTGACCGGGGCGCCATCGCCACGGGCTCACAGTCGCCGGGCTGGCCGCTCAACGTCTTCGACTGGAACGTGGCGATCTTCGGCGTGCTGATCGTCGTGTTCCTGATCCTCGAGCCGCGCGGCCTCTACGGCATCTGGCTGCGGGTCAAGAACTACTGGAAACGCTGGCCGTTCAGCTACTGACCAACGCGCACTCGACACGACCGAGCGACTACCAACGACTGACCAAGCAAGGGGGAACCACCGACATGTTGAAGTGGAAGACACCGTTCGCATTGCTTGCCGCGGTCGCCCTCGTCGCCGCCGCGTGCGGTGACGACGACGACTCGGCATCCTCGGACACGACCGAGGAATCGGCGGCGACGACGGAGACCAGCGAGGACACGGAGACCACCGCGGCCGCCGCGACCACCGAGGCCGCCGCGACGAGCGAGGCCGAGGGTGAGGACGAGGGCACCGCGGCGCCTGCCGGCGACGTGATCGTCGACGTCGGCGTCGATGGGGACACGATCAAGATCGGCTACAACGCGGCCCTGTCGGGCATCTTCGCCAGCACGGTCGCACCGATCCAGGAGGCTCAGGACGTCTACTGGGAGGTCCTCAACGAGAACGGTGGGATCGGCGGCTACCAGATCGAGCCCGTTACCCTCGACAACGTCTACGAGGTGCCGCCCGCCCTCGAGAACTACGAGGAGTTCTCCGGCGACGGTGAGAACGCGGTGGTCATGATCGGCCGCTCCGATGGCTCACCGCACACCGCGGCATACGCCGATGCCCTGGTCGAGGACGACCTGGTTGCCATCCCCCTGACCTGGTACTCGGGCTGGGCCGATCCCAGCATCGGCGAGAACGTCCTCGAGATCCAGACCAACTACTGCATGGAGGCCATGAACGGCGTCACCTACCTGTCGGAGGAGTACGGCACCAACCTGGCCATCATCTCCTTCCCAGGTGAGTACGGGCAGGACGGGGCGCAGGGCGCCAAGAAGGCCGCCGAGGCCCTGGGGCTGACCATCGTGTACGACGGCGAGGGCGCGGTGGTGCCCGGCGCCGACCAGACCCCGGTCATCACCGAGCTGGTGAACTCGGGAGCCGACATCGTGTGGGCGACGGTGAACCCCACCGCCCTGGCAGAGATCATGGGCGGCGCGGCCGCTCAGGGCTTCACCGCCCACTGGTCGGGCAACGCGCCATCGTGGGGCACGAGCCTCCTCGGCACGGACCTGGCCGAGGTCTTCGACCAGTACTGGACGTACTCCACCTACACGGAGCTGTGGAACTCCGGGGAGAGCCTCGGCATGCCGGAGCTCGTGGCGGCGATGCGCGAGAAGCGGCCCGACGCGCCGCTCGGCGTCGCCGACTACTACGTCCTCGGTTGGATCAACGGCCTGATCGTCACGCAGATCCTCGAGGCGGCGATCGCGAACGGCGACCTGACCCGCGCTCGGCGTCACGGCGGCAGCCAAGGAGGTCACCGTCGACCTCCAGGGCCTCGCTCCCGATCAGACCTGGGCCGGTGAGCCCAACGACTACGTCGTGCGGGAGTCCTACCTGTACACGCCCGACTCCACGCGCTACGACGCGTCCGGCACGGTGACCGACGAGGACGGCGTCACCGGATACGAGCTCATCAAGGGTCCGTACGTCTCGCCGACCGCCGAGGCGTACGACTTCCAGGGCGCCTGCTTCGTCGCCTCGTAGTTCCCACACCGAACGGTCCGGCAGGGCGGACCCTGGTCGCGTCACCCGCGACCAGGTCCGCCCGCCCCGGCCACGAAAGGGCCCACGCCACGTGCTCAGCGTTTCCAACCTCGAGGTCGTCTACAACAAGGTGATCCTGTCGTTGCGGGGGCTGTCCATCGAGGTGCCCGACGGCTCGATCGTCGCGCTGCTGGGGGCGAACGGGGCGGGCAAGAGCACCACGGCCCGGGCCGTGACGGGTCTGCTCGGCGCTCACGACGGGGCCATCACCAAGGGCTCCATCACCTTCGACGGCGAGAGCCTCGTCGGCGCCAACCCGGCCGACATCGTGCGGTCCGGCATCACCCAGGTGATGGAGGGCAGGCGGATCTTCGCCGACCTCACCGTCGATGAGAACCTGCGCTGCGGCGCATACACCGTGAAGGACAAGGCAGTCAACGCCGTGGCCTACGAGCGGGTGATGGGCCTGTTCCCACGCCTGCAGGAGCGCCGCCGGCAGGTCGCCGGGTACCTCAGCGGCGGCGAGCAGCAGATGCTCGCCATGGGACGGGCCCTGATGGGCGCTCCCAGGCTGATGATCCTCGACGAGCCGTCCCTCGGGCTGGCGCCGCTGCTCGTCGAGCAGATCCGCGACATCATCGTCGACATCAACCAGCAGGGCACGAGCGTGCTGCTCATCGAGCAGAACGCCATGATGGCCCTGTCCGTCGCCGACTACGGCTACGTCATGGAGACCGGTCGGGTGGTGATGGACGGCGCCGGGGAGAAGCTCCTGGCCGACGAGGAGGTCCAGGAGTTCTACCTCGGCCTCCACGCTGGCGAGGGAGAGAAGCACTCGTTCCGGGACGCGAAGCACTACAAGCGACGGAGGCGTTGGTTCTGATGGCGGGCGAGTCGGCACCGATCCTCGACGTCGAGCACATCACCCTGCGGTTCGGCGGCGTGACCGCCATCAACGACGTCAGCTTCGAAGTCCGCCGGGCCGAGCTCTTCGCCATCATCGGCCCCAACGGCGCCGGCAAGACCTCCATCTTCAACGCCATCTCGCAGGTCTACCGCCCTCAGGCGGGCGACATCCGCTGGAAAGGCGAGAGCATCATGGGGCTTCGTCCCGACCGGGTGGCCCAACGCGGCATCGCCCGCACGTTCCAGAACATCGAGCTGTTCGCCCAGATGACCGTCCTCGACAACCTCCTGATGGGCCGCCACCTCCGCATGAGCCGATCGTGGCTGGCCGGCTCGTTGTATCTCGGGCCCGCCCGGCGGGAGGAGCTCGAGCACCGTCGCCAGGTCGAGACCATCGTGGAGTTCCTCGAGATCCAGGAGCACCGAAACACGCCGGTGTCCCTGCTCCCGTACGGGATCCAGAAGCGGATCGAGCTCGGCAGGGCGCTGGCCATGGATCCCGAGCTCCTGCTCCTCGACGAGCCCGTCGCCGGCATGAGTCTGTCCGAGACCCACGACATGGCCCGCTTCATCCTCGACGTGCAGCGCGAGCTCGGGATCGCCATGGTCCTCGTCGAGCACGACATGGGCCTGGTGATGGACGTCGCCGAGCGCATCCTCGTCCTCGACTTCGGCGGGCGCATCGCAGAGGGGCTGCCCCCCGAGATCCAGACCAACCCCGACGTGATCGCCGCCTACCTCGGGGTGCAGCAGTCCTGATCCGGGTCGGCCGCAGCGGCGCTCACCCAGGTTCAGCCGGTACCCGCTCGAAGAACCGGTTCCTCTGGGCGTCACATCGGCTCGGCGCTGGCCGCTGAAGCGGTTGTGGTGAGTCGTTGGGAGGTGCGGGCGGCGTCGGCCTGCATTCCGGGCAGGACGTTGTCAAGGGCGGCTGAATCTCGACCCTCTGGCGTCGCCTGAAGCTGCCATGACGGTGGCGCGGGCGTGTCCCGATGCCACGGTCGCGCGGGTCGCGGCGAGTTGCGGCTACGCCGATCAGTTCCACGTGACGGGCGATTGGCGGGCTCTCGCCAACGTAAGTCCGACCGACCGGAGGCGAGAAGAGCGCCGATTTGTCCAACACGTGCCCGTCGCAACGGGCCGCAGTCGTAGACATGGCGACTGACACGATCGAGCGGCTCGACCTCACGCGGACGTTCGCGCATCCTGTCAACGTCGGCGACATCGACGCGGTACCGCTCACCACGGCGTTCTGGCGTGGCCAGGGTGCCGCGGCGAGCGGAGACAGGTTCGTCGGCATTGTCGCCTTCTCGTCCTCAGGGGAGCGTCACACGTCGAGTCAGGAACTGCACGCCGACGGCGACGAACTCATCCTGGTTCCGGCGGGTGCACTCGACGGAATGATCGATGATGGGACGAGCGAGTCCGCTATCGCACTGGACGTCGGTCACGCCGTGGTCGTTCCTCGCGGCGCCTGGCACCGGCTCGTCGCGCCTCAATCCGGGCGACTCTTTGTTCATCAACGTCCGGACATCGATGCAGAGCCGATCCCATCGCGTCGAAGCGGGCAGCCGGTGATCAGGATCGACATCGACCAGATCGACATCGCTCACGACATGGCGGCAACTCTGGCCTTCTACCGTCGGCTCGGCGTCCCGATCCCCGATGACGCCGTTTGGCGCACCTCGACCGGCATCCACCACGTCGACGTCACGACGCCGAGCGGGCCGATCGTCCATTTCGACAGCCCTCAGCTCGCGGCGGCATACAAGACCGGATGGCGACAGCCCGACGGGGCAGGTTCGGGAAACGTGCTCAGCTTCGAGGTCGCCGAACGTGATGACGTCGACGAGCTGCATCGCCGACTCACCGACCTCGGTCACCCGAGTTCGCAGGCTCCCTACGACGCGTCTGGGGATCGCGATTCGCGATCGTCGACGATCCCGACGGGAACCACATCGGCGTCATGAGCGCCGCAGACCGGACGCGCCGCACCGCTCCGCCAGACCTCTGACCAACAACCGCCGCCACACCTGGTCGCCTCGCGGCCGCCGCAGGTCGATCCGACGAGGCGTGCCCGGGAACGACGACTTGCCCGCATCGGAGTGGCACGAGCCTCTCACGTTGTCCGATTGACGCCTGTCCCCGAACAACGAGGCGGCGAGGGCGCCGGTCCGCGACGCTCTGCAGCCGCGCGGCGGTCAGCGATTCTGGTACGGAAGACTGTCGATCTGCCCGAACGAGGTGGTGCCGCTCCAGATCGACCACGCCATGGGGGATGGACGGTAGCCGTTCGGTCGCTCGCCCTACTCAGCCGCCCGAGACCCTGGCGGCCCGCGCGATCGTCGTCATCGGCGGCCTCTTCGGACAACGCCCCGGTGACTACGCCCAAGGTTGTGGTACGGGGTACTCCCGAGGTCTGATGCAATGCCGGTAGGGCAACCGGTACGGTCCGTTTGTGCGATGGCACCTCGTCGTGATCGACGGCGTCGTGGTGGTCGCGGCCTTCGGGTTGAGTGCGGCCGCGCTGGCGGCCGCCGATCCGGTGGCCGCCGACGTGCGGGAGCCCGACGTCGCCGCATACGCGCTGGTGGCGATCTACACCGCATCGCCGATCGTCCGTCGCCAGGCGCCAGTGGTAGCCGTGTTCACCGGTCTCGTCTCCGGGCTCGCCTACGCGGCTGCGCAATATCCCGGTTGCGTTGACCCCGATCGTCTTGCTGTCGATCTACACGGCTGCAGCAGTGCTCGCGCCGCGGCGGGCTCGGCTGTTGCTGGCGGCCGCGGTGGTGTTCGGCGTCGTTGGTGCAACGGCGAGCCCGGGGCCGACAGATGTCGGGGTGCCGGCGCTGATCGTGTCGGCGTGGTTGCTGGGCAACTACGTGGGTAGCCGTCGTCGCTACACCGCAGAGCTGGAAGACAAGAACCGCCTTCTGGAGCAGGCGCGGATCGAGTTGGCCGACCGGGCCGTGACCGAGGAGCGGCTACGCATCGCCCGCGAGCTGCATGACGTGGTGGCGCACACCATGGGCGTGGTGGCGGTTCATGCCGGCACCGGTCGCATGGTCGCCGACGAGGACCCGGCTGCCGCCCGCGAGGCGCTCGCGACGATCGAGACCACGACCCGCTCGGCGCTGACGGAGATGCGGAGGATGTTAGGTGTCCTGCGCGGCTCGGGCGGTGACGAGCCGGGCACGTTGGCCCCCGCCCCTGGCTTGGGCGACCTCGACGCGTTGGTGGCCGACGTGGTGCGGTCGGGTGTCACCGTCGAGGTGCGGGTGGACGGCGACCGGACCGACGTGCCGGCCGGCGTTGATCTCGCCGCGTACCGAATCGTGCAAGAGGCCCTGACGAACGTGATCAAGCACGCCGGTCGGGTCAGGGTGTCCGTCGCCGTGCACTACCGAGATGACGCCGTGACGGTCGAAGTCGACAACGAGGGTGGGGCCGGGCAGGCGCAGCCCGTGCCGGTGGAGCCGGGACACGGACTGGCGGGGATGCGCGAGCGCGTCGCCATGTACCACGGCGACCTCGATGCCGGACCACGCCCGATCGGCGGCTTCCACGTCGCGGCGCGTCTCCCGTTCGGGGCCTCGACGTGATCGTGCGAGTCGGGGTCGTCGACGATCAGCCGCTGATCCGAACCGGGTTGCGCAGCATGATCGACCACGCCGCCGACGTCGAGATGGTCGGTGAGGCCGCCGACGGCGAGGAGGGCGTCGAGTTGGCTCGCCGGCTGCGGCCCGATGTGGTGCTGATGGACATCCGGATGCCGGTGCTCGACGGCATCGAAGCGACCAGGCGGATCTGTTCCGACGTGGAGCTGTCCGGTGTCCGGGTGGTGATGCTGACGACCTTCGACGTCGACGACTACGTGCATGCCGCCATCCGCGCTGGCGCCAGTGGGTTCCTGCTCAAGGATGCCCCGCCCGAGGACGTCCTCGACGCCATTCGGGTCGTGGCTCGCGGCGACGCCCTGCTCGCTCCGAGTGTCACCCGCCGGATCATCGAGGAGCTGGCTGCGCGACCCGACCCGGATCGGGCCTCCCCTCCACAGCTGCACGTCCTCACCGATCGTGAGCGGGAGGTGCTGACGCTGGTCGGACAGGGCCTGTCGAATGCCGCGATCGCTGCCCAGCTCTTTGTCAGCCCGGCTACCGCAAAGACCCATGTCAGCCACGTGATGACGAAGCTCTACGCCCGCGACCGGGCGCAACTCGTCGTGATCGCCTACGAGAGCGGGCTCATCCGCCCCGGGCAGTAGCGAGCGACGAATCGCTTCGGCGGCGTCACGCGTCGCGCTGCGCCTTCGAGCAGCGTGAATCGAGCTCATGGGCTGACGTGCCCCGGACTCGGCGGTCGGACACAGGATCGTGCGACCGCTCATCCAGCAGCAATGGGTCCGCGTGGCTCTGTGCCGAGGCCTCGTCGACGCCGAGCCGAGCGGTCGTCCAGCGTCCGCAGGCGTGCGCCACGATGTTCATCAGGTGGAACGAGGCGATCAACATCGCGAGGTCCAGCGGCACCAGGAACCACGACGACGGGGAACTCGCGGCAACATCGTCCGTCGTCGAGCTCAGGGTCCCGTCCCCGAACGAGCGAGCCATGTACGAGATCCCCAGCAGCATCGGGATGCCGAGCAGCGCGATGACGAGCAGGTAGCCGACGTTGCGGTTGGCGAGGACACCGACGAAGCGTCGCACCGGTGGGTCCGGTCGGTCGGTTGCGCGGTGGGCGGGGTCGTCCGTCCCGATGTGGTCGTGGTGCTCATGGCCAGCCGCGCCAGACGTTGACCGGATGATGGTCGAGCGCGATCGCCCAACCAGTGCCGTCGACGGCGATCGGCCATGACCAACCGGCGCGCCGGACGACGTCGGTGATCCGGTGCGGCCGCCCGCCATGGTCGAGGAGGTCGCCGGGGCGGAGCTCGTCGGCTCGAACGCTGATCGTCCTGTTCATGATGGGTCCTCCTTTGAATGGTCGGGAACCGTGGTGTCAGCATGCGCCTCGCCGCGGTCGCGGTCGTCGGCCCTGCGGCCCTTCGTTGTGCGTCCGGGGGCGTAGGCCGGCAGATGCACGCGGAAGTCGCCCGCTCGACCGATGCGCCGGCGTCGTGTCCCGACCAGCACACGTGACACCACCGCGTGCTGCCACTGGACTCATTGCTCGTCACGTGGCAGAGCACCGAGCAGAGCGGGTGATCCGCCGCGGGGAGTAGCCCCGAATACATCCTCCGCCTGACGACGGATCGGGCGCCGTCTGTCACCTTCGTCGCAGCGCCCGGCGATCGCCGCCGGGAGATCGGAAGGAGCAGACGGCATGGCCGCCATCGAGTTGCATGGCCTCACGAAGCGTTTCGGCGCTGTGACCGCCGTCGACGACCTGACGCTCGAGCTGGGGGCGGGAACTGTCACCGGCTTCCTCGGGCCCAACGGCGCCGGCAAGACGACGACGCTGCGCATGCTGCTCGGCCTCGTCGCCCCGACGGCGGGGACCGCGACGTTCGCCGGTCGCCGCTATGTCGACCTCGATGAGCCCGCCCGCCAGGTCGGTGCGGTGTTGGAAGCGTCCAGCTTCCATCCCGGCCGTCGGGCCGTCGATCACCTCCGCATCCTCGCTTCGGCGGCCGGGCTCCCGACGCAGCGGGTCGACGATGCGCTGGCCGAGGTCGGCATGACTGAGCACGCTCGTCGACGTGTCGGCGGGTTCTCGCTCGGCATGCGCCAGCGCCTCGGCCTGGCCGCCGCCCTCCTCGGCGAGCCGTCGGTGCTCGTCCTCGATGAGCCCGCCAACGGCCTCGACCCGGAGGGAGTGCACTGGCTGCGGGCGTTCCTGCGCAGCCAGGCCGACGCCGGGCGCACCGTCGTCGTGTCGAGTCATCTGCTTGCGGAAGTCGCCCAGACCGTCGACCACGTCGTGATCCTGGACAAGGGACGGCTGATCGCCAGCGCCCCGCTGGCCGAGCTCACCGCCGCGTCTCGCTCGGCTGTCATCGTCCGCACGCCCGACGCCGACCGGTTCCGGCTCGAGCTGACCGCACGAGGCATCGACGCCGCCGTCACCGGGCCCGACGAGGTCACCGCCACCGGCACCACCCCCGAAGCCGTCGGCCGAGTGATCGGCACCATCGGCCTCGTCATCTACGAGATGCGTCTGGAGGCGTCGAACCTCGAGGACGTCTTCCTGTCACTCACCAACACCGAGGGAGCCCTGTTGTGAACCTGGTCCGCACCGAACTGCTCAAGCAACGCACCACCCGCACGTTCATCGTTGGGATCTGTACCGCGCCGGCGGTGGCCGGCCTCGTCACGATCGCCATCCTCGGCGGTGCTGGCAAACAGGGCAACGACCCCCTCGGACCCGACAGCCTCGTTCAGGTCATCGGCGGTCCGGCCGCCGTCATCACCCTGTTCGCCGTCCTGCTCGGCGTGCTCGGGATCGCCGGTGAGTACCGGCACCAGACGATCACCACCACCTTTCTCGCTTCGCCCCGCCGGCGCGATGTCGTGGTCGCCAAGCTCGTCGCCCACTCGCTGACCGGCGCACTGCTGGGCGTGGCGTCGCTCGCTGTGTCGGCCGCGATCGCCGTGCCGTGGCTGTACGCAAGCGGGGTCGACGTCAACCTCGACGGCGACGGCGTCCGGGTGGCCGCGGGGTTGGTCGTGTCGACGGCGCTGTACGGCTCCCTGGGAGTCTCCATCGGCGCCCTGGTGCGCAACCAGACGGTCGCCGCCGCCGTGGTGCTGACCTGGCTGCTCGCCGTCGAGGGGCTCATCGGCGACCTGCTCCACGGGGCCGCCTTCGTGCAGTGGCTCCCGGCTGCCGCCGGCCGGGCTCTCGTCCACGTCGGCCCGAGCGGCGACGGTCTCGCTGTGCCGCTCGCTGCCGGTGTCTTCATCGTCTACGTCGCCGCACTGGCCGCCGCCGGCACTCGCCTCACCCTCCACCGCGACATCACGTGATCACCCGTCAGCGCAACGAATCGCCAACAGGAGCCAACCATGAACACCAACCACACCCCCCGCGCCCGACCCCGCACGCCGCCGGGTCCGGACCTTTGCCGGCGTCGCCGCCGTCGGCGTCGCCGCACTCCTCGCCACCGCGGGTTGCTCGGGCAGCGTCGTCCACAACTACCGGACCTTCCAGAGCGCGCTCGATCGCGGGGCGAGCTGCTCGGAGCTGTTCGACCAACGATCCCGGTTCGACGACCAGGACACCCTCGCCAAGATGGACCGCGAGCTCGCCAGCATCGGCTGCACGTCGCCCGACGCCACGAGGACCGACTGAACATCACTGCCGTCGAGCCCGCTCGAACGGAGGCGCCCCGGGCCGAGTCCTCGGCCCGGGCGTCAAGACCTCCGACAGCCGGCGTCCCTGCAGCGCACCTTCGTTCGACGCACGTCGTGGCGGTCGGGCCGTTGCCCGGCATCCACAGCTGTGTCCGCAGTACCCGCCGTCCTGCATCGCGACGACACCGGCCGATGCCGGTGACTCGAGTGCGGCACCGGCCGGCCTTCCGGTGGTTGGGTGCGCGCGAGCCGTGCCGGATGAGAGCCACTGCGTGACGCATGCTCTCGCGATGACGGCGGTCGTCCGTGGGAACCGCTGTTCGCTGATCGTGCTGGCCGGCGTGCGGTGGTCGGCGGCGGTTGTCGTGCGGCGCGAGGCTGGTTCGGTGCCGGAGCTGCCAAGCGGTGCGGTGACGTTCTGCTTCACCGACATCGAAGGGTCGTCGGCGCTCAGCGCCCGTCTTGGCGAAGCGCTGTTCGCGGCGACGATCGAGCGTCACCGCGAGATCCTGCGTGACGCGTGGCGGCCGTGGGGCGGCGTCGAGGTGGGCACAGAGGGCGACGGCTGCTTCGTCGTGTTCGCCGACGTCGACGCTGCGCTCGCTGCATGCTTGCGAGCTCAGCAGCGTCTCGCTGTCGAGGATTGGCAGGCGGATGCGACCATTCGCGTGCGAATGGGTGTGCACACCGGTCAGGCGGTGCCGACCGTGGCTGGTGACTACATCGCCTTGGCCGTGAACCACGCGGCACGGGTCGCGGCGTGCGGTCATGGCGGTCAAGTCGTCGTGTCGGCGACTTCGGCGGAGTTGGCGACCGACCCGCCGCTGCGCCGGCTCGGACGATTCCGGGTCCGCGACTTCGCCGAGCCGCTCGAGTTGTTCCAGCTGCTCGGCGACGGCCTCGAGCTCGAGTTTCCCCCGCTGCGAGGAGCGCATCCGCTCGACGTGATCCGTGTCGCGATCGCCGACGACCAGGCCCTGGTCCGTGGAGGTTTCGCCGTCCTGCTGCGATCCGCCGACGACATCGAGGTGGTCGGCGAGGCCGCCGACGGACGGGCCGCGGTGGAGCTCGTCTCGAGCGAGCGGCCTGACGTCGTCCTGATGGACATCCGGATGCCGGGGATGGACGGGGTCGAGGCGACACGGCGGATCACCGGCGACGATCGGCTGTCTTCCACGCGGGTCGTGATCCTCACCACGTTCGACCTCGACGAGTACGTGTTCGACGCGTTGCGCGCCGGTGCCAGCGGCTTCCTGTTGAAGGACACGCTGCCCGCCGAGTTGCTCGCCGCCATCCGCGTCGTCGCCGGCGGGGAAGCGCTGCTGGCGCCCAGCGTGACCCGGCGACTCGTCGAGGAGTTCCTGCGCCACCCGTCGACGACGGCGACGAGGCCGGCCCTCGCCCTCGCGCAGCTCACCCCACGCGAGACCGAAGTGCTCGCATCCGTGGCTCGCGGGCTGTCCAACACGGAGATCGCCACCACGCTGTTCATGTCCCACGCCACCGCCAAGACCCACGTCAGCCGTCTGCTCACGAAGCTCCACGCCCGCGACCGGGCCCAGCTGGTGATGAGGGCATACGAGATCGGGGTCGTCGCGCCAGGCGTCAGCTAGGCAGGCGATCGGCGACGGTCGGCCCGTCGAGGAGCGCCCCGTGCGACCTGAACGGGGACGGCCGACGTCGAGCGCGCTCGTCGCCGACGCTCGGTGACCGGCCCCGATCCACCATCGGGGACCGCAACCTGCCGCCCGCCGGTCCGTCAGGTCGTGCCGGGCATCACCACGCCGGTCTCGTAGGCGACCATCACCAGCTGGGCCCGGTCGCGGGCCTCGAGCTTCATCAGCAGCCGGCTGACGTGGGTCTTCACCGTCGCGTGGCTGACATAGAGCCCGGCGGCGATCTCGGCGTTCGACTGCCCTCTGGCGACGAGCTCGAGGACCTCCCGCTCGCGCTCGGTCAACTGGTCCAGTGCGACACCGGCGGACGCGGCGGACGGCTGTTGGGGGAGTCGGGCGAACTCCTCGATCAGCCGGCGGGTGATGCTCGGTGCGATCAGGGCGTCGCCGGCGGCGACGACCCGCACCGCCTTGAGCAGGTCGACGGGGAGCGTGTCCTTCAGCAGGAACCCGCTGGCGCCCGCCCGCAGCGCCTCGTGCACGTACTCGTCGAGATCGAACGTCGTGAGGATCACGACCCGCGTCGACGCCAGCGACTCGTCGCCGGTGATCCGGCGGGTCGCCTCGAGGCCGTCGATCACCGGCATCCGGACATCCATCAGCATCACGTCGGGGTGCTCGCTCGCCGCGAGAGCGACCGCCTCGGCACCGTTGCTCGCCTCGCCGGCGACCTCGATGTCGGACTCACCCGACAGCAACATCGTGAACCCGCTGCGCACGAGCGCCTGGTCGTCGGCGACCACCACGCGGATCGTCATTCGGTGTCACCGTACGGCAGCCGCGCCGTGACGCGGTACCCGCCGCCTGGTGCCGGCCCGGCCGAGAGCTCGCCGCCCCACAGCTCGACCCGCTCGCGCATGCCGACGAGGCCTTGCCCCGAACCGTCCGCCGGCCCGTCGGCGCCATTGCCGGCCCGCGCCGCCAGGCCGCGCCCGTCGTCGACGACCTCGATGGCCAGCGACCCGGGCAGGTACCGAACCGTCACCTCGACATGGTCCGGCTTCCCGGCGTGCTTGATCACATTGGTCAGCGCCTCCTGCACCACCCGGTACGCGGAGAGCTCGATGCCGGCGTGGACGCAGTTGGTCTTCCCGTCGACGTGCAGCGACGCTGGCACACCGGCTGCTCGCACGTCCTCGACGAGCCGCGGCAGGTCGGCGAGGCCGGGAGCAGGGGCTGACGATCGGACGCCGTCGCTGTCGCGCAAGACGCCGAGCAGGCGGCGCATCTCGGTGAGTGTGCCCCGCGACGTCGCGGAGATCGCTTCGAGCGCGGCGCGTGCCTGCTCCGGCCGGTCGTCGAGCACGTGGGCGCCGACGCCGGCCTGCACGGCGATGACCGACATCGAGTGAGCGACGACGTCGTGCAGCTCCTGGGCGATGCGCAGACGTTGTTCGGCCAGCACCCTGCCGGCGCTCTGGCGCTCGGCCTCGGCTCGTTCGTCCGCCTCGCGCACCCTGGCGTCGGTCGCCGCCTTCCGGTTGCGCAACGCCACGCCCAGTACCCACACGGCGCAGAACTGGGTGAGGACGGCGAAGGCGCCGACGGTGTCGAGATCGGGGGCATCGCTCAGTGCGAGCACGACGATCGCGGCGAACATGACCACCAGCCCGACGACCGCCCTGCGAAGCGGGCACCACGCGCCCACCGTGTAGGTGAGGAACAACACGGTGAGGGGGAGCGATCCTTCGGGCCAGCCGATGAGGATGTGGACGACGATCCCGAGCGCCGAGATCACCAGGGCCAGCAGCGGGGTGCGTCGCCGAATGGCGACCGGCAAGCACGTCACGAGCACCGTCACGACGAGCCAGGCCTCGGGCTCCCGGACGCCGTGGGGGATCGCACCCCCGTCGTCGCGGAACTCCTCGCCGTAGGAGGTGATGACGCCGACGACCGTGAAGATGGCGGCGAGCATGCCGTCGACGGCATAGGGGTTGAACGTCCGCAGCCGTTCGAGTTGACGCTCCGGCCAGCTCACCACTCGAACGTACCGAAACCGCCCCCGTCTGCACATCCCTCCGGCGAACGACACGCGCATCGGTCTCGAGACGTACGACCGCGGGTCGGTCGCAAACCGCCTGCAAGCCGACGATTCACCGGCCCCGGGAGCAGATCGTGGGGGTGTCTCGTCCCGCGTCCGCACAGGAGATCACAAGCCATGACCACCAGCACTGTCCACCACCCGTCCATCACCGCCGGCACCGATTGGCCGCACCCGTCGGCGGCCTTCCTCCACCCGCCCGCGGCCGCGCGCGTCTACGACGCCGTCAAGGTGTACGGACGCGGCGAGAACGAGGTGCGCGCGCTCGACGGCGTGTCCGTCGAGTTCGCGGGCGGTCGCTTCACGGCGATCATGGGGCCGTCCGGTTCGGGCAAGTCGACGCTGATGCACAGCGTCGCCGGGCTCGACCACCTCACCTCGGGCCGCGTGCTCATCGGTGACACCGACATCACGAAGCTCGACGACCGCAAGCTGACCCGGCTGCGCCACGATCGCGTCGGGTTCATCTTCCAGTCGTTCAACCTCGTCCCGACGCTCACCGCGGCGGAGAACATCGCGCTCCCCGCCCGCCTGGCCGGCCGCAAGCTCGACCACGCGTGGTTCGACCAGGTCGTGGAGACCGTGGGGCTCAGGAACCGCTTGAAGCACCGGCCGTCGGAGCTCTCCGGTGGGCAGCAGCAACGCGTCGCGGTTGCCCGCGCCCTCGCCAGCCGTCCGGAGATCGTCTTCGCCGACGAGCCGACCGGCAACCTCGACTCCCGCACCGGGGCCGAGGTCCTGTCGTTCATGCGCACCGCTGTTCGCGAGTTCGGCCAGACGATCGTCATGGTGACCCACGACCCCGTCGCCGCCGCCTACGCCGACCGGGCCGTGTTCCTCGCCGACGGGCGGATCGTCGACGACCTCGACGGCCCGACCGCCGACTCCGTCATCGACCGCATCCGCACCCTCGGAGGGTGACCGCCATGTTCAAGCTCACCATCAAGGAGCTCGCAGCACACAAGCTGCGCCTGCTCACCACCGCCTTCGCGGTGCTCCTCGGTGTCGCCTTCATGGCCGGCACCCTCGTCTTCACCGACACGATCGGTGCCACCTTCGACTCTGCGTTGGCCGAGGCCAACGACGGCGTCGATGCCTACGTCCGGACACCGTCGGCAATCGATGTCGGTTACGGCGAACCCGGCCCTCGCCTCGACGCCTCCCTCGCCCGCACCGTCGCCTCCGTCGACGGGGTCGACGAGGTGGCGTTGCGCATCAACGGCTACGCCCAACTCGTCGGACCCGACGGTGAACCCGTCGGCGACGTCGCCAAGAGTCCCGCCTTCGGCACCAACTGGGTGACGGTCGACGACCTCAACCCCTACGAACTGGCCAGCGGTCACGCGCCGACCAACGATGGCGAGATCGTCATCGACAAGGCGAGCGCCGACAAGGCCGGCTACCAGCCGGGCGACGTCGCCACGGTGCTCACCAAGGCCGAACCGCGACAGTTCACGATCGCCGGCACCGCCAGGTTCGGGACGAACGACTCCCCAGCAGGGGCGACGGCCGTGCTGTTCACCGACGCCGCGGCCACCGAGCTGCTCGCGACACCTGGGCGGGCCGATGCGATCGCCGTCACCGCTGACCCGGGTGTCTCCCAGGCGGATGTTGCCGCCGCGGTCCGGGCCGCCGTCGGCGCCGACGTCGAGGTGATCACCGGCGCCGCGTTGATCGCCGAGGATCAGGCATCGATGGCCGAACTGCTGGCCGAGATGGCGACGATCTTCGTGCTCTTCGCCGGCGTCGCAGTGTTGGTCGGTGCGTTCATCATCAACAACACGTTCTCGATGACCGTCGCCCAGCGCACCCGCCAGATGGCGATGCTGCGTGCGATCGGAGCCTCCGGTCGTCAGGTCAAGCGCGCCGTCCTGCTCGAGGCCTCCGTCATCGGTGTCCTCGCCTCGGCGGCCGGACTTGCCGTCGGCGTCGCCGTGGCCGCCGGGCTCCGGCAGCTGATGTCGGTGTTCGGGTTCGACATGCCCGACGGCCCGACCGTCATCGACCCGAACGCGATGACCCTCTCCTTCGCCGTCGGTGTGATCGTGACCGTGCTGTCAGCCTGGCTGCCCGCCCGCCGCGCCGCCAGGATCGCCCCGATCGAGGCGCTGCGGGACGTGAGCGTCGACCGCTCCGCCAGCTCAGTCCGCCGGGCCATCGTCGGTTCGGCGGTCACCGCTGTCGGTGCGGCGGCGCTGCTCGCCGGCCTCGGTGGCGAGCTCGCGCTGGTCGGTGTCGGTGCACTGGCGACGTTCGCCGGCGTGTCGGTCCTCGGCCCGGTGCTCGCTCGCCCAGTGGCCAAGGTGTTCGGGCTGCCGCTGCGACTGCGTGGGCTCAGCGGTGAGCTCGCCACCCGCAACGCGACGCGGAACCCGAAGCGAACCGCGCGCACAGCGGCGTCGTTGACGATCGGTGTCGCCCTGGTCGGCTTCATGACGGTGTTCGCCGCCTCGGCGAAGACATCGATGGCCGGCTCGCTGGAGACCGACTTCACCGGCACCCACATCGTGCAGACCGGCGGCGCGGACACCATGTCGGGGCTCAGCCCGGACTTGGCCGACGCGCTGCGCACCACGGCGGGTGTCGACGTCGTCAGCCAGTCTCGGATGAGCCGCGCGGTCATCGACGGTACGGCGACGGACGAGTTCTACGCCTTCGACGCCACGACCGTCGATGAGGTGTTCGTGCTCGGATCCGTCGAGGGTGACCTCGACTCACTGGGCGCCGACGGGATCGCCGTGTCTGCCGAACACGCCGTCGAACAGGGCTGGACGATCGGCTCGACCGTCCCCGCGACCTTCCCGAGCGGCGACACCGCGCTCGAGGTGGAGGCCATCTACACCAGCGGCACCGACTGGGTCGGCTCGATGTTCGTCGATCTCGACGTGCTGCGGGCCAACGGAGGCAACGAACTCGACTACCGGGTCTACGTCTCAGGTGACGAAGCCGCGATCGACAGCGTCGCCACCGCCTATCCATCGGCCGACGTGCTCGACAAGGACGGCTTCCTCGACGTCGTCAGCACCGAGATCGACACGATGCTCGCGATGTTCTACGCCCTGCTGATGCTCGCCGTCGTCATCGCCCTGCTCGGCATCGCCAACACGTTGGCGCTGTCGATCCACGAACGGACCCGGGAACTCGGACTGCTCCGAGCGGTCGGCATGGGCCGGTCGCAGGTCCGTTCCACGGTTCGCTGGGAGTCCATCATCATCGCCGTCTTCGGCACGACCCTCGGGTTGGCCATCGGTACGTTCTTCGGCTGGGCGACCGTCCGGGCGATGGCCGACAAGGGCATCGACACCCTGACCGTGCCCGTCGGCAGCCTGGCGGTCCTCACCGTCATCGCCGCCCTCGCCGGAGCGACCGCGGCGGTGATGCCAGCCCGCCGGGCAGCCAAGCTCGACGTACTCAACACGCTCGTCACGGAATGACGATCAACGAGCAACCGCCACTGTCCGACCTCGGCGGCGCCACGTCCCAGACGCGGGACGTGGCGTCGCCGAGATCGGCGCGCTCGGGCCGAGGTGATCACTCCTCCCTGGCCCTACTCGAGCCAGGAGCGCGCGGTCGACACGATGTCGAGGTCGGGCGGGTCCAGTCTCCGGGGCCGATGACGTCGATGACGGCCTGGGGGCAGGTGCGGCAGTAGAGACGATCTCGAAGCCCAGCACGCCCGGCCCCGTCAAGCGTCCGGAACCACGCGTCCGGAACGCCCAGCTCGGCCAACCGAACCATGACCCATGTGCGCTGTCACACGGCTGATCCACGGGCGGTGCCGTGCTCAGCGAACTTGGTGCGGAAATTGCCGATCTACCCGAACGCGATGGTGCCGCTCCAGATCGATCGCGCTCTAGGGAAAGGGACGGTACCTGTCGCGTCCGCTGGCCAGCCCTGCGGCCATCAGTGAGCCGCGGTCCCGGACGCGACCGGCGGTTACCGGATGGTGTTCTCGGGTGGCCGGCTGAGACGGCGACGCCCGGCCCTGGCGTCCTATCGAGACCGATCAGCGTGCGACCGATAGCGCGCCTCATCGAACATGAGGTTCGTGTCCGGCTCGCCGCCCTCAATGTGCCGGTCGGTTACGCCCACGTTGAGCGGCACGAGCATCCGGAAACGCGCGTCCGGTATCACGCGCAAGGCCACTTCCACAGCAACGGATAGGGGCCGGTATGCCGCGCTCGCGAAAGCAGGCACTGACCCGTGGTCCAGATCCGGTGATGCGCCGAACGGCGGTTCCGGCGCGTCACCCGGCGGGCGGTCCCGACTGGTGCATGACGCGACCTATTGCCCGTGATGGGCGTCGCGATGCCGGCGCCTGGCGGCACCGAACGCGCGGCCGGACCGGTCGGCAACCACGTCTGGCAGTCGCACTGTGACCGTCGATGACGGTGTCGTCGACGGTCAGCCGCAGGTCAGCGGCGAAGCTCGGACGTGCTGCTGCACATGAGGCGCAAACTGAAGTGCGCGAACTGGGCCGAGCACCGCAATCGGCGATTCGACCACCGCCGATCCGCATCGCCGACGCCCCGGTACCGTGACGAGAAGGCGGCTCACCGCGCGTGTCGATCGGGAGCGGCTTGACCGAGCGGCGAGGACCCGGGAGCTCGCGGTGACCGCAGCGTCGAACGGACAGCACGATGCGGCGAGCGTCAGCGCATCGATGTCCGGACCCGCCGGTGGCTGGCCGGACCCTGAGATGGTGGAGCTTGCGGTGCTCGATCGAGTGCTGGTGTCGCTGGTCCGCCGATACCGGACGGCGAGCCACGCGGTGGCGGCCCGGCGGGAGCGGCCCGAGTCGATCGACGACGAGACGCTCGGGTGGTGGATTCGCGCCCACGACGCCTTCCGGCGTCGCAGCTACGAGACGAGAGCACCGTCGGCCACGTCAACGGCGAGGGAGAAGGCCGAGCTTCGCAAGGATCGGCTGCGGAAGCCCGCACGATGATCACCGAGCGCTGTTCGACACCGGCGCTCCGGGTCGACGGAGTTCGACGTCGGCTGCGATGAGCCAGCGATGCACCGTCGCCGCTGGCGCATCCAGCGGTGCTGCCACCGACACGATCGATCCGCACGTCGTGTACAGGTCGCACAGGCTGTTGTCGCTCGGTCGTCGCCTCGTGCGTCCCGGCAGCCGATGACGGTGGATCCAGGTGTGGGCCGTCTGGCGTGACACGCCGGCCGCTGCGGCGATCTCGGTCACGGTGTCGCCGGCGACCAGGCGAGCACCGACCCACTCGGCATCGCGGATCGAGCTCACGTCCAGCGCCGTTCTGCGCACGGCGCGCAGAGGTGGAGGGTCACGCGGGGACGCTTCCAGGTTCTCGCCCGTGTCGAAGTAGGCGTCGCCCGGTTCGATCGCCGGCTCGATGGCACCGGACGATCAAGGCCCGAGACGGCCCGCGACGAGCTGCGTGCCAGCATCCGAAGTGGTCAGCTCGTCTCACCGTCCAAGTTGACGGTCGCCCTGTTCCTCACGACGTTGTGGCTGCGCAAGCTCACCGAGCGGCCAACGACGATCGACGGGTACCGCCGCACCGTCCGCAACCACATCGTCCCGTCGCTCGGCCCGATCCCGTTGCAGCAACTGACCCGGGCGCGCGTCGCGGTGTGGATCGCGGAGCTGACGGACAAGGACCTGTCGGCCAAGACGGTCCGCAACGTCGTCGGCGTGCTCACGAGCGCGCTGAACGACGCGGTCGAGCTCGGCCTGGTCGTCACCAACGTGGCGCAGCGCATGAAGAACCTGCCGGCGGTCACGACGTCCAAGCCGATGGCGTGGACGATGGGCGAGGCACAGCGGTTCATCGCCCACGTGCGCGAGGACCGCTGGTATCCGATGTGGCGGTTCCTCGCGTTGACCGGTTGTCGCCGCGGTGAAGCGCTCGGCCTGCGATGGGACGACGTCGACCTGGACGCCGGGACCGTCGTCATCCGCCGTCAACGGACGATCGCCGGCGGCCGCGTCGTGGAGGGCCCGCCGAAGACCAACGCGGGCTACCGCACGATCGCGCTCGACCCGTCGATGGTCGCGACCCTGCGTGCCTGGCGCTCCCAACAACTCGAGGAGCGACTGCTGCTCGGGCCCGGCTGGCGCGGTGAGAACTACGTGTTCTGCTGGCAGACCGGCGAGCCGTTGTTGGCCGCAGAAGGTCACCGCGTGGTTCCGTGCCCACTGCGACGAGCTCGGCCTGCCGGCCATCGGGGTCCACGGGCTGCGCCACACCGCGGCCACGTGGATGATCGCCAGCGGCAAGAACCCGAAGCTCGTGCAGCAACGTCTCGGCCACTCCCACGTGAGCGTCACGCTCAGCCTCTACAGCCACGTCCAGCCGGGCCACGACCAGGCCGCCGCCGACGAGCTCGGCGCTGCGCTCGACGGCCCATTGTCGTGATGTCCCACCGGTGATGTCCCACCCGGTCGGCGTTCCGAGCCGTGACCAAAATGTGACCAAACGGCCGATTTCGGGCGCATCACCCCAGGTAGATCGGGTGCGCCCCCAGGGATTCGAACCCTGAACCAATGGATTAAGAGTCCACTGCTCTGCCGTTGAGCTAGAGGCGCCGGTGCGGGCGGGCAGTGTACGGGGCCGACGGGCCCCGGACACCACCGCGTCCGAATGGGGTGAGCGAGGGGACTTGAACCCCCGACCTCCAGGGCCACAACCTGGCGCTCTAACCGAGCTGAGCTACGCCCACCATGGGGATCGACATTCTGCCACGGCGGCCGCCGATCCCAACAACGCGGTTCTCAGCCCGCACCAGGGGCCACTGGTAGCGTGACGCGACCGATCAACGCGGCCCGCTCGGCTCGCCGCAAAGGGAAGTGATAACCGATGACCGCCACCCATCCGTCTCGCGGAGTGGCCGTCGACCGAGGGTTGGACGCCCGCCGACTCGTCGCGCGGGCCAGGGCGATCACGGAGCGTGAGCTCGCCCACTACGCCGAGCGGACCGTCGGCTCGCAGGCGGCCACCGCTCGGGCCCGCAAGGTCCTCCCGCTCGGCGTGCCGTCGAGCTTCCAGGCCTACGACCCGCACCCGATCGTCGTCAAGCACGCCTCCGGGGCGCGCATGGTCGACGTCGACGGCCACGAGTACGTCGACTACGACATGGGGTTCGGCGCCCTCTTCGCCGGGCACATGCACCCGGCCGTGCGCGCCGCCGTGCAGGCGCAGCTCGACGACGGGACGCTGTACGTGACGCCCTGCGAGCTCGACGCCGAGGTCGCCGAGCTGCTCCGCGACCGCTACGGGTTGCCGATGTGGCGCTTCACCAACTCCGGCACCGAAGCGACGATGGACGCCATCCGCATCGCCAAGGGGGCGACGGGGCGCGATCGCATCGTGAAGGTCGAGGGTGGCTACCACGGCCACCACGACGAGGTGATGATCTCGATGAAGCCGCCGCTCGACCAGGCCGGGCCGGCCGACGCGCCGATCCCGGTGCCTGGCACCGCCGGGATCACCCGGGCGGTCCTCGCCGACACGATCGTGATCCCCTACAACGACCCGGGGGCGCTCGACCGGGCGCTGGCCGGCGGCGACGTGGCGTGCTTCATCGTCGAGCCGGTGATGGAGAACATCGGGATCTGCCTGCCGCAGCCGGGCTACCTGGAGGCCGTGCGAGAGATCACGCAGCGCCACGGGACGCTCCTCATCTTCGACGAGGTCAAGACCGGGATCACGGCCGGCTTCGGTGGCGCCACCGGCCACTTCGGCATCCAGCCCGACCTCGTGACGTTGGCGAAGTCGATCGGCGGTGGCTTCCCGGTCGGCGCGTTCGGCGGCCGCCAGGACCTGATGGACCTCATCACGGCCGGGCGGGTGCTGCACCTCGGCACCTACAACGGCAACCCGCTCGTGATGGCGGCGGCCAAGGCCGTGCTCACCGAGGCGTGCGCGGCGGGGCCGACGACGGCGGCGATCGCCCGCAACGACGGGCTCGTCGACGCCTGCCAGGCGATCATCGACGGCGCCGAGCTGCCGGCTCACACCGTGCGCTTCGGCGCCAAGGGTTGCATCACGTGGTCGCCGACCCAGGTGCGCAACTACCGGGACTACAAGGCGACCGACTTCGACCTCGCGTTCGCCCAGTGGATCCACGGCATCAACCGGGGCGTGCTGCTCCCGCCCGGTCTCGACGAGCAGTGGCTGATCTCGGTGATGCACACCGAGGCCGAGGCGGCGAAGTACGCCGACGTCTTCGCCGAGTTCGCCGCCGAGCTCACCGCCTGAGCGACACGACCCCTCGAACCGTCAGCGCGAACCGGCCCGATCGGGCCGGTTCGCAATGACAGGACGGGCTCCTAGGACCACCGGTGCTGGTCGCCGTAGCGGTGGATCGCCACCGGCGCCGACCACAGCTTGCGCCGCCGCGCTGCGGCGGCACCGATCATCAGGGCCAGCCCGGTGCCGACGAGGACGACCGACACGACGACGACGACGGGCAGCGCGTACTCGGCGACCGCCGGGATGGCCGGGGCCCAGATGTTGTCGGTGGTGCGCGGCAGCACGTGCACGGGCACGACGTAGCCGAGCAGCGCGGTCAGCACGCCGGCGATGATGCAGAACATCCCGATGCCGAACACGGCGTCGGCCTTGCGCGGGTGGGCGATCAGGCCGAGCAGGAGGGCGACGGCGCCGATGATGGCGGCGATCGGCACCATCCAGGCGAGGGCCTGGCGCGTCGTGTCGAGGATCGCGACCCGCTCGACGGGCAGCTCGATCGGTGGGACGACCCCGACGCGCTCGTCGCGGGTGAGCTCGACGAGCTGGGCGCCCGTGATCTGGACCGGCTCGGTGCGCTCGCCGATCAGGCGGGCATGGGCGTCGGTCACGATCTGGCGCATCAGCTCGGCGCCCTCGGTGGTCCTCGCGTAGCCGTCGATGGTGGCCTGCACCTGCTCGACGGGGACGCCGAGGGTCGCCGCCGTGGCCTGGGCGGCGGTCGACGCGATCTGGGTGCGGATGGCGTCGTCCTTCAGGATGACCCGGGCGAGGTCGCCGCTGCGGGCGGTGTCGAACGCGACGCGCTGCAGGTACCACCCGCCGGCCGCCAGCGCGAGGCACACGGCGGCGACGAAGAACAGCAAGCCCGCCAGGCCACGACGCACCGGGCGAGTCTCGCGGATCGACGCCGTAGCGTGCGATCGTGCCGCCGATCCCGTCCGTCCGGCCGCCCCGGACCCGTCCCTCCCTGCCGACCATGCTCTGGCGGGGGGTGCGCCGGCGCTGCGCGTGGTGCGGCGGGCGCGGCGCGTTCTTCACCGGGTGGTTCGCCAAGCAGGACACCTGCCGGACGTGCGGCATCGGGTGGCATCGCGGCTACGAGGGCTTCGAGCTCGGGGCGATGGCCATCAACGCGGTCGTGTGCTTCGGGCTGCTGATCGTCGGCATCGGCATCGGTGTCGTCGTGACCTGGCCCGACATCGCCGTGCTCCCGCTGCTGCTCATCCTCGGCGCCGGGGCCATCGTCCTCCCGATCGTCGTCTACCCCCTGAGCTACACGGTGTGGCAGGCGCTCGACCTGGCGATGCACCCGCCGGAGCCCGGTGACGGGGCACCACCGCCGCGCTGACCGCGGACCCGCCAGCCGGTGCTGGACGAACCCCTGTTCGCTGGTTACACTCGTGTCATTCGCCGCCGTACGGGCGGCCCCGACTGTCGTACGACGTCGCCGATCTCGCTGTGACACCCCTTCCGTAGGGTCGCCACCGTCGGGCCGACGCCGACACACCACACACAGGTTTCCCGGACCCCGAAAGGCGGAGGACATGAGCACGGACCGCGACAAGGCGCTCGAGATGGCGCTGGCGCAGATCGACAAGCAGTACGGCAAGGGCTCGATCATGCGGATGGGCGACAAGACGTCGATGGCCATCGCATCCATCCCCACGGGTGCCCTGTCGCTCGACCTCGCCCTCGGCATCGGCGGCCTGCCGCGGGGCCGGGTCACCGAGATCTTCGGCCCCGAGTCGTCCGGCAAGTCGACCCTGGCGATGCACGTCGTGGCCGAGGCGCAGCGCAACGGCGGTGTCTGCGCCTACATCGACGCCGAGCACACGATGGACCCGATCTACGCCAAGGCCATCGGCGTCGACATCGACCAGTTGCTGATCTCCCAGCCGGACACGGGGGAGCAGGCGCTGGAGATCGTCGACATGCTCGTGCGCTCCGGGGCGCTCGACGTCGTCGTCATCGACTCCGTGGCGGCGCTCACGCCACGGGCCGAGATCGAGGGCGAGATGGGCGACAGCCACGTCGGGCTGCAGGCCCGCCTGATGAGCCAGGCGCTGCGCAAGCTCACCGCCAACCTCAACAAGTCGCAGACGATCGCCATCTTCATCAACCAGCTGCGGGAGAAGATCGGCGTGATGTTCGGCTCGCCGGAGACGACGCCGGGTGGCCGGGCGCTGAAGTTCTACTCGTCGGTGCGCCTCGACATCCGCCGCATCGAGTCGCTGAAGGACGGCGCCGAGGTGGTCGGCAACCGCACCCGGGTCAAGGTCGTCAAGAACAAGGTCAGCCCACCGTTCCGGCAGGCGGAGTTCGACATCATGTACGGCAAGGGCATCAGCCGCGAGGGCTCGCTCATCGACATGTCCGTCGACCTCGGGATCGTCAAGAAGTCCGGCGCGTGGTTCACCTACGAGGGCGAGCAGCTCGGCCAGGGCCGGGAGAACGCCAAGAACTTCCTGGCTTCGAACCCGGAGATCATGGTCGAGATCAGCGATCGGGTGCTCGCCGCCGCCGGCCTCAAGCCCGGCGAGGAGGAGCCGTTGGTCGACAACGGCTTCAGCGAGGCCGACGAGGAACCGATCGAGATCGACTGAGCGTCGCCGCCCGGGGTCCGGTCGTCGCTGCAGGCGACCGGACCCCGGTGCGACCGGTTCAGGTGAGCTGCGAGCCGGGCTTGAAGACCATCAGGTAGAGCTGCACGATGAGCAGCAGGTGCGTGATGCCGATCCCCATCGCGAGGCGGCTCTTCGCAGCGTCGCTGGTGTCGGTGAGTGACGGTCGGATCAGGAACCAGCTGACGACCATCAGGATCACCCAGCCCACGAGGGCGAGCACGATCCAGGTCTCGCTCATCTCGATGGCGTCGTCGGACATCCCGACGAGCCCCATGCCGAGCACCCACGCCAGCGCCAGGGCCGGCAAGCTCAGGCGGAGGTGCAGCTTGGCGACCGTTGCGCCGGCACCGGCACGCTGCAACGACGCGTAGAAGAACAGCGGGCCGAAGGCGATCACCACGGCGAGGATGTGGAGCAGGCCGAGCAACTCGTAGCCGGTGGAGATCGGGAAGATCGCGAGCACGGCGGCGACGCTAGGGCCCGGCTGCGATCGTCACCAACCGACGCTCACGTACCATCGGACACGGTGACGGATCCCGCGCCCGGCGATGCCGCCCTGACCTACGCGCGGTACCTGGCGCTCGACGAGGTCCTGGGCGCCCAGCGACCCCGCTCGGACGAGCACGACGAGCTGCTGTTCATCGTCGTGCACCAGGTCTACGAGCTGCGGTTCAAGCAGCTCCTCCACGAGCTCGGCCACGCCCAGGACCAGCTCGAGGACGGTCACACGGCCCCGGTCGTGCACACGCTGCGTCGGGCGCTCACGATCCTGAAGGTGGTCGTCGCCCAGGTGGACGTGCTGGAGACGATGACGCCGCGGCAGTTCACCGGCTTCCGCGATCGCCTCGATGCGTCGAGCGGTTTCCAGTCGGCGCAGTTCCGCGAGCTGGAGGCCGTGCTCGGGCGACCGACTCGGCGGTGCTGGACGCGTACCCGGTCGGCAGCCCGGGCCGGGCGCGGATCGCGGCGGCGATGGCCCGGCGCTCGCTGTACGACTCGTTCCTCGTGTACTTGGCGGCCCATGGCTTCGCGGTGCCCGCGGCGGAGCGCCGGCGGGACGTGACGGCGCCGCCCGCGCGCCATCCCGGGCTCGACGACGTGCTGCTCGCCGTGTACGGCGATGACGGCGGTCCGGCGCAGGTGTGCGAGCGCCTCGTCGACCTCGACGAAGGGCTCCAGGAGTGGCGCTACCGCCACGTCAAGATGGTCGAGCGGACGATCGGCGACAAGGCCGGCACCGGCGGCTCGTCGGGCGCGGCATACCTGCGCAGCACGCTGTTCACACCGCTGTTCCCGGATCTCTGGGCGGTCCGCAGCCGGTTGTGATCAGTCGTCGGGCTCGGCCGACCACCACCAGGCACCGCCAGCGGCGACGACGAGCGCGGCGATGACGATGACGATCGACCCGGGCGGGTTCAGGGCATCGAGCAGCGCGACGAGGGCGGCCGTCGCGACGACCGCGCCGGCGAGCACGGCGGTCGGGCGCCACCAGCGCAGCGCGGTGTCCGTGTCGGCGTCCGCCGTCGCCGGCATCGCCGCGGCGAGGGCGCCGGCGACGTGGCCGACGAGCAGCGCCGAGCGCGGCGAGGATGACGGCCGGGCCGATCGAGGCGTCGCCGGCGCCGCTCGCCCACGCCACGATGAGGGCGCCGGGGACGAACAGCCCACCGCCCGAATCCGGCGCGATCGTCGCCACCACGGCGCCGATCAGGGCGACGTAGACGTACCCGTCCGGGACGTCCCACGACGGCAGGACGGTCGCCAGCACGGCGACGATCGAGCTCAGCAGCACCGCGCCGCGCAACGCGACCGGGGCCCTGCCGAGGCGCGGCAGCGTGGCCCGGACGAGCTTGATCCACTCGCTCATCGGCCCACCGCGCTCACCGCCGGTGCCGGGGAGCCATCGCCAGGCGACTGACGTCTCGGAGGACCTGGTCGAGGGTGCCGCGGCCGCGCCACGGCACGACGGGCACGCCGAGCTCGCCGAGGTGGTCGATCTCGGCGCGGCGCTCCATCTCCCGGACCCGCGACGCCAGGTCGTTCCACGGGTTGGTCGGCGGATCCCGCTCGGGTGGCAGCGTGTCGACGACCACGACGGTCTGCCCGCGCTGCACCATGTGGGCGATCTGGCGCTGCCCCGCCTGCCCGACGAGCGGCGAGAGCACGACGACGAGCGCGCCCGCCGTCGTCGGGCGCAGCTGCACCGGGTCGGCCCCGTGGCTGGCGGCCGGCTCGGCCACGACCAACGCGTCGAGCACCCGCCGCAGGTGCCGCTGCCCAGCACCGACGGGCACGTGGCGGACGCGGCGGCCGAGGTCGACGAGCCCGACCCGGTCACCGGCGCGCAGGAAGTGGTCGGCCACCGCGGCGGCGCCGCGCACGGCGATGTCGAGGCTGCTGGCGCGGCCGTCGATCCCGTCGCTGCGCCCGATGTCGGCTTCCGTGTCGAGCAGGAGCAGCACGTGGGTGTCGCGGTCGGACCACGTCGAGGTCACGTGCAGCGTGCCGGTCCGCGACGACACGCGCCAGTTGATCCGGCGCAGCCGGTCGCCGGGCCGGAACTGGCGCACCTCGGCGGGCTCGCTCCCGCCGCCCTGGCGGTTGGCGCGGTGGAGGCCGACGAGGCCGGCCGGCCGGGGCACCGCGTCGCCGGCATCGAACTCCGAGCTCAGCGGCAGCGTCGTGAGCGTGACCGGGGGGTGGGTGAGGCCCACGGTCCGGTAGGCGCCGAGCCGTGAGGTGCAGGCGACGCCGTTGAGCTCGATCGCGTGGCGGCCCCACCGCACGGCCCGCGTCGCCACCGGGATGGCGACGGGCCCGCCGTCACTCGATGCAGCCGCGGCGCCGGCGTGGGGCCGCCAGCCGACCGCCGTGCCGCCGTCGAGGGAGACGGCGACGACGTCGCCGGTCTCGCCGCCGGACGCGCCGACGGTCACGGTCGTCGTCGTGACCTGGCCCTCGAAGACCGTCGCGTCGGTCGAGCGCGACCTCCACCGCCGGGGACCGCCCGCGGCCGGTGGTGTGCACCCCAGGCGGCGGCACCGATGAACGGCACGCCGAGCACGACGACGTCCGTCCGTCGCACGAGCACGGCGATCAGGACCGAGCCGGCGGCGATCGCGAGGGCGCGCAGGTGGGCGTGGGTCGGCAGCCAGCGCGCTGGTTCCCTCACGCGTCACCGCCCGCTCGGTCGCACCGTCGGCGGGGTGGCAGTCGTGCTCAGGACGTCGGCGACGACCGATCGGCCGTCGACCTCGCGCAACCACAGCTCCGGCTTCACGGTGATGCGGTGGGCGAGGGCGGCGCCGGCGACGGCCTTGACGTCCTCGGGCAGGACGAAGTCGCGCCCGTCGATGACGGCGTAGGCCCGCGCCGTCAGGAGCAGGGAGAGCGAACCACGCGGTGACGCGCCGATCAGGACCTGGCGGTGACGGCGGGTCGCCGTCGACAGCTCGACGCAGTAGCGCCCGACCGACGGGTCGACCTCGACCTCCTCGCACGCTCGTTGCAACTGCAGCAGCCCGGCCGCGTCGGTGACGGGCTCGACGACCTGCTCCTCCTGACGCCGTTCGATGCGCCGGCCGAGCACCACCCACTCCTCCTCCGGCGTCGGGTACCCGAAGGGGACCCGCAGGAGGAAGCGGTCGAGTTGCGCCTCGGGCAGCGGGTAGGTGCCCTCGTACTCGACGGGGTTGGCGGTCGCCAGGACGTGGAACGGAGCGCTCAACGGGAAGGTCGTGCCCTCGACGGTGACCTGGCGCTCCTGCATCGCCTCCAACAGCGCGGCCTGGGTCTTCGGCGGCGTCCGGTTGATCTCGTCGGCGAGCAGCAGCCCGGTGAAGATCGGGCCGGGCCGGAACACGAACTCCGCCGTGCGCTGGTCGAAGACGAACGACCCGGTGACGTCGGAGGGCAGCAGGTCGGGCGTGAACTGGACCCGCCGGAAGTCGATCCCGAGGGCCTGGGCGAACGACCGGGCGGTCAACGTCTTGCCGACGCCGGGGACGTCCTCGAGCAGGACGTGGCCGCGGGCGAGGATGCCGGCGAGGACGAGCCGCAGCGGCTCGCGCTTGCCGACGACCGCCTCCCCGACCCGGTCGAGCACCGCGGCCGCCTGCTTGCCGTCGTCGACGGCGCTCACAGCTGCTCGATCGCGGCGACGGTGCGGGCCACCGTGGCCGATGTGGTCGGCGCCTCGACGACGTCGCTCAGGAAGTGGTACGGCTCGTCTCCGAGCATGCGGTGGGCCTCCTCGGGGTCCTCGACCAGGCCGACGCCGCGGTGGCGGCTCAGGCGGTGGATCGCCAGATCGAGCAGCAGGGGCTGCGTGCGGCGGCGACAGATGCCGACATCCTCGGTGCCGCGGCGCAGCATCGTCTCGATCGTGCCGATGCGGGGATCGACGGCTGGCGCGTCCCGTGGTGGCAGCACTGGCGACGGCCACACCGGTCCCGCGACCGACGCCAGCACCCGGCGCAGGGCCACGAGGAGGAGCACGCTGACGACCGCGACCGTGAGCACGTACTCGACGCGGGGCGACCACCCGGCGAGGACGATCAGCGTCATCGCGGCTGCGGCGAGCGCAACGGCGACGACGACGGCCCCGACGACCGTGCGCCTCACGCGGCGGCCCCGGTGAGGGCGTCGCGGATCCGGTGCAGCGCGCGCACGGCCACCTCCCGATCGTGCTCGTCGAGGGGGTGGTGCGAGTCGCGCGCCCGGCGATAGCGCTGCAGCAGGTCGTCGACGGCATCCGGCGGAGCGTGCAGGTCCTCGAGCACGCGGCTCGCCAGCTCGGCCGGTGTCTCGGAGACGTCGCGCGCCGCGCCCGCCGCGGCGGCCGCCGCCTCCAGGCGCACCCAGCAGTCGATCACGACGTCGTCGACCGGCCCGCTGGCGAGGGCGGCGAGGCTCTCCTCGACGGCGTCGGCCATCTCCTGGGCCGGCTCGGGCCAGTGCTCGACGGGGCCGAGGTCGAGCGGTTCGAACGAGCTGCGTGCCATGCGCAGCAGCGCCCGCCCGACCACCAACAGGGCGAGGGCGCCGATGAGGATGACGACTGTCTGGGCCATCACCGACAGGGCGCCGTCGCCGGGCGCCTGGCTGGTGTCGAACTGCTCGGCGGCCGGCGCCACCGTGGTGAGGGGCCGCGGCGTCGCTCGGATCATCACGAAGTCCCACGTGCCAGCCGCCGGATCCCTCGGTGGCGAGGGGCACGCTGCTCGCCGGTCGCCACGAGCACCACGAGGACGACGGCGGCCACGGCCACTCCTACCGTCAGCAGTGGCGAGGGCCGCCCCACCCGAACCATCCACGGGACCCTACTTGAGGTGACCGGTAGCCTCCTTGGCCGTGGACCCGCGGAGCTACCTCGTGCGCACGTTCGGGTGCCAGATGAACGAGCACGACTCCGAACGCATCGCCGGCCTCCTCGAGGCCGACGGGCTGGTCGCGGCCGACGACCTCGACCACGCGGACGTCGTGGTGCTGAACACGTGCTGCATCCGGGAGAACGCGGACAACAAGCTGTACGGCAACCTCGGCCACCTGAAGACGTGGAAGGCGCAGCGTGACGGTCGTCAGATCGTGGTGTCCGGTTGCCTGGCGCAGAAGGATCGCGACGAGGTGCGCCGCCGCGCCGGCCACGTCGATGTCGTGATGGGCACCCACAACGTGCACCGGGCGGCCGAGCTGCTGGCGACGGCCACGACGCGCGGACCGCTCACGGAGATCTTCGACGCCGCCGTGATCGACGACCACGCCCTGTTCCCGTCGGCCCTCCCGGCTGTGCGCGAGACGTCGTTCAACGCGTGGGTGACGATCCAGATCGGCTGTGACAACAACTGCGCGTTCTGCATCGTGCCCGCCGTGCGCGGCGTCGAGATCTCGCGGCCGTTCGACGAGATCGTCGGCGAGGTCGCCGCGCTCGCCGCGGCCGGGGTCACCGAGATCACGCTGCTCGGTCAGAACGTCAACAGCTACGGCCGCGACCTCCAGCTGGCGGCTCGGCGTGACGGCGACGCCGGGGCCCGCGTGCGCCCACTGTTCGCCGACCTGCTGCGGTCCGTCGGCGCCGTCGACGGGATCCGTCGCGTCCGCTTCACCTCGCCGCACCCCAAGGACATGCGGCCCGAGACGTTCGCCGCGATGGCCGAGACGCCGGCCGTGTGCCCGCAGCTGCACTACCCGTTGCAGGCGGGGTCCGACCGGGTGCTCGCCGCCATGCACCGCGGCTACACGGCGGCCCGCTACCTCGAACGGCTCGCCGAGGCCCGTCGCGTCGTGGCCGACCTGGCGGTGTCGACGGACATCATCGTCGGCTTCCCGGGGGAGACCGACGACGACTTCGAGCGCACCCTCGAGGTCGCCGCCGAGGCCCACTTCGACGACGCCTTCACGTTCATCTTCTCGCCCCGCCCGGGCACCGAGGCGGCCACGATGGTGGACCACTTCGTCGATCCGGCGGTCGCCGGCGAGCGCTTCGGGCGCTTCCGCATCGTCATCGAGCGCAGCGCCCTGCAGGCGAACCAGGCCCGCATCGGCCGCGTCGAGGAGGTGCTCGTCGAGGGTCCGAGCAAGAAGGACCCGGCGGTCGTCGCCGCCCGCACCCCGCAGCACCGGTTGGTCCACTTCGCCCCGCCCCGACCGCTGCGCGCCGGTTCGTACGCCCAGGTGGAGATCGCGGCGCCGCGCCGCACCACCTGACGGGCCAGCTTCGTCGAGCTGCTCGCCGCGCCGTCCCACCGGACGCGCATCCCCGTCGCCGCGAGCTGACGTGGCGACCGCCCCGGTCGTCGTCCTCGGCCCGACGGCGTCCGGCAAGTCCGACGTGGCCATGGCGGCGGCGACCGCCGTCGCCGGCACGGAGATCGTCGCCGTCGACGCCATGCAGGTGTACCGGGGGATGGACATCGGCACCGCCAAGCCGTCGGCCGGGGATCGGTCCCGCGTGCCGCACCACGGCATCGACCTCGTCGCGCCGACGGTCGACTTCACGGTCGCCGACTACCGCGCGCGCCTACGACGAGGCGATGGCCGGCATCGCCGGGCGACCGCTGCTCGTCGCCGGCACCGGGCTCTACCTGAACGCCGTGATCGACCGGCTCGAGGTGCCGGGACGCTGGCCCACCGTCCGCGCCGACCTGGAGGTCGTGCCCACGCGCCGAGCTGTGGCAGCGCCTCACCGCGGTCGACCCGGCGGCGGCGGCGCGGATCGAACCGGGCAACCGGCGCCGACTCGTCCGCGCCCTGGAGGTCACGATCGGCGGCGGGCGCCCGTTCAGCAGCTACGGGCCCGGGCTCCAGGCGTACCCGCCGACGCAGGCCGTGCTGCTCGGGCTGCGCTGGCCGCGCGCCGTGCTGGCGGCGCGCATCGAGCGCGCGGGTCGAGGCGATGATGGCGGCCGGCCTGCTCGCCGAGGTCGCCGCCCTCGACGCCACCGGGATGTCGCGGACGGCTCGCCAGGCCCTCGGCTACAAGGAGCTCCTCGACCACCTCGACGGGGCGACACGTCGCTCGACGCGGCCGTCGCGGCGATCGTCCTGCGCACCCGGCAGTTCGCGGTCCGTCAGGAGCGGTGGTTCCGTCGCGACCCGCGCGTACGCTGGTTCGACATCGACCGCGACCCGGTCGCCGAGGTGGCGTCCGCCGTGGTCGACGTGCTGCACGCATGACCGCACTCACGCTCACCAAGCACCACGGCCTGGGCAACGACTTCCTCGTGCTGTTCACCGACGACGCCGACCGGCACGACCTGCCGGCGCGAGCGCAGCGGTGGTGCCACCGGACGCGCGGCATCGGTGCGGACGGGCTCCTCGTCGGCACGACGGCGGACGGCGACGACGCCCGGATGGTGCTGTACAACGCCGACGGCAGCCGGGCCGAGATGAGCGGCAACGGCATCCGTTGCTTCGCCCAGGCGCTCGCCCGGCGCGACGGCGCGCTCGGCGCCGCGAGTCGATCCTGACCGATGCCGGCCGCCGCGACGTCGTGCTGCACGCGACGGAGGATCCGCAGACGGTCCTCGCCGACCGTCGACATGGGCGAGGTGGCCACGCTCGCCGAGCCCGACGGCTGGGCCGCCATCGGCGCCAACCCGGACCGCCCCGTCGCCCACCTCGGCCTCGGCAACCCGCACACCGTGGTCGGCGTCGACGACGTGCACGCCGTCGACCTGCTCGAGCTCGGCCGCCGGCTGCCGCACGTCAACCTCGAGATCGTCGAGCCGGGTCCGGAGCGCGATGCCATCACGATGCGGGTCCACGAGCGGGGCGCCGGCATCACCGCGGCCTGCGGCACCGGTGCCGCCGCCGCGGCGTGGGCCGCGGCCGGCTGGGGGCTCGTCGACCGCGACGTCGAGGAACTGCTCGTGCACATGGACGGCGGCAGCGCGAGAGTGGCGCTCCACCGTCCCGGCCCCGGGCGCGTCACGCTGACCGGGCCGGCCACGTTCGTCGCCACGATCGAGATCCCCCAGGACGCATGAGCAACCCGTACAACGAGGCGCTGGGCGCCACCCTCATCGAGCGCACGATCCGCGAGCGCATCGTCATCGTCGGGGTGACGTTCCCCGGCTCCGACGACGAGACGACCGCCGCCAGCCTCGACGAGCTCACGGCGCTGATCGACACGGCCGGGGCGGACGTCGTCGCAAGCATGGTGCAGAAGCGGGATCACCCCGACCACACGTGGTTCGTCGGCAAGGGCAAGGCCCAGGAGCTGCACGAGCTGTGCCTCGAGGTCGACGCCGACACGGTGGTGTTCGACAACGAGCTGAGCCCGGCCCAGCAGTTCAACCTCGAGAAGCTCCTCGGTCGCACCGCCATCGATCGCACGGCGGTGATCCTCGACATCTTCGCCCAGAACGCGCACACCCTGGAGGGCAAGGCACAGGTCGAGCTGGCGCTGCTGCGCTACCGGCTGCCGCGGCTGCGGCGCGGGGCCAACGCCAACCTCTCCCAGCAGCGCGGTGGCGTCGGCACCCGCTTCGGTGGTGGCGAGACGAAGCTGGAGGTCGACCGGCGGCGGATCCAGCGCCGCATCAGCCGCCTCGAGACCGAGCTCGGCGAGCTCGGCGAGACCCGCCGCCTGCAGCGCCAGCAGCGTGATCGCAGTGGGCTCGCGGCGGTGACGATCGTCGGCTACACCAACGCCGGCAAGTCGACGTTGCTCAACACGCTCACCGATGCCGGCGTGCTGTCCGAGGACCGGCTGTTCGCCACGCTCGACCCGACGACGCGCCGCCTCGCGCTCCCCGGCGGCGAGCCGGTGCTGCTCACCGACACCGTCGGCTTCGTCCGCCGGCTGCCGCACGGCCTCGTCGAGTCGTTCAAGTCGACGCTCGAGGTCGCCACCCGCGCCGACTACCTGGTCCACGTCGTCGATGCCAGCGCCGCCGACCCGGAGGGCCAGATCGACGCCGTGCGCGAGGTGCTGGCGGAGATCGACGCCGCATCGGTGCCCGAGCTGCTCGTGTTCAACAAGGCCGACCTGGCCGGCGGCGAGGCGAAGCGGCTCGTCGACGACCACCCGGGGTCGGTGGCCGTCAGCGCCGTGACCGGCGAGGGCATCGACGTCTTCCTGCGCACGCTCGCTGACCGGTTGCGCTCGATCTCGACCGTCGTCGAGCTCGCGGTGCCCTACGACCGCGGCGACGTGCTGGCGTCGATCCACCGCGAGGGCGAGGTGGTGTCGACGACCGACGAGCCCGCCCACCTCCGCGTGCGGGCCCGCCTCTCGGACGCGTCGGCGGGCCGGCTGGCCGAGTTCGTCGTCGGCCCGGACGCCCCGTGACCATCGAGCGCGAGACGGCCGGCTTCGTCCCGCCCCCGTACCCCTACGACCGCCTCGACCGCATCGCGCCGCTCGCCGCGACGTTCGCGGGTGGCGCCGTCGACCTCTCCATCGGCACGCCGATCGACCCCGCCCCACCCGCCGTCGTGACGGCGTTGTCGACCTCGGGGCTCGAGCGCGGCTACCCGCCGAGCATCGGCAGCGCCGGGTTGCGCGACGCGGTGCAGCGCTGGGTGCGCCGCCGCTTCGCGGTCGACGTGCCGGTGTCGGCGATCGGAGCGACGATCGGCAGCAAGGAGTTCGTCGGCACCCTCCCGCAGTGGCTGCACCTGCGGTCGCCGGACCGCGACACCGTGCTGTACCCGGCGGCGTCCTACCCGACCTACGAGATGGGGGCGATCCTGGCCTCGTGCCGCCCGGTCGCCGTGCCGATGACCCCGGCCGGCGGGGTCGATCTGGCAGCGATCGACCCGACGGATGCCGCACGCGCCCTGGCGCTCTGGGTGAACAGCCCGTCGAACCCGACGGGCTCCCTCGACGACCTCGGCGCCGCCGCCGCCTGGGGACGGGCCCACGGCGTCCCCGTCTTCTCCGACGAGTGCTACGTCGAGTTCACCTGGGACGGACCGGGCCGCAGCATCCTCGAGCACGGCCTCGACGGCGTCGTGGCCGTGCACTCGCTGTCCAAGCGCTCCAACCTGGCCGGGGCCCGGGTCGGCTTCTACGCGGGTGACCCGGAGCTCGTGCACTACCTGCAGGAGGTCCGCAAGCACGTCGGGATGATGGTGCCGGGGCCCGTCCAGGCGGCCGGCATCGTCGCCCTCGACGACGACGACCACGTCGCCATCCAGCGCGATCGCTACTGGCGGCGGCTCCGGCGGATGTCCGACATCCTCGCCGCCTGGACCGGCGCGCCGATCCCGCTGCCCGCCGGTGGGTTCTACCTCTGGTTCCCCGTGGACGACGACTGGGCCTTCACCGAGCGGCTCGCCGCCGAGGGCGGGGCGATCGTCGCGCCCGGTGAGTTCTACGGCGCCCCCGGGTCACGTGCGCGTCGCCGTGGTACAACCGGACGAACGGATCGAGCTGGTCGCCACGCGGCTGGGGGTGTGACGGTGCACAGGGGAGGGGTGCGGGCGGTCGGGCTCGTCGTGCTCGTGGTCGGCGTGCTCGTCGGCATCGTCTTGTGGGTCGTGGCCGGCAACCGCTACGACGACGCCGTCGGCGCCCTCGCGCCGGTGCCGATCGGGTGCACGACGACGCTGGCGTTCGACCGCGCCGGCACCTACACGTTCTACGTCGAGACGAAGGGCGAGGTCGGAGAGATCGACGGGGACTGCATCACCGACGACCGCACCTACGACGTCGACGAGGACGATGCCCCGCGAGTGTCGCTGACGCTCGTCGACGAGCAGGGTGAGGAGGTCGACCTCGACCGCGCCGACGGTCCGTCCTACGACCGGGCCGGGCACCGGGGTGTCGGCGTCAGCACCGTCGACATCGACGACCCCGGTGACTACGAGCTCACGGCGACCTCGGACGGCGACGAGACCGAGGTGCTGGTCCGGGTCGGGCGCAACCCCGCCGCCGGGCGTGGCCGCGCTGCGCGTGGCCTCGATCGCGAGCATCGTGGTCGGCGTCGTCGTCGGACTGGTGTTGCTGCTCGTCGTCGGTCGGCGTCGGCCGGAGCCGGCGCCAGCGATGCCCGCCGGTCCCCGTTGGCCCGACGGCCAGTACCACGTCACGCCGCTCGCGCCGCCGACGGCGAACCCGCCGACGGCACCGCCGTACTCGCCCCGCCCGCCGTCGCACGGACCGTTCCAGCCGCCGACACCGGAGCCGGAGTGGCAGCCGCCAGCCGCAGCCGCGCCCGCCGGGCGGATGGCCCGGACGGGGCGGCCCGCTCCCGCCACCGACGCCACCGGCCTGAGCGAGGTCAGAGGCGGCGCATCACCGTCACGACCTTGCCGTAGAGGTCGACCTCGTCCTCGGGGAACACCATCGGGCTCATCGACGAGTTGGCCGGCGTCAAGGTCACGGCACCGCCCTTCGCCGACCACACCTTGACGGTGGCCTCGCCACCGGGGATGCCGGCGACGACGATGTCCCCGTTCATCGCCGTGGGCTGCTGGGTCACGATGACGAAGTCGCCGTCGAGGATGCCGGCTTCGATCATCGAGTCGCCGCGGACACGGAGCATGAACAGCTCGCCCTCGCCCGTGAAGTCGGCGGGAACGGGGAGCAGCTCCTCGACGTTCTCCTCGGCGAGCACGTCGGTGCCGGCGGCGACATCACCGACGAGCGGGACGTGGCGCACCGGGCGCCGCTCCATGACGGCGCCGGAGTTGGGGTCCCACCGCACCTCGATCGCACGCGGCTTCGTCGGATCGCGGCGCAGGTAGCCGAGGCGCTGGAGCGTGTTGAGGTGGCTGTGCACGGTCGATGGTGACGTCAGCCCGATGGCCTCACCGATCTCGCGGACCGACGGCGGGTAGCCGCGCTCGCGCATCTGGAGCTCGATGAAGTCGAGCACCTGGCGCTGCCGGGCCGTGATCTTGGACGACGGCTCACCGAGCGCCGTCCGACGGACGGCCGGGGAGGGTGCCGGAGGTGCTGCCTGGGGTTCCGTCATGGCGCGATCGTACACCCGTTCGCACCGTCAAGTCAAACACTCGTTCTGCCCGGCGCCGGGCGTCGCGGCGGCGCCGGGGCTCGTGCGGCGCGCGTCGCTCCTCCTCGTGGCGTCGATCCGGGTCGACGCGGAAGCCCGTCCGGCGACGGGTTGACGGCGAACGGACGTTCCCGTACATTCGTTCGCGAACGTCCGTTCCCGAACGTGCGTCCGATCCGCCCATCGACCCCGACCGATCCGAGGAGCCAGCCGTGGCCATCGCGATGTTCCCGCCCTCCACCCGGCACCTCGCCCCCAGCAGCGCGCCGCGCACTCGTGCCACGGCGTCGCGGCGCCGCCTGGAGGCGCGCTACCGGCGCCGTCGGGCGGTCGTCGGCCTGCTGCTGGCGGGCGTGGTGGGCGGTGGTGCGCTGGTGGCGGACAGCATCCTGACCGGTCCCGGCGGCGTGCCTGCCTCCGCCGCCGGGACCGGGACGGCACCGCTCCGGCTCGCGGATGGTGGTGCGCGTCGGCGCCGGAGACAGCCTCTGGTCGATCGCCGCCGAGCATCGCGGCGACGCCCCGATCACGCGCTACGTCGACGCCCTCATCGACCTCAACGGCGGCACGGTCATCACGGTCGGACAGCTCGTCCGCCTGCCATGACGACGGCCGCCGAGCCCGCGGGCGACGGCAGTCCCGGCGAGGAACGCGGGCACGACCCCGACGTTCGTCACCGCAGTATCCTCGCTGCGTGCACTGCCCGGTCTGCCGCGCCGACGACACCAAGGTCGTCGATTCGCGGCTCGCCGAGGAGGGTGCCGCGGTCCGCCGCCGTCGGCACTGCCTGTCGTGCTCCCACCGCTTCACGACGTTCGAGCGCGTCGACGAGGTGCCACTCGTCGTCGTCAAGTCCGACGGGCGCGTCGAGCCGTTCGACCGGGGCAAGATCGTCGCCGGCGTGCTGGCGGCGACCAAGGGTCGCCACGTCGAGCCGACCGTCGTGGAGCAGGTCGCCGAGGCGATCGAGGACGGCGTCCGGCTGCAGGGCTCCGAGGTCACCAGCGCCCAGGTCGGCTTGGCGGTGCTCGACCACCTGCGCACGATCGACGAGGTGGCCTACCTGCGCTTCGCCAGCGTCTACAAGAACTTCGACGCTGCCGCCGACTTCCACCGCGAGATCGAGCTGCTCACGAAGGCCGCCCAGGCCTGACGTCTCGCCGTACCCAACGGCCGAACAGGTAGCCGTCCTCCGTCGCCAGGTGGGCGAGGTCGAAGCGGGTCAGCGTCGCCGCCGCGCCGACCGTCGGGCGCGGCCCGTCGCCGCCCACCAGGACCGGTGAGATCGTGAGGTCGAGCTCGTCGACGCAGTCGGCGTCGAGCAGCGCCCCGTTGAGGTGGGCCCCGCCCTCGCACTGCACGAACCGCGGCGGCGGGAGCACCTCGTCGAGGCGGCGCAGGGCGAGCCCGACGTCGACCTTGCCGCGTCCGGCGCGCACGACGTCGACACCCGCCGGCGCGGGCGGGCCGTCCTCGGGCATCACCAGGAAGCCGGCACCGCTCGTGAACAGCGTCGTCGCCGTGTCGACACCTCGCGAGGTCACGACGCCGATGCGCAGGGAGGACTGCTTCGGTGGCCCGTAGCCCTCCACCCGCACGGTGCTCGCCCCGACCAGCACGGCGTCGGCGGCGCGTCGCAGGGCGCCGAGCACCCGGCCGTCGGTCTCGTTGCCGAGGCCACCCGACCGCCCGTCGAGCACCGTCGAGCCGTCGAGGCTGGCGATCATGCAGATCCCGACCCACGGGCGGTCGGCGAGCGGTGGGCGATCGACGCCGTAGAGCGCGTCGACACCGATCTCGGCTGCGGCCGGGAGGATCACCTGCACGATCGCGCCACCACGGCCTCCGATCCTGCCACGGGCGGCCCGTCTCGTCGTCGGGACGTCGCGACGAGGCGGTTCGGGTGGTCGGTCCGTCGTCGGGCAGCACCCTGCCGGTCGAGCCGTCGGGTGTCCGCGCGAGGTGAACGGCACGTTGCCCACACGAAAATTCACAGGGTTGTCCCCCTATCACCCCACAGGCACGGCCCTCTAGGTTGGCGCTCGTGCCGGCTGCGGTGCGGCACGCGGATCGTCTGCTGGCCCGGGTGGGGACGGCGTGGGGCCTCTGGTCCTGAACCTGCGATGCCGCACCGCGCGCCGGGCCCCCCGGTCGGGGGGCATCGCGGCGGCGCGGGTCCGACGGCGAGCGGCACATTTCTCGCCGGTCGTTGACAGCGTCGTAACTACGATGCTGTAATCTGGATCCCGCACACAAGAGGTAGTGGGTCTGGGTGCCAACCGGGGGGTACGGCCACCAGATCTTGTGCCGGGCGCTGGTGAGGACCAGCGCACTGCCGTCCATCCAGCGTCGTCCGCGCCTCACCCCTACGGTGGGCCCGGGACGGAACATCACACGGCGGCCGATCGTTGTAGGACGGTCGGTTCAGAGAGGTCTCCATGTCACTAGCGCCCGAACGACTCAGCATCGGCCTTCGCCGACTGTTCACCTCGCCAGGGGTCCATCCCTACGACGAGGTCGTGTGGGAGCGCCGTGACGCCCGGATCTCGAACTGGAAGGACGGCACCGTCGCCTTCGAGCAGCTCGGGGTCGAGTTCCCGGTGTCGTGGTCGGTGAACGCGACCAACATCGTCTCCCAGAAGTACTTCCGCGGCACCCTCGGCACGCCAGGCCGCGAGTCGTCGCTGCGCCAGGTCATCGACCGCGTGGTCGACACGATCACGACGTGGGGCCGGGAGGGCGGCTACTTCGTCGACACCGAGGAGGAGACCGCGTTCAGCGAGGAGCTCCGCTACATCCTCGTGACCCAGCGCGCCGCCTTCAACAGCCCGGTGTGGTTCAACATCGGCGTGGCGGGCGTGCCGCAGCAGGCGTCGGCGTGCTTCATCCTCGCGGTCGACGACACGATGGACTCCATCCTCAACTGGTACCGCGAGGAGGGCGTCATCTTCAAGGGAGGCTCCGGCTCGGGCATCAACCTCTCGAAGATCCGCTCCAGCGCCGAGCTGCTCAACGGCGGTGGGACGGCGTCCGGTCCGGTCAGCTTCATGCGCGGCGCCGACGCGTCGGCCGGGACCATCAAGTCGGGCGGCAAGACGCGCCGCGCCGCCAAGATGGTCATCCTCGACGTCGACCACCCCGACGTCGAGGAGTTCATCTGGTGCAAGGTGAAGGAGGAGCGCAAGGCCCGCGTCCTGCGCGACAACGGCTTCGACATGGATCTCGACGGGTCCGACTCGTTCTCGATCCAGTACCAGAACGCCAACAACTCGGTGCGCGTCACCGACGAGTTCATGCAGGCCGTGGCCGAGGACGCCGACTGGGGCCTCGTGGCCGTCACCACCGGCGAGGTGCTGCGCACGGTCAAGGCGCGCCAGCTGTGGCGCCAGATCGCCCAGGCCGCGTGGGAGTGCGCGGATCCCGGTCTGCAGTTCGACACGACGATCAACCGCTGGCACACGGCGCACACGACCGGCCGCATCAACGGCTCGAACCCCTGCTCGGAGTACATGCACCTCGACAACTCGGCGTGCAACCTGGCCTCGATCAACCTCCTCCACTACCTCGACGTCGAGGGGAACTTCGACGTCGACGCGTTCCGCCACACGGTCGAGATCGTCTTCACGGCGCAGGAGATCCTGGTCGGCCGCGCCGACTACCCGACGCCGTCGATCGCCGAGACGAGCCGCGACTTCCGCCAGCTCGGACTCGGCTACGCCAACCTCGGCGCCATGCTGATGGCGCTCGGGCTGCCCTACGACTCCGCCGACGGCCGGGCGTGGGCCGCCGCGATCACGTCGCTGATGACCGGCCACGCCTACGCCACGAGCGCCCGCACCGCCAGCCGGATGGGCCCGTTCGCCGGGTTCGCCGACAACGAGGAGCACGTGCTGCGGGTGCTGCGGATGCACCGCGACGCCAGCCACCAGATCGCCGACGCCGGTGCCGCCGTGCCCGCCGAGCTGCTGGCCGCCGGCCAGGACTCGTGGGAGGCCGCGGTGCGCGACGGTGAGGAGCACGGCGTGCGCAACTCGCAGGCCTCGGTGCTCGCCCCGACCGGGACGATCGGCCTGATGATGGACTGCGACACGACGGGCATCGAGCCCGACCTCGGCCTCGTCAAGATGAAGAAGCTGGTCGGCGGCGGCACGATGTCGATCGTCAACCAGACGATCCCGCGGGCGCTGCGCCGCCTCGGGTACACGACGCAGCAGGTCGACGAGATCGTGGCCTACATCGACACCGAGAAGTCGATCCTCGGTGCGCCGCACCTCGACCCCGGCCACCTCGCCGTGTTCGCCTGCTCGATGGGTGACAACACGATCCACTACGAGGGCCACGTGCGGATGATGGGGGCGGTCCAGCCGTTCCTGTCGGGCGCCATCTCGAAGACGGTGAACATGCCCGAAGAGGCGACCGTCGCCGACGTCGAGGCCCTCCACCAGCTCTCGTGGGAGCTCGGCCTGAAGGCCGTCGCCATCTACCGCGACAACTGCAAGGTCGGCCAGCCGCTGTCGACGGCGAAGAAGGGCGATGTCGCCGCCGAGGCGACGACGATCGTCGAGAAGGTGGTCGAGAAGATCGTCCACCGCCCGCTGCGCCAGAAGCTGCCGCGCAGCCGCCGCGGCCGCACGTTCGAGTTCCGCGTCGCCGACTGCAAGGGCTTCGCCACGATCGGCGAGTACGAGGACGGGCGTCCCGGCGAGATCTTCCTCACCGTGTCCAAGCAGGGCTCGACGCTGTCGGGGATCATGGACGCCTTCGCCAAGTCGATCTCCTACGGCCTGCAGTACGGCGTGCCGCTGCGGGCGTTCGTCGAGGCGTTCACGAACATGCGCTTCGAGCCGGCCGGGATGACCGACGACCCGGACATCCGCTTCGCCAGCTCGATCATGGACTACCTGTTCCGCCGCCTGGCGATCGAGTACTTGAGCGTCGAGGAGCGCGCCGAGCTGAGCATCTTCACCGTCGACGAGCGCCTGCAGCCGACGCTGCCCGGCGTCGACGAGACGGTGATCGAGACCTCGACGGGCTCGGAGATCGCCGCCGACCCCAAGTCGGTGCCCTCCGCCGGCGAGCTGGCCGACCAGCTCGAGCTCGGCACGGCGGCGCCGACGCCGGTCGACAACACGCCGGCGGCCGGGGTGATCCGCACCCACGACGCGCCGATGTGCATGCAGTGCGGCGTGACGATGATCCGCGCCGGCTCCTGCCACGCCTGCCCGAGCTGCGGCAGCACCAGCGGCTGCAGCTGACCGAACTCTTGGCGATCCGCGTCCCGGCGTCGGCGTCAGGGCGCTGAGGGCGCCGGCTTCGCGGTGAGCAGCCGGCGCGTCGTCGCCGAGTGCGGCGCCGCCAGCAGGGCGGCTACGAGGTCGACGAGGTGGCTGATGAACAGCCGGTCGTCGCGCCCGGCGAGCCCGCTGCGGGCGCGCCGGGCGAGCTCCGTCATCGTGAACTGGTAGGCGGTGAAGCGCATGTGCAGGCGCCGGTCCTCGTCCGACAGCAGTGGCGCCACGTAGCGCAGCCAGCGCTGCATGCTGTCGTCGGCCCCGTCGGAGAAGCCGATCGGGAAGATCGGCTTGGGGCTGTTCAGCAGGTCCGCACAGACCTGCAGGTAGCCCCGTCCACCCGTCCGCGACGCCAGCTTCGGGGCGAACGGTCGCACGAGCGCGTCGGCGAGGTCGTAGAAGCCCTCCGGCGACCGGGCTTCGTAGACGTCGAGCAACGCGTGGCGGCCGGCGTCGACCTCGGGCTGGTGCTCGGCGATCAGGGACCGGATCAACCCGGCGCGATCTCCGAAGTGGTACTGCGACGCGCTGGCGTTGCGCATCCCGGCCCGCTCGTTGATCTGGCGCAGGCTGACGCCCTCGGAGCCCTGCTCGGCGAACAGCTCGGCCGCCGCGTCGAGGAGTCGCCGCCGACCGTCGCCGTGCTCGTCAGCGCTCGGCACGGTCCCCGCCCCGCCCGGCGGTGGGAGCCCGTGCCGCACGCGCTGCCCGATGCGTCCGCCCGCCGTGCGCCACGACGGGAGACTACGACGCGCCGCCACCGCACATCCGACGCGCCGGGCGACCGGCCTCGTGGGCGTCGATGCCGCGGCGCTCCGATGACGTCGTCGCACCCGGCGCTACGGTCGCCTTCGATGGCTCTCGATCGCGCCGCTGTCCAGGACGCCTGCCGGTACGCCGACTCCTGGTTGGCGTACCGGACGGTCCGCGACCGCATCCCCGGTGTCCAGGCCGCCGTGCTGCTCGGTGACGAGATCGTCGCGTCGAGCGCCCACGGCGTCGCCGACCTGGCGGCACAGGTCCCGCTGACGACCGAGCACCGCTTCCGCATCGCCTCGCACTCCAAGACGTTCACGGCCACGGCGATCGTGCAGCTCGCCGCCGAGGGACGCCTGCGGCTCGACGACACCCTGGGGGAGCGGCTGCCCGACCTGGCCGGGACGGCGCTCGCCGCGGTGACGCTGCGCGAGCTGCTCGCCCATGGCGGGGGCGTGATCCGCGACGGCTGGGACGGCGACCACTGGCAGCTCGTGCGACCGTTCCCCGATGCCGCCACGCTGCGCCGGATCGCCACGGACGACGCCGCCGTGCTCGGCCGCAACGAGCGCTTCAAGTACTCCAACATCGGGTTCGCCCTGCTCGGCGCCGTCGTCGAGGCGGTGACCGGGCGCGGCTACGCCGATCACGTGACCGCGGCGCTCCTGCAGCCGCTGGGTCTCGCCGCGACCACCCCGGAGATCGACCTCGCCGACGCCGCCGACATCGCCGGTCACGCCACCGGGTACACGTCGCTGGCCTACTCGCCGGTCCGGGTGCCGTTCGACCACGTCGCGACCGGGGCGATGGCGTCCGCAACAGGGTTCTCGTCCACGGCCTCCGACCTCGTGCGCTGGGCGGCGGCCCACTTCCAGGGCGACGAGCGCATCCTCCGCGACGACGCCAAGCGCCAGATGCAACGCACCGAGTGGACGGTCGGGGGCGGCGGTGGCGAGTACGGCCTCGGCTTCGGCATCGCCAAGGTCGGCGACCGCCGTCTGGTCGGCCACGGTGGCGGGTTCCCCGGCTTCATCACGCGCACCTGGTTCGACCCGGTCGACCGGCTCGCCGTCGCCGTGCTGACGAACGCCGTCGACGGTCCCGCCATGACGTTGGCGAGTGGGATCGTCCGCCTCGTCGATCTGGCCGCCGGTGGAGACGGCGGCGATCCGAACCGCGACCTGGCGCCGTTCACCGGGCGCTTCGCGACGCAGTGGGGCGTGATGGACGTGGCGGCGCTGGGCGGACGGCTGTACGCCCTCGACCCGACGCTCGACGACCCGATCCCGACGGTGCAGCGGCTGGAGGTGCTGGACGCCGAGACGCTCCGCATCGCCGACGCGCCGGGGTACGGGTCGCCGGGCGAGCGCTACGTCTACGAGCGCGTCGACGGGCGGGTGCGCGCCGTCCGCGGCGGCAGCGGGACGCTCGCCCTGCCGTACGACGACTTCACGGCCGCCCTCGCCCGCCGCGACCGGATCCGCCTCGGCGACGCCCTGTCGTCCTGACGCCGCGCGACGGCCGCGACCGCAGGGCGCGATCAGGCCACGCGAGCATGTTCTGATGCCGGAACGGGGTACATGGGCGACGTGACCGCGACCATCACCGCGCCGGCCGTTGCGCCGATCCGCCGCCTCGGCGCCGAGCGATGGTGGCCGCTCGTCCCCGCCGGACTCGCCGCGGCCCTGGCGATCGTCGCCATCGCGGCCGGCTGGCGCGGGTCGGACCTGCCGGCGCACTTCTTCCGCGTCGCCCTCGTCGAGCGCGACGGCTTCGAGATCTGGAACAACCAGTGGTTCGGCGGCCACCACACCCTCGGCTACGGCGCCCTCTTCCCGGTGCTCGGCGCGGCGATCGGCATCTGGCCGGTGGCCGTGCTCAGCGCCGCCACCGCGGCCCTGCTCTCGGACATCCTGATCACGCGTGGGCTCGGCCATCGCAGCATCCCGGCGTCGCTCTGGTTCGCCGCCGGCACGGTCACCAACGTGGCCATCGGACGCCTCCCGTTCGCCCTCGGGCTCGCCATCGGGCTCGGCGCGCTCGTGGCGGCGCAGGCCAAGCGGCCGGTCATCACGGTCCTGCTCGTCGTCGCCACCGCTGGCGCCAGCCCCGTCGTCAGCGCCTTCCTGGCCCTCGTCTTCGCAGCCTGGGCGTGGGTCTCGACCGGCTCCCAGCGGACCCGCCTCGCCCTGCTCGCCGGCGGATCGCTGGTCCCGGTGCTCGTGATCGCCGTGCTGTACCCGCAGGGCGGTTCGTTCCCGTTCCGCTGGCTCGCCCTGCTGGCGATCGCCATCGCCTGCCTCGGCGTCTGGCTGTTCGTACCGGCGCAGTACCGCCTCGTGCGGGTCGCCGCCGTGATGTACGCCGTCGCGTCCGTCCTGGCCTTCCTCATCCCGAGCCCGCTCGGCGGCAACCTCACGCGCTTCGGGATGTACGCGGCCGGGCCCGTGCTGCTCGCGCTGGTCCCGCTCCGGCGGGCCGTGCTCGCCCTCGCCCCGCTGCTGCTCTACTGGCAGTGGTCGCCGGCGTTGGACGCGATCCTCCGTGCCGGCGACGACCCGTCCGTCGAGCAGGCCTACTACGCGCCGCTCATCGGGCACCTGGCGTCGGTCGGCGCCGAGAACCGCCGGACGGAGATCGTGCCGACGGCCCGCCACTGGGAGACCGCCTTCGTCGCCGCCCGGTACCCGATCGCCCGGGGGTGGGAGCGGCAGCTCGACATCCGCTTCAACCGGCTGTTCTACGACGACGAGCTGACGGCCGCCGAGTACCACGCCTGGCTCCTCGACGAGGGGGTCGATCGGATCGCCCTCGCGGACGCCCCGCTCGACGACGCCGGCGTCCAGGAGGCCGCGCTCATCGAGCAGGGGCTCCCGTTCCTCCGGCCGGTGTGGGCCGATCGCCACTGGCGGGTGTGGGAGGTCGTCGACGCCACCGGGGTCGTGGACGGCCCGGCGCGGGTCCTCGACATCACCGCCGACAGCGTCACGCTCGAGGTGGAGCGCCGTGGCGACGTCACGCTACGGGTCCGCGGTTCGGCGTTCTGGCGGACCGATCCGCCGGTGTGCGTCGAGCCGACGGCCGACGGGTGGGTGGTGTTGCGGGACGTCCCGGCCGGCCGCCTCGAGCTGTTCCTCGAGGAATCGGACCTGCTCAGCACGGCTGACGACCCCTGCTCGACGTCGTGAAACCGGTCACGTACTGCCGATTGTGACGTTTACGTGACGGACCGGAGAGGTACCGTCCTCGCGGCGGGCAGCGTGGAAAGGATCCGAACGAACATGCGCATGAAGCCACTGGCAGTCGTTGCATGTGCGGCGCTGGCGGTCACCGCCTTCTCCGCTTGCGGCGACGACGATGATGACACCCCCAGCGACGAATCCGTGCCGGCCGTGACCGACCTCGGGTCGATCCCTGTCGACACGACCATGACATCGACGTCGACGAGCTGACGACTCCGCCGACCTGACGTCCGGTCGACGCCGTCCGATCCGCCCGGGTCGGGCGGCGTTGCCGCGTCCGGGGCCGGTCGCCGTCAGGCCGAGCGGAACTCGGGCTGCCGCGTGCGGATCAGGTCGAGGCGACCGCCGCCGAGGTCGACGACCCGGAAGCCGAGCGCGGCGCCGAGGTCGCGGAGCTCGGCGCTGCGGTAGCTGGTGTGCAGCACGACGCGCTCGATGCCGGCGTCGTGGGCGCGAGCGACGATGGCCTGACCGAGGGCGAGCGCGACCCCGCGGCCGCGCCACGGTGCGGCCACGGCGATGAGCAGCTCCGGTCCGGCCGGCGCGTCGACATCGATCCGCGCCACGCCGACGATCGCACCATCGTGGACGGCGGCGAGGCGCAGCCCGGGCGTCGTCGCAGCCAGCCGGCGGACGAGGGACAGCGAGGGTTTCGGCGGCGTCAGCGCCGCGTCGGCCGAACCACCGGGTCTCGGCGCGGAGGTCGTCGCAGAACCTGACGATCGCCCCGTCGAGGCTGGGGTGCGCGGGGGCAGCCACGACGAACGGGAGGTCGGTGTGCATGCACCGATCGTCGCGAGGCGATGTGACGGCAACGTTCCGGCCGTGTGAACGCGTCCTCCGCCCGCCGGCGGCGACCGAGTCTCAGACGACGACGACGGTCGTGCCGACCGGCGCGAACTGCCAGAGGAAGGCGGCGTCGGCGTTGGCCTGGCGCTGGCAGCCACCCGAGAGGCGGGTGCCGAGCTCGGCCTCGGTCTGGTACGCCGAGCCGTCGGAGACGTGGACCGGGATGCCGTGGAACCCGATCGCCCCGATGTCCGTCTGCTGGTAGCGGATCATCAGCGGCAGCTTCGCCTGGCCGTTCCAGGCCGTCGACTGCTCGGAGCGGCTGTAGACCTCGTGGAACCCGGGCTGCTCGTTGCCGTACTTGCTGCCCGTCACGAGCCACGAGCGCACGACCTGCTCGTTCTCGTCGATCGCCCAGACGCGCTGGCCCTTGCGCTCGTACACGACGCGCTTGCCGGACCCGGTGTCGGCCGGCACGGGTGGGGCGTCGGCGCCGACCGACGACACGGACGACAGCGGCATCCCCCAGGAGTCGGTGGCCCCCGGGGCGGGCGGCGGGGTGTGGATGACGAACGACTGCTCGTCGGGCCAGACGCCGATCGAGATCGCCGTCTCCCGCCCGACGATGCCGTCGACGAACAGGTTGCGCTCGGTCTGCAGCTTCTCGACCGCGGTGTAGGTCGCCGAGTCGAACGTGCCGGTGACCGCGACGGTGGTGTAGCCGGCGTTGATGAGCCCCTGCTGGAGGCACGACACGTCGGTGCCGGCGTCCGTCAGGGCGAGCCGCTCGGCCTGGATGACGCAGTCCTCGGCGACCGCGTCGACGAGATCGCCCTCCGTGCTCATGCCGGCGACGACCGCCGGGGCGGCGGCGACCGTGGTGGGCGGGGCGACGATGGCGGCGACCGGTGCGGCGGCTGCCGCCGCGGAGGGCGAGCCGATCGAATCGGAGCCGGAGTCACGCGTGGCCCCGACGACGGCCACACCGACCAGGGCGAGCACCGTGCCGGCGACGACGGCGACCGTCAGGCGCGCCTCACGGGCCCGGTGGGCGGATGGGAGTGGACGTCGGGCTCGGAGCTCGTGGGCGTTCATCGGCCTCGGGGGAGGGGCGGGCGGACAACGACGATGGCGGGCGCCACCATCACCACCCGGCCCAACGCACGGTGTGGTGACCGGCCGACCCTACCCGACGAACCTGCGCGCGCAACGGCATCCTCGCGCCATCCCCCGCGTGGGGCACGCGCCGCCCCGCAGGCCCAGCGCGGCCCGCACGCGGCAGGCGCATCCGGCGTCAGTTCGACCCGGCGACGTGCCAGGTGCCGTTCGAGCGCAGCAGCGCGCCGAGGTCGCCGGGCCCCTTCTTCTCGGCCGCCTGGGCCAACTGGGCGCCGATCGCCGACGCGTACTCCGGCCGGTCGACGTCGCGGAACACCCCGAACGGCGTCGGCGAGTGGTCGTCGGTGTTGAGCCGCGCGAGCGCGAACGCCAGGCTCGGGTCGTCGCGGTGGGCGTCGTGCACGAGCAGGGCATCCTCGCCGACGTCGGCCACCTCGACGAGGCGCAGCTGACCGTCGACGCCCATCTGGACACCGCGGTGACCGCCCTCGCCGAAGCGGATCGGCTGCCCGTGCACGAGGTCGATCATCATCTCGTCGCGGGCCTGCTTCTTGGTGACGTCGTTGAACTGACCGTCGTTGAAGACGTTGCAGTTCTGGTAGATCTCGACGAACGACGCCCCGCGGTGGTCGTGGGCGCGCCGGAACGTGTCCATCATGTGCTTGCGGTCGAGGTCGTGGGTGCGGGCGACGAAGCCGGCCTCGGCCCCGAGGGCCACGGCCAGCGGGTTGAACGGCGGGTCGACGGAGCCCATCGGCGTCGACTTGGTCACCTTGCCGAGCTCGGACGTCGGCGAGTACTGGCCCTTGGTCAGTCCGTAGATGCGGTTGTTGAAGAGCAGGATCGTCAGGTTGACGTTGCGGCGCAGGGCGTGGATGAGGTGGTTGCCGCCGATCGACAGGCCGTCGCCGTCGCCGGTGATGACCCACACGTCGAGGTCGGGCCGGGCGACGGCCACGCCGGTGGCGATCGCCGGGGCACGGCCATGGATCGAGTGCATCCCGTAGGTGTTCATGTAGTACGGGAAGCGGCTCGAGCAGCCGATGCCGGAGATGAACACCGTGTTCTCGGGGGCCACACCGAGGTCGGGCATCAGCTGCTGGACGGCCAGCAGGATGCCGTAGTCGCCGCAGCCGGGGCACCAGCGGACCTCCTGGTCGCTGGTCCAGTCCTTCTTGGTCGTGAGGGGCACGGCCGTGTCAGTCATCTGAGGTGAGCTCCTTCTCGATGGCGTCCTCGATCTCGCGGGTCGTGAACGGCAAGCCCTGCACCTTCGACAGCGAGTGGGCGTCGACGAGGTACTCGGCCCGGATCACGCGGGCCAGCTGGCCCTTGTTGAGCTCCGGGATGAGCACCTTCGGGTAGCGCCGCAGGATGTCACCGAGGTCACTGGGGAGTGGGTTGAGGTGGGTGAGGTGCACCCAGGCCACCTTGCGTCCGTTGCGCCGGCGGCGCTGCACGGCGGCGTCGATGGCGGCGAACGTCGAGCCCCAGCCGAGGATGCAGATCTCGGCGTCCTCGTCGCCGACGATCTCGAGGGGCGGGATGTCGGCGGCCACGGCGGCCACCTTGGCGGCCCGCAGGTCGACCATCTTCTGGTGGTTCTCCGGCGTGTAGGAGATGTTGCCGGTCCCGTCGCCCTCCTTCTCGATGCCACCGATGCGGTGCATCAGCTTCGGCGTCCCCGGGATCGCCCACGGCCGGGCGAGCGTGTCGGGGTCGCGGAGGTACGGCCAGAACTCCGGGTTGCCGTCGGCGTCGGTGTGGTTGGGCTCGGTGGCGAACGGCACCGAGATGTCCGGGAGGCTGTCGACGTCGGGCAGCTGCCACGGCTCGGAGCCGTTGGCGAGGTACCCGTCCGACAGCAGGATCACCGGCGTGCGGTACTTGATCGCGATGCGGGCGGCCTCGATGGCGGCCTCGAAGCAGTGGACCGGGCTGTAGGCGGCCACGACGGGCAGCGGGGCCTCGCCGGAGCGACCGAACAGGGCGATGTTGAGGTCGGCCGCCTCGGTCTTCGTCGGCAGGCCGGTCGACGGCCCGCCGCGCTGGATGTCGACGATGAGCAGCGGGAGCTCGACGGAGATGGCCAACGAGATCGTCTCGCCCTTCAGCATCACGCCCGGGCCACTCGTGGTGGTCACGCCGAGGTGCCCGGCGAACGCCGCACCGAGGGCCATTCCGGACGCCGCGATCTCATCCTCGGCCTGCACGGTGCGGACGCCGAAGTGCTTGTGCTTGGCCAGCTCGTGGAGGATGTCGGAGGCCGGCGTGATCGGGTACGAGCCGAGCGTGACCGGCAGCTTGGCGAGCTGGCCGGCGGCGACGATGCCCCACGCCAGCGCCGTGTTGCCGGTGATGCTCGTGTACTCGCCGGCGGGCAGCATGGCCGGGCGCACCTCGAAGCGGTGGCCGACGGCCTCGGTCGTCTCACCGAAGTTGTACCCGGCGACGAACGCGGCCCGGTTGGCGGCGAGGACGAGCTCGTTGTTGGCGAAGCGCTTCTCGATCCAGGTGATCGTGGCATCTGTGGGCCGGGTGTACATCCACGACACGAGGCCGAGGGCGAAGAAGTTCTTCGAGCGCTCGGCGTCGCGCGGCTTGACCCCGAGCGGCGCAGCTACTTCCTTCGTCAGCGACGTCATCGGCACCCGGATGACGCGGTAGCCCTGCAGGCTGCCGTCGTCGAGCGGGTTGACGATGGCGCCGGCGGCGTCGTGGTAGCCGGCCTTCTCGAGGTTGCGCTCGTCGAACGCGTCCTCGTTGACGATCAGCGTGCCACCAGGCTCGAGCCGAGCCAGGTCGGCGCGCAGGGCAGCCGGGTTCATCGCCACGAGGACGTTGGGCTCGTCACCCGGCGTCGTGATCGGGTGGTCCGAGATGTGGACCTGGAAGCTCGAGACGCCGTGCACCGTGCCGGCGGGGGCACGGATCTCGGCGGGGTACTCGGGCAGCGTCGACAGGTCGTTGCCGTACGACGCGCTCACCGAGGTGAAGCGGTCGCCGGTCAACTGCATGCCGTCGCCGCTGTCGCCAGCGAAGCGCACGACGACTCGGTCGAGCGTGGTGGTCGAGCCGTGGTCGACGGGCGTGTCCGCGGTCCCCGTCACGCTGTCCCCGGTCGCCGCCCCTGATTGAACAGTGTCGGTCATGTTGTGCAGGTCGGCGTCGTTGCCGTCCCCCTCCTGTACATCACACCGTAGCCCTGTACCTCGCCGAGCGGACGTACCGTGAACGGGATGTTGTACGCCGAGCTGGCCGACGCGTCGCGACGCCTGGCGGCGACGTCCAAGCGGTCGGAGAAGGCTGCGCTGCTGGCCGACGTGCTGCGCCGAGCGTCCCCCGATGAGGTGGCGATCGCCGTCGGCGTGCTCACCGGCGCGCCTCGCCAGGGCCGCATCGGCGTCGGCTGGGCGACGCTGCGCGAGGTCCGCGTCGAGCCGGCCGCGGCACCGTCGCTGACCGTGCTGGAGGTCGACGCGGCCGTCGATCGGCTGGCCGCGATGTCCGGGAGCGGCGTCAACGCGGCGCGTCGGGCGCTGCTCACCGAGCTGTTCGGGCGGGCGACCGAGCCGGAGCAGGACCTGCTCTGGAAGATGTTCGGGGGCGAACTGCGCCAGGGCGCGCTCGACGGCGTGATGGTCGACGCCGTGGCCAAGGCAGCCGGCGTCCCGATCGGCGCCGTCCGCCGCGCGCACATGTTCATCGGTGACCTCGGGGTGACCGCCCGCGCCGCCCTGACCGGCGGCGTCGACGCCCTCGCGGCCGAAGGCATGGTGCCGGGACGGGCCGTGCAGCCGATGCTGGCGGCGCCGGCGCCCGACGTCGCCGCCGCGCTCGACGCCACGGGTCCGGCGTCGGTGGAGTGGAAGCTCGACGGGGCGCGGATCCAGGCCCACCGCCACGACGGCCGGGTGCGCATCTACACGCGCAACCTGAACGAGATCACCGAGCGCCTCGGGTCGGTCGTCGCGCTCGTCGCCGCGCTGCCCGGCGGTGACCTCGTGCTCGACGGCGAGGCCCTCGGCGTCGACGACGAGGGCGCGCCGCGGCGGTTCCAGGACACGATGGGCGACTTCGGCGCCGACGCCCTGGCCGGTCGCGGCCACGGGCTGGCGGCGTACTTCTTCGACGTGCTGCACACGGGCGGCGCGCCCGTGGTCGACGAACCGCTGTCGGTGCGACGCGAGCTGCTCGCATCGGTCGTGCCGCCGGCGGCGCGCCTGCCGTCCATCGTGACCGCCGACCCCGGTGAGGCCGCCGCGTTCCTCGACCAGGCCGTCGGCGCCGGCCACGAGGGCGTGATGGTCAAGGCGCTCGACGCGCCGTACGACGCCGGCCGCCGCGGTGGCGCGTGGCGCAAGATCAAGCCCGTCCACACGCTCGACCTCGTCGTGCTCGCGGCGGAGTGGGGACACGGCCGGCGCACCGGCTGGCTCTCCAACCTCCACCTCGGGGCGCGTGGCGACGACGGCGCGTTCGTGATGGTCGGCAAGACGTTCAAGGGGCTCACCGACGACCTCCTGCGCTGGCAGACCGAGACGTTCCAGCAGATCGCCGTCGGCACCGAGGACGGCTACGTCGTGCACCTGCGTCCCGAGATCGTCGTCGAGATCGCCCTCGACGGCGTGCAGGCGTCGACCCGGTACCCGGGTGGTGTCGCCCTGCGCTTCGCCCGCGTCCGGCGCTACCGCCCCGACAAGGACCCCGCTGACGCCGACCACATCAGCACCGTCCGAGCGATGCTGCACTGAGTCAGGTGGTGAACGTCGCCGACGACCACACCTTCTCGGTGCCGGCGGGCAGGACGTCGACGGCGTGCACGTCGGCGCCGGCGGGCAGCGGCACGATCCAGGCGCCGTTGCCGGCGGGCCACGACTCGGAGTCGACCGTCGACCCGTCGGCGAGCTGGATGCGGCAGTAGTACGCCACATCGTCGGGCACGCCGACGAGCGCGACGACCATGAACTGATCGCCGTCGACGTGGGAGATCGACACCGTGCCGACCGGCGCGGCGTCGCGCGAGAGGCGCAGGGTCGCGACCTCACCGGCGGTCGCGCCGCCGTCGTCGCGAGCGACGACCCAGACCCCGACGGGGACGAGGACCGCGACCAGGACCGCCGCGGCGGCGGCGAGCCAGCGCCACCGCCGCGACGACCCTGCCCCCGTCGATCGCCGGTCAGCGGCCAAGCGGGCCAGCACCTGCTCGTCGAACCCGAGCGGCGGCTGGACGCCGGGGACCGCCGGCAGGAGCTCCTCCACCGTCGCCGCCACCGCGTCGTACTCCCGGCGGCACGCCGCGCAGCGCAGCAGGTGGGTGGCCATCGCGGCCCGCCGGTCGCCGTCGACGTCGCCGAGCACGAGGTCGACGATCGCATCGCCGAGGTGGTGCTCGCCGGGCGGCCCGGCGCTCCGTTCGAGGTCCCGCCCGTCAGCCATGGCGCTCCGTCTCCTCGTCGTGATCGGGCTCGCTCGCCGTGCGGAGACGGCGCAGCCCGGTCCTGATCCTCGTCTTCGCCGTCCCGAGCGGCACGCCCTCGCGCCGGCCGACCTCCTCCGCGGTGCACCCGCCGTAGACGGCGAGCACAACGGCGCGCGCCTGCTCGGGCGGCAAGGCGTGGAGGCGGGCAACGACCCGCGCCGCATCGACCCGGTTCGCCGCCTCCTCGCCGGTGGCGTCGGCGTGGTCCTCGCCACCGAACGTCGATTGCAGCAGGCGATCGAGCTGGTCGTCGTCGGCAGGCGTCGTCCGGCGGGCCCGCACGGCGTCGATGGCCACGTTGCGGGTGATCGTCAGCAGCCAGGCGGCGACCGAACCCCGCACCCCGTCGTACGTCGATGCCGACGCGCCACGCCCGCAGGAACGCCTCCTGGGCCACGTCGTCGGCGAGCGCCGCGTCGCGGGTCACGGCGAGGGCGAGCCCGAACACCTTCGGTTGGAAGCGGCGGACGAACGCCGTGGCCGCGTCGGCGTCCTCCACGGCGAGCCCGGCGACGAGCGCGTCGTCGGCGAGCTCGGCGTGGTACGGGCTCGGCACGCCCTGTACTACGGGCGCCACGGACGCCGGGATTGCGACGCCGCGCAATCCCGTCCGCCGGCTCGCTCGTATCTGCTGACGTCCTGCCCTCATCGTGAACCGGAGGCTCCTCGTGCTGCGACCATCTTCCCCCACCCGCCGGTCGCGGCGACTGCTGGCGGTCGCCGGCGTCGCCGTGCTCGTCCTCGCCGCGTGCGGCGACGACGATGACGACGACACGGCGTCGACGGAGGCCGCGCCGGCGACCGAGGCCCCGGCAGCCACCGAAGCGGCCGGGACGACCGCCGCGCCGGCGACGACCGCGGCGGCCGGCGACGGCTCGACGGTGGCGGTCGCCGACTCGTCGCTCGGTGAGATCCTCGTCGACGGCGCCGGGATGACGCTGTACATGTTCGTGCCCGACGCGCAGGGCCCGAGCACGTGCACGGGCGGCTGCCTGGAGGCGTGGCCGGCGCTGGCCGGTCCGGCCACCGCCGGCGACGGCGTCGATGCGGCGATGCTCGCCACGGCGACGCGGCCCGACGACGGCTCCGAGCAGGCGACCTGCGACGGCTGGCCGCTGTACACGTTCGCCCAGGACAGCGCGCCCGGCGACGTGACGGGCCAGGACTCGGGGGAGAAGTGGTACGTCCTCGACGCCACGTGCACGCCCGTCGGCATGGAGGAGGAGGAGGCGACCGCCACGACCGCGGCGGCGGCGTCCGGCACGACGACGGGGGCGACGGTCGCCCTCGCCGACTCGTCCCTCGGGCAGGTCCTGGTCGACGGCGAGGGGATGACGCTGTACATGTTCGCGCCCGATGCGCAGGGGCCGAGCACGTGCACGGGCGGGTGCCTGGAGGCGTGGCCGATGGTGCACGGTCCGGCGACCGCCGGTGACGGGGTCGACGCGGCGATGCTCGCCACCGCCCCGCGCCCCGAGGACGGCTCCGCCCAGGCGACGTGCAACGGCTGGCCGCTGTACACGTTCACGCAGGACAGCGCACCGGGCGACGTGACGGGGCAGGGCTCGGGCGACAAGTGGTACGTCCTCGACGCCACGTGCACGCCGGTCGGCATGGGCTAGGCGGCGGACCGGGTCATCTTGGTCGGGCGGTGGCCGTCGGGCGGCGCAGGTAGCGTCGCCCGACGGCATGGCGACGTTGCGCTTCAGCTTCGGCACGATGGGTTCGGGCAAGAGCACCGTGGCCCTGCAGATCCACCACAACCTGTCCTCGCGCGACCTCTATGGCCTGCTGCTGACCTGCCTCGATCGCGAGGGCGACCAGGTCACGAGCCGCCTCGGGGTCGCCGCCCCGGCCATCGACGTGACACCGGACATGGACCTCCACAAGCTCTGCGTCGACCACTGGCCGATCCACTACCTCGTCTGCGACGAGGCGCAGTTCTACACGCCGGAGCAGTGCGACCAGCTCGCCCGCGCCGTCGACGAGCTGGAGGTGGAGGTGTACGCGTTCGGGCTGATCACGGACTTCCGTGGCCGCCTCTTCCCCGGCAGCCGGCGTCTGCTGGAGATGGCCGACGAGCGTGTGCCGCTGCAGGTCGAGGCCCGCTGCTGGTGCGGCGCGCGGGCGACGCACAACGCCCGCGTGGTCAACGGCGAGGTCACCTACGAGGGCGAGACGGTCGTCGTCGGCGACACCGCCAAGCCCCGTGGCACACCCTTGTTCGGCGACGCCGTGCGCTACGAGCTGCTCTGCCGGCGCCACTTCCGCGAGGGCGAGCTCGGCGCCTGACGACGCTCGCGTGCGTCGCCCAGCGCGTCGTGACGAGCGACACCTGACCGCAATCTTCGTGACGATCTCGTTACAGTCTCCACCCGTTCCGAGACGGGCATGGAGAGAGACTGACATGAAGAGGTTCCTGAAGGCCGCCCTCGTGGCCACCGCCGGCGTGGGCGTCCTGGGTGCCTGCACCCCCGAGGAGCTGCAGCAGTGGCAGGCGTGGCACGCCGCCGACCCCGCTGCCGCCGAGGCCCACCTCGACGCATCGGCCGCGGGCGCGACCGACGCGACCGTCGCTCCCGTCCAGCCGACGGGCGTCTGGGACGACCTCGCGCAGTGCGAGGCCGGCGGCAACTGGGCCACCAACACCGGCAACGGCTACTACGGCGGGCTGCAGTTCCTGGGCGCGACGTGGATCGCCTACGGCGGCAGTGAGTTCGCCGCCCGCCCCGACCTGGCGACCCGCGACCAGCAGATCGTCGTCGCCGAGCGGATCCGCGAGGACGTCGGCTTCGGCGCCTGGCCGGCCTGCAGCCGCCGCCTCGGCCTGCGCTGACCCGGCCCTGGTCGAGCCGCCCGCTCAGCCCCAGGCGCAGGGGAGTCGCTTGATCCCGTTGATGAAGGCGCTCTCGAGGTAGGCCGGCTCGCCGGTGATCCGCAGATCGGGCAGCCGCCGGCGCAGCTCGTCGAACATGACGGTCATCTCGCGGCGGGCCAGGTTGGCACCGAGGCAGAAGTGCGGGCCGCCGGCGCCGAAGCCGACCTGCGTGGGCGCGATCGGACGGGTGATGTCGAACCGGTACGGATCCGGGAACATGCGCTCGTCGCGGTTCGCCGAGGTGTACCACAGCACGACCTTCTCACCGGCGGCGATCGGCTGACCGGACAGCTCGGTGTCCTCGGTCGCCGTGCGCCGGAAGTGGATCACCGGCGTGGCCCACCGCACGATCTCCTCGATCGCCGTGCGGGTGTGCGCCTCGAAGTCCCCGAACCAGAGGTCGCGCTGGTCGGGGTGCTCGGTGAGGGCCCGCATGCCGTGGCTGATGGCGTTGCGCGTGGTCTCGTTCCCGGCCACGACGAGGAGGATGAAGAACGACCCGAACTCCTGGCTCGTCAGGCGGTCACCGTCGATCTCGGCCCCCATCAGCACCGACGTGATGTCGTCGCGCGGGTTCGCCCGGCGGTCCTCGCCGAGCGCCTGGGCGTAGCCGAACATGCCGAGCGCGGCGTTCATCAACGCCTCGTACGCCCCGCCGTACTCGGGATCGCCGGCACCGAGGATCACGTTGGTCCACTGGAAGATCTGCTCGGTGTCGGAGTCCGGGATGCCCATCATCTCGCAGATGATCTGCAGCGGCAGCGGCGCCGCGATCCATTCGACGAAGTCGCACTCGCCGGACGGGTTGTGCTCGAGCATGCGGTCGACGACACCGGCGGCCTTGGCCGTGACGTAGCCCTCGACCTTGGCGACCTCCTTCGGCGTGAAGCCCTTCGCCACCAACGAGCGCAGCCGGTAGTGCTTCGGGTCGTCCATGTTGATCATCGAGCCGAAGAACTCGTTGAGCTCCATCGGCATGTCGCCGATCGAGGACCCCTGGCCGGAGCAGAACAGCTGCGGGTTGCGGCTGGCGGCGAACACGTCCTCGTGGCGCACGAGCGACCAGTAGCCGGGGCCCTGCGGGAACGGCGAGTCGGGGAACAGCCACTCCTCCATCCACTGCAGACCCGGTGTGTCGCGGAGCGTGCGGAACGCCGCCTCGCGGTGGTCGCGGTCGGCGACCCAGAACGCCGGATCGGACAGCGCGATGTCGGACAACGGAACGGTCGGTGCAGCCCCCAGTGCCATGGCGCCGATCGTAGAGGCTGCGGGAGCTGCTTCTGCGGTGAGGAACTCCGACGCGCGGCCGCCGTCGAACCTGTCCACGAAGCAGATCGAGTCCTGCCCGTGTTCGACGCGGGCAGATCCTCGAAGTTCCTCACCGAAATTACCCTTCGGTAGGCTCACGGTGCGCGCCAGATGGCGCCGCGCAGATCGTCAAAGGGGAAACGCCATGCCCGAAGCCGTCATCGTCGCCACCGCGCGCAGCCCGATCGGGCGCGCCAACAAGGGCTCGCTGGCGTCCATCCGCCCCGACGACCTGTCGACGCAGATCGTCAACGCCCTGCTGGCGAAGGTGCCGGAGCTGCCGACGGAGCAGATCGAGGACCTCATCATGGGCTGCGGCCAGCCGGCGGGGGAGCAGGGCTTCAACATCGCTCGCGTCGTCGCCGTCCTCGCCGGGCTCGGCGACGTGCCGGGCGTGACGGTCAACCGCTACTGCTCGTCCAGCCTGCAGACGATCCGCATGGCCGCCCACGCGATCAAGGCCGGCGAGGGCGACGTGTTCATCGCCGCTGGCGTCGAGTGCGTCAGCCGCTACGGCTTCGGCGCCAGCGACACCGCACCCAACGACGTCTTCGAGCCGTCCGGCGAGCGCACGGCCGAGCGCGCCCTCGGCGGCGCCCCGGTGTGGACGCCGCCGCAGGGCCTGCCCGACATCTACATCGCCATGGGCCAGACGGCCGAGAACGTCGTCCAGTACACGGGCGTCACCCGCGAGGAGATGGACGAGTGGGGCAAGCTGTCGCAGGACCGCGCCGTGGCCAACGTCGACAACGGCTGGTTCGCCGAGGAGATCACCCCGGTCACGCTGCCTGACGGCACCGTCGTGGCGAAGGACGACGGGCCGCGCGCCGGCGTCACGATGGAGGGGCTCGCCAACCTCAAGCCGGTGTTCCGCCCCGACGGCTCGGTCACGGCCGGCAACGCCTGCCCGCTCAACGACGGCGCCGCCGCCGTGCTCGTGATGAGCGACACGCGGGCCAAGGAGCTCGGGCTCACCCCGCTCGCCCGCGTCGTGTCGTCCGGGGTCAGCGGGCTCAACCCCGAGATCATGGGGCTCGGGCCGATCGAGGCCAGCAAGCAGGCGCTCGCCCGGGCCGGCAAGACGATGGCCGACATCGACCTCGTCGAGATCAACGAGGCCTTCGCCGCCCAGGTCATCCCGTCGGCCAAGGAGCTCGGCATCCCGACCGAGAAGCTCAACGTCCACGGCGGGGCCATCGCCCTCGGTCACCCGTTCGGCATGACCGGCGCCCGCATCATGACGACCCTCATCCACGGCCTGCAGTCCGAGGACAAGCAGTTCGGCCTGGAGACGATGTGCGTCGGCGGCGGCCAGGGCATGGCCATGATCGTCGAGCGATTGAGCTGAAACGTCGGGTGACGAGATCGCGCGAACGGTTCGCGGGAGCGCAGTGACCGCTTCGGCCCCCGTCCGCAGCGCGTGGATGGTCAGGCCGAGCGTTCGGCCGGAGGCCGGGCCGCGCCAGCGGCAGCGAGACAGCGGAGCGACGAGTCTTCGAGGAGCGCAGCTCAGAAGCGGAGGTGCTCAGCCCTGATCAGGACGACGTCGGGGTCGGCCTGGTCGCGCAGGGCCCGCACGACGTACTGCTCGCCGCCGCTCGTCAGGGCGGCCAGCGACCAGCTCTGGTCGGGCAGCAGCTGGCCGGCGCCGAGGCACTCCATCGAGTCGACGTCGAGCCCGGCCTGCTCGGCTTCCGCCTGCCACAGGTGCACGAGCCCGCGTCGCAGGTTGGGGTCGTCGATGAGATCGGGACCGTCGAGGTGCAGCTCGACGTTGGTGATCGAGACCGGTTCGAGCTGGTCGAGATCGATCACGTCGCCGCTCAGCTCACCGTCGAGCATCACCATCACCGGGCCCCGCTCGCCGGCGACACCACCGACGAAGCCGTAGCGCACCAACGGCAGACCGTCCTCACCCATCGTGGCCCAGCGGACCCGGTCGCCGAGCCCGAACGTCATGCCGCGGCGACCTCTGCCAACACGGCGTCGGAGAGCTCGGGCCACAGCCGCATGGCCTCGACGGACCAGTCGTCGAAGCCCCGGTCGGTGAGGGCCACGAGTGCGCACCCGGCCTGCGGATCGGCCCACATCATGGTGCCGGCGCCGCCGAAGTGGCCGTACGTGGACGCGCTGTTCGCACGTCCAGTCCAGTGCGGGCGCTTGAGCCCCCGGATCTCGAAGCCCAACCCCCACGGGCACGGATCGAAGCGGCCCACCCCCGGCACGATACCGGCGAGGTCAGGCCACTGCTGCCGGAGGGCGTCGGCGGCCGTCTCGGCGGCCAGCAGCGTCGGGCGCTGTGTCTCGGCGAGGAACCTGACGACGTCGTGCACGGTCGCCCAGGCGGCGTGGGCCGGCGATCCGTCGAGCGAGCAGCCGCCCATGCCGAGCGGCGCCAGCACGGCCTCGCCGAGGTAGTCGGCGAACGGCATCCCCGCGGCGGCGGCGACGTGCTCGGCGGCGAGCTCGATGCCGGTGTTGGAGTAGATGCGCCGCCGCGCCGGGGCGGCCACCGGTTCGGCGCCGTCGAACGGGTAGCCGCCGGCGTGGGCCAGTAGGTGGCGCAACGTGCAACCGGGCTGGCCGACCGGGTCGTCGAGGCCGACGGTGCCCTCCTCGACGGCGACGAGCATCGCCCACGCGGCGATCGGCTTGGTCAGCGAGGCCAACCGGAAGCGGTGGGCGGACTCACCCGTGGCGCCGAGCGCGGCGCCGTCGGCCCGCACGACCGCCGCGGCGACGTGCGGGACGGGCCACGTCGAGACCAGCTCGAGCGCCCGCATCGATCAGCTGAGACCGCGGGTCCGCCGGCTCACACGCGTGCGCCGGCAACGAGCTCGGCGACGCGGAACGCCAGGTCGAGGCTCTGACGGGCGTTCAGCCGGGGGTCGCACATCGTCTCGTAGCGGTCGTCGAGGTCGGCGTCGGACAGCGCGTCGGCCCCGCCGAGGCACTCGGTGACGTTCTCCCCGGTCAGCTCGACGTGGATGCCCCCCGGCCAGGTGCCCTCGGCGTGGTGGGCGCGCACGAAGCCGGCGATCTCCCGCACGATGGCGTCGAAGTGTCGGGTCTTGCGCCCCGACTCGGCCGTGAAGGTGTTGCCGTGCATCGGGTCGCAGGCCCACACGACGGGGTGTCCGGCGTCGGTGACCGCCCGCAGCAGCGGTCGCAGGCGCTCCTCGACGTGGTCGGCACCCATCCGGGTGATGAGCGTGAGGCGACCGGGGATGTGGGCCGGGTTGAGGAGCTCGCACAGCGCGAGCAGCTCGGGCGCCTCCATCGATGGCCCGACCTTGCAGCCGATCGGGTTGCCGACGCCGCGCAGGAACTCGACGTGCGCGCCGTCGAGGTCGCGGGTGCGCTCGCCGATCCACAGCATGTGCGCCGAGCAGTCGTACCAGCGGTTGGTCAAGGAGTCCTGACGGGTCAGCGCTTCCTCGTACCCGAGGATCAACGCCTCGTGGCTGGTGTAGACGTCGACGGACCCGAGCGCCGGGTTGCCCTCGGTGTCGATGCCGCACGCCCGCATGAAGTGCATGGCGCGGTCGATCTCGCCGGCCAGCTGCTCGTAGCGGCGGCCCTCCGGACTGGACGCCACGAACTCCTGGTTCCAGGCGTGGACCCGGGTGAGGTCGGCGAAGCCGCCCTTGGTGAACGCCCGGACGAGGTTCAGCGTCGATGCCGACTGGTGGTACGCCTGCACGAGGCGATCCGGGTCGGGCATCCGGGCGCCGGCCTCGAAGAGCGAGCCGTTGACGATGTGACCGCGGAACGAGGGCAGGTCGACGTCGCCCTGGCGCTCGGTGGGGCTGGAGCGGGGCTTGGCGAACTGGCCGGCGATGCGCCCGACCTTCACCACCGGGACGCCGAGCGAGTACGTCAGCACCACCGCCATCTGCAGGATGACGCGCAACTTCTCGCGGATGTTGTCGGCCGAGAACTCCTCGAAGGACTCGGCGCAGTCGCCCGCCTGCAGCAGGAAGGCGTTGCCGACGGCGACCTGGGCGAGCGACGACTGCAGCGACCGGGCCTCGCCGGCGAACACGAGCGGGGGATAGCCGGCGATGGTCTTCAGCGCCCGGTGCAGCCCGTCGGTGTCCGGCCACTCGGGCTGCTGCCCGGCCGGATGGTGCTGCCAGGTGGACGGCGTCCATGCCTCGCTCATAGGCCGTGAATCGTAACGGGGCGTTCACAGCCGGAGCGGTGACGTATCGCTGCGGCCAGGGCTCAGCCCCGCCGTGTCATCAGGTCACGCGATCGGGACAGCGAAACGGCCGGGCCTCCGCAGGGAGGCCCGGCCGGATCAGTGGGGTGCGTACCGACGACGTCGTCAGCAGCTGAGCGTCGGACCCACTGGGTCCTGGCCGCTCTTACACAGCGAGGATGCGCTCGGCGTCGTCGCGCAGGCCGACGACGGCCCGGCTGACGAGGCGGCGGGCGGCCTCGGCGGTCACGCCGAGCTGCTCGCCGACCTCGCGGAAGCTCTTGCGCTCCCCGTCGAGGAGGCCGAAGCGGGCCTCGACGGCGTAGCGGGCCCGGGTGTCGAGCGTGCCGAGCAGCTCGTCGAGGAGGTCGCTGTCGACCATCGACATGACGTGGTCCTCGGGGGTGCCGTCACCGTTGGCCATGAGGTCACCGAGCGTGGCGTCGCCGTCGTCGCCGACCGTCTTGTCGAGGGAGACCGGCGTGGTCAGGCGGTGCAGCTCGGCGTTCTGCTGGTCGAGCGTCTCGCCGTCACCGGAGGCCTGGCGCAGGGCGGCGCGCAGGCTCGCCGAGCGGTCGCCGGGGATGCGGATGAGGCTGGCCTTCTGGTCGAGCGCACGACCGATCGCCTGGCGGATCCAGAACGTCGCGTACGTCGAGAACTTGAACCCACGGCGCCAGTCGAACTTGTCGACGGCGTGCTCGAGGCCGAGGTTGCCCTCCTGGATGAGGTCGAGGAGGTCCATGCCCTGGGGCAGGGGGTAGCGCCGGGCGATCGAGACCACCAGCCGGAGGTTGGAGCGGATGAACCGGTCCTTGGCGCCGGCAGCGGCGGCCACCGCGTTCTTGAGGGCGACGCTGCGCTTGCCGTTGGCGAGCTCCTCGGCAGCTTCGCGGCCTGCCTCGATCACCCGCGAGAGCTCCCGCTCGTCCTCAGCGGTGAGGAGCGGGACCTTGCCGATGTCGTTCAGGTACAGGCCAATCGAGTCGTTCATGATGATGGGGTTTCAGCCGTTCGTGGTGGGTTCGGGATTCGGATCCGGTACTGTGCCGCCTGGCACACGCTGCGCCCTCACGGGTTTCCGAGCTCGTTCTGGGAACTGTTCGGACCCGGGGTCGTCCGCGGATGCCCTGCCTGCAGGATCGAATGTGGGGGACATTTGACAGTACCAGGCATGTCAAGAGGGCCGAATCTGTGGTACCCCGTCCGCGACCCCGCCACACGTAGACTCCGGCCCCGTGCCGTTGCCCGGATCGCCGACCGTCGCCGAGCCGGTCGCTGACGACCGCGGCGAGCGGATGCCTGGCACTCGGCGCGTCGGCCTGTTCGGGGGCACGTTCGACCCGCCGCACGTCGGGCACCTCGTGACGGCGGTGAACGTCCGCCACACGCTCGACCTCGACGTCGTCGTGCTGATGGTCGCCAACGTGCCGTGGCAGAAGGAGGGCAGCCGCTCGATCACCCCGGCGCTCGACCGCCTGGCGATGGTCGAGGCGGCGGTCGCCGACGTCCCGGGTCTGGAGGCCGGTCGGCTCGAGATCGACCTCGGCGGGCCCAGCTTCACGGCCGACACGCTGCGTGCGCTCGCCGAGCGGGAGCCCGACGTCGAGCTGTTCACGATCGTCGGCGACGACGCGGCGGCCGGCCTGGCGACGTGGGAGCGCCACGTTGAGGTCATCGCCCGGTCCCGGCTCGTCGTCGTCGACCGCCCCGGCGAGACCGTCCGCCTCGCCGACGACGTCCCGTGGATCCACGTCGAGGTGCCGCGCCTCGAGGTGTCGAGCACCGACCTGCGCGCCCGCTTCGTCGACGGCCGCCCGCTCGACTACCTCGTGACCGACCCGGTGCTGCAGGTGATCGCCGATCGCGGTCTCTACGGGAGAGAGGCGTGACGGCCCTTCCCGGCCGTCGCCGCCGCGCCACCCTCGTCGTCGGGACCGCCACGGTCGCCGTCATCCTGCTCGCGGCCGCGCTCGACGGTGCTCGGCGCGGTGACGCTCTACAACTCGACGGAGGGCGCCGATCCGGCGTCGGACGGCGAGGAGCTGACGTTCCCGGCGACGCCGACCGGGGCCATCGCCGCCGTCGACGCCGAGGGCCGGTTGGCCTCGATCGGCGTGATGGTCGTGCAGCCGGCCAGCCGCGGCGGCAGCATCGTCGCCGTGCCGGTGAGCGCCGACGCCAGCGGGGGCGCCGGCGACGAGCGCCTCCCGCTCGCCGAGACGGTCGCCCTGCAGGGCCCGGACTCGCTGCCGGGCGAGCTCGAGATCGCCCTGCGGCTGCAGCTGGACCACGTCGAGGTCGTCGACGCGGCGCGACTCACGGAGCTGCTCGAGCCAGTCGGCGACCTCGCCGTCGACCTGCCCGCCGACGTCACCGACGCCTCCGGCGAGATCGTCGCCGAGGCGGGCGCGGCGACCATCGACGCGGCGACGGCAGCTGCCATCCTCACCGCGCGCGACCCCGAGGTGCCGGCGTCCCAGCAGTACCGGGCGGCCGCGGCCGTGTGGTCCGCCGTCGCGGCGGCCGTCGGCGACGGCCTGGACGCCGCCGACGGCGCCGCCGGCGCTGCGCCGCCGGCGGTCGCCGATCTCGACGACCTGCTGGCGCGCCTGTACGGCGGGCGGATCGGCTACCGCTCGTTGCAGGCGGTCCCGATCGACGCTGCCGACAACCCACGCGGGGTCGACGTGGTCGAGCTCGACCCGGTCGAGCTCGTGCTCGTGTTCGGGCAGATCGCCCCGTCGGCCGTGGCGGCACCGAGCGCCGGGCTGTCGTTCCGCGTCGTCAGCTCGTTCACCGACGAGCAGCTCGCCGCATCCGGTCGGACGAACACCGACGTCGCCTACGGCGCGATCAGCTCGTTGCAGTTCGTCGGCGCCAACGTCCTGTCGGTGACCACGAGCGGCGACGCGCCCGGCGAGCGGTCGCGGATCGAGGTCGTCGACCAGACCGTCGTGCCCGCCCTCGACACGACCGACGTGCTGTTCGGTGCCCTCGACGTCGAGCTGAGCGACCGTCCGATCGCGGGCATCGACGCCGTGCTCGTGCTCGGCACCTCCTACCTCGACCTGCTGGCCTCGGGCGTGCCCGTGCCGACCGGCTCGTCCGTGCCGGCGACGACCGCGCCGGCGACCACGACCCCGACGGAGACCACCGGTGACTGACGACGGACCGCAAGCCGACGCCCTCGCGGTGGCGACGATCGCAGCGCGCGCCGCCGACGAGAAGCAGGGCCGCGGCATCGTCGTGCTCGACGTCGGCGACATCCTCGCCATCGCCGAGCTGTTCGTCGTGCTCGACGCCCCCAACCGGCGCCTCGTGCGCACGCTCGTCGACGAGATCGAGGAAGCCGTCCGCGCCGAGACCGGCCGATCGCCCCGCCGCGTCGAGGGCGTCAGGGAGCAGCAGTGGGTCCTCATCGACTACGGCGACGTGGTCATCCACGTCTTCCTGGACGAGATCCGCCGCTTCTACGAGATCGAGCGCCTCTACCGCGACGCCCCGATCGTGGGGTGGCAGTCGGCCGACGGCGAGTCGCCGGCTCCCGCCTGACGCGACCTGCCAGCGTCGACGGGGCGGGCCGGGTGGGCGGACGGCATCGGCGGCGCTATCGTTCGTCGCCGCTTCGGGGCTGTAGCTCAGTTGGTAGAGCGTCTCCATGGCATGGAGAAGGTCAGGGGTTCGATTCCCCTCAGCTCCACCCCGCAAGCCCAGGTCACCGACCTGGGCTTCGTGCGTTCTCGGGTGCGACCGGCGTGCTGTCCGCGTGTTCCGCCCCGTTCCGGCCGATCGGCGCTGACCGTTGGCGTCGTGCAGGGCCACGTCGATTCCTCATTGTTCTCTGAACGGCGCGAAAGCTACGATCAGCGCCGTGAACAAGGAGCAATGTGGAGTCCTCGATGTGGTTCCGGAGTCCTTGCGGGCCGGCGCGGCGTCGGCGCTCGCCGCCGTCGATGCCGTCGGAGCGCCTGGCACCCCGGTCGCCGGGGGCGCCTCGGGAGCACTGGTCTACCGCGTCGACAGCGACGCCGGTCCGCTGCTCCTGCGTCTCGAGACCGCCCGCGACCCGGTGCGCGATCCCCATCGCACCTATCCGGTCATGACGGCGGCAGCCGAGGTCGGGATCGCTCCGGCGGTGCACCACGCCGACGTCGAGGCCGGCACGGTCGTCATGGACTTCATCGAGCAACAGGCGCTCGTCGACCACCCGGGCGGTCCGGCGGCCATCGTCGCCGAGCTCGGCGAGCACATCGCCACCCTGCAGACCTGCCCGGTCGCGCCCGGGCTGCTCGACGACTTCGGAGCCGTCCTGGCCGGCATGATCGAGCTGGTCGCCGGCTCCGGGCTCTTCGCGGACGGCGTGCTCGATCCGGTGGGGTCCGTCTTCGCGGAGCTCCGGGCCGCTTACCCGTGGGACGCCGATCCGCAGGTCACCGCGCACAACGACCTCAACCCGTTCAACGTGCTGTCCGACGGCCGCCGCCTGTGGCTCGTCGATTGGGAGCTCGCGTTCCGCAACGATCGCTTCAACGACGTCGCCGTCGTGGCCAACAGCCTCGCCGCCACCACCGACCTCGAGTCACGGCTGCTCGAGCACTGGCTGCGCCGACCTCCGAGCGACGCCGACCGAGCCCGATTGACCCTCATGCGCGCCTTGAGCCGGCTGTTCTACGGCTGCCTGATGCTCACCACCGCCATCGGCCGCCACCCCCAGGAGGCCGAGCTCGCCGCCCCGACGCCCGACGAGTTCGCCGCCGCGTTCGCGCGCGGCGAGCACACCGCGACATCTGCGGGCACGCTGCACACCCTCGGCAAGATGCAGCTGCTGGCCTTCGTCGGCGGGGTGGGCGATCCCGCGCTCCGGGACGCGATCGTCGCCGTCACCCGCTGACTCGTAGCGTCACGGTGGTGAACGGCGAACCCGGTCCCGATGCTGTCGGCACCGTCGACGACGCCGCCCGCCACCTCCACGTCCACCCCAAGACGGTCCTGCGCTACATCCGTGACGGGCGCCTGCGCGCCACCCGCATCGGCAAGAGCTACCGCATCCTGCGTCGCGACCTCGAAGCGTTCACCGGTGCCGTGCCCACCGCGCCCGAGCCGGTCCGCGTCAGCGCGGTGGTCGACATCCCGAACGTGGAACCAGACCTCGCCCGGAAGTGGGCGGGGGCCATCAGCAACGCCATCGACGCCAAGCCCCGCGACGTCACACCGTTCCACGCCGAAGTGGTCCACGAGCCCGACCGTCGTCACCTCAAGGTCATCGTCGTCGGCAGCCCCGACGACACGATGAACCTGCTCGGCCTGATCCACGTGTGGATCCAGCAGCTCACGCCCTGACGGCGCCTGCAGCCGGCGGTCGATGGCGCGAGTCCTGCGGTGCCCGCTGGCTCACTCCCGGTCGAGCGAGGCAGCCATGCCGGGGAGCGCCACCCAGGGCTGTCGGTCGACGCACCACACCTCGACGTTCGGCTGAACGTCGGACTTGTCGTCCAGCGTTCCGGCCTTCACGGCGACGACACCCGCCGTCTGGACGAGCTCCGACACGATCGGCGACCCGCACGACCCGCAGAAGCGACGGCGGACGTACACGGCATCGGCACGCTCCCCGGTCTCCTCGTAGGTCTCGAGGTCGCCCGAGAGCGCGAGTTGCGACTCGTGGACCACGAGGTTGACGGAGAAGGCACCGCCTCCCTGACGTTGGCAGTGATCGCAGTGGCACACGGCCGTCGCGATCAGTTCGCCGGTGAGCTCGTAGGTCACCGCGCCGCACAGGCACCGTCCGGTTCGAGCCATCAGCGGACCTTAGCGTGGCGCCTCCTGCCGACCGATCAGGGCCACTCGGGCGCGCCGGCGCTGGTCCGACGGCGCAGCGAGGGCCGCCGCCGGCGCGTCGTCACCACCTCGCGGGGGCGGGCGATCAGAGGACGTAGTCCTCGCCGGTGGCGCGGACCGTGATGTCGCCGATGGTGACGCCCCAAGGCTGGTCGATGACGTAGACGATCTGGCGGACGAGGTCGTCGGGCGTGATGGCCCAGTAGCGCACGTCGTCGACGTCGGTCTCCGCAGGTTGCAGGCCGCCGCTCCCCAGTCGCTGGACCCGTTCGCCGAACCGCTCGGTGTGCTGCCCGGTGAGCCCGACGAGCGCCTGCGGGTTCACGATGCCGGCGGCGAGGCCCGTGCCCATGACGCCGGTCGGCCGCACGACGGTGACCTTGATCTTCCCTTGGGCCTCCACGCGCAGCGAGTCGGACAGGACCCGTACGGCTGCCTTCGTGGCGCTGTACACGCCCGAGCCGGCGGTGCCCGCGTTGCCGTAGATCGACGAGATGTTCACGATGTGGCCACGGCCCTGCCGGATCATCTGGTCGTAGACCGCGCAGATGCCGTTGAGCACGCCCTTGAGGTTGATGTCGATGGCCCGATCCCACGAGTCGGCCGCCGCCGCGTGGTCGCTGAAGAACGCCAGCGGCATCACCCCCGCGTTGTTCACCAGCACGTCGACACTGGCCCACTGGTCGACGGCGGTGCGCACGGCGGCGTCGAGGTCGGCGCGGTGGGTGACGTCGGCTCGCACGGCCACCGCCTCGCCACCCGCGCCGGTGATCGCGTCGGCCGTGGCAGTGGCCGCGTCGCCGTCGACGTCGCACGTGAGGATCCGCGCGCCCATCGCGGCCGTCATCTCGGCGAGCGACCGGCCGAACCCACTGCCGGCACCGGTGATGACGATCACCTTGCCCTCGACGTGGTTCCCTCCCGAACGACCGCCACCGCTGTCAGCCACCCCGCGACGATGACACAACGCCGCTCGTACGCGCGCGCCGGTCGTCGTCGTCCCGGGCACCACCCGCGACCGTGGCGGTCCGCGGCATTGATCGCGCGAGCGTCACCTGGGACGCTGGCGGGCGATGAAGTCGCCGTGGAAGACCGTCACCGCGCTCGACCCGACCGCCGACTACCTCGTGCTGGCGTCGAGCATCCCGCCCAAGAGCGTGGCGTCGACCTGGCGCTTGTTCCGAGGGTCCCGACAGGTCCGCAAGCAACTGCTCGCCACCGACGGGGTCATGGGGTTCTCGATGCTCGCCGAACCCCTGCGGAAGCGTTACGCGACGCTGTCGGTGTGGCGTGACGAGACCGCGCTGGAGACGTTCGCCCGGGCGCAGCCGCACGATCGGCTGATGGGCGAGCTGGCGCCGGCGATGGACGCGACGAAGTTCGTGCGCTGGACGATCTCCGGCGCCGCGGGCGCCCCGTCGTGGCACGAGGCGCTCACGCGGCTGGCGTGACGGTCCGTCGCCGGCCGCCTCAGGCCCGCGAGAGCGAGCCGTCGGCGACGAGCGCGTCGAGTTGGCGCGTCAGCAGCTTCGCCGTCCAGCCGTGGGTGAAGATCCAGAAGCGATCGGTCTGGATGCCGTCGAGCACCAGCCGCCCGACCTCGTCGGGGTCCATGCCCTCGTCGAGCGCGGCCTGGACGTTGGCCCCGGCCCGCCCTTCGGCGGCGCTGTTCGCCTTCGGTGCGACGCGGCTCGGCCGGTACGTCACCGAGTGCCGACTGATGTCGGTGTTGATCGGGCCGGGGCACAGCACGGAGGCGTGCACCGAGCTCTTGCGGCCGCGCAGGTCGCGCTCGAGCGTCGTCATCAGCGCCACCGCGCCGTGCTTGGCGACGTTGTAGGCGCCCATGAAGCCGCCACCGATGAGGCCGGCGACGGACGCCGTGGTGTTGATGTGGCCGGCGCCCTGCTCCTCCATGATCGGCAGGAACGTCTTGACCCCGTAGATCGGCCCCCACAGGTCGACGTCGACGATCCAGCGCCAGTCCTCGAGCCGGATGTTGTGCGTCGGGGTCGGGATGCCGACGCCGGCGTTGTTGCACAGCACGTGGACGGCGCCGAACCGTTCGAGCGCGGCGGTCGCGAGCGCCTCCACTGATGCCAGGTCGGCGACGTCGCAGCGCTGGCCGATGACCTCGGCGCCGCCCGCCGACAGCTCGTCGACGGTCGCGGTGAGCATCTGCTCGTCGAGGTCGGCGAGCACGAGGCGCATCCCCTCGCCGGCGAACGCACGGGCGATGCCCCGTCCGATGCCGCTCGCTCCGCCCGTGATGACCGCGACCCGACCGTTGGTGTCCATCGGCGCAACCTAGCGACGCGCCCGTCACGGCTGCGGCCCGGATGGGGAGCGCGACCGGAGCGTTTGGGGAACGGCTCCCGATGCCGCTGCAGCGGGTCCTTCGTACGTTCGCCGTGCAACCAACACGAGAGACGAGGAGCTCCACATGGTGCTGTTCATGGACGCCCACGCCGTCCACCGCGAGGCCCTCGGCCTCGTCGCCGACGCGATGTCCGCGGTGGTGGAGGGATGAGGTCGCGGCGCCCGCTCGCTGCCGTGCTCGCGGCCCTCGGCCTGCTCGCCGCCGCCTGCCACGACGACGATGCGGCGGCGACCACCACCACACCAGCGCCGACGACGTCGGCGCCGGATCACGGCGGCCACGAGATGGATCCCGCCGACCGGGCGGCGGCGCTGCTCGCCACCGCCGGCTTCCAGGACGTGGCGACGGCCGAGGCCGCCGGCTACGCCAGCTCGCTCGACACGCTCGGCTGCTTCGAGGACCCGGCGCAAGGCGGCATGGGCGTCCACTACGTCCGCGAGCAGCTGCTCGACGACCACGTCGACATCACCGAGCCGGAGGCGCTCGTGTACGAGCTCGACGCCGAGGGTCACCTCGCCGGCCTCGTCGCCCACGAGTACATCGTCCCGATCGAGGCGTGGCACGGACCGACGCCGCCCGCGCTGTTCGGCGTGCCGTTCCACGAGCACCCGACGCTGCCGCTGTGGGTGCTCCACGCCTGGCTGTGGAAGGACAACCCGACCGGCGTGTTCGAGGATTGGAACCCCGCGGTGCGGCTGTGCCCGGCCGGCGTCCCGATCTTCGGGACCGACCTCCCGGCTCCGGCGCCGACCGAACCGTCGACGCCGACATCGCCTCCCGACACCGACGTCGAGACGGCGTCGGGGTTGCGTCTCGAGCCCCGCCTCGGCCCGCACTGAGCGGTCGGGGTTCGCGCACCTGGGACGGGACGGGCGGATCGACGTCGGGCCCGATGGACCGGCGCCAACGATCAGCCGACGAGCAGACCGCGGTCGGCGGCCGCCTTCGCCGCCTGCCGGCGGTTGCCCACCCCGAGCTTGGCGAGCACGGCCGACACGTGGTGGTCGACGGTCTTGGGCGAGATGAACAGGCGGGCCGCGATCTCCTCGTTCGTGAGGCCGCGGCTGAGCAGCTCGAGCACCTCCTGCTGGCGGACGGTGAGCCCGAGCGGATGGCGGCGGGTCGTCGGGCGGCTGCCCGTCGCGGCCGCCCGCACGCCGAGTCGCCGCAGCCGACGGCGCACGAGGCCGGCCGTCGCCGCCGCCCCGAGGGCGTCGAGCCGCCCGAGGGCGTCGCGCAGCGCGTCCTCGCCGCCGTCGTCGATCAAGGCGAGGGCCGCTCGGTACGGACACGCACGGGCGTCCCAGGACGCGGCCGCCTCCAGGTCGCCATCGGACGGCAGGCCGAGCCGATGCTCCCACCGGCCGACCTCGGCGTGCTCCGCACGGAACATCGCCACGACGGAGGCCCGGGCCGTCGCGACCTCGGCCCGGGCCCCGTCGTCGTCGCCGCCGAGCCAGCGCTGCTCGGCGCGCGCGAGACGGGTCATCACGACCCACGGCGTCTCGTCGAGCGTCGTCGCGGAGTCGAGCGCCGGCACGAGCACCGCGTCGACGTCCGCGACCGGGTCACCGCGACGCATCCGCACGAGCGCGGTCGCCACCCGCGACGTCAGGAGGTTGACGGGCGACGCCGTGCTCGTGAGCACCTCGTCGGCGACGGCCAGCGCCTCGTCCCACCGGCCCTGTTCGACGAGGGACAGGGCGTGCCGACCGCGCAGGCACGAGCCGTAGACGGCGAGCTCGCGGTCGTCGCAGAACGCCACGCCGGCGCGGTAGTCGGCGTCCGCGTCCGGGAGCCGGAACGACGTCACGAGGAGCTCGTACAGCGTCGAGTAGGCACCGCCGGCGAGCACGTCGAGCTGCCGATCGAGCGCCATCGACAACGCCTCGCGCAGCGGCGGCTCCCACTCGCCGCCGGCGCGGGCAGCGATCTCGCCGTGGATCAGGAGCGTCGTCCCGAGCAGGTCAGGTTGGTCGAGGTCCAGGGCCAGCCGGCGGGCGCCATCCACGTCGGCGGCCATCGTCGTGAGGTCCCGCGCATCACCGCTGCGGTTGGCGTAGGCCCACCCGAGCTCCGGCGTCGGGCCGAGCGGTTCGAGCAGCGCGACGGCCTCGCGTCCGCAGCGGACCGACTCGTCGCCGCGGCAGAGCCGCCACATCACGCTGCTCAGGCGGCGCAGGCCGTCGCCGACCCGACGCGGCTCGTCGAGCGCCCGCCACACGGCCAGGCCGGCGGTCCGGGCGTCGGCGGCCTCCTCCCAGCGGTCGAGGAACGTGAGCTCCATCGACAGCGCGTCGTGGAGCTCGGCGTGGCGGCGTACGTCCGCCGGGTCGGCGTGGCGCAACGCGCCGCCGGTACTGCAGCGCGGCCTCCCGATGGGCGCCGAGCGCGGCGGCCCGTGCCGCCGCACGCGGCGCGAGCTCACGGACCGCATCGGCGCGGCCGGCGCCGTCGGCGTGGAACGCGAGGCGGGCGTCGTCGTCGCAGCCGGACGACTGCAGCGCGTCGAACACCCGGCGGTGCACCTCGATGCGGCGGTGTGGGGTCAGCTCGGCATCGACGGCCACGCGTGCCAGCTCGTGGCGGAAGCGCACGGCGTCGCCATCGGTGACGAGCAGCCCGGCGTCGACCAGCTCGTCGACGTCGAGGCCGTCGAGCCCGGCCGTGGCGAGGAGCGACGGCTCCATCCGGCCGCCCAGCAGGGCCATCACGTCGAGTGCCGACCGCGCCGCCGGGCTGACCCGCAAGGCCCTGGCCAGCACGGCGTCGCGTGCCGAGCGGGGCAGGTCGGTCGAGCCGGCGGCCAGCAGTTCGGTCAGGAAGAAGGCGTTGCCGCCGGTCAGGCCGTGGAGCGTCCCGGGATCGAGACCGGACGGTCCGGCGAGTTCGCGCACGCCGTCCAGCGACAGCGGGTGCACGTCGAGCCGCTGCGTCGCCTGCTGCCGCGCCAGCTCGCCGATCGCCTGGCGCCACGCGCCGTCGCCGGTGACCACGTCGTCGCGGAACGTCAGGACGACGAGGCACCGCAGGCGACGAACGCGGCGGGCGACGAAGCGCAGGAGGTCCAGCGTCGCCTCGTCGGCCCAGTGCACGTCCTCGACGAGGAGCACCGTCAGATGTGGGCTGTCGAGGAGGTCGAGCAGCGCGGCGAACTGCTCGGCGCGCGGGGTGCTGGCGCGACAGGTCGCGGCGAGCGCGCCACCGACCTGCGCGGCGACGTCGAGCATCGGACCCAACGGACGGGGCGTGAACTGGCCGTCGCATGCCCCGACGAGCCACTCGGCGTCGGGGAGCTCGAACTGCAGCGCGTCGACGAGCGCCGACTTGCCGACGCCGGCCTCACCGGCGACGAGCACCAACCGACCCGCCCCGGTCCGGGCCGTGGTCGCCGCATCGAGCAGCGCCTGCCGCGCCTGCTCCCGCTCGATGAGCCTCACGGCGTGAGTCTGCCACTCGAGACCGCGGCGACCCCCGACATACACACGCGTCCGGCACACGCCCGGTGCCGATCGTCCGGGGTGCCGGACGGTTGCGCCGGCGGTCAGTGACCGAGGATGAGCTTGATGGACACGACCGCCACGCCGATGACGGCGGTGCCGAGGGCGTAGCCCCAGACCCACGCACCACGAGTCGACACGGCTGCGCCGACGAACGCCCCGACCCCGACGAGCTGGGCGATCGCGACGGCGACCGCACCCCACAGCGCGGCGCGTGGTTCGAGGACCTCGAGCCGGCCGAGGAGCAGCACGGCGGCGGGCAGCACGGCCGCGAGCAGGATCGGCAGACCGTCGATCATCGACCGGACGACCTCGGTCCGATCGAGCGACGACCCGTGGCGGAGGTGGTCACCGACGATCTCGGCGAACAGGTGGGCGAGCCAGGTCGCCACCCCGACGCCGGTCACCAGCTCCCACCCCAACCCCGACTTCACCTCGTCGGCGTCGATCAACGGCAACGCGGTGAGCACGAGCACCGTCCCGTAGCACGCCGCGCTCAGCCGCTCGGCACGACGTTCCAGCGGCCAATCGGGGAGCCGTTCGGTGATGCCACTGATGCTCGCCATTCTGACCGACGGGCGAGCGCGCGGCGTGGACGCGTCGGCGTGCCCGATGCCCGCCGGGGCCATCCGAGCACCCGGTGTCGTCGCGCCGCGCCGCGGTGCGCCGCCTCCTCCCCGGGCGGACCTCCTACGAGGCGAAGTCGGGTTGGTTGCCCCGCGCCCGGGCTGATCGGCCAGCGGGGAGCTCCCAGTCCTCCTGCCGGCCGAGTGCTGTCAGGTCGAGGAAGTAGTACGAGCCGCCGGTGCTCTCGAGGCCGCGCGCGTAGACCGAGTAGGTGCGGTACACGGTGCCGTCGACCGCCAGGAAGCAGGTCCGCCCCGGCATGTCGTAGGGCTGGGCCGCGGTCTTCATGCTCTCGTGGCCCCGCGCCGCGTACTCGTCGAGGGTGCGGTAGTTGAACTCGTCGCAGCCGCGTGAGGCGTCGATCGTGGCGCCGAAGTCGTAGCTGAAGTCGCCGTCGTTGGTCGAGTACCACGGGATCGTCCAGCCGTGCCGAGCCTTCCACCGTTCCAGCCTGTGGAGCGGTGCCCGGGACACGAGGGCGTAGGTGGTGTCGCGGACGTTGAGGTGCTCGACGAAGCCGGGGGAGAGCTCGTCGGTGCCGGCGGTGCAGCTCGGACACCCGTCCTCCCAGTCGGGATGGAACATGAAGTGGTAGACGATCAGCTGCGGGCGGCCCTCGAACAGGTCCAGCAGCGACCGGGTCCCATTCGGACCCTCGAACTCGTAGGGCTTCGTCACCTCCACCATCGGCAGCTCGCGACGCTCGGTGTTGAGCCGGTCCCGTGCCCGGGTGAGCTCCTTCTCCTTCTCGAGGAGCTGGCGCCGGGCGGCGGTCCACTCCTCCTGCGACACGATCTTCGGCAAGGTCATCGTTGGTCTCCTCGTCGCGCGGGCCGCCTGCGCCTACCCCGTCCAGACCGCCCGGGCACCACTCGACACGTTGGTGCCCAGAAGACACCGTCGCGCGGGCCTGCTCATGTGACCGGGTCAGGGGCCGGCGGCGCGGCTCGGCGCGCGCGAGCACGGGCGGCGCGGCGGACGAAGTGGTCGCGCTCGGTCCGCTCGCTCGTGCGCTCGGCCGCCGCGGCGTACGCGTCGGCCGCCGCATCGAGGTCGCCGCCGAGCTCGTGGAGGTAGGCGCGGACGGCGTGCCACTGGTCCCGGTCGCCGAGCGGGCCCCGCACCCGCTCGGTCTCGAGAAGACCGGCCTGGGCGCCGTCGACGTGCCCCACCGCGACGGCCCGGTTGAGGACCGCGGCGGGGTCGTCGTGCTCCGGGTGCTCGCTGAGGGCGACCAGGTCGTCGTACCAGGCGAGGATCTGCGGCCAGTCGGTCTCCGCCGGCGTCTGCGCGTCGGCGTGCAGGGCGGCGATGGCGGCCTGGATCTGGTAGCGCCCAGGGCGGCCCTCGGCGAGCGCGCCCTGCAGGATCGCGACGCCATCGGCGATCTGGGCGTCGTCCCACAGTGAACGGTCCTGCTCGTCGAGGGTCACGAGCCGCCCGGCGTCGTCGGTGCGCGCGGCGAGCCGGGCGTGCTGGAGCAGCATCAGCGCGAGCAGGCCGCGCGCCTCGGGTTCAGGAAGCGCGTAGGTGAGCTGCCGGGTGAGCCGGATGGCGTCGCGGGCCACCTCGTCGCGGCGGCCGTGCCCGGTGCGGTAGATGAGCGCCAACACGCGCAGCACGACCGCGAGGTCGCCCGGCTGGCGGAACGTGCTGCTGCGCACGGTGCGCTTGGCGCGGCTGATCCGCTGCGCCATGGTCGCCTCCGGCACGAAGAAGGCGTCGGCGATCTCCCGCGTGGTCAGCCCGCCGACGGCCCGCAGCGTGAGCGCGACCTGCGACGCCGGGGAGAGCTCGGGATGGCAGCACAGGAACAGCAGCAGCAGCGTGTCATCGCCCTGCTCCGTGGGTCCCTGGGGTTGCCCGACGGCCACCGCGTCCTCGCGGGCTCGGCGCGCCGCCTCGCTGCGTCGCGCGTCCACGAGGCGGTGGAGGGCCACCGTGCTCAGCCAGGCCTGCGGGTCACGGGCCGGCTGCTCGGGCCAGACCCGCAACGCCTCGACGACCGCCTCTTGCACGGCGTCCTCGGCCGCGGCGAAGTCCTCGCCTCGCCGCACGAGGCCGGCGAGCACGCGCGGCGCCAGCGACCGCACGAGCTCGTCGAGCCGCTCCGGTCCACGCGGGTCGTGGACCGTCAGGACATCACCTCGCGCACGTCGATCCACTCGTACAGCGGCTCGCCACCTGGGCCCGGCTCGGACGACACGAACGCCGCCAGCTCGAGTGCCCGCTCGTGGCTGTCGACGTCGATCATGTACCAGCCGGCGACGAGGTCGCTCGTCTCCGGGTGTGGCCCGTCCGTCACGACCGGCGCCGCGTCGGGCCCGCCGTAGCGGACCCACGTGCGGACCGGCGTCAGGGCCTGGGCGTCGACGTACTCGCCGCGTTCTTGGAGCAGCTTGCTCACCTCACCCATGAACGTCATGTGGGCATCGACGTCCTCGGGTGCCCACTCGTCCATCGGCGGACACGGCCGGTACGGGTCCGGGCCGCCGCGGTAGTGCTTGAGGAGCAGGTACTTCGGCACGGGTGCCTCCTTCGTCGTGGGCCGCGTCCGTCGCGGTCCTCACCAGATGAGCGGAGCCGACGCGTGCGTCTCGACATCCTGCCGGGATCGGGCGACGTTGTCAGGCGCGAGGCCGTGGCCCGTGCGACGTCAGCCGAGCGGCCAGTGCCGGACGACGATCCAGCGACCGGTGGTGTCCTGGGCGATCAGCGTGAGGCGTTCGACGCGGCTGGCGATCGGGAGTCCCGGTCGGACCGCGTCCGCGAGGGTGGCGGCGGTGGTCGCGTCGACGCCGTCGGCGACCGTGAGGTGGGGGATCGGGTCGGCGATCGTGCCGCCGTACGGCGGACAGTCCGGGAACGCGGCGATCGCGGCCGCGATCAGCCGGTGGAGGGGCCCGGCCGGGTCGGGGACGAGGTAGACGACCTCCCCGGGGAAGCGCGCCAGCGTCGCGAAGGCGACGTCGCACGCCGGGACGTCGGCGGCGATCCCGGCGACCACGTCAGCGGTGGCGTCGTCGACGATCGACCGGAACGGGTAGAGGATCGTCACGTGCGCGGGGACCCCGGCGGCGGCAGCCGGGTCGTGCTCCAGCCGCACACCAGCGACGACTGCTTCCGCCTCCGGCACCAGGATCACGAGCGCCGTCTCGTCCATCGCGGCAGCTTCGCGCCGGAGCCGCCGTGGACCGACCGGGTTCGACGGCGATCGTTCGTCTCACGTCGGTCGCGGTGACACCTCTGGCCCACGCCGCCCGAGCCGTTGGCGCTCGCTGCGCTGAGCCGCCTTGCGCTCGCGGCTGAACTCCCACCACGGTCGCGCCGGTCCTCCCTCGGCGTAGGCGACTGCCGCCACGAACGTGTCGAGCAGGCAGGGGTCATGACCGTGACCGTCGAGCTCGCAGAGGCGCTCGAACAGCTCGTGCGGGTCGCGGCCGCACAGGTCGTCCGGCACCGCGATGTCGAGCCGCTCGAGCGTGCGCGCCACGGCCGGGCCCACGTTGGGGATCGTCGTCAGGGGACTCGCCATGCCGCCATCCTCGAACGGCTCGGCCCGCTCCGTCTTGGCGAAATCGGACAGCGGCGTCGGCGCGACTGGCGCAGACCCGGGCGTCACGGCGATGTCGAACGGCCGAGCGTCGTGCCCGCCGACCCGACGGCGGCGCGCACCGGGAGGATGAACCAGCGCTGCGTGGCGTCGAGCCGGGGTGGTCGGGTGAGCGCCCCGAAGTCCTGCGTGGCGTCATCGGGCGCCTCCAGGAGCCGTCCGTTGCCGAGCTGTCGGATCGTGAAGCTGCCCTCCACGGACGGGACCAGCACCCAGCGCTGGGTGTCGTCGCCCTGGGCGGGTCGGGTGACGGCAGCGAAGCCCTCGGCCGCGGACTCGTGGGCGTCGAGGAACCGGCCGTTGCTGCGTTGACGGATCGTGCAGACGGTGCCGACCGGGGCGATGATCCAACGTTGGGTGTCGTCGAACTGGCGGGGTCGGGTGACGACGGCGAGGTTCTCGGTGCCCTCGTGGGCGTCGAGGAACCGACCGGAGCTGCGCTGGCGGATGGTGAAGGTGTTCGGACCGACCGCCTCGAGCCGCCAGCGCTGGGTGTCGTCCTGCTGCGCCGGTCGGGTGACGGCGGCGAAGTCGCGGCCGTCGATCTCATGGGCGTCGAGCAGCCGGTTGGTGCCGAGCTGGCGGATGGTGACGTTGCCGTCGCTCCCCGGAAGCACGATCCAGCGCTGCCCGTCGGCGGCCGCCGGGTTCCGCGTGAGCACGCCGAAGTCGTTCTCGGGGACCGTGTGGGCGTCGAGGAAGCGACCCGTCGACAGGTGGCGGATCATCACCAGCGACCCCACCGGCGTGAGGATCCAGCGTTGCGTGTCGTCGTCCTGGGTGGGGCGCGTGACGACCCGGAAGTCGCGCCCGGCGATCTCGTGGGCGTCGAGGAACCGTCGCGTGCGCGCTTGGCGGATGGTGACGACGCCGGCCTGCGGGATCCGCGACGGGTACAGCTGCCTGATGCCGGCGTGTTCGAAGGACGTGAGGGCGCGCCTCGTGCGACCGAACCCGAGCGGCGTGAACATCACCGCCTGCTCCCGGGTCGAGTGGCCGAGCCCGATGATGTGTCCGAGCTCGTGGAGGGCGACGGACTCGATGTCGTGGCTGAAGATCGGCACGTCGTCGGACCAGTTCAGCCCGGTCTCCCGGAAGTGCACCGGCTTGGGCAGGGCGTCGCCTTCGATCACGCCGCAGCCGGGTGGGAAGTCGGCGTGGGCGACGTCGCTCGACAGGTCGAAGTCGCTGTCCTCGTCCGTGCGCCAACCGATGACGATGTCGGGGTGCTGGTCCAGCCGGACCTCGGTGAACGTCAGCGGCGTCGCGGCGGCCCACGTCGCCACGGCGCGGCGGATGGCGGCGAACTCGCGGCCGGCGGGCACGTCGTCGGTGCCGCTGTCGAACGCGAACGTGAGGCAGGGATGGGACCACGGGCACGTCGTCGTGAAGGGGACGGCCCGGAACATGTCCGGCATGCCACAACGGGGCGCGGCCATGCGGCGCGCGTCGCCCCATCGAACGTGCCGGTGACGGCGAGCCCGTTGTGGGCTTGGTACCGGGCGAGGGCATCCGCCGCGGCCCCGTCGAGCCGGCCGCGCGTCAGCGGCGCGGCGCCCACGTACCCGAACCGCCGGAGGTGGTCCTGCACCGCGGCGAACGCTGGGTGCGCCTCGCCACGCCGTAGCTGCGGCGCCGCCGCGATCGTCGATGACGGTCCGCCCGGCCTCGTCTTCATCCTCCGTGCCCCCTGATCCTCCGGAGCGGTCGGTCCGCCCTCGTGCGGTCGATACGTCGGACTGCGGCGACGGGTTCGCGGTGGTCAGCGGGTGCTGCCCGTCGCGCCACGGCCGTCCGCTCGCAACCCACCGATGAGCCAGGTGTGGCTGTGTCGTCCGACCTCCATGGCCGAACCTGATGTCGTCACGCGCCCCGAACAGGCAACCGTCGGGATCCGCGGGGTGGTCACGATGGACACGATCGCCCTGATCGCCGACCGGATCGTCGACGTGGCGGTGTGGCTCGACGCCCACGGCGCGGCCCCGTGCGGGCCGCCGTTCCTGCGCTACCACTCGATCGACATGGAGCGCCGACTCGACGTGGAGGCCGGGTTCCCGGTCGCCACGCCCGTCACGGGCGCCGGGGAGGTCGTCGCTGGCGAGCTGCCGGCCGGTCGCTACGCGGTGACGACGCACCACGGCCATCCCGATGGCCTGGTGGCGGCGACAGCAGCGCTGCTGGCCTGGGCGCAGGAGGAGGGCCTCGTCTGGGACCGCCACGACACGGCGGACGGCACCGTGTGGGGCTGCCGCCTCGAGGTCTTCCGCACGGATCCACGCGAGCAGCCCGACATGGACGAGTGGGACACCGACCTCGTCGTCAGGCTCGCCGACTGAGCGCTCCCCCGTCCGGCTCCCCGCGACCTCCGGTTCGCTACGTCTCCCGGGCGGACAGCACGCAGAACTCGTTGCCTTCCGGATCGGCGAGCACGGTCCAGCTGACGTCCGAGCGCTGACCGACGTCGACGAGCGTGGCGCCGCGCTGCAGCAGCGCGGCGATCTCGCCGTCGCGGTCGTCGGACGTGTGGGGGGCGAGGTCGATGTGGAGACGGTTCTTGAGGGTCTTGGACTCCGGTACCGGCACGAAGACGATGCCGGGCCCGACCTGCTCCCAGGGCGTCGCGCGGACGAGCTCCTCGTTCACGTGGCCGGGCACGATCACGACCTCGTCGTCGGCCTCGTAGACGGTCTGCCAGCCCAGCGTCTCCCGCCACCACTCGGCCTGGGCCGCGACGTCCCGGCAGTCGACGACGATCGTGTACCAACGCAGTGCCATGGGGCCCCATCCTGCTCCGTCTGGCCCGATTGGAGCGCTGTGGGCCCGGGGACGACCTCTCGTTGCGGGTCGCGGCGCCCGTCGGCGGCATCGACGTGGAGCAGCTCGATGACTGGCTGCCACCCCGGGCGGGCAGACCCGAGTGGTGGGCAAGGGGATGGGCGACCCGTCCAGGGCTCGCCGAGATGTCGAGGTGCTGGTGGCGCTGCTGCGGTGGGCGCCGGCTGTGATCGTGGTGGTGTGCGCCGTGGGCGTCCTCCTCGGCACGGTGGCGATGGGTCACGAGGCCACCGAGGTGAGGCTCATGGGCGCCTCGCTGGTGCTGGGCGTCGTGGTGCTGTCACTGCTGTCGCTCATCGCCACGCTGTGGGCTCGGGTGACCGTCGCGAGATGGGACGCCGCACCGTCCGCCGCCGTGCCGGGCGACGACGGGCGAGCCGGCGGTCCGTGACGCACACCGGGTGAGCAAACGCAAGACTCTCTTGCATTAAGGATCGGGCCGTCCTAGGGTGGATCAGGCGATCGATCCGAAGGGGGAGCGATGGGTGTGACGGGGGATCACGTGCCGGTGCTGGTCGTCGGCGGGGGACCGGTCGGGCTGGCGATGGGGCTGGTGCTCGGCCGCCTCGGCGTGCCGACGCTCGTCGCCGAGCGCAACGCGACGACGACCGACCACCCCAAGTCGCGGGGCTGCTGGGTGCGGACGATGGAGATCTTCCGGCAGTGGGGCGTGGAGGACGCGATCCGCGCCCGCGGGTTGCCCGACGGGAGCGACGTGTTCGCCTACTTCGATCCCGTCACGCAGACCGAGCACGGGCGCACGACACCCGAACCGCGCGGCGACCAGAGCCCGACGTGGAAGAGCCTGGTCGCCCAGGACGCCGTCGAGGAGGAGCTGTTGCGGGCGATCGTGGCGCCGACCGAGGTCCGGTTCCACACCGAGGTGGTCGCGTCGGTCGATCGCGGCGATCACGTCGTCGTGGAGCTGCGCGACGTGCGTTCCGGCACGGTCGAGACGCGGACGTGCGACTGGCTCGTCGCAGCCGACGGTGCCGGGAGCGCGACCCGTCGGGCGGCGGGCATCGAGATGATCGGGCCGGCGGTCCTGCGCGTGATGCTCAACGAGTACGTGCGGGTGGACCTCTCGGCACTCCCGGTCGCCAAGGAGGCGGCGGGGATCTTCTGCGTCCCGACCGACCCGTCGATGCCGTCGGTGACGTTCCTGAACACCGATGGCGGTGACCGCTGGCTGATGCTGTGCCGGATCGGTGACGAGCGGGACGAGCGGGAGCGGCCGTACACGGAGGACGAGGTGCAGTCGATGGTGCGGACGTACCTCGGTGTGCCGGACCGTTCGGTCTCGCGGATCAACACCTCCACCTGGCGGATGAGCATGCAAACGGCCGCCCGGTTCCGGCGCGGCCGGATCTTCCTCGTCGGCGACGCCGCGCACCGCTTCCCGCCGACGGGCGGGTTCGGGCTGAACTCCGGTGTGCAGGACGCCCACAACCTGGCGTGGAAGCTGGCGTTCGTCCACCACGGCCGTGCCGGCGAGACGCTCCTCGACAGCTACGACCTCGAGCGCCGCCCCGTCGCCGATGCCAACGCGGCGTTCAGCTTCGGCAACGCCCTGCGGATGGAGCAGGTCGACCTCGCCGCCCGGTCCGGTGATCCGGGACGCTTCGACTTCTGGGTCGACGACCTCGACAACCACCTGCACAGCGTCGGGCAGTCGCTCGGGTTCCACTACGAGCAGGGTGCGGTCATCGACGACCGATCGACGCCGCCGCCGCAGAGCGCTCGCTACTACACCCCCGCGGATCGGCCGGGTCACCGCTTCCCGCACGTCTGGCTCGACGCAGCCCGAGCTCGCTCGACGCTCGACTGGTTCGACGACGAGCTCGTGGTCGTCACCGGCGAGCTCGCCGACGATTGGCGCGCCGCCGCGCCGGTCGTGGCGACCGAGCTCGGCATCCCGGTGCGCGTGGAGGTGCTCCCGGCGGCGGCGGCCGCTGCCGGCTGCAAGCTCGGTGCCCGCGGCGCGGTGCTCGTCCGCCCCGACGGGCACGTCGCGTGGCGCCAGGCGTGGACATCGCCGGATCCGGGCGGGGACCTCCGCGCCGCCGTGGCGACGATCATCGCCCGCCCGGAGCGTGGGTCGTGATCCGCGCCCCGTCGACCGTGCGCGCCACGGTCGTCGTCGACTCCGGTACCACGATCGCCTACACCGTGACCGGCCGCGGGCCGCCGCTGCTGCTCGCCCACGGCGCCGAGGCCGATCAGCGGATGTTCGGCGCCCTCGTGCCGCACCTCGCCGGCGCGGCCACCGTCATCACCTTCGACCAGCGCGACTGCGGCGGGAGCACGACGGGCGTCGAGCACTACGACCTCACCGATCTCGCCGCCGACGTGGTCGCCCTCGTCGACCACCTCGGCTACGGGCGCGTCGACCTCCTCGGCCAGTCGCTGGGCGGCGCGATCGCCCAGCTCGTCGCCGCGCGGCACGGGGAGCGGATCGCCCGGCTCGTCCTCGCCAGCACGTTCCGCGCCGGCCTGTCGTTGGGGGCGATCGACGCCGACGCGTTCGCGCGCCTGCTCGCGGTGCGCGACGGGGGGACCGAGCGCGAGCGGGCGGAGCTGTTCCTGACGCCCGAGCACGTCGCCGCCGAGCCGTCTGCGCTCGGCGCCTGGCGCGCCATCGCCCCGATCACGACGCCGACCCAGCGGCAGCGGCGGGCACGGGCCATCCAGGCGCCGCTCGAGCCGGTCGCCCTGGAGTCCATCGTCGTCCCCACGCTCGTCGTGCACGGCACTGCCGATCAGATCGTCCCGATCGAGCATGCCCGCGCGAACGGCGCTGCGCTCCCGGCCGGCCAGATGGTCGAGCTCGTCGGGGTCGGGCATGTCAGCCCGCTCCAGGCGCCGGCCGCTCTCGGCGGAGTCGTGGCGGGCTTCCTCGCGTCGACCGGGTCGCCGCCCTGAACCGGGCGCCCCTGGGGCGCGGGTCGAACGAGCGGGCGTTCGGTACCGTCCGCACCGTGGCGACGACCGGCGACGAGCCCGGCAACCCGCGGCGGAGCCGGCCGGGCGGTCGGAGCGCCCGCGTCCGCCGCGACGTGCTCGCGGCCACGATCGAGCTGCTCGCCGACCGGGGCATCGGTGGTGTCACGGTCGACGGCGTCGCCACGCGTGCCGGCGTCAACCCGACGACGGTCTACCGCCGCTGGCCGACCGTGAGCATGCTCGTGCACGACGCGCTCACCGCGAACTCGGCCGACGTCATCCCCATCCCCGACACGGGCCGAGTCCGCGACGACCTCCGCCTCGTCCTCGAGGAGGTGCGGGCGTACATCACGTCGCCCGTCGGGCGGGCGCTCGTCAACGCGACGATCGGCTCGGCCCCCGATCCGACGGTCGCCGCCATCCGGCAGGACTTCTGGCGGGCGCGCTTCGCGCTCGTCGCCGAGGTCCTCCGCCGCGGCGTGGAGCGCGGCGAGCTCCCGGTCGACATCGACGAGCGGTTCCTCATCGAGACGGCCACCGCGCCCCTCTACTTCCGCGTCTTCGTCGTCGCCGGCGACGTGGACGACGCGCTCATCGCGAGCATCGTCGACCTCGTGATCACCGGCGCGGGCCATGGACCCGTCTGACCGCACGCACCGCGGACGCGTCCGCGCCGAGGGCTGCCGCGGCATGTCGATGGCGACGTCAGCAGGTCGCCGGTGCGGTCCGGCTCCCGGTCCGCGCAGCGCCGCCGCCGCCCACTGACTATCGTGCAGAGGAGCGTGTCGGGGGACGCGCTCCACCGTCGACGGCGACGCCCGCGCCGTCCATGCCGGCTCGCCGGCTGATCCGAATTGGGGGGGAAATGCACCGCAGCAAGCGTCGATCGACCGTGCTCGCCACGTTGTCGGTCCTCACACTCGTCACCGTCGCCGCCTGTGGCGACGACGATGACGACACCGCCACCACCGACGCCATCGCGCCGGCGACCGAGGCCGGGCCCGACGAGACCTCGGCCGTGACGGCGCCGGCCGAGACCGCCGCAGGGACCACCACGGAGGGTTCGAGCGCGCCGGCGACGACCACGGAGGCATCCGGCGCCGAGGAGCCGGCCCCGGGGCCGGGCGAGAACCACGTCGAGGACGAGGGCGAGCCGGTCCAGGGCGGCACGCTCGTGTTCGGTCTCGAGGCCGACACCGCCAACGCCTGGGCGCCGTACCGCGCCAGCCTGGCGACGAGCGGCCTGGTCGCGATCACGGCCGTGTCGGACTCGCTGTTCACGATCACGAACGAGGGCGAGACCGTCCCACTGCTCGTCGAGTCGGTCGAGCACAACGACGACTACACCGAGTGGACCCTGCACATCCGCGACGGCATCATGTTCCACGACGGCACGCCGCTCGACGGCGCCGCCGTGAAGTTCAACATCGACGCCCTGCGGGCCGCCCCGCTGACGGCCGGCACGCTCACGCCGATCGACACCGTGACGGCGTCGGGGCAGGACGTCGTCATCACCATCAAGGGCGGGCCATGGGTCGCCCTGCCGAGCTACTTCGCCGGTGGCGGCACGCTCGGCTACATGTTCTCGCCGACGTGGTTGGCGAGCTTGCCCGACGTCCCGCAGCGCACCACGGGCGGACCGGTCTTCGACGCCGCCGTCGCCGCGACGCCCGCGGACGGCGACCCCGCCAAGCCGGTCGGGCTGGGGCCGTTCAAGTTCGAGTCGTACACGCCCGGCAACGGCAACGCCTTCCGCGCCGTGCGCAACGAGGACTACTGGCGGGGCCCGAACGGCATCACCGGCGAGGACCTGCCGTACCTCGACGCCGTCGAGGCCGTGGTCGCGGTCGACATCGACAGTCGTCAGAACGCGTTGCGCTCGGGTCAGTTCGACGCCATGCACACCGCCAACTCCGACACCATCAGCCAGCTCCTCGAGGACGACAGCCTGGAGGTCACGGCGACCAGCCGCTACGGCGACACCTCGTACTACCTGCTGAACGAAGCCGAAGGTCCGGAGCTGGATCCGGAGGGGGCGAACGCCGCCAGCCCGCTGCTCAACGTCCACTGCCGCCGCGCGCTCGCCCACGCGATGGACCGTGAGCGCATGGTCCAGGACCGCGGCGCCGGCCTCGTCGAGGCCGCCAATGGGCCGTTCCCGCCCGGCTCGCTCGGCTACCTCGAGGACAACGGGTATCCGGAGTTCGACACCGACCTGGCGCAGCAGGAGATGGACCAGTGCCTGTCGGAGATGGGGAGCGACCACATCGCGTTCTCGTTCAACACCACGAACGACCCGTTCAACGTCGAGACGGGCGGTCTCGTGCTGTCGATGTGGGCGGAGGCGTTCGGTGACCAGGTCCAGGCCACGATCGCGCCCATCGAGCAGGGCCAGTACATCGGCCTGGCCCTGACCGGCACGTTCAACGCCCAGCAGTGGCGCAGCCACAGCGGCCTCGATCCCGACCAGCAGCGGTTGTGGTGGCAGAAGGCGTCGGCGAACCCGATCGGCACGCTGTCGCTCAACTTCGGCCGCTTCCTGGACGATGTGATCGACGACGCGCTGCAGACGATCAAGTCGAACCCCGACCCGGCCGCCCGCAAGGAGGCCGCCGAGGCGATCAACCGACGCTTCGGCGAGCAGGTCTACAACTGGTGGTGGAGCTGGACGCTCTGGGGCGTCGCCACCCAGCCGTACGTCAACGGGATCGAGCGCAACTTCCTGCCGGACGGCACGGAGGGGATCGGTCTGGCCTTCGCCGGTCGCCACCAGCTCAACCAGGTCTGGTGTGACGAGGGCGCCTGCGAGTAGTCCGCGACGCGCCGACGACGTGAGGGAGCGTGCCCACATCGTCTGGGCACGCTCCCGTCGTTCGCGCGTGGCGTGCGGGGTGGTGTGTCCCCGGATCAACGGCGGCGAGCCGTGATGATCCAGGAGCGGGAGTCGAACCAGACTCCGTCGTCGCCCTGATGGGCTGCGAGCGTCTCCCGGAGCCGGTCGATCGCGGCGTGGGCGTCAGCAGGGCGGAGCCGCGCCAGCGTGCGGCTGGTGCTGGTGAAGCCGCGCACCCACTCGAGGGCCGTCTCCGGGTCCGGGCCGTAGTAGACGGGCTCGCGGACGTCAGCGCAGGCGACGTCTGCGAACCCAGCCGCCTCCAGGACCTCGGTCACCAGTGCCGGGTCGGCGAGTGAGAACGCATCCGGTCCCGCGCGGTCGAGAGCCGGTGGGTCTGGCGTCCCGCCCAGGGACGCGCGGATCGCGACGTCCCACTCGTTCCGGTCAGCGGCTTGCCAGACCATCATCACCAGGCGCCCGTCCGCCCGCAGCGCCCGACCGATGTTCGTGAACGCGGCGGTCGGGTCGGTGAAGAACATCGTCCCGAACCGGCTGATCGCGGAATCGAAGCGTCCCGGCGCGAACCGGTGGACCTCGGCGTCGGCACACTCGAAGGCCACGTTGTGGAGCTGGTCTGCTCGCGCCAGCTGGCGAGCCCGCTCGATCGCGGCCGGGGAGACGTCGACGCCGAGCACGGCGCCCGTCAGGGCCAGGCGGGCGGCGTGCCGGGTCACGTGCCCCGTCCCGCAGCCGATGTCGACGACGTGGTCGCGGGGTCCGATGGCGCAGGCCCGGCGCAGCACCCCGTCATGCCGGTGCAGTTCGGCGTCGTAGTCGATGGGACCGGGGAGCTGGCGGTGATCGGCGTTCGTCACAGGGGGACCTCGCCGACCAGCCGGCGGATCACGTCCGTGCACCACGTCCGATCAACCTCGTGAGCGCCGCCTGCCGAGCGGTCGGCCCGCGCACCGGATGCATGCGTCATGAGGACGGACAGCCCTGCACTACATTCTCTCGATCTGTCGGCGTTCGCACGCGGTCAGCAACGGAGTACACGTGTGTGGTGGGCGTGCGATTCGCCGCACAACGAGAGAGCGGGGGCATGCCATGACTGCGGACGCGGTGTACGAACAGATGTGTTCGAGCTCATATTCCAGCCCGTCGGTGCCGACTGGCTCGTCCTGCGGACCGATGGCGTTGGTACCGTCGACATCCGGTGCACGCTGGAGGCGGAAGGCGGCGGCCTGATCTACGTCACCGTCAACGGCATCATCGACTTCGGTCCTGACGGCTACGAGATGTTCGCCCGTGGCGAGCTGCCCCCCGATGGCACGCCGATCCGTGCCGCGTCGCGCTTCTTCACGTCGCACCCGGACCACGCGTGGCTCAACCGCGTCAGCGGGCTGCACATCGGCCAAGCGTTCGGGAGCCGCGGCGAGATCGGCTACGACGTCGACGCGGTGCGGTGACCGACGATCACTGATCCCGGGTGGCCCAGCCAGGCCGCGTCCCGCTCGCCGAGGCGCGACGCGGCGCACGCCCGGGACCGGACGATGCTGAGGGACGGGAGCGGAGGACGCCGGCGGTTCCACCCCTCGCATCGGGTCGTCCGGCGTCAGGTCGGCAGCTTGGAGACGTCGACGTCGTACAACTGGACGGCGTTCGAGAAGCACATCCGCTCGACTTCGTCGTCGGGGACGCCGGCCATGATCTTCTGCAGGGTCGTCATCGAGTTCGGCCAGATCGAGTCGTGGTGGGGGTAGTCATTGCCCCAGAGGAGGTTGCTGACACCGATCGAGTCGCGGGTGGCGATGCCGTCGGGGTCGTCCTCGAACGTGATCGACACGTTGCGATGGAAGTAGTCGCTCGGCTTCATCGTCAGGTAGTCGACGGCGTACTTCGGTGTGCGGTAGATGGCATGGTCGAGGCGCCGCAGGAAGTGCGACACCCAGCCGGTCTCGAACTCCGACACGACGACCCGCACGTCGGGGTAGCGCTCGAACACGCCGCCGCAGATGAGGTCGATGACGGTGTTGGCCACCGACGTGTGGGCGAACGTGTAGCCCTTGATCGTCGATCCTGGTGCGCCCCAGTGCTCGGCCAGGCCGGTGAGCCAGTCCGTGCCGGTGAAGATGTGCATCGTCAGCGGCGCGCCGATCTCCTGCAGCGACGCCCAGAAGCGGTCGTAGTCGGGATGGTGGTAGGGCCGCTCCGGGTCGACGTGCGCCGGCACCATGAAGCCGCGGACACCGCGGGCACCGGCGCGCTGCATCTCGGTGATCGCCGCGTCGACGTCGGGGATCGGCAGGCAGCCGATGCCGACGAGCCGCTCCGGCGCGACCGAGCAGTAGTCGACGATGTAGTCGTTGTGCTTGGCGAAGACAGCAGCCGCCACGTCGACGTCGAGCCCGGCGAACGAGAACATGTTCAGGCTCGGGTACATGACCTCGCCGACGATCCCGTCGAGGAGCTGCTCGTCGAGCCGTGCCGCCGGGTCCAGGACGCCGGGGTTCAACCCGGCGTAGCCACGGGCGATGAGGGCATCCGTCGCCGGGTCGTCGAGCCGGTGGCCGGCGATGCCCAGCCGGCCGACGGGGATGCGGCCGGCCTTCGGCAGCACGATGAACTCACCGTGGTCGGGCACGCTCTCGATCCGCGGCGCTCGCGACCCGAACTCGCGCTCGAGGCCGTCGAACACCAGAGCCGGCTCCACCACATGGGAGTCGCAGGAGTAGTAGCGCATGGTTGCCTCCTCGATCGTCGATCGCCGTCAATAGCCCAGGTCCTTGTCGACCACACCGAGCAGCGCGTCACCGGTCTGGGCTCGGCGCAGGTTCTCGCAGAACCGTCGGACGTTGCGGGGACCCCGCAGTTGTGATGCGCCGGCGGTGTGCGGCGTCATCACGACGTTGTCGAACGTCCACAGCGGGTGGTCAGCCGGCAGCGGCTCGATCGGCGCGACGTCGAGTGCGGCGCCGCCGAGGCGACCACCGCGCAGCGCCGCGACGAGCGCGTCGCCGTCCACGATCTCGCCCCGCGTCACGTTGACGAACAACGCCCCCGGCTTCATCGCCGCGAAGCGCTGGTCGTCGAACAGCCCTCGTGTCTCGGCCGTGAGCGGCGCGCCCACGGCGACGACGTCGCTCGCGGCGAGCAGGTCGTCGAGCCGGTCCATCGGCCACACCTCGGCCACGCCGTCGGATGGCGGGACGGCCACGACGTCGCACGCGATCACGTCCATGCCGAACGCCACCGCGCGCCTCGCCATCGCCCGGCCCGTGCCGCCGAAGCCGACGACACCCATCGTTCGCCCCTCGAGCTCGACCTCGACCATCCGCATCGCCTCGCGCCGGGTCCACGCCTCGGGACCGAGGCGGATCGCCGTCGCGATCTGACGGGTCAGGGCCAGCAACAGGCCGAAGCCGGTGTCCGCGAGGTGGCCGCCGACGAGGCCCTTCTCGCCGGTGAGGACGACGGGGCTCGCCTTCATGTCCGGGTACAGGAACATGTCCATGCCCGAGGCGATGCAGTGGACCCAGCGCAGCTTCGGCGCGGCGTGGAACAACGGCTCGGGGATGAACCCGAAGATGACCTCGGCGCCGCCAGCGGTGGCGATCGCCTCCTGCATCGTCGGTGCGACCCGCACGCTGGAGCCCGGTGGCGCGGCGGCGCGGATGTCGTCGAGCTGCGCCGCGCTCGATGCTCGGCAGGGTGAGACCGAGCGTCACCAAGATGTCCACCGGACCATCGAGCTTCACATCATCCATGGGTCCATCTCGACCAGCTCACCCCCTGAGCCAACTGCCGTCTCGAACGCTAGCTGGCCCTCGCCGACGGCCCGGAGCCGGGCGCCGACGCGGGCCTAGGCTCCGGCTGGTGTCCCTGGCCGCTCCGCATCCCGCCGCGATCGCGGCCCTTGCGCCCACGGGTGTCCTCCGGGCGGCGATCAACCTGAGCAACTTCCTGCTCGTGACGGGACGCGATGACGACGGGCTGCCGACCGGCGTCTCGCCCGACATGGCCCGGGAGCTGGCGCGCCGTCTCGGCGTCGACGTCGAGCTCGCGGGCTATCGGTCGCCGGGAGACCTGGCGGACGACGCTGTCCGCGGCGCGTGGGACGTGGGCAACATCGGTGCCGAGCCCGCCCGGGCCGAGACCATCGCGTTCACCGGCGCGTACTGCGAGATCGAGTGCACCTACCTCGTGCCGCCCGGCTCGCCGATCGTCACCATCGACCAGGTCGACCAACCCGGCCGCCGTGTCGCATCGGCGCCGCGCGCCGCCTACGACCTCTGGCTCGAGCGCAACCTGCACCATGCCGAGCTCGTTCGCTCGCCGGATCTCGGCGGGTCGTTCGACCTCTTCGTCGACGCCGGGTTGGACGCCCTCGCCGGCCTCCGTCCGGCGCTGCTGAAGGACACCGACCGACTGCCGGGATCACGGGTGCTCGACGGGAGGTTCTCGTCGGTCCAGCAAGCGATGGGGACGCCGCGCGACCGTGCGGACGCCGGGTTCTCCTACCTGCACGCGTTCGTGGAGGAGATGAAGGCGAGCGGGTTCGTCGCCGACCGCATCGCCGCCCACGGAGTCGTCGGCCTGACCGTCGCCCCGGCGGCCTCACCACCGCTGTAGGCACGGTCGGCACCGCTGCCGACGAGCCACAGGCGCCGAGGCACTGACCCTCGGGCTGGTACCGTGCTCGGCCGCCGCCAGCAGCAGGACCGTGACGACGAATGTGACGAGACCGGCCCAGATCACGTGAGGCCACGGGCTCACCTGACGGTGGTGGCCGGGCCGCGCAGCGGAACCCATGCGCCGATCGTGCTCGACGCCGCTCGGGTGCACCATCCGGGATACCCCCAGGCCGACCTGGGCCGCGTCCGGCTGCAACCGATCGGCGACGACCGCGTCAGCTCTCGGCAACGACGCGGTCGGCGACGGTCACGTCAGGCGGTGACCTCGTACTCGACGCCACGCGGGATGATGCGGCCGCGACCGACGAACATGGTCTGGTTGACCCAGGCGTAGCGCTGTCACGTCGCGTCGCGGCGCGTGCGGAGTACGGCCTCGTACGCCGACTCCTCGGCCACGTCTGCCCTGCACGGGTCGGGACGCACCCGCAGTACGGGGAGGGCTGTACGTCGGGTCAGCGAGCTCGAACTGGTCCGACTTCGCATGTGCCGACCGCCGTGAGCGACGTCCCGTCGGCGACAACGAACGCGTGGTGATCGAGGGCAACACGGTGCCGACCGGTGCCGAGTGGGACGACGTCGGCACGCTGCGACCCAGCGAGCTCGTCGACGGCATGCAGAGCCACGCCGTCACGACGGCTACGGCACCGGCAACGTCGTCCGCGCCAACACGATCCTGGGGACGGCCCCGGGGTTCGGGGTCGGCCTGGTACCGGGAGACGGGAACACCGTGACGTGCGACAACCGCGCCGCCGGTGCCACCGACGGCCTCGTCGGTGACCACGGTCGGGCGGTGCCGTGCGGGCCGCGCCCCGCGGTGACCGGGACCATCGCCCGGGTCGGTCCGGCGGGGCACCAGTGGCAACCACCAGCTGACACCGCTCCGACACCCGATCGGGCGAGGACGAGACAGCCCTCCGTCGCGTCGATCCGGCAGCGGGTGGATCGCTCGGTCGCCGAGGCGTCGCGCTGCACGTCCGTGCGAGGTGGCGTGGGAGGCTCACCGGTGAGCACCTGGGAGGATCGTCGTGGCGAGCACCGAGACCGACGAGCCGAAGCGCCGCTTCGCCGTGATCACCGACGACGCGTTGGATGCACTGCGTCGATTGATCGGGGTGCGCATCGTCGACACCGTCGAGCCGTGGTGCTACGAGGCGACGCGCGACAGCATCCGCCACTACGCGCACGGCATCGGCGATGACAACCCGCTGTGGTGCGACCCGGACTACGCGGCGACGACCGCGCACCGCGGCGTGATCGCCCCGCCGTCGTTCGTGTTCGCCCTCGATCGGGTCCTGAGCGGCTACGTGGGTGGGCTCCCGGGTGTCCATGCCATGTGGTCGGGGGCCGACCTGGCGTGGCAGCGGCCGATGGCGCGCGGCGACTCGTTCCGGTCGGAGGCGTGGCTCGCCGACCTGGTGGAGCACGACACCCGGTTCGCCGGTCGGGCGATCCAGCAGATCTACGAGGTCCACCTCCGCAACCAGCGTGGTGAGACGGTGTGCGCAGGTACCAGTTGGTGCTTCCGCACCGAGCGTGACACGGCGCGCGAGATCGGCACGAAGTACGTCGAGGCGACGGCCCCGCCGCCCCCGTACGACCAGTCGATGCTGCAGGAGATCGCCGCCGCGTACGAGCAGGAGCTCATCCGGGGCGCCGAGCCACGGTGGTTCGAGGACGTCGCGATCGGCGACGAGCTGGGCCCGCTGACGAAGGGTCCGATGACGATCACCGGGTTCATCGCCTTCGCCCAGGGCTGGGGCGGGCTGTACATCCGCGCCAACCGGCTGGCCTGGAAGCAGCTCCGCAAGCACCCCGCGATCGGCATCCCGAACCGTTTCGGCGTGCCCGACGTCCCCGAGCGCGTCCACTGGGACGAGGACCTCGCCCGCCAGGTCGGCACACCCGGCGCCTACGACTACGGCCCCGAGCGGGCGTCGTGGCTGATGCAACAACTGACCGACTGGATGGGCGACGACGGGTTCCTGCTCCGGCACCGCTCGCAGATCCGTCGCCACAACGCGGAAGGCGATCGGCTGACGATCACCGGTCGGGTCACGGCGACGCGACGAGACGCCGATGGCTCCGGCATCGTCGAGGTCACTCAGGAAGCGCGCACCCACCACGGCGAGCTGTCGGCGCTGGCCGACGCCACGGTGCGGCTCCCCAGCCGCTGACGATCACCGCGGCGCGACGGCATGCAGCTGCGCCCATCGAGGCGCGGGCAGGGCGCGCGCGAGGTGGCGCTCGGATCTGCGCCGGATGCCACGCCTACGTGGTCGCGGCGTCCTCGGCGACGGTTGCGCGAGCCTCGTCGACGAGCGCGAGCACGTCGCGGGGAAGCAGGTAGCCGGCTTCCTCCGCGGCGCGTGCCGCGTCAGCGAACCGGGCGAGGTACGTCGCCGCATCGCCGTACAGCTCGTCGATCTTCTCGGCGGCGAACGGGACGTGCGAGCCGTAGAGGATGCTGAAGATGTCGTCGGCGACGGGGATGGCGCTGTTGTGCGCGACCGGCACCTCGACCTGTGGGAGGCGGATGCCGCCGCGGGCGATGCCGTGCTCATCGCGCACGACCTCTGGAGGATCCCCGGCGAAGTCGATGCGGGGCGCCGTGGGTGGCGGCGCGCCGGCCGTCACCCACTGGTGCAGGTGGTGGAGGGCGGCGTCGTAGAGCGGGGTCATGGGGACGTGGTTGACGTTGGCCGGCATCGGCAGCGGCGTGCCGAAGTCGCGCTCGTACTTCGGGGCTCGCAGGTCCATCGCCTGCTGCGAGACGTGGCACGTGCCCGCGGCCTCCCAGTAGCGGAAGTGATCAGTGTCCGGTTGCCGCACGGGGTAACAGGAGATGGCCTCCAGTTCCGAGTTCACGACCATCACCGGCACGTCGAGGTCGTCGCGGAGGCGGTTCCTCCCCTGCAGCGCGGTGCGCGCGTCGAAGGGCTGGGTCGGGTTGACGATGTTGACCACCTCGTCGCCGACCGCCAGCGGCGTGCCGTTGCCGAAGTAGATGAGCAGGAGGAAGCCGTCGAGGGCTCGTTCGAGCGGATGGATGGCGTTGACGTAGGTGGCGAGGCGGCCGGCGGACTGCGAGCTGCCCATGGCGATCACGCGCTCGACGTCGAGCCCGCCGAGCGGATCGGTCGTGCGGTCACGCTGGGGCCCGACGGCGCGTGCCGCCTGGGTGAAGATGTCATAGGAGTCGTCGTCGCTGGTGATCGACAAGCCCGCATAGCGCTCGGGGTCCCACGCCTGGAGGCCCTGCGGCGCCGCAGGCAGGCCATGGACCCCCACCCGCTGGGTGGTGAGACCGGCGAAGGCGTAGCCGGCGAGCAGCTCGGGAGTGTCGCCGGAGAACAGGTCGTAGCCGGCGGTGACGTTGTTCCAGTGCAACACCACCGTGCCGTTGAACCGCTCCCGGTCGATCGGGCGGTACACCAGGACACGTGTCCGGTAGGGCGCCGACCCTGACGGCTCGGCCGACCAGCGCCCGTCGACACCCAGTTCGGTGCCGGGCACCGACCGGTACCGGGTGGCCTCACCCTCGAGGAAGAACTCATCGGCGCGATACCCGTGGGCATCGAGGTCCTCGAGCGTGAGACCGAACGGAGCGCCGCGCGAGCCACCGTTGCCAGGCTCGCTCACCTGCGGTCCAGCAGTCGACCTACTCATGACATCCCCTCTCACCGATCGGACCGCGAGCGTACGACGCGGCGCGCTCGCCGCTCGCGCCGGGCGCCCTCCCCGTCCTGTCCGTCGATTGCGGCCCGATCGGGCCGCAATCGACGGACGGTCCCGTGATCTCGGGCGAGCCTGCACGGAGGCCGGCAGCCACGTCAGTCGGCGCGGATCCACGCGGTGAGCAGCCGCGCCGCGAACGAGAACGGGAGACGCCGCCTCGAGTCGGGGCTGGTACAGGTGACGGCGACGGCGAGGCGATGCGCCGGGGCGACGGCGAAGATCGTGACGAATCCGTTCCAACGACCATCGTGGGTGAGCACCCGGCCGACGCCGTCGACGTCGAGCTCGATGATCCCGGCGCCGTACCGCCCCCCGAAGCCGGCGTCGACTGCGGTGCCGAGCCGCTCGTCGTTGATCGTCGCCGCGCCGACGGTCGGCTCCCAGTACTGCGCCGCCCAGCGCACCAACTCGCTCGGCGTCGTGTGGATCGAACCGGCACCGACGGTCGACTCCCAGCGCGTGTCGGCGACGACCCATTCGCCACTGCTCCGCTCATAGGACAGCGCCTCGTCCTCGCTCACGAGGGTCGGATCCAGGACCATCTCGAGAGCGAGTGGGGCGAACACCTCGCCGGTCAGGAACGAGCCCAGGTCCTGACCGGTGACCGCGTGCACGACCTGGCTCAGCAAGAAGTAGTTCGAGTTCGAGTACTCCCAACGGGTGCCCGGGGCGAACTCGAGATCCGGAACCGCACCCAGCGCCGCCAGTGCGTCAGCGATCGTGCTCGGCCCGGTCAACGATGCGCCACGATCGAGGAGCAGCCCGATGTAGTCCGGGATCCCGCTCTGATGGTGGAGCAACTGTGACAGGGTCGGCCGCGAAGCCCAGGCCGGCAGTGCGGGCAGATAGGTCGCCAACGAGGCAGCCAGGTCGACCGCGCCCCGCTCGGCCAGCAACAGGATCGCGGTGGCGGTGAACTGCTTGGACACCGAGCCGATGTCGACCAGCGTGTCAGCGGTCATCGGCTCGACCGGGTCGAGACGCGCCGCCCCGTACGCCTCGGCGAAGACGACCTCCCCGTCGCGCCCGATGGCGACCGTGCAGCCCGGATCGGCGTCGTTGACGTTGTCGAACCTGCTGCGCGTGAACGCAGCCGATGCTTCGTCGCCGCCCTCGTCGCCCGACGTGACCGGCGCGGGCGCCCCCGCCCGAGTCGAAGGTGTCGTCACTGCCGCCATCGAGCCGACGGTCGACGACGGCACCGTCGACGGCGAGCCTTCGGGTTCGGCAGCCCCATCCGTGCTCCCGTCATCGACACAACCCGCGACGACGATGACGGTCACCGCGACCGCCAGGCAGCAGCGGCGAGACCGAGGACCACGAGACAGGAGACCGCCCCGCCGACCGCCGGCATGATCGAGGTTGCGCTGCCTCATCGTGGCCTCCCGCTCGTCTCGCGACCGACGGTACCGACGACCGCACGAGTTGTCGTCGGAACGACTACCGGCGACCCGCGTGCGGCCGTCACCGGCGGGCGGTCACCACGAGTGGCGCGACACGCTCCATCGGGTGGCCCCGGCCGTTCCCCTCGTCGCCCAACGTCGTTCGCCAGCGCCGACGCCGGTGGGGACACCGCTGTCGTCGCGGGCGACCAGTGGACATGTGGATACTGGACAAGTGCTCGAAATCAGCGGCGGTCGACCGCCGTCCGACGGCGACGGATCAGGTCCGCGAGGCGGCGCTCGCCCGCTCGAGCACCGAGTCCAGGATCTCGATCTGCCGATCGGGCGGCACCCGCAACGGGTACAGCACCGCCTGCGCGGAGATGCCTTCGACGAGCACGATGAGCTCGTGCGTGAGGTTGTCCGGGCGCACGTTGGCCGCCAGTTGCTGGAGCGAGCGGGCCTCGTCGACGCGGAACGACAGCACGTCCCAGAACCGCTCCCACTCCGCCCGCATGACCTCCAACAGGCGCTCGTTGCCGAGGGCCAGACCCCAGAAGCTCACGCCGATCTGGGCTTCTACCAGGCGCTTCTCGTCCAGGGGGAGTGCCTCGACCATGATCGCGCGCACGGCCTCGAGGCCGATCAGACCACGGGTCACATCCCGCATCCGACTCTGCGCCTGGTTGTACGCGGTGCGCAGCGCCTCGATGAGGAGGCTGTCCTTGTCGGGGAAGTAGTGGGACAGGACGCCGTTCGAGACGCCGGCCTCGCGAGCGATCGCCCGCGTGGTCGCGGCCGCGATGCCGGATCGCGGGATGATGCGCCACACCGCCTCGAGCAGGTCCTTCCGGCGAGCGTCCACGTCGACAAGCTTCGGCATCGCCGTCACGCTAGCGGTGCTGGCGTTCGCGAGACCTGACCCGAGTTCGGATGGATGGCCGGACGACCGACTGCTAACGTGCGCGGATGGCGAGCACGCGGACGTCGGGGACCGGCGGGCCGGGGCCGGCCCCACGACTGCACGTGCGCGCCGCAGCTCGGTGGTGACGCGACGTTCACGTCGCCACCCACCCACGTCCCGCAAGTCGCGGCACACACACAGGGGAGGAACGATGACGCGAGGTACCGGAAGTCGCCGATCTCGGCGACGCAGCTTGATCGTGGGGCTCGTGGCGGTGAGCGCCCTCGTCGCTGCGAGTTGCGGTGGCGACGACGACGACTCGGACGCCACCGACACGGCTGGTTCGGCGGCGACCGGCGAGACGTCGGCCGGCACCAGCGGCGCGACCGAGGACACGACCGCGGCCACCGAGGGCACGACGGGGGCGACCGAGGGCACCACCGAGACGCCGGCCGGCACCGGAGAGGTGGACACGACCCCGCTCGTGATCGCCCGCAACATGGACCTCACGTCGCTCGACCCGCACCGGGCCGTGTGTGACACGTGCCAGTTCGTGTTCACGTCGCTCTACCAGACGCTCGTCGGTCTGGACACCGACAACACGACGTTGATCCCGGGGCTGGCGGAGTCGTGGGACATCAACGACGACTCGACCGAGTACACGTTCCACCTGGCCCCGGACGCCACGTTCTCCGACGGCTCGCCGGTCGAGGCGAAGGACGTGGCGTTCTCCCTGATGCGGTTGAAGAACCTGAAGGTGTCGCTCACCTACCTCGTCGACGACATCGCGTCGATCGACATGCCCGACGACAAGACGGTCGTGGTCACGCTGGCCAACCCCAACGCCGAGTTCCTCAACAACATGAACGCTGCGTACACGGGGATCGTGAACTCGGACGTGGCGATCGAGAACGGCGCCAGCGACGCCGAGGACGCGGACACCGCCGACACGGCCGAGCCCTGGTTCATCCAGAACTCCGCCGGGTCGGGCCCGTACGTGCTCGACACGTTCAGCCAGGGCGACCAGATCACGATGACCGCGAACCCCAGCTACTGGAAGGACCCCGCCCCGATCTCGACCGTCACGGTGCAGCAGGCCGAGACGGCGGCGGCGCAGGCCCAGATGCTGCAGACGGGCGACGCCGACATCGCGATGCAGATCGACCCGATCACCTCCAAGACGCTCGACGGCGTCGACACGGTGGTCGTCAAGACGATCCCGTCGTTCAACTTCCTGTACCTGTCGCTGTGGCCGGGCATCACCGTCGGCACGAGCGCCCCGCTCGACGACGCGGTGCGCGAGGCGATCCGCATGGGCATCGACTACCAGGAGATCATCGACACGCTGCTCGACGGCAAGGCCCAGACGCAGCCCTCGCCGATCCCCAACGGGTTCCCCGGTGCCGAGGGCCTCACGATGCCGGAGACCGACGTCGAGGGGGCCAAGCAGGCGCTCGCCGACGCCGGCGTGACCGATCTGACGTTGACGCTCGGCTACCCGACGATCAACGCCTACGGGGTCGACTTCAACCAGCTCGCCCAGGTGCTCCAGCAGCAGCTGACGAAGATCGGCGTCACCCTCGAGCTGGACCCGCAGACGTTCTCCGTCATGATCGACCAGTTCCGCAACTTCGAGCTGTCGTCCAACCTGCTCTACTGGGCGCCGGACTACTACGGCTCGGCGCAGTACGTCAGCTACTTCGGGCTCGTCGACGGCAGCCGGGCGTCGAAGAACGCCGGCGGCTCCGACGAGACGCCACTGATCGATCCGGTCACCCAGGAGGCCTACGACGCCGCCCGGGCGAGCAGCTCGGTCGACGAGCGGGAGGAGCAGTACCACATCACGGGTCAGCAGATGCTCGACCAGAACATCGTCATCCCGCTGATGAGCCCGGACCTCGTGCTGGCCTACCAGTCGAACATCGAGGGCGTCACGTACAGCGCCTGCTGCAACATCGTCCTCGACCAGATCCACCGCACCGACTGACGGCTCGGGCTCACCACGCAAGGAACGTCGAACTGTGCGTCGATACATCATCGGGCGGACGCTGCTGATCCCGATCGTGCTGCTGGGGATCGTGACCGTCGCGTTCCTCATCAGCCACGTCGTGCCGGCGAACCCGCTGTCGAGCGTGCTGAGCCAACGCCAGATGGACAACCCGGAAGCGGTTGCCGCTGCCAACGCGAAGTACGGCCTGGACAAGCCATTGATCCAGCAGTACTTCATCTACATCGGCAACCTCCTGCGGGGCGATGCCGGAACGTCGTTCGTCACCAAGCAACCGGTGGTGGACGACATCCGGCATCGCCTCCCGGCGACCATCGAGCTCACGGTCGCGGCGATGGTCATCGCGATCATCGGTGGGGTCTCCCTCGGCATCCTCGCCGCGACGCGTCACAACAAGCTCACCGATCACACCGGCCGGCTCTTCTCGCTGGTCGGATCGTCGGTCCCGGTCTACTGGTCGGGCCTCGTCCTCCTGCTCATCTTCTCGGTCCGCCTCGGCTGGCTCCCCGGCCCCGGCCGCCTGGACAGCCGGTCGGTCGCACCGACCGGGCGGACCGGCTTCTACACCATCGACTCCCTGCTCGACGGTGACCCCGCCAAGTTCTGGGAGGCGACCCGCCACCTCGTCCTGCCGGCGATCGTGCTCGGGCTGGGGCGTCATGGGCTCCGTGTCCCGCATCGTGCGGGCGAGCATGCTCGACGTCCTCGGCCAGGACTACGTGCGCACCGCGCGTGCGAAGGGCGCTCGCGAATCGGTCGTCGTGTTCCGGCACGCGTTCCGGAACGCGATGATCCCGGCGCTCACGATCATCGGCTTCTCCGTGGCGTTCCTCCTCACCGGAGCCGTGCTCACCGAGTCGATCTTCAGCTGGCCCGGCATCGGGCAGTACTCCGTCAAGGCCGCCCAGGCCTTGGACTTCCCGGCGATCATGGGCGTCTGCATCCTCGGTGGTGTCGTGTTCCTGATCGCCAACTTCGTCACCGACATCGGCTATGCCCTCGTCGATCCGCGGATCCGGCTGTCGTGACCACGCCCTCCGAAGCGACGCTGGCGCTCGCCCCCAACTTCGAGGTTCCCGATCCGACGCTCGACCACGCTGTCGGCCGCCGGCGCCGCAGCGCGTGGCTCAAGGTGCCGGTGTTGGTCAGCATCGCGATCATCGCCTTCTGGGTGGTGGTCGGGCTCACCGTGTCGTGGTGGGCGCCCTACGACCCGATCGCGCGGGTCGGCGACTCGCTGCAGTCGCCGTCGTGGAGCCACTGGCTGGGCACCGACGGCCTCGGTCGAGACGTGCTCGACGCGCACGTTCTACGGCACCCGCCAGTCGATGCCGCTCGCGGTCGCCGTGCTCGTCGCCGGCGTCGGCATCGGGTGCGTGCTGGGGGCCACCGCCGGGTTCGTGGGCGGCTGGGTGGACTCGGTGATCATGCGGATCGCCGACATCACGCTGTCGTTCCCCGCGATCCTCCTCGCGATGGTCGTGACCGCGGCGCTCGGCAAGGGCCTGTACCACATCGCCATCGCCATGATCATCGTGTGGTGGCCGATCTACGCCCGCCTGCTGCGCGCCCAGATCCTCACCGTCAAGGCGCAGGAGCACGTCGAAGCGGCCCGCGCCGCCGGCGCGGGGAGGTGGCGCGTGCTGATGATCCACGTGCTCCCGCTCTCGATGACGCCCGTCCTGGTCAGCGCGACGATGGACTTCGGGGTGATCGTGCTCCTCGCCGCCGGCCTCTCGTACGTCGGTCTCGGCGCCGTCCCGCCCACGCCGGAGTGGGGCCTGTCGATCAACGAGGGGACGCTCTACTTCCAACAGTGGTGGGTCGCCGCCGGACCCGGCATCGCGATCCTGTCGATCGTCCTGGCGTTCAACTTCCTCGGTGACGGACTGCGGGACTACCTCGACGTGAGGATGCGCTGATGACCGACGGCGCCGACCAGCCGCCGCTGCTGTCGGTGCGCGGGCTCACCGTGACGTTCTCGACGCACGGCGGCACGGCGTACGCGGTGCGCGGCGTCGACTTCGACGTCGCGGCCGGCGAGACGCTCGGCATCGTCGGCGAGTCCGGCTCGGGCAAGAGCGTCACCGCCCTCGCGCTGATGGGCCTGCTCGCCGGCAACGCGGCCGTCAGCGGGTCGATCAAGCTCGAGGGGCGCGAGCTCGTCGGCCTGGACGGGCGGGCCCTCCGCCGGATCCGTGGCAGGCAGATCGGCATGGTGTTCCAGGACCCGCTCACGTCGCTCAACCCGGTCATCCCGATCGGCAAGCAGCTCGTCGAGGCGTTGCGCATCCACAACCCGGGGATGTCGCGCGGCGACGCCCGCAGGCGTTCGGTCGAGCTGTTGCGGATGGTGTCGATCCCGGACGCCGACCGCCGGCTCGACAACTACGCGTTCGAGCTGTCCGGCGGCATGCGCCAGCGCGTGATGATCGCCATGGCGATGTCGAACGAACCGTCGCTCGTGATCGCGGACGAACCGACGACCGCGCTCGACGTGACGATCCAGGCGCAGGTGTTGGAGGTCCTGCAGGACCTGCAGCGCGACCACGACGTCGGTGTGATCCTCATCACCCACGATCTCGGTGTCGTCGCCGGGCTCGTCAAGCGCGTGCTCGTGATGTACGCCGGCCGGGTCGTCGAGTCGGGCGCCGTGTACCCGGTCTTCGACGAGCCGGGCCACCCCTACACCCGCGGCCTCCTCGCGTGCCTGCCCCGCCTCGACCGGCCCCGCTTCGAGCTCGTGCCGATCACGGGCGCTCCGCCCTCGGCGGCGCGGATCCCGAGCGGCTGCGCGTTCCACCCCCGGTGCCCACACGCCACCGACCGCTGCGCCGTCGAGGAGCCGCCCCTCGCCGACCACGGCCCGACCCGGGCGGCGTGCCACTACGCCGACGACGTCCGTCGACTCTCGCTCACGGCCCCGGTCTGACCGACGCTCATGACGACACCCGCCGATCCACCGCTGCTGTCGGTGCGCAACCTCGTCAAGGACTTCGGGGGTGGCGCCGGTCGCCTCAAGGGCAGCTCGCCGGTCGTCCACGCGGTCGCCGACGTCTCGTTCGACCTCCGCCGGGGTGAGGTGCTCAGCCTCGTCGGCGAATCGGGCTGCGGCAAGTCCACGACCGGCCGCTGCATCCTGCGCCTCATCGAGCCGACGTCGGGCAGCATCCGGTTCGAGGGCGACGAGATCACCACGAAGTCCGAGCGCGAGATGCGGGCCATGCGCCGGCACGTCCAGATCGTGTTCCAGGACCCCTTCTCGTCGCTGCACCCGCGCCGTCGCGTCCGCGACATCGTCGCCGAGCCGCTGATCATCCACGGCATGCGCCGCGACGAAGCGCACGCCGCCGTCCCCGGGCTGCTCGAACGGGTCAGCCTCTCCGCCGACCAGGCGGGCAAGTACCCGCACGAGTTCTCCGGGGGCCAGCGCCAGCGCATCGGGATCGCCCGGGCGCTCTCGCTCAACCCGAAGCTGCTCGTCCTCGACGAGCCGGTGTCGGCGCTCGACGTGAGCATCCAGGCCGGCGTGCTCCGGCTGCTCGAGGAGCTGCGCGACGAGCTCGACCTCACCTACCTCTTCATCGCCCACGACCTCTCCGTCGTGCGGCACATCTCGAACCGCACCGCCGTGATGTACCTCGGCAAGATCGTCGAGCTCGGCGACGTCGAGGACGTCTTCGCGCGTCCCACGCACCCGTACACCAAGGCCCTGCTGTCCGCGGCACCGATCCCCGACCCCCACGTCGAGTCCGGCCGGGCCCGGATCGTGCTCACCGGTGACGTCCCGAGCCCGAGCAACCCGCCCACCGGGTGCCACTTCCACACCCGCTGCTGGCGGGTCGAGGATCGCTGTCGCACGGAGGAACCGCCGCTGATCGACCACGGTGGCGGGCACCTGGCCGCGTGCCACTTCCCACTCGAGGTGCCCGTCGCGGTCCGGGCGGCGACCGACGCGGACGTGCCATGACCGCCGCGGCCGAGCTCGTCGGCGCGTACCGCAGGATGCTCGACGAGGGCCTGATCCAGGGCACCGCCGGCAACGTCAGCGTCCGCGCCGGGCGCGGGATGCTGATCACGCCCTCCTCGCTCGATCCCGCTGCGATGACCGAGCAGCACGTCTGTGAGTTCGACCTCGACACCGGCTTCCTCGGCGGTGACCACACCCCGTCGACCGAGTGGCTGCTCCACCTCGGCGTGTACCGCAGCACCACGGCCGGCGCGATCGTCCACACCCACTCGCTGTCGGCGACAGCGGTCTCGCTCGTGGCCGACGAGTTGCCCGCGGTCCACTACTACATCGCCCGGCTCGGGGGACCGGTGCCGGTCGTCCCGTACGCGACGTACGGCTCCGAGGCATTGGCCGATGGTGTCGGCGCCGCGCTGCAGGACCGCCAGGCCGCCATCCTGCAGAACCACGGCACCGTCACGGTGGGGCGCACCCTCGACGAGGCGTTCGACCGGGCGACCCTGCTCGAGTGGCTGTGCGAGCTGTACCTCAAGGCGGCGAGCGTCGGCGCTCCCCACGTCCTCACGGCCGACGACCTCAGGGCCGTGGGCGCCCAAGCCGCCGTCATCGCCGCCCGGGGATACCGCCTTGGCTGACGTCATCTGCATCGGGGCGCACGTCCTGGACGTCATCGGCGGTCCCGTCGACGCGATGCCGGGGCCGGGGCGCGCCGTCCTCGTCGACGAGATCGGCATCACCGTCGCCGGCACCGCGGGAGGCGTCGCGGTCGACCTCGCTCGCCATGGCGTCAGCGTGGCGACCATCGGCGTCGTGGGCGACGACGTCGCCGGCCGCCTCATGGCCTCGATGATGGACGAGCACGGGATCGACACGAGCGGCTTGCGCGTGCACCCCACGCTGCAGACGTCGATGAGCATGCACGCCATCGGCCCCGACGGTGAACGTCGCCCCATCCACATCGTCGGCGCCAACCGCTCGATCACGCTCGAGGACCTCGCCGACGTCGCCACCGCAGGCGCTCGGGTCGTGCACTTCGGGGGCCTCGACGTCATGCCCCAGCTGTGGGACGACGCGCCAGCGCTCGTGGCGAGCTGGCGACGCGCCGGCGCGGTCGTGACGCTCGATCTGCTCGGTCGTCCGGCCGGCACGACCATCGACTGGACCGCGGTGCTCGCGAGCGTCGACTGGTTCCTCCCGAACGACGCCCAGCTGCTGCAGCTGAGCGGGACGTCGACGGCGCGCGACGCCGTGGCGTGGGCGCTCGACCGGGGCGCCCGTCACGTCGTCATGACGCTCGGCGGCGACGGCGCGCTGTTCGCGACACCGACGGACCTCGTCGTGGTGCCGGCGCGCGACGTCGAGGTCCGTGACACCACTGGCTGCGGCGATGCGGTCGTCGGCGGGCTCATCGCCGCCCTGCTCGCCGGGCTCGACGACGCGACGGCGATCGAGCTGGCCGTCGTCGCCGGCTCCACCACGGCACGCGGCTACGGATCCGATGCCGGTGTCGCCGGCCTCGATGCGCTGCAGGCGGCGCGGCGCGAGCTCCCGATCCGTCCGCCTGCCGCCTCGATCGACGGAGCGCGCTAGGTGTCGACCTTGTCGGTTTTGGTAGTCGGTCGTCCGGCTGTTACCGTCGGCCCACCCGCGGCGCTCTACGCCCACGACCAGCTCGATGCCGATGGCGTGGAGCTCATCCTGCATGAGCTCCTCGGACGCACGAACAGGAGTTGAGATGACTGTCGACACGCCCACCGAGAACCGCATCCGCCGCGCCGATCGGGCCCTGCGCGAGCGCGCCAAGCACGTCGTCCCCAACGGGATGTACGGCCACCTCAGCGTCAACCGCCTCCCGGCCGAGTACCCGCAGTACTACGCACGGGGCGAGGGCGCCCGCGTCTGGGACGTCGACGGCAACGAGTACGTCGACCTGATGTGCAGCTTCGGGCCGAACATCCTCGGGCACCACCACCCGAAGGTGATGGCGGCGGCGCGGGCCCAGCTCGACGCCGGCGACACGCTCGCCGGGCCCGGGCCGGTGTCGGTGGAGCTGGCCGAGCTGCTCGTCGATCGGATCGGCGGGTCGACGTGGGCGATGTACGCCAAGAACGGCACCGACGCGACCCACCTCGCCGTCACCATCGCCAAGGCGCAGACCGGGCGGACGAAGGTCCTGCAGGCCACCGGCGCCTACCACGGCGTCGCGCCGTGGTGCTGGATCCCCGGCGAGATGGACCGCCATGACCACGCCCACATGCGCTACTTCACGTTCAACGACCTGGCCAGCATCGACGCCGCGGTCGCCGAGGCCGACGGCGACGACGTCGCCGCCATCATCGTCTCGCCGTTCAAGCACGATGCCGGGCACGACCAGGAGCTCACCGATCCCGACTTCGCCCGCGGCGTCCGCGAGATCTGCGACCGCATCGGGGCGCATGCTCATCATCGACGAGGTCCGCGGCGGCTTCCGCCTGCACCACGGCGGCAGCTGGGAGCCGTTCGGCATCACGCCCGACCTCGCGGCGTGGAGCAAGGGCATCGCCAACGGCTTCGCCCTCGCCGCGGTGACGGGCAACGAGGCGGCGCGCGACGGCGCCGGCCGGATCTTCGCCACGGGATCGTTCTGGTTCCAGGCCGTGCCGATGGCGGCGGCGATCGCGACCATCCACGCCCTGCACGACGAGGACGGCATCGGCACCATGGTGCGCATGGGCACCAAGCTGCGCGAGGGCTTCGACGCCCAGGCGTCCTCGCACGGCATCGGCATCCGCTCGACCGGCCCGGTGCAGATGCCCAACCTCGCGTTCGACGGCGACACCACCGCGTACGAACGGGCGATGGTGTTCGCCAGCGAGTGCGCGCGACGCGGCCTGATCGTGCACCCGCGGCACAACTGGTTCCTGTGCGCCGCCCACACCGACGACGACATCGACCGGGCGCTCGCCATCAGCGACGAGGCGTTCGCGGCCGTCCGCCGCCAGTTCGGCGCCACCTGAGGTCGCGCTCGTCCACGACCCCGGTTCCGGACGCTCGTGCGCCACGCGATCGACTGGGTCTCGTCGCCCGACGCACACGCCTGGGCCCGGGCGAACCGCTCCGAGCTCGTGGCGGCGTCGCCGGCATCGCTCGGGCAGGCCGGGTGGCGCACCGGCCAGGCGCCGCGACGATCGAGGTGGATGGCGCCGGCGATCGGTAGTAATCGGGCGCTCATCTAGCAAGCGCATCCGATGCGGTCGGTCGGCGCGGACGGTCAGCCGGTGATCTCGGCGACCTCGTCCACGAGCAGCGCCGCGATGGTGTCGCTGTCGACGCCGAGGATGGACTCCAGCACGTGCCAGGTGTGCTCCCCGAGGCACGGCGCCGGGCCGGGGACCGTGCCGGGGGTGCGCGACAGCGTGGCTTGCATCCCCGAGTACGGCACCGGTCCGTAGACGGGGTGATCGGTCGGGACCCAGTAGCCGCGATGGAGGATCTGGGGGTCGGTGTGCAGCTCGGGAGGACCGAGGACCGGCGCGCAGGCCACGTGCGGCTGGAGCTGGGCCGCGATGTCGCGGCCGACTCGACTCGCGGTCCACGACGCCAGCAACGCCTCGATGTGGTCCTCGTCCGCCCGGCGACCGGCGGCCGTCGCCCACCGGTCCTCGTTCGGCAGGCCGGTCATGGCGACCAGGGACCGCCATTGCTCGTCGTCGGCGCAGCTGATGGCCACCCACCCCTCGGCACCGCGGCCACCATCGGGGTAGCGGCCGGCGCGCGCTGGTTCGGGGAGGCAGGGGAACACGCCGTGGGGCACGAGGTCGCGATGGCGGTTGCCGGCACGCGTCGCCACCCGCCCGTCGAGCTCGTAGGCGAGCAGCTCCGGGCCCAGGAACTGGAGGGCCGCTTCGAGCTGCGCCACGTCGATGTACTGGCCCTCGCCCGTGCGCCGCCGGTGGTCGAGCGCCGCGAGCAGTGCCGTGGCCGTGAAGCGCTGGGCGATGAAGTCGGTGTAGGCGCCGTAGATCATGACCGGGGTGCGATCGGGCCACCCGGTGAGCTCGTAGAACCCGGCCAGGCCGGCCATCAGGTTGCCGAAGCCCCGATACAGCCGTCGCGGACCGGTCTGGCCCTGCATGCAGGTCGACAGCATCACCACCGACGGGTTGCGGGCCCGGATCTGCGCGTAGTCCATGTCCCAGGCGGCGAGGGCCTTCGGGGTGAACGACTCCAGGATCACGTCGGCCCACTCGATGGCCCGCCAGGCGACGTCCCGGCCCCGCGGGTCGGTGAGGTCCAGTCCGACGCTCAGCTTGCCGGCGTTGAAGTCGCCGTAGAAGTGGCTGTTGTTGAGCCCGGGTGCACCGTCGCGGAACGGCGGGTTGAGGCGCAGCACGTCGGGTCGCTTCGAGGACTCGATCTTGATGACCGTCGCCCCGTACGACGCGAGGTAGCCCGCGGTCATCGGGCCGACGCCCACCCACGACAGGTCCAGGACGTGGAGGCCGTCGAACGGCGCACCCGCCGGCGCGCCGGTGTCCTCCGGCTCCGGTGCGGTGGGGCGGCGGACGCGACGAGGACGGGACGTCAATGCGGCGTCGTGCTCGCCGACATGGGGCGCCCGTCGCGTCGTCGTCAGCGGCGTGGCCGAGAGGTGGGCCCACGGCCCCGCCCACGCCACGGCGCCCCGGGCACCCTGGTCGACGTCGACGAAGTACTCGCGGAAGGCCAGCTGTTCGTCGGCGCGGATGTCGGCGACGGTGTACAGCGGTGCCACCAGGAGCAGGTGGTCGAGGGCCGCCCGATACAGCTCGTCCTTGGTGTGACGGGCGAACAGGGCGGCGAACGTGTCGCGTACCGCGGCGAAGAACTCCTCTGGTTCGTCCTTGAAGTTCAACGTGCCGTAGTCGCGGTCGCGGGCCAGGGGATGGGCGACACCTTCGACGTCGGCCCAGTCCATCATGAACCGCATCATCGGACCGCCGATCGGACCGGCGGCGGCCAGCGCGGCCACGAAGCCGTCACGGCACTCGTTGATGACCCGGAACCCCGACTTGCCCGCCGCCGTGTGCGGTCCCGAACGGAACAGCTCGTAGCCCTCGAGGACGTGGAACGCCTGCGCGTTCATCAGGCACTTGATGCCCGCGAGCTGCGCCGACACGTCGACGAGCTGACCTTCGCCGGTGCGCTGCGCGTGCCAGCGGGCCACGAGGGTGTGCACGGCCGCTTCGGCGCCGGCGTGGAGGAACAGCTGCTCGCTCGACACCCGCAGCGGCGGCCGGTCGGTGTCACCCGTCAGCCACAGCTCGCCGGTGGTGGCGGCGACGGTCAGGTCGGTGGCCGACCACTCGGCGTAGGGACCGGTGCGCCCGAAGGGCGAGATGGACGTCACCACCAGCGACGGGTTGCGCGCCAGCAGGGCCTCGTGCCCGATGCCCCGGGCGTCGAGCCACCCGGTGGCGAACGACTCGATCACGACGTCGGCGTCGTCGACGAGCCGGAGCAGGCGGGCACGGTCGGCGGTGTCGTCGAGGTCGAGCACCACCGACGACTTCCCGCGGTTCTGGAACCACCACGACAGGTTCTCCTCGACGTCCGGCCGCGCGGGATCGGCGAACAACCCGCTCGCTCGACCCGGATCGCCACCGGGGGGCTCGACCTTGATCACGTCCGCGCCGAGGTCGGCGAGCAGCCGCCCGCACAGCCAGCCGCGCTCCACCGTGAGGTCGAGCACCGAGCAGCCCGCCAGGGCCGTCACGTCGTGCTCATCTCCCGATCACGCACCCGACACCTCGTCAGCTGATTCGATCATCAGCCCTGATCATGGCGCGTGGGCGATGCCACCTCGGCAACGGTCCGTGCCCGCACCTCAGCGGTCGGAGCAGAGCGCCAGCTTCGCGTACAGGTCGGCGAGCAGCAGGCGGGTGTCGAGGGTCCGGTACACGCGGAGGGGTCGACCGCGCGGGTCGGGTTCGTACTCGCCCGAGTCGAGGATGCGCGGGCACGGCATCGTCACGAAGCTGCTCGATGCGGCGTCCGGGTGGAACGATGACTGCAGCGCAGTCAGCAGCACGAGGGGACTGTCGCCGAGGATGTACGTCTCGCCGAGATGGATCCCGTGGCGGGCCGCCGCCCCGGCGACGGCGCCGAGTGCGCCGAAGAGGTGGCGTCCCAGCGGGCCACACGACCGCATCCGGACGAGCAGCTCGGCACGCGATGCGATCACGGTGCGGTAGACGTTCCGGGGTACTTGCCAGATCGCGATGTCGGAGTGGTTGAACACGACCTGGGCGGCGATCGGGTCGATCGCCAGGTTGTACTCGAGGGGACCTTCGCCGGGCGGCGGCTCGGCGTGTCCGACGTGCTCGCTCCCGCCGATCCAGACGAGCGTGAGACGCGAGCCGATCCGCGGCTCGATCAGCCAGGCGCTGGCGAGCGCGGTCAGACCGGCTCCGCAGGTGACGAAGAGTGGCACGTCGACGTCGTCCCGCATCGCCTCGGTCACGATCGCGTCGACGCCGTCGCTCGGCGCCGGCGTGTCGTGATCGGCGAGGCCGCCATCGGACCCGCGGCGCACGGGGACGTCGGCCCGCCCGATCAGATCGACCACGGTACGAGCCGCGTCGACGGCAGCTCGGGGCGACGGGTTCCATCCATCGCGGAGGTGCGAGCCGATCACCGCTCGCACGTCGACGCTCGGGCTGAGCAGTTGGTGCGCCAGCTCGATCAACCCGTCGGGGTCACCCCCGTAGTCGTTGTCCGTGATCACGCGCGATCGACGAGCGATCCCCTCGACCGGCCAGTCCGCGTCGGTCATCGTCCGCCGATCAGCACTGCGACCGGCCATCGCGCGCCGGCCGGTGCGGTGCGATCGCCACCCGCCAAGTCTGGCACCGGCCGGGTCGCGCCCGGTTCGACGGGCGGTGGCATCGTGGGCGGGTGGACGACCGCCGACGCCTGACCGCCCTCCAGTTCCAGCGGGCGGGCGGCGTGGAGGACTGGCGGGTGCTGGCCTTCGGTGCGAGCGCCTGGTTCGCGGCTGCGTCGCACGCCGCCGGGGCCGCGCTCGTCCGACGCGCCGTCGCGATCGGTGCGGCATCCGGGCACCGACCCGACATCGATCTGCGGGCGACGGGCGTGCATGTCCGGACCTGGTCGGGCGACGCGCGCGGCCTGACCGAGGAGGACGTGGGGCTGGCACGGGCCGTGTCGGAGGCGGCCCGCGAGCTCGGCCTCGCCGCCGACCCGGCGACGCTGCAGACCGTGCAGCTGACCATCGACACCGCCCAGCCCGTGTCGGTGATGGGCTTCTGGCGCGCCGCACTGGCCTACCACGAGGTCGGCGACGACGACCTCGCCGACGTGTTGCGCCGCGACCCGTCGATCTGGTTCCAGGAGATGGACGTGGAGCGGCCGCTGCGCAACCGGGTCCACCTCGACGTCGGCGTGCCGCCGGAGCTGGCGCGCCAGCGGATCGCGGCGATCGAGGCCGCCGGGGGGCGGGTGGCGCGCCGCACGGACTTCCATGCCGCGCTCGCCGACGCCGACGGCAACGAGGTCGACATCGCGCCATTGCAACCCGAGGGTGACCTCGCAGACGCCCCCGAACGGGCGGACTGGCGGCTGCTGTTCGGCGCCCAGGTCCACTACCCGACCGACGATGCGGCGCTCGCGGCCGACCTCGCCGCCGCCGTCGCCACGCTGGCCGATGACGCCGGCGTCGAGCTGCTGATCGACCTCCGCCCGGCCGGCGTCACCATCGACAGCGGCAAGGATCGATGGGTCGGCGAGCACTTCACCGACCTCGCGACCGCGGTCCAGGCGGCGGCTCGCGGCCTCGGTCTGAGCGCCGACCCGACACCGCTGCGGTTCGTCCAGGTCGGGATCGACGCGGTCGACGTCCCGACCGTGCGGGCGTTCTGGCGCGCCGTGCTCGGCTACGAGCTCGACACCCGTCCGTACATCACCGACATCTTCGACCCCCGGCAGCTCGCCGTCCCGCTGTTCTTCCAACCGATGTCGGCCGGCGACACGGCGCGCCGCGCCCAGCGCAACCGCACCCACATCGACGTCTTCGTGCCCGACGACCGAGCCGAGGCCCGCGTCGCCGCGGCCGTCGCCGCCGGAGGTCGCGTGGTGTACGACGCCGAAGCGCCGGAGTGGTGGACGCTCGCCGATCCGGAAGGCAACGAGGTCGACATCGCTGTCGCCGTCGGACGCGAGGAGCGCTGGGCAGCCCGCCGGGAGCACTGACGTGCCGCTCGGACCGGCCGCGGCCTGGATCCTCCCCGGATCCGGTGGTGCAAGCAGGTCTCAGACGACGTCGAGGTGCATCCGCGGTGCGCCGCCGAACCGGGTCGGGACGACGCCGTCGTCGACGAACCCGAGCGCCTCGTAGAAGGCGAGGGCGTGCGGGTTCGCAGTCACGCGGATCAGGGCGATGCCCTCGGCCCTGGCGTTGTCCACGAGATCGTCGATCAGCGCGCGCCCGACTCCGGTCCGCATCGACGACGGCTCGACGAACAGCGCCTCGAGCTCCAGCTCGTCGTGACCGGCCGTGGTGGCGAAGCCGACGATGTGTCCGCCGTCGACGGCGACCCGGGTCCGCCCCTCGCGCAGCGGTGCCGGGTCGTACTCCAGGGTGTCGGGGTTGGCGAGGATGTGCGCACGGTCGCCGTCGTTCGACAACGAGGAGCGTCGCCGGACGTCTCGCACCTCCTCGTGGTCGGCGAGCGCAGCGGTACGGATCACGACGGCCACGACGCCCAGTGTGTCCCGACGACGACGGCGCGGGCACACCGGGTCGCCTCCCGCGGGTCAGCGCCGTGCGCCGGATCGAGGGTGTCCAGCTGACCCCGGCGCCGCCCGGCCCGTCATCCGGATGTGCAGGTTCCCGGATGCCCCGCTCTGCCGGGCCAATTCGAGTCCCACTCGCGCACCCCTCGCGTACGGTCGGCGACATGGAGATCCCCGCAGGCGCACGGCAACGACTCGAGACCGATCAGGTGGCGTGGTTGACCACGGTCACCGACAGCGGCGCGCCGGCGCCCTACCCGGTGTGGTTCGTCGTCGACGGCGACGACATCGTCGTGTTCAGCCAGCCGACCACGCGGCGGGTCGGCAACATCGCCCAGCGACCGGTGGTGTCGTTGCACTTCAACTCCGATCCGCACGGCGGCGACGTGTGGATCCTGACGGGTCGCGCCAGCACCACGCCGGATGTCGCCCCGAGCGGCGCGCCGGGGTACGTCGACAAGTACCAGACGAGCATCGAGCGGGACCTGCAGACGACGGTGGCGGCGATCGACGCCACCTACGACACGGAGATCCGCATCCGGCCGGAGCGGGTGGTCACCGTGTGACGGTCAGCGCCGCTCGTCGGCTACGAGCCCTCGTTCGACGGGGGGGTCGGGATGGCGCCGGCTTGTCGCAGCGCCAGCAGGTTGTCCACGATGCCGCGCTGGCGAGCGACCCGCCCGTCGCCGTCGAACGTCAGCCACAGCATCTCCTCGAACTCGAGGGTGCGGCCGGTCGGTGGCAACGGACCCCACGGACCGGTCTGGGTGCCGGTGATGCGCAGGTGCACGGCGACGGTCTCGCCGTCGGCGACCAGCCCGAGCAGCTCCTCGTGGTAGTCGGGAAACGTCGACAGGGCACCCTCGACCATCGCTCGCACACCGTCGTGTCCCCGACGCAGGGGAGCGTAGGGCCGGTAGTCCGCGACGAAGTCCTCGCTGTACAGGTCCGGGATGGCTGCCAGGTTGCGACCGTTCCAGACGTCATCGAACAGTCGGTGGACCGCCCGCCTCAGCGCATCGGTGGAGCTCACCGTCGAATCGTGCCAGGCGAGTCGGCTCCCCGCGGTCGAGCGCTCGCCGACGGCCGGGAGCGCCCGCGAGCTCACGGCGCGTCGTCGACGGCGCGGGTGTGGGTGAGGATCGCCGTGGCCAGCGGGGCGAGGATCGCCGGGTGCAGGGCGTGGCCCATGCCGGGGATCGTCACCAGTCGCGAGCTCCCGATCGTGGCCGCGAGGTGGGCGGCGTGGGGAGGCGGGTTGATCGGGTCGTCCGGGGCCTCGATCACCAGGGTGGGCACCTGCGACGTGCGCAGCTCGGCGCCGCGCCCGAGGCCGGACTGGTCGGCACGGGCGTGGGCCGTCGGTGATGCGACGCGTCCGCTGTGCTCGATGACGCGCTGTTCGAGGTGGCGCCAGACGTCCGGGTCGAACGGGAGCGTGTCGCCGTTGAGCAGTCGCCAGTGCTCGATCCGCCACGCGAGCTCGGCGTCCGCATCACGCGGCGCTCCCATCTCAGCCCACATCGCCAGCAGGCGCGGGTCGGGCCCGGGCAACTCGTCGGGCGCATCGTCGTCTCCGGCGGCCAGGCCGCTGCCGAGGGCGGCGGTGCAGAACACGGTCGCCGACAGCAACCGATCGCGGTGATCGGCCAGCAGGAGCTGGACGAGCACGCCGCCCATCGACATGCCGACCACATGGGCCTGCTCGACGCCGAACGCGTCGAGCACGTCCAGCGCGTCGACGGCGAGGTCGCGGATCGCGTACGGCCGTTCATCGAAGGCCCACGTCGAGCGGCCGGTGTCACGGTGGTCGTATGCGATCACCCGGTGCTGCGCGGCCAGCCGGTCGACGAGGTCCGCAGGCCAGACCACTCCCGAGGCGTTGGCGCCCATGACGAGCAGCAGTGGTGTCGCCTCCTGCGATCCGACGTCCCACGTCCACACCCGATCCCCGTTCCCCACGTCGACGAACTGTTCCACCAGCGCAGTATCGACGCCCGACGCTCGTTGGCGCGGCGACGGTTCAGCCAAGCGACGGTTCAGCCCGGAGACGATTCAGCCCAGCGACGATTCAGCGCGGCGGCCACCCGCCGGTCGGATGCCCGATCTCCCACTCGTGACCAAACGGGTCGACGATCCGACCGAGGCGCCAGCCGTGCTCGTCACCGACGGCTGACGCCGAGCGCGGCCCCGGCGTCGACGGCAGCTGCCACCAGTGCATCCGGCTCGTCCGTGACGAGCAGCGTTCGGCTCGTCGCGCCGCCGGCGACGAGTGGGTCGAGACGTGCCCCGCCGGTGTTCGAGACCCAGAAGCGGGCGTCCCCGACGTGCAGTTGGGCGACCACCTCATCGTCGTGGCCGACCTGGTGGAGCACCGCGGCACCGAACGCGCGGGCGTAGAAGGCGATCGCGCGTGCAGGGTCGCCCACCCACAGCTCGGGCTCGATGCTCGTCACTCGACGAGCCTCCCACGTTCCTCGCGCCGACGATCGAGGACGTCGCCTGCGTCAGCGGGGGAGTGGTGCTCGGGCAGCGGCCCCGGGCTTGTGGGAGGTGGCGGCATCCGGCGCGAGCAACCCTCCCAGGGCGCCTCCCGAGGTGAAGGGGGAGGCGCCCCGGGTGGGGCGCTCAACCGTCGGCGCCGAGGTCGACGACGGGCTGGATCCGCGCCGCGACGTCGGGAGCGACGTCGATCGTGTCGTCGCCGGCGAGGCCGTTGATCTGGAGCCGGTCGTTGGTCTCGCTGCCGGTGATCCGGGTCGTCGTCGGCAACCCGTCGACCGTCACGGCGCTGCCGTCAGTGGCGACGGCGACGCGGTCGCCGCGCCGGGTGCCCTCCACGGTGACGATGTCGGTCGCCAGGTCGCCGCCGCCCGCCGGGCCGCTCAGGTCGATGGCGGCGAGGCGGAAGTCTGTGCCCGACATGTCGCGCACGATCATCGTGTCGGCACCGCCCAGCGCCGTCAGGTCGAGCCGCTCGACGTCGTCCATGTCCATGCGGATGTTGGCGACGTCACGCAGGAACAACGTCCGCCGGCCGTTCGCCGACAAGCTCATGTTCTCGGCCGCGCCGGCGCCGTTGAAGTCGAGCGTGTCCGTGCCGCTGGCGCCTTCGACGACATCGCTGCCGTCGCCCGGGTCCCAGCGGAAGCTGTCGTTGCCCGAACCGAGCTCGCCGGTGTCGTCACCGCGGTTGCCGTCGACGGCATCGTCCCCGCTCGCTCCGATCAAGCGCTCGCGGCCGTCGCCGCCGTCCATGACGTCGTTGCCGGAGCCGCCATCGACGGTGAGCGCCTCGTCGGCGAACGCCCCGTTGACCTGGTCGACCCGGAACGAGTCGTTGCCGCTGCCCAGGTTCACGGTGATCTGGGAGAACGTGCTGCGGTCGAACGTGTGCTCGGCCGAGCCGTCGTCGCCGAAGTCGACCTGCAGCTGGTTCGGCGCCGCCGCCTGCAGACGCAGGGCTACGCGATCGGCGCCGCTGCCGGCGTTGACGGTGAGCGTGTCGTTGGCGACCGTCGCCGCGGTGGCTGCGTTCGCCTGCCCCGCCGTGGTGAGCGCTGATGCGGCGATGCCGACGACGGCGCCGACCACCGCGAGCCGGCGGCGGACGTGACGGTTGGTGGTGGTGATCATGTCGTTCCTCCTGGTGCGCGAGCGCCCGTGGCGCGCGTCAGGGGTCGCGACGACGAGGATCCCGGACCGGTTCAGCGGCGGGCGCCCGGGGCCGCGCTGATCGCGGCTCAGCCCTTCGGCGCGAGGCGGACCGTGACGAGCGCGTTGGCGTGCCCGTGCCCCACGTCGTGCGTCGACGTGAGCCGGCTCACGAGCGCCGCTTTCGTGCCGGTCTCGGCCGTCGCCAGCAGCGCCATCCACTCGTCGATCGGCTGGCCGGACTTCTCCTCGCTCGACGGGAAGTACGACCGGGGGCCGTCACCTCGTCAGTGCGCTGGTCCAGCCCTGCTCGGCGACGCCCGTCGCACGATCTCATCGGCCGTCGCGGATGCCGCCCGACGAACCGGCGACGACCGGCTGCCGCCGTCGCCGCACGTCACCGCCGAGCCGCTGGCCCGAAGCGCTCGCCGAGCAGACCGTGTCGCAGGCCGCGGTCGCTCACCGTGACCGTCTGCTGTCCGAGCAGATCCATCACCGTGCGCACGATGCACGCGCCGGCGAGGATCACGTCGGCACGCTTGGGCTGGAGCCCGACGATCGTGCGTCGCGCGTCGACATCGCGGGTGCGGTACATCTCGATCTGGCGGTCGATGTCGTCACGGGACAGCGTCGCTCCCTGCACGGCGTCGGGGTCGTAGCGCTCGAGGCCGAGCTTGACCGCGGTGATGTTGGTCATCGCGCCGCCCATCCCGACGAGGGCGTCGGGTGCCGTTCTCCCGTGGAGCCGGTCCAGATCGGCGGTGATCGCGTCGATGGCCGCGGCCAGCGTCTCGGTCGAGACGGCTCCGTCGAGACCGAAGCGCTCGGTGTAGCGCACCGCTCCGACGTCGACGCTGAAGCGGTCCTCGACCTCGGTGCCGCTGCCGAACGTGAACTGACTGCTCCCGCCTCCCGTGTCGAAGACCACGATGGCGCCGGCAGCCGGCGGGAAGTGGGCGCGGACGGCGAGGTACGCCAGGCGGCTCTCCTCCTCGCCCGAGATGGGGGCGACCGTCAGGCCGGTCGCCGCCTCGATCGCCGCGACGACCTCGTCGCGGTTGCCGGCCGCCCGCAACCCGGCCGTGCCGACCGCGACGATGGCCTGGGCGTGGTGCAGCCATGCCTCCTCGACCATGGTCGCGATCGCTGCCGTCGTGCGCTCCACGGCCGCAGCGGAGATCACGCCCGACGCGGCGAGCCCGTCGCCGAGACGGGTGGTCTCGGCCCGATCGACGACGCGCAGCCACGTGCCGTCGTCGGCGAGCTCGCCGATGTGGAACTTCACGGAGTTCGTGCCCACGTCGATCACCCCGTACCGGGGGCGCTCGCCGCTCACGAGGGCGAGCAACCCCCGCGGCACGCTCGTGTTGACCCGCTCGCTGAGCCCGACGGCCGTCACCGTCGCCCAGACGGCGGCCGGGTCCTCCGCTTCGATGGCGATCGTGCGGGTCTGGCGGTCACCGCCCGCGATGTCGGTCACCTCGACCATGCACTGCTCGAACCGGTACCGGACCCGGCGCTTGTGCACGGACACCAGCCGGACCACGGGTCCGGGCTCGACGAGCTGCTCGAGGAGCTCCTCCCGCGAGTAGGCCTGCGAGGTGAGCGTCGGGAGCGGCTGGCGCAGCGCCTCGAACGTGGTGGCGACGTCCGCGGTGGTCAACGGGAAGGCAGCCTTGAGCACCGGCTCCCACTGCTGGAGGCCGTGGCGGTCGACCGCGCGCAGCGCCTTGATGTCCATCAGGTCGGCGCGGATCTTGACGTTGTCACCGTCCGTCGACAACAGGTACAGCTCGTCGCTCTCCTCCACCCCTGTCGGCGACAGCCCGGCGAAGATCTCGTCAGCCGCGCCGAACTCGTCGCCGAACGTCCGCCACTCCCAGCGCGGGACGATCATCGCCATGGCCGTCCGGCGCCGGACGACACGTCGCGCCACACGAGCGTCTCCGACCTGGTGCGATGGTCCATCAGCTGCAGTGCTCCCACGAGTGCCTCACGCTACGCATGCCGCCGGTCAGTGGCGGTGGTCTCCTGCGACACCGAGTCGAGCGACCGTGTGCTGGAGGTAGTCGACCTCGATCAGCACGGCGGGCTCGTCGCCGGGCACCCACGCGTCGTGGCCGGGCGCGACGTCGACGACCGCCGGGGCCTGCAGCTCGACGGTGCACCCGTCGGGGTACTCGAAGTGCAGCGCGCCGTGGGCGAGGAAGCCGACGTGGGCGTGCTGGCACGTCGCCGTGCCGGCCAGCGGCCGGAGGTCGACGGACCACCGCAACCCGGCTGGGTAGATCGCGCGCTTGATGCGGGCGTCGCCGACACTCGTGACGTCGATCTCGACCGGTCCGAACGTCTGGTGCTCGGCGCCGGGCATCGGCGCGAGCAGCGGGGTGTGGTCGTCCACGGCCGCACGCTACCTCTGCGGCGCGGCCACGTTGGTCGGCGGCCGTCAGCCGCGCGCCGGCTGCCTCGCGGTCCGCTTGCGGGCGCCGCCACAGCGCGGGCCCCGATCGTCTCGCCGAGCGCCCGGCCGGGCGGGTCTCGATCGTCGCGGCGACGAGCGCGGCGTGTGACCGGTCGAGGCAGTCGGCGTAGACCGCTGGATCGGGGAGCATCTCGCGATCGGACACGATCGAGATGACCACCTCGCCGCAGTAGCTGGTGATGCCGTGCAGCAGGCCCATGCCGTCGACGACGGCGGCACCCCCGAAGAACGTGACCAAGCGGGCACCGGCGAAGTAGAGGGGGACCTGCGGCCCGGGCACGTTGCTGACGACGGTGTTGACGATGGGGGTCGTCCGGGTGGCCGTCTCGAACTGGCTGGCCAGACGGGCGCCGAGGACGGCCAGGTTGCCAGGCATCATCTCGGCGAGGCTCGTGAGCACGGTCGCGTCGACCGCCTCGCTCGCTGCCTTGGAGGCCGTCGTCGAGTCGTGCACCGCGACGAGCCGTGCCCGGGCGTCGGCGATGTCGGTGCCGAGGTCGGCGACCATGACCGACACCTGGTTCCCGGCGGTTCCCGCCTGCTCGGGGGTCCTGGTCGAGATCGGCACCATGACGCGCAGCGTCGTGCCCGGCAGCTCGCCCTTGTCGTCGAGGTACTGCCGCAGGGCCCCACCGACGATCGCGATCACGACGTCGTTGACCGTCGCACCCGGCACGGCGCTCTTGACCCGCCGGATCTCGGCGAGGTCGTAGCGGCGGGCATCGATCACGCGGTGCGGCGAGACGATGCCACTGAAGCGGGTGCGGGGCGCGGCGACCATCTGGGGGATCTGCAAGCGCTGTCGCAGCTGCGCGTCCTGGGCACGGGTGCCACCGGGCAACTGCCGCCCGACCAGGCGGGCGAAGCGGGCCGGGCGGGTGAAGCTGTTGGACATCGCCCGGGCGACGAGCTCACCCGTGTTCGGCGGTGGCTCGGGCTGCCATGCGACGTCAGGGCCCGGCGCGACGGGATCGGGAACCTGATCGTGGACGCTCGCCATGATCTCGAGCGACGTCACGCCGTCGATGGCCGCGTGGTGGATCTTCTGCATCACCGCGAAGCTGCCGCGAGGGATGCCGTCGACGTTGTCGAGGCCCTCGATCACGGTCGCCTCCCAGAGTGGGCGGGTCGGGTCGAGGGGACGGGACTGGAGGCGGGCGAGCTGGATGCACAGCTGGCGCCAGTCGCCCGGCTGCGGCAAGGCGATGTGGCGCACGTGGTACTCGAGGTCGAAGTCATCGTCGTCGACCCAGTACGGGTGATCGAGCCCGAGCGGCACCCGCGCGAGCTTCTGTCGGAAGACCCGGCTGGTGTGCAGCCGGCGTCGGTAGTGCTCGAGGATCGCCTTGAACGTGAGCGTGCCACCCGGCGCGCTCGACGGGTCGTAGATCAGACACGTGAAGATGTGCTGCGGCGCCTTCGCGGTGTCGGAGTAGATGAACGAAGCATCCAGGCCACTGAGCTGTTGCATGGTCCCTCCGGTACGTCACGGCGAACGCGAGGATCGCTGCTGTCGGTGCCGGTGGTTCGGCGCCGAGGGCAGCGGCGGGCACCGTAGTGCACCCTGGCCCTCCCGCGGTCCGGCCGGGCCATCTGCTCAGGTCGACGTGGCGGCCCGCCGGGCCGGGTGCGACGCGCGGATGTGGCCCGGGCGTCGCTGGGCGCTCACTCCTCGAGTGCGTAGCCGCGGCCGAGCATGTCCGCGGCGCGCTCGCGGAACGCCGCGAACGGAGGGACGTCCCAGCCGAACGAGTCGGCGAGGCGGTCGATCATGTTGAAGAGCGCGGCGACGTGGATGGCGTCGACGAGCGCATCCGTCGACACCCCTGCGGCCACGACGGCGTCGGCGTCGTCGGATGTCAGCTCGCCGGGTCGCAGGGTGAGCGTCTCGAGGAAGCCGAGCGTCGCCCGGATCCGGCCGTCCACGGGCGCCGTCCGCCAGTCGTGCTCGACGGCCCGCCAGACGTCGTCACCGAGCGCGTACGCCGCGACCGCGGCGTGGGCGGTCGTTCAAAACAGGCACTGGTTGCGCGATGAGACGAAGGCGGCGAAGAGCTCACGCTCGCCAGCGGTCCACTCCGACGGTCCGCGCATCGCGACGTCGAGCGCGGCGGAGAACGGGCGACCGAAGACGTCGGGGCGGTGGTGGAGCGTCTTCAACACGTCGACTGGGCGCGGCACGTCGACGTCGTCGAGGCACACCAACCTCATCGCAGCACTCGCAGCCCGGCGTCGAGGCGCTCGAGCCCGGCCGCCACTGCGGCGGCCACCGTGTGCTCGAAGATCTCGTCCTCCGAGATCCCGGCGGCCTTCAGGCGCTCGACGTCACCGTCCGTGATGCGATCGGGGTGGCACCGCACCAGCTCGAGGTATGGCTGCATCGCCGCCGGCGGCGAACGGTCCGGCCGGCTCGCCTCGCGCAGCGCCGAGATCAGTTCGTCGTACCGCGTCCCCACCGGCTCAACGTACCCGCGGCAGGCCGGCCGGCGCGGGTGCCCGGCGCGTCAGGGCGCGGGCAGGTTGTAGATGCGCACGGCGTTGGCGCCGAACACCTTCCGCTTCAGCTCGTCGCGCTCCGGCGCGAACACGGCCAGGGCCCGCTGCACCGGGTCGGGGTAGAGGCACGTCGGGTGGGGGAAGTCGGTCTCGAACATGCAGTTGTCCTCACCGACCTGCTTGATCGCCTCACGGATCAGCGCCCCATCGTCCTCGAACCAGAAGCACGCGCCCATCTGCCGGCGGAAGTACTCCGATGGCTTCAACGAGAGCTTCGCCCGCGTCTCCGGGGCGGTCTCGTCCAGCTGGTAGTCGAGGGCGTTGAGGAACGACGGCAGCCACCCGACGCCGCTCTCGACAGAGACCACCTTGAGCGTCGGATGGCGCTCCAGCACGCCGCCGTAGATGAGGTTGGCGATGATCCGTCCGTTGGCGAGGAACAGCATCGCCGAGCCGATCGCCATCCACGCGCCGGAGTCCATCGACGGCCACGGCGCCGACCCGTGGTAGGAGATCTGCGAGGCGCTCGCCCCGATGTGGAAGTTGACCGGCAGGCTGGCGTCGGCGAGCGCGGCCCACATCGGGTCCCAGTGGGGCTGGCTGAGGTCGGGGAGGCCGGCGTCCTGCGGGTCGGCGTTGGTGTTGACGCCGACCAGCCCGAGGCCGCGGATCCGCTCGATCTCGACGAGGCATCGGTCGACGTCCCACCACGGCAGGATCGCTTGCGGGAACAGCCGGTTGCCCGACTCCGCCTGCATCTCGGCCATCGCATCGTTGTAGATCTCGACCGCGAGGTTGCGCAGGGTCGGATCACCCTTGCCGCCGAGCTGCTGACCGCCGAACCCGACGGTGTTGGGGTAGATGAGGTGGGCCCAGATGCCCTGGGAGTCCATCAGCTCGAGGCGCGGCGCCACCTGCGAGGCGCCGGCGGCGACCTCGTGCACCGGGGTGCCGAACATGTACGCCATGTCGTAGCGCTTCTCCATGTCGGCGCCGATGACCGACGCGGCGCCGACACCACCGATCGGTTCACCGTCGAACACCCAGCGCTGCCGGCCGTCGACGTCCCTGACCTGCGGGACGCGGTCCTCGTACCCCTTCGGGGCCCGCTTGAGCCAGAGGTCCCACGGCTCGCTGAGGTGCGTGTCGACGTCGACGATGAGCAGGTCGGCGGGCGCGGCGGCGTCCGTGATCATCGGTGCGTACCCCCTGTGACAGCGCGTGCAGGCAGGAGCCTAGATCCGAGGTCGCCGCCGGCCGTCAGCGCGGCTGGGGTGACCGCGAGACTGAGGTCCGTGATCACCACACCGGAGGAGTACCTCGCGGCCGCCCCCGAGCTCGGCCGACCCTGGCTCCGCGAGTTCTGGGACCACGTCCAAACGACCTACCCGGGTCACGAGCTGACGATGTTCCGCCAGACGCCGATGTTCAAGTTCGGACGCACCTACCAGCAGGGCTACGTGATGTTCACGGCGGCCACCCACCACTTCGCCGTCCATGCCATCGACTTCGATCTCGTCGCCGAGGCGCGTCACGACGATCCCCGGCGCGGCCGGTGGCAAGGGCAGCGTCAGCGTGAAGTACGGCGCGGAGTCGGCCAAGCCGGCACTCAAGGCGTTCGTCGACGCCGTGATGCGCCGCCACCAGGACGACCCGGTCGCCTGACGGAGGGCCGACATCGCGGCGACCGCTCGCCGAGCGCGGCGTGCGGTCGGGTGCGCGCACGCCGTGCCCCGCGGGAGCTGTCAGGGCCGCAGCACGCAGAGCTCGTTGCCGTCGGGGTCGGCCAGCACGACCCATGGGACGTCGCCCTGTCCGATGTCGACCCGGGTGGCGCCGAGCGAGATCAGGCGCTCGACCTCGGTGCCCTGGTCGACCTGGGCGGGTGGGCAGATGTCCAGGTGCAACCGGTTCTTGCCCAGCTTCGGCGGCACGGGCGGTCCCCAGGTGATGAACGGGCCGACGCCGTCGGGCGCGCGGATCGCGGTCTCCTCGTCCTGGTCCCACACCAGCGGCCAGCCGAGCGCGGCGCTCCAGAAGTACCCGTTCTGGGGTGAGCCGTCGCACGTGATCGATCCGAGACGCTCGCAGTCGGCGAGGAAGGAGTTCTCGGGTTCGATGACGCACAGCTCGTTGCCCTCGGGGTCGGCGAGCACGACGTGGCGGTCGTCCGGGCCCTGGCCGACGTCGATGTGGCGGGCGCCGAGCTGGACGAGCGCGTCGACCGTGCTGCGCTGGTCGTCGAGGGAGCTGGTGGTCAGGTCGAGGTGGATGCGGTTCTTGCCGGCCTTCTGCTGCGGGACGCGCCGGAAGAGGATCCGGAAGGTGGTGGCGTCGGTCGGCACGAGCGCGACCTCGTCGCCGCTGTCGTCGCCGATCTGCCAGCGCAGCGCGGTGGCCCAGAAGCGAGCGAGGCCGCGCGGGTCGTTGGCGTCCCAGCCGAGCGCGACGAGGCGCGAGCCGGGCTGGCGGGGCGTCGGCTGGGCCATCGCCAGATCCTGGCGCAGCAACGCATCGGACCGCGCGATCGATTGACGCGTGCCCTGGTGCGCGGCCGGTCAGTGGCCGGTGAACTGCGGCGGGCGCTTCTCACCGAAGGCTCGGACGCCCTCGGCGATGTCGTCGGAGTGGAAGACCCCGACGTCGAGCCAGCGCTCGTGGTCGGTGTAGGCGTCGAGCTCGAGCAGCACCGCCCGGTTCACGCTCAGCTTCCATGCCGCGTAGGTGCGAGTGGGGCCGGTCGCCAGCTCGCCGACGAACGTGCCGAGCTCGGCGGCGAACGTGTCGGCCGGCCAGACCCGGGCCACGTAGCCGATGCGCTCGGCTTCGACGGCGTCGATGACCCGTCCCGTCATGAGGAGATCCATCGCCCACGCCTGGCCGATCAAGCGCGGCAACAGGAGCCCGACGCCCTGGTTGGCGAAGATCGCCTTGCCGGAGCGGATGTCGCCGAGCAGCACGTCGTCGCGCGCGACGCGGAAGTCGCAGGCCGAGGCGATCACGAACCCGGCTCCGTGGCAGCGACCGTTGAGGGCGGCGACGATCGGCTTCGGGGTCGCGAGGAACGTCTTCACGAGCAGGTGGTGGGGGCCGCGCGTCGTCGCGTCGAGCATGCGCCGGCGCATCGCCTTGATGTCCGTGCCGCCATCGTCCATGCCGCCGACGATGTCGTCGCCCGAGCAGAACGCTCGGCCGGCGCCGGTCACGACGACCGCGCGGACGTCGGGATCCGTGCCGGCGGTGGCGACCCAGTCGGTCAGCCCGTGGACCATCTCCCAGCGCAGCGCGTTGAGGCGGTCGGGGCGATCGAGGGTGATCGTCAGGACGCCGTCGGCCAGCTCGCGCCGCAGGCCCCGGACCTCGGAGTCAGCCATCGCGCCGTGGTAGCACACTGCGGCGCCGGGCCTCCCAGCCGGCTGCCGTCAGGTCACGCGTCGGCGGCGGTCGTCCAGAGGTGGTCGGACGGGTGCCAGCGGTCGTGGCACGGGGCGTCGTCGGTCCAGCGGATGACCGGTGGTGCGGGTCCGTCCGCGGCGGTGATGACCGCGGACGAACGGGTGCCGTAGTCGTCCTCGTCGGCGTGGACGCAGATGGCTCGCGCGGCCAGGGCGAGGCGCGGGTTGCTCGTGTCCGCCGGTGGTGGCTCGCCGGGCGGCAGGTGGTGATCGGCGAGCAGGGTGACGAGCTGGTCGAGCAGCACGGCCGGTGGACGGGCGAGCACGGGGTCGAGGAGCTGGCGCACCCGCTCGACCTTCGGGGACGGCTCGTGCAACGTGCGGTTCTCGAGCACGTGCACGCCCGGTCGGAGCTGCTCGACGGGGACGTCGTCGGTGCCTGTCACGTCGACGAAGAAGGCGTCGTGGCGGTCGGCGACGAGCAGCCAGGACGGGTTGTAGGCGCTCGGGTCGATGGCGGTGCCGAAGGCCTCGACGGCGGCCGCCGCGCTGGGATGGCGGGCGAGGGCGAGGGGGAGCTCGCCGCGGGACCGCTTGGCCGTGTCGGGGCCGTCGCGCAGGGGCCGGTTCGTGAGCCCGGCGACGACGCCGGCCGCATTGGTCGCCAGCCAGGTGCCACCGCCGACCTCGTCGCGCCCACCGAGGATCGCCGGCCCGCCGTCGGCGTCGTCGAGGCGCGTCATCGGGATCGCCGGGCGCGCCCGGCGCTCGTCGCGGTTGGCCGCCACGATCAGTGGCATCCCGGGGACGACCCCGCTGATCACGATCAACAGGCACATCGAGCGCAGCGTACGAGCGGTCGACGCTCCGTCACGGTGCGGGCCGCGGCGGCTCCCACGGTCGCCTCGCGTCGCGCCAGGCCGTGGATGCCGACAGGCACGGGTTCAACCGCGCGGACCCCGCACCCACGGGTGCTCGTGGATGAACGTGGCGGCGATGTCGCGCCGGGACACCGGGCCGAAGGTGCGGTTCGTGGCGCGCCAGCCTGCCGGGTCGGTGGGCGGGCACGGGCTCGTCGGCGGGGTGATGCCGAAGAGCTCGATCGCGTTGGCGCCGAGGATCCTGCGCTTGATGGCGGGGCTGAGTGCCGGGTAGCCGAACTGCTCCTGGAACGCGGGCGTGATCTCGAAGGCGCGGAACGCCGCGATCTGATCTTGCGGGGAGCCGTACCAGATGCTGTCGGTGCCCCACAGGATGCGCTCCGGCCCGAACGCGACGAGCAGCTTCCCGAGCACGTGGGCGGCCTCGTCGGGTCGGCCCATCACCGTGCGCCACGTCGAGCCGAGCTCGGCGTAGACGTTGCCGCCGGGTCCGATGCCGGCGTCCGTCACGCTGCGCACGAGGCGGTCGACGCCGGCGCCGTCCGGATCGTGCGGACCCTCGACGAGCTCGGCCTCGTACCCGGAGTGGTACACGAGGAAGGACAGGTCGGGGTGGGCGGCCGCCGCCGGACCGACGTCGACGGGCGAGGCGAACGGGTTGCCGCCCGACAACCCCTTGTGCACGGCGATCACGGGGACGCCGGTGTCGCGAGCGGTCTCGAGGAACGCCGCACCCACCTGCCGGGCGGCGGGATCGTGGTCGTCGAGGTACCAGCCGCCGGGCGCGTGCGTGTAGACCTTCCACGCCGACAGTCGGTGGGTCGCCGCGACCTCGCGCATCGAGGCGAGCGCGACCTCCAGCGGTCCGACGTCGGGGACGGCGTGGCCCTGGATCAGCACGCGATCGTCGCCGCACAGCTCGGCGGCCAGCGCCTTGCCGCGCTCCATCGCCTCGATCGACAACGGGTCGGCCGTGCCGACGACGGGGACGGCGGAGATGACGGCCACGGCCGTGTCGCTCTGGGCCAGCACCAGGTCCCGCCAGTGCTCGGCGGAGAAGCAATCGATCGGGTCGGCCTCGCCGCAGGCACCCTGGGGGAAGCCCGTGCCCCACTCGCCTGACTCCAGGAAGTGGGTCTGCACGTCGACGACGACCTCCGGGGCCTCGGCGGGTGCCGGCGGCGTGGTCGTCGCCGATCCCGAGGTCGCCGGCCCATGGACGGTCGCGGTCGCCTCGTCCGGATCCGTGGCCGCCGACGGCGGGACGGAGAACCGTCCGCCCGGCTCGGAACCACGCGACCGCGACTGCTCGTCGCTGCACGCCTGGAGGGCGACCAGCCCGGACGCCAGGCCGGCCGACGAGAGCAGGAACCGCCGCCGCGACCAGCCGTGACGGTGCGCGTGGACGTCGGCGGCGGCGCGGGCTCGGCGCATCGCCTCGCGGCGCAGCTCGTCCAGCGGCGGTGGGAGGTACTCGCCGTTGGAGCACGGCCAGAGCTTCAGCGGCAGACCCGGATCGACCTCGTCGCGATCCCGCATGCCACCATCAGATCACGGCGCTGCCGTTGTGGCGCGCGGCTGACCCGGGGCGAGGTCGTCGGGTTCCCATTTGTCCAAGACGGCGCTGCCCCGCTGGATCACGATGGCCCCATGACTGCAGCAGCGACCGTCAAGCTCTGGCACTCGATGACCGTCGTGGACGTCGAGACGATGATGAGCTGGCTCCAGGCCGTGGGCTTCGTCGAGCACGCGACGTTCCGCGACGAGCAGGACCCGTCGGTCGTCGTCCACGCCGAGTGGCTGTGGGCCGGCGGCGGCGGGATCATGTTCGGGTCCGAACGCCCGGACGGCGCGGTGCACAACGCAGGGCACTCATCCGTGTACCTCGTGACCGACGAACCCGACGCCGTGTTCGACCGAGCCCTCGCCGCCGGTGGGACCGTGGTCCGGGAGATGGTGGACCAGGACTACGGCGGGCGCGGCGGGACCGTCGCCGACCCCGAGGGCAACCACTGGTCGATCGGGAGCTACCAGCCAGCCTGAGGCCGGCCGGGATCGGACGACTCGCGCCGCTCGCGCTCGCTGCGGTCGTGCTTGCTCCGACATCGGCGGCGTGGCGAGGTGCCGCGTACCGTGCGGTGATGTCCCGCACCGACGCGGCGTCGCTCGTCATCGCTGCGCCGCGCACCGCCGTGTACGCCGCGCTGGTCGACGAGCAGGCCCTCGTGGCGTGGCTCCCGCCGGCGGGCATGCGGGGCAGCTTCGAGTGGTTCGACGCACGTCCGGGCGGTTCGTACCGGCTCACGTTGACGTACGACTCCGCCGACGACGCCGTCGGGAAGACGACGGCGGACTCCGACGTCGTCGATGCCCGCTACGTCGCGCTCGTTCCTGAGACGTGCATCGTGCAGGAGGTCGACTTCGTGTCGGACGACCCGAGCTTCGCGGGCACGATGACGATGACGTGGCGGCTCACCGACCTCGACGCGGGGACGCTCGTCGAGCTCATCGCCGAGGACGTTCCGGTCGGCATCTCAGCGGAGGACCACGCGGCGGGCCTGGCGTCGTCGTTGGCCAACCTCGCCGCACACCTCCAGGGCTAGTCGAACGCGTGGGCGCCGGGATCTCGGTGAAGATCGGGCCCTGCACGAAGACCCGTCCGGCACGCTGCCGCAATCCCCGAGACGTCGACGAACGCGGCGTCCCCGGTGCACGTGACGGTTCCGGACACCTGGGCGACGCCCGAGCGGGCGTCGACGTGAGCAACGGGATCGACGGTGACGGCGACGGTGGGCAGCTCGACGGCCTCGATGGACAGCCGCAGCCGCGCTCCTGGATCACCGACCGTGTCGCCGAACACCATCACGTAGACCGTCTGGCCGCTTGACACCGGCCCGGAGATGATGCCGGGTCCGCACAGCACGAACCCCGCCGACGTCGGTTCGCCGATGAACACCGCGATGCCGGCGGAGTAGTCGCTCGCCGTCACGTCCGTGCGCACCAGCGCCGCGTCGGTGCTCACCTGCGCCACGTACCAGACGGCTCGCTCGACCGCCGGCACGCCGAGGCACGGGGCGATCGCGTGGAGCTCGGACTGATCGGTGGTGGCCTCGGTGGTGTCGATGTCGTCGGTGAACGGCAACGCCGTGATCGGCGTTGCGCCGCCGGGCGTGTCGTTCGAGGGGGGCGCCGCCGTGGCTGGCTGCGGACGGCGCTCGGCGAACTGGGTGGGCTTCGTCCCACCAGCCGATCTGGGCGGGGATCGTTGCGGATTGCGGGACGATCCCCGCCCGGACACGGATCCCGCCCAGATGCGAGCGCCCGACCGCCACCGCAGCATCCCGGCACGGGGACACGGTCGACCGGTCAGTCGGTCGCCAGCGCGGGTGACGGGCGAGTGATCGCGAGGGGCGCGGGAGCTGGCAGGCGGCGGCTGACGACCAGGCCGACGGCGGCGACGGCGGCGGTCACGCCGAAGGCGGCGGCGGCGGCGTCGCCCGGGGGCCACCCGAGGTCGTCGCCGAGCGTCACGACGACACCCGCGGCGCCGGTGCCGAGGGCGACCCCGAGGTTGTCGAGCAGCTGCAGCGATGCGGTGGCGGCGCCGTACGCGTCGGCCCGGGCGCAGCGCAGCGTGAGCTGCGAGTGGGCCGCGTACCCGAGCCCGATGCCGAGGCCGCCGAACGCCCAGCCGATGGGGATCACCCAGAACGGGAGGAGATCAGGCATCGCGCCGAGGGCGACGACGACGATCGCCGGCAACAGGACGGCGTAGGCGAGGCGCACGAAGTGGGCCTCGCCCGTCCGTCCGATCCACCGGTCCTGGATCCACGTGCCGATCGTCCACGACAGCGTGGCCATCGTGACCGCGACGCTGCCGGCGAACACCGACGCGCCGCGTCCGCTGTGCAGTGCGTACGGCACGAACGTGTCGGCACCGAAGAAGGCGAACGTGAGCAGTCCTCGCGACAGGATCACCGCCGGCAGTCCCGGCCGGGCGCGCAGCGTCCCCGGCGGTGTGAGCCGCGCCAGCGGCCCGACGCCGAGCAGCAGGCCCGCGACCACGCCGGGCACGAGCAGCCATCGCGACGCGGTGCAGCTGGCGACGAGGAGCGCGGCGCCGGCGGCGACCCGCGCGGCCTCGACCATGCGGCGGCGCAGGAACGGCCCGGTCGCCTTCGGCGTGTCGGGTCCGACTGGTCCGAGCCGCTTCATCGCCGGCACGACCATCGCTCCGGCGACGGCGACGAGCGGCACGAGGCCGAGGAACACCCACCGCCATCCGAAGACGTCCGACACCCGCTCGGCGAGCACGGGACCGACGAGCCCAGGGACCACCCACGCCGTCGACAAGACGGCGAACATCCGCGGGCGCTCCGCCTCGGTGAAGGCGCGCCCGATCGCGACGTAGCCGATCGCCGGGACCACGCCGGCCCCGAAGCCCTGCACGAACCGCCCGACGACCAGGACGGGCATCGCCGGTGCCAGCCCGCCGATCACCAGGCCCGCCGCGAACAGCACCAGCCCGACGACGTACGGCGGCCCGGCGCCGCGGCGATCGGCCTGATCGCCGGCGAAGACGATGCCGATCATCGTGCCCAGGAAGAACGCAGTGGTGACCCAGCCGTACCACGCGATGCCACCGAGATCGGCCTCGATGTCGGGCAGGATCGTGATGACGGCCAACGACTCGAACGCGACGAGCGTGACGACCGCGACGAGGCCGACCTGGAGGGCGCGGCGGCCCGCCTGCGGACGTGGCTCCGTCGTCATCGCCGGCACCGTACGACGTCAAGTTCGGTTGAAGTCAAGGCCGGACGGCGTGGTCTCCTGCGTCCCCACCCGCTCGATGCGGTCCGAAGGAGACCCCGGTTCCGGCGCGTGACGCTGACCGAGGCGAGCCGATCCCCCGTCGTCACCCGTGACCTTGTGCGACGGACGGGTGTACGGTCGCCCCCGGAGGGGCGACATGGAGCTGATGAAGCTCGGTCGAAGTGCAGGAGCCGGAATCGTGAGCGGGCTCGCGATCGTCGGCGTCGGGATGCTGATCGTCCGCGACGGGACGGTGGGCGATGTCGAGGAGTCGGTGTTCCGCGGGGTGAACGAGCTTCCCGGCTGGCTCTACGTCGTCGCCAGTCCGCTGCAGCTGCTGGGCGCCCTCGTGCTCGGCCCGATCGTCGCCGCCGTGGCGCTCGTGCTCCGCCGCTACCGCCTGGCGATCGCCGCGCTCCTCGTGACGCTCCTCAAGCTGCTCACCGAACGGGGCGTCAAGGCGATCGTCAGCCGCCAGCGCCCGGGGACGTCGATCGGGCCCGACATCGAGATGCGCGGCGACGTGCACCTCACCGGCGAGAGCTTCGTGTCCGGGCACGCGGTGCTGGTGACGGCGATCGCCACTGTCGTCAGCCCGTACGTGCCGGGCCGGTGGAAGATCGTGCCGTGGGCCGTCGCGGCCGCGGTCTGCGTGGGGCGCGTGTACGTCGGGGCCCACAACCCGCTCGACGTGGTGTGCGGCGCGGCGCTGGGCGTCGCCATCGGCGCCGCCGCCAACCTCGTGACGGCATCGCGCCGCCGTCGAGCGCCGCCGGACGACGCGGCGACGAGCGCGGTGCCGCCCCGCGACGTCGTCCCCCATCGCCCGGGCCGGCAGCCGTCGCCGGGCGCCGCCCGCACGGGCTTCGTCGGCACGATCACGGTGGTCGCCCTCGGCGCCCTCACCGTTGCCGGGTGCGGTGATGACGCGACCGACGCGACGCCGGCGACGGCACTCGCCGACGACGCCATCACGGTGGGGTCGTTCGACTTCGCCGAGAGCGTCGCGCTTGCCGAGGTGTACTCCCAGGGGCTCGAGGCGGCCGGGTTCCCGGTCGTGCGAGCGTTCTCGCTCGGACCGCGGGAGTTCGTCGCCCCGGCGCTCGCGGTCGGCCTCGTCGAGCTCGTGCCCGAGTACGCCGGCACCGCCGCCGAGTTCCACAGCCTCGGCGCCGCCGAGCCGAGCGATGACGTCGTCGCGACGCACGACGCGCTCGTCCGGGCCGTCGCCGCCCTGCCCGTCACGGTCCTCGCCGCCGCGCCGGCGCAGGACGCCAACACGTTCGTCGTCACCCGCGACACCGCCGAACGCCTCGGCGTGCGCAGCCTGAGCGATCTCGCCGCCGTCTCGGGCGACCTTGCGCTCGGCGGCCCAGCGGAGTGCGCGAGCCGGCGCTACTGCCTGCCCGGGCTGACGGACGTCTACGGCGCCCGGTTCGCGGAGTTCGTGGCCCTCGAGACCGACGCCGCGCTCACGCGCCAGGCGCTGCTCCACGGTGGCGTCGACGTCGCGCTGATGTTCACGACGGACCCCGCCATCGAACAGCTCCACCTCGTCGAGCTCACCGACGACCGCGGGCTGCAGCCGGCCGAGAACGTCACCCCGATCGTGCGCACCGAGGTGATCGAGCGTTGGGGCGACCCCGTGCGGGCAGCCATCGACAACGTGTCGGCACGGCTGACGACGGCAGGGGTGCGCGCCCTCAACCGTGCCGTGGCCGCCTCGGACGGCGACGTCGCAGCGGTCGTCACGACCTGGTTGGCCGAGGAGCCGTCGTGACGAGGTCGATGGCACCGCGCCCCGACGACGCCGGACCGACCGGGACGCTCGACGAGGCCGCGCTCGCGGACGCCACGGCATCCGTCGCCCCGACCGTGCGCCAGACCCGCCGCCGCCGGCGGCCCAGCGGGGCCCCACCGCCGCTGCCGCGCAGCATCGGCAGGACGGGCAAGGGCTGGATCGTCGTCCTCCTCCTGCTCGTGGCGTGGCTGCTCGTCGCGCTGTGGTCGGGATGGGCGCGTCGCCTCACCGACCAGGTCGACGCGGCGATCCTCCGCGCCGTCGCCGAGCTCCGCACGGACTGGCTGACGACGATCGCGCGGGCCGTCGACCGCGTCGCGACCGGCTGGACCATGTTCGGCGTCGCCATGGCGTTGCTCGTGGCCGCCGTTGTCTGGAAGCGCTGGCGCCACCTCTTCACGTTCCTCGGCAGCGTGATCGTGCTGCAGATGCTCGTCGTCCTGCTCAACGCGGCGTTCCGGCGTCCCCGGCCCTACGACGTGACGACGATCGGGCGTTGGCAGGGGTTCTCCCTGCCCTCGGAGCCGGCGGCGGTCGTGTCGTTCACGACGGTCGGCATCGTCTACATGCTCGTCGTGCCGGGTCGACCGCGCCGGATCGCCAAGGTCATCGGCACCACCGCCGTCGTCCTCGTCGCCCTGTCCCGCACGTACCTCGCGATCGACCACCCCTTCGACATCCTGACGGGCATCGCCCTCGGTGTCGCCATCCCGCTCAACGCGTTCCGCTTCTTCACGCCGAACGAGGTCGTCCCGGTGTCGTACCACGGCGGCAAGACGGCGCACCTCGACGTCGGCGGGCAGCGCGGGGAGGCCATCCGCCGCGCCGTCGAGGACCAACTGGGGGTGACCGTCGTCGACATCCGGCCCGTCGGGCTGGCCGGCTCCGGCGGCTCGACGCCGCTGCGGTTGCGCCTCGCCGGTGATCCCGACACGTTCGTGTTCGGGAAGCTCTACGCGATGAACCACGTCCGCTCGGACCGGTGGTACAAGCTCGGGCGCACGATCCTGTACGGCCGCCTCGAGGACGAGGCGCCGTTCCAGAGCGTCCGCCGGCTCGTGCAGTACGAGGACTACGCGTTGCGCGTGATGCGCGACGCCGGGCTTCCGACGGCCGCTCCACTCGGCATCGTCGAGCTGACCCCGGAGCGCGAGTACATGCTCGTGACCGAGTTCTTCGACGGTGCCGAGGAGATCGGTGACGCCGAGGTCGACGACCAGATCATCGCCGAGGGACTGGCGCTCGTGCGGCGCCTGTGGGACGCCGGCCTCGCCCACCGCGACGTCAAGCCGGCCAACCTCATGGTCTTCGAGGGTCACCTCGTGATGATCGACGTCGCCTTCGCCCAGGTGCGCCCGTCGCCGTGGCGGGAAGCCGTCGACCTCGCCAACATGATGCTCGTCCTCGCCGTGCGCACCGACGCGCCTCGCGTGTACCAGCAGGCCCTCGTCCACTTCTCGCCCGACGAGATCGCCGAAGCGTTCGCCGCCGCCCGGGGCATCGCCAGCCCGACGCAGCTGCGGGTGGCGATGAAGCGGGACGGGCGCGACCTCGTCGCCCAGTTCCGGGCGCTGGCGCCGGCGCGACGCCCGATCTCATTGCAGCGCTGGGGCCCGCGCCGGGTCCTGCTGACGCTCGGCCTCGCGCTGCTCACGCTGGTCGCCGCCACGAACGTGTACGGCATGTTCACACCGCACGAGCTGCCGACCGGCGCCGAGCCGAGTTGTGGCACCGAGGACATCATGATCCTGTTCGCCCAGACCGTGCCCACGGCGCCGGCGGTCCCGTGCATCGCCGCGCTGCCTGCCGGCTGGACGGTCGGTGGCGTGCGGGCGCACAACGGCGAGGCCCAATTCTGGCTCGACTCCGATCGCGTCGGCACCCACGCGGTCGACGTGCGGCTGCGTGGCAGCGCACGCTGCAGCGTGGACGGTGCCCTCGAGGTGCCGAGCGACGAGGCCGGCTGGCGGCGCTTCGAGGAGCCCGAGCAGTTGCCCCCGGGTGTCGTCGCCGTCCGCACCTACGTCGCCGACGATGCGTGCGTCACGTACCGCTTCGAGCTCGATGACGACGTCGATGCCTCGTCGAGCGTCGCCCTCGACCAGGCGCTCTCGTTCCAGCCGCGCGGCGAGCTGGTGGCCGCTGTGGACCGTCGCTCGGGCGGCCTGACCCTGTGCGGTGCGCAGGCGCCGCCGTGCGTCGGAGGGGTCCCGTGACCGGCGCGATCGTGGGCTCCGCACTCGGCGTCGCCGTGCGCATCGTCATCGGCATCGTGCTGGCGATCGTCGTGACCAACCTGTCGTTGCGGCTCCTCGGCATGCGTCGTGGCTGGGGCACCGCGCTCGGTGGCCGCGCTGCTGGGCTGGGGTTCGGCCGCGATCATCGCGCTCGACCTCAGCGATTGGGACTGGGGCGCCGACGGGCTCGCCCTGCACATCGTGGTCATCGGGATCCCGGCCACGATGACCGCGGCGGTCGGCCTCGACCTCCTCGCCCGCCCCGGCTCGCTGGCCATCGGGGAGCGCGCCGGCCTCGTCACCGCACCCCGGCCGATCCGCGCCGTGCGCCGGCGCGTCGAGGTGTTCCTGCGCTACCGAGAGCTCGTGCACCTCGCCCGCCGCGAGGGCTTCGGCGTGCTCCGATCGGGCCCTCGCGACGAGAGCCAGGCGGTGCGCGTGCGGCGCGTCCTGGAGGACGCCGGCGGCGTCTACGTCAAGCTCGGCCAGATCGCCGCGACGCGCGTCGACCTCCTGCCGAGCGAGCTGTGTGCGGAACTGGCCACGTTGCAGAACCGTGTGCCACCCGCGTCGCGCGACGGGATCGCAGCCGTGCTGGCCGAGGAGCTCGGCGACATCGACGACATCTTCGCCGAGTTCGACTGGGAGCCGTTGGCCGCCGCATCGATCGGGCAGACGCACCGGGCGCGCCTGCGCACCGGCGAGGCCGTCGTCGTGAAGATCCAGCGTCCGGGCATCGACGCGACGATGGAGCGGGACCTCGCCGCCCTCGAGCTGCTCGCCGACCTGGCCCAGCGGCGCACCACGTTCGGGCGCGGGTTGCGCTCCGGCGACATGCTCGCCCAGTTCGCCGAGGGCCTGCGCGAGGAGCTCGACTTCCGACGCGAGGCCGACGCGATGGCCGAGATGGCCGTTCGCCTCGACGGGGTCGCACCCCTGCGCGTGCCCACGCTGCACCGCGAGCTGAGCACGCGCCGGGTGCTCGTGCAGGAGCGCTTCGACGGGCGCACGGTCTCCGACATCGCCAGCGCCGGCGGGCTCGGCGCCGACCGTCAGGAGCTCGCCGACCAGCTGCTGCGATCGATGCTCGACCAGGTGATGCGGCTCGGCTTCTTCCACGCCGACCCGCACCCCGGCAACGTCTTCGTGCTCGCCGACGGTGGCCTCGGGCTCATCGACTTCGGCGCCGTCGGCCGTCTCGACCCGATCCAGCGGTCGGCCGTCGTCGACATGCTCGTGGCGATGGCCAACCACGACGTGGCGCTCCTGCGCGACGCCATCCAGCGCGTCACCAGCGTCGCCGAGGCCACGTCGGCCGACGACCTCGAGCGGGCCCTCGCCCGACTGCTGGCCGAGCACGTGCGACCAGGCGGCACGATCGATCCCGACGTGATGCAGGAGCTCGTGGTCGTGCTCGCCGACTTCGGGATGCGACTGCCGACGGATCTCGTCCTGCTCTCGCGAGCCCTCGTCACGCTCGACGGCACGCTGCGCGTGCTCGCCCCCGGCCGGTCGTTGATGTCGTCCGCGCTGGAGCTGCTGGGGCCGGCGAGCGCGACGCCGCTGGTCGACCCCGAGCAGCTCGTGCGCGACGAGCTGACGGCGATGCTGCCGCACCTGCGGCGCCTCCCGGAGCGGGTCGACCGCATCCTGACCCTGACCGGCCGCGGCGAGCTGCGCCTGCGGACCGTCACCGACGAGGACAGTCGACGGATCATGCGCACCCTCGTGAACCGGGGCCTGCTCGCCGGCATCGGCGCGGCCGTCCTCGCCGTCTCGGCCGTCATGCTGGTGGCCACCGACCCCGGACCTGCCGTGGCGGAGGACACCGGCCTGTTCGAGGTCTTCGGCTACGGCGGTCTCCTCGCCGGTGCCGTGCTCGTGCTGCGCGTCGTCGCCGCCGTCGCCAGGGACGGCACGACATGACCGACCTCGGCCTCGTGGCGACCGACTCGCCGCCCGCCATCCCCGGCGTCCACGACCGTCCGCCCGGAGAGCGCTACTACCGGCACCCGGGGGACGTCGTGCGCCTCGCCGTGTGGGGCATCGCCCTCGTCGTGCTGCTGCTCTTCGTCGAGGTCGCGACGGGCACGAGCGACGGGCTGCGCACCGACCTCGGCGGGGCGGCCACGGAGCCGCCGCTCCCGTTCCGCCAGCTGTTGCTGGCGTGCGTGCAGGTGACCGCCCTCGTGGTGCCCGCTGCCGTGGTCGCCATCCTCGTGGTGCCCCGGCGGTGGCGGCGCCTCGGCACCGTCGTCCTGGCGGCCGCGGCGGGCGCCGGCGCGACCGTGCTGGTCGCCGCGGTGGTCGACGATCCCGACCCGATCGCCGGCGCCATCGGCACCGACGGGTGGCTGTTCGCGTCGGACTTCCCCTCGCTCGCCTACGTCGGCGGCGCCGTCGCCGTGACGACCGTGGGCAAGCCATGGCTGTCCCGGCGCTGGCGGCGCTTCGTCGACATCGCCGCCGTCGTGCTCGTCGTGACGATCGCCGTCGCCGGTGGCGAGGGCGCGCCCGAGCTGGCGATGGCCGTGGCGTCCGGCGCGTTCGCCGGCGCCGTCGTGCTGGTCGCCCTCGGGGCGCCCAACCGCCGGCCCACCTCGGCGGCGATCGCCGACGCACTGGCGCGCGCCGGCTTCTCGGTCCGCGCGCTGCAGGTCGAGCGGGCGGCCGGCGGGCGGGCCCAGCTGTACCGGTTGGCGACGCCGGACGGGTCACGCTTCCTCAAGGTGTACGGGAACGACACGCGCGACGCCGACCTGCTCTACCGCTCCTACCGGTCGCTCGTGCTGCGCGATCCCCACGGCACCGGGGCGGCCACGGCGTCCGTGCGCCACGAGGTCGAGCACGAGGCGTTGCTGCTCCTGCTCGCGTCGCGCGGTGGCGTGGCGTGCCCGACGATGCAGGCGGTCGTCGCCCTGCCGGACTCCTCGATGGTGCTCGTCACCGACGACGTCGACGGGCGGCGCCTCGCGGACCTCGAGCCCGACGAGCTCGACGACGAGCTGCTCGACGCGATCTGGTCACAGGTCGCGACCCTGCACCGGGCCGGGCTCGCCCACGGCTCGCTGCGCGGCGCCAACATCCTCCTCGCGACCGGCCCCGACGGGGACCGCCGCGTCGTCATCATCGACCTCAGCGCGGCGACGGCGGCCAGCGGCCGTCGTGACCAGGCGATCGATCGGGCCGAGCTGATCGCCTCGCTCTCGTCAGCAGTCGGTCCCGACGCCGTCGTCGCGGCTGCGGCGCGCGTGCTCGACCCCGACGACCTCGCTGCCGCCATGCCCTACCTGCAACCCCTCGCCCTGTCGGCGGGCACTCGGCGCACCGCATCGAAGAGCACGCTGCGGGCCGCACGCGACCAGATCGCGGCGGCGACCGGTCGCGAACCGGCGCCGCTCGAACGCCTCGTGCGCGTGAAGCCCAAGACCGTCGTGACGATCGCCGCGCTGACCGGCGCGTTCTACGTGCTGCTGCCGCAGCTGGCCAACGTCGACGAGAGCATCGATGCGCTCGGCTCGGCGAACTGGGCGTGGCTCGCTGGTGCGGTCGTCCTGTCGATGTTCACGTACGTGACCGCCGCGATCGGCATGATGGGCGGGGTCCGCGAGGAGCTCCCGCTCGTCGCCACGACCGAGGTCGCCCTCGCCTCCTCGTTCGTCAACCGCGTCACGCCGGCGAACGTCGGCGGGATGGCGCTGAACGTGCGCTACATGCAGAAGGCCGGCGTCCCGCCCGCCGAGGCCGTGACGGGCGTGGGGCTCAACGTGTTCGCCGGTGGCGTCGTCCACCTCGGGCTGCTCGTCGTCTTCTTCGCGTGGGCGGGCCGCGGAGCGTCGACCGGCTTCTCGATCCCGTCGAGCAGCAAGCTGCTCGTCGCGATCGCCGTCGTGCTCGCCCTCGTCGGCATCGCCCTCGCGACCCGCCGGGGCCGGCGCCTCGTGCGGTCCCACGTCCTGCCGCCGGTGCGCCAATCACTGCGCAGCATGGCGACGCTCGCCCGCTCCCCGACGAAGCTCACCGCGCTCTTCGGTGGCTCGATCGGCGTGACGCTGGCCTACATCTCGGCGCTGGCGTGCGCGGTGGCGGCGTTCGACGGGGGCATCAGCTTCGCCCAGGTCGGCGCCGTCTACCTCGGGGCATCGCTGATCGCCGCAGCCGCACCGACGCCCGGCGGCCTCGGCGCGATGGAGGCCGCCCTCGTGGCGGGCCTGACCGGCGTCGGCATGGACCCGGCGATCGCCGTCGCCGCCGTGCTCAGCTACCGACTGGTGACGTTCTGGCTGCCGATCCTGCCCGGCTGGCTGTGCTTCCGGCTGCTGGAGCGCCGGAACTACATCTGACCCGGCCGCGCCGCCGGCACGCCGAGCCGGGACGGCGTCGCGTCCGGTTTGCGTGCCCGGAGCGCGAAGACGATGGGGGTCGGTTCGCCGCCCTCGCGCACCCGCCGGAGCTCGAACCCGGCGTCGAGCACGACGTTGAGGAGCGCGGCGACGGGGAGGTGGCTGGCGCCGACCTTGTCGCGGATCCCTTGATCCGTCCACGAGTCGGTGGTCCAGGATCCGTCGAGGTACCCCGGTCGGATGACGATCGCCCGAGGGTCGGAGCGGTCGGCGAAGCCGCCGCAGAAGCAGGGATGCACCCCGACGTGCACGAAGCGGCCGCCGGGGCGCAGCACCCGCGAGATCTCGTCGAGCACCGGGCGGTAGGCGGGGAGATCGGTGTGCACCATCACCGCGACCACCGCATCGAGTGATCCGTCCGGCACCGGCAGTCGCGTCGCGTCGGCCCGCGCGACGGGCAGTCTCGTGCTGGCGTGGCGCAGCATGCCGGTCGAGAGATCCACCCCGACCGGCGTCCAGCCGAGCGCACGGACCCGGGCGGCGTAGACGCCGGTTCCGCAGCCGACCTCGAGGCATCGTCCGCCGCCGGGACCGAGCAGCTCGGTCAGCGAACGGTCGATCCCGAGGCGGTCGGCGAACCCGTCAGGGGTCGGCTGGGCGCGCTGGGCGGCCAGGAACACCGTCTCGTACCAGTCGGCGATCTCGTCGTACGGTGCAGCCGTCGGCATCCCCACCTCCTGTGCCAACGGTACCGACGTGGATCGGACGACGAACCCCGCGTTGCGCCCGTCCCGGCCGCGCACCGCCCGACGCCTCGGTCCGTCGCCACCAGCGGCTCTGACATGATCTGCTGGCGAGCTGGACGACGCCACGGGACGCGTCCGGGTCCGAGCGGCGGGGGCCGCGCCGACCAGCGCCCGCTGGTCGCGCTACGACCACGAGGTCGTTCCGGCGCACGCGCGTCCGAGCGAGGGAGAGAGGGAGACGAGATGGGTGATCCGCGCAACGTGGCGATCCGGTGGGCCGAGGCGTACGACTCGCACGACGAGCGCCAGCTCGAGGGCGTGCTGGCCGAGGGCGCCGTGCTCGTCAGCCCGGAGGGGGTCTTCGAGGGCCGCTCGGCGATCGTCGGCTACATGATGGCGTGGGCGCGGGCGTTCGGTGGCGGGTACGCCATCGAGCACGTCACCGCCGAGGGTGACCGGGTCGTGCTGGAGATGACGTGGACGGGTGCCCACACCGGCACCTACTCGACGCCCGCTGGCGACATCCCGGCGACGGACCGGGACGTCGTGGCGCGGACGTCGCACACGGTGGTCGTCGACGGTGACGTCGCCACGGAGGTGCGCATGTACTTCGACGTCTACGCGTTCCTGTCCCAGCTCGGGCTGCTGCCGGGTGGCGCCGACGTGGGTTGATCCCGGCCTCCGCGGCGGCGCGCGTCGTCGTGGCTGCCTTCGCCCGGTGACGCCGTCGCTTGCTCTGATGGGCGGCATGAGCACGCCGACGGCCCTGTTCGAACGTGACGGGACGACGCTGGTGCCGACGTTGCTGTGCCGGGGGCCGTGGGACCACGGCTACCTCCACGGCGGTGCGGTGTGCGGTGCCGTGGGATGGGCGCTCGAGCAGGCTCGGGCCGACGACGACCTCGTGTTGGCGCGGGCGACCGTCGAGATCCGTGCGATGGTGCCACTCGGCCCGCTGCGCACCGCCGCCGCGGTCGTCAAGCCGGGCCGGCGGACGCGGGTGATCGAGGCGACCCTGGCCAACGACAGCGGGCTCGTCGCGCGGGCGACGAGCCAGTGGGTGGCGCATCACCCCAGTGAGGCGCCACCCACGACGCACGCCGTGCCCGCCCGCCCGGACCGGGCCGCCGATCCCGGCGCCGTCGCCGGCTTCGACTACCCCCGTCCCGGCTTCAACTGCGATGCCATCGAGCTGCGCCCGCTGCAGGGCACGACGGAGACCGCGGGGCCTGGCGTGACCTGGGTGCGCCTCCGGACGCCCGTCGTCGACGGCGAACCGACATCAGGCTTGCTCTCGATCATGGCGCTGTCGGACGTCGGGATCGCCGTCGGCTGGGAGCCCAGCCCGACCGGCGCCGCCTTCATCAACCCCGACGTGACGTTGCAGATGAACCGGTACCCCGTCGGCGCCTGGGTGCTGATGGACAGCCGCGTCCATGCCGCGCCGTCCGGTGTCGGGTTCTGCGAGACGCTGCTCAGCGACGACGCCGGGCCGTTCGGCCGGGTGCTGCAGACGCTCGTCGAGGCGCCTGCGTCCCTCGCCCTCGCCATGCCGACGGCGTCGTGAGTCGAGCGGTCACCAGTGGAGCGCGACGCGCCGCGGGCCGCGCACCTGCCCGCCGGTCCACGTGGCGTCGGCCGCCGGGTCGAGCGTGAACGTCGGGATGCGCTCGAGGAACGCCGCCAGGGCGACGTGCAGCTCCATGCGGGCGAGGTTGGAGCCGAGGCAGCGATGGATGCCCGATCCGAACGCCACGTGCCGGTTGAGGGCGCGGTCGATGCGGAACTCGTCGGGCGCCTCGAAGATCGCGGGGTCGCGGTTGCCGGCCGGGAACGCCAGCAGCACCTTGTCGCCCTCGTGCATCGGGCAGCCCCGGAACTCGGTGTCGGCGGTGACGTAGCGGGCCATGGTGACCGGGCTGTAGAAGCGCAGGATCTCCTCGACGGCGGTCGGCAGGAGGTCGGGTTCACGGCGCAGCCGATCCTGGTCGTCGGGATGGGTGGCGAGGTGCCACAACCCGGCGCTGATCGAGCTCCACGTCGTGTCGATGCCCGCGATCAGCAGGAGGAAGCACGAGCCGATCTGGTGGTGGGTCGTCAGCGGGGCCCCGTCGTGCTCGGCGCCGACGAGGAACGAGAGGATGTCGTCCGGTCGCTCGTCGGGGGGCACGGCAGCACGCTCGGCGAGCTGCTCGGCGAAGTAGGCGAGCACCTCGCGGACGCTGTCGGCGGCCGCGCCCACGTGCTCGAACCCCTGCTGCAGGATGCGCACGGCCCAGTCGGTGAAGCGCTCCTCGTCGGCGAGCGGGAGGCCGAGCATCGTGGCGATGACGCGGACCGGGATGTGCCGGGCGTACGTCGCCGCGGCGTCCGTGTGCCCGGCGCCCTCGAAGTCGTCGATCAACTCGTCGGCGATGCTGCGCGTGATCGGGGTCATCGTGTCGACCGCTCGCGGGCTGAAGCGGGTCAGCAGCAGCCGCCGCGACCACGTGTGCATCGGGGGATCGGACGTGATGGGCGGGGCGGTGAGCAGCTTCGGCCGGGTCTCGCCGGGACCACGCCCGGTCGTGATCACACCGACGTCGCGGGACGAGAAGTGGTCGGTGTCCTGCGCCAGCTCGTGCAGATCGGCGTACCCGACGGGCAGCCACGTCGCGCCGTTGCGTTCCGTGCGGGCGACGGGGCACCGCTCGCGCAGGTCGCGCCAGATCGGCGCCGGATCCGTCACGTAGGCGTGGTCGAAGAGGTCGAAGTCCGTCGCCCAATCGCTGACCGGAGCCTGGTCCGAGCGCATGTCGATCCCCTTGGCGCATCGTCGGTCACGATGACCGGCGCGCCAACGGTAGCCCGCGCCACACGCCGGCCCGGGGGTGGATGCCGCGCCGTGAAGCCGTCCGCCCGAGCAGAGCTGTCAGTGTGATCCGGCCCGATCGGGCCGGATCACACTGACACTTCGTGCTTCGCCGCGAGGCGGCGGGCGTGCAGGATCGGCTCGGTGTAGCCCGACGGCTGCTCGACGCCGGAGAGCGCCAGTTCGCACGCCGCGGCGAACGATGGTCCGTCCAGGGTCGGGGTCATCGGCGTGTACTGCGGGTCGCCGGCGTTCTGGCTGTCGACGACCGCCGCCATGCGCGCGAAGGTGGCGCGCACCTGGGCGGCGTCGACGACGCCGTGACGCAGCCAGTTGGCGATGTGCTGGGAGGAGATCCGGCACGTTGCCCGGTCCTCCATCAGCGCCACGTCGTCGATGTCCGGCACCTTCGAGCAGCCGATGCCCTGGTCGACCCATCGCACGACGTACCCCAGGATGCCCTGGGCGTTGTTGTCGAGCTCGGCCTGGACCTCCTCGTCGCTCCATCCACCCGCCGCCAGCGGGATGGTCAGCAGGTCGTCGAGCGTCGCCCGCCGCTGCCCGGCGTCGACGTCCGCCGCCAGCGCGGCCTGGCGGGCGGCGACGTCCACCCGGTGGTAGTGCGTGGCGTGGAGGGTCGCGGCGGTGGGGGAGGGCACCCATGCACAGCTCGCCCCGGCGTTCGGGTGGGCGATCTTCGTGGCGAGCATGTCGGCCATCAGATCCGGAGCGGCCCACATGCCCTTGCCGATCTGCGCTCGGCCGCGCAGTCCGCACGCCAGCCCGGTGTCGACGTTCGAGTCCTCGTAGGCGGCGATCCAGCGCTGGGTGCGCATGTCGCTCTTGCGCACCATCGGCCCGGCGAGCATCGACGTGTGGATCTCGTCGCCCGTGCGGTCGAGGAACCCGGTGTTGATGAACGCGACGCGGGCGGACGCGGCGCGGATGCACTCGGCGAGGTTGACGGTGGTGCGCCGCTCCTCGTCCATGATGCCGAGCTTCACGGTGTGGCGCGGCAGCCCGAGCACGTCCTCGACGCGGCTGAACACCTCGTCGGCGAAGGCGACCTCGTCGGGACCGTGCAGCTTCGGCTTGACGACGTAGACCGACCCGGCGCGCAGGTGCAGTGGGGCCTCGGCGCGCACGTCGTGCGTGGCGCACAGCACCGTCACGAGCGCATCCAGCAGGCCCTCGGGGATCTCGCGGCCGTCGGGATCGAGGACCGCCGGGGTGGTCATCAGGTGGCCGACGTTGCGCACCAGCAGCAGGGCTCGGCCCGGTCGCGCGATCGGTGAGCCATCCGGTGCCGTGTAGTCGCGGTCCGGCTCCAGCGTCCGGGTGAACGAGCGCCCGCCCTTGTCGACCTCGGCGGTCAGGGCTCCGGTCAACAGACCGAGCCAGTTGCGATAGGCGAGGGTCTTGTCGGCACCGTCGACGGCGGCCACCGAGTCCTCGCAATCGATGATCGCGGTCACCGCCGACTCGAGCACGACGTCGGCCACGCCGGCCGGGTCGTCGCGCCCGACGGCGTGCTCCCGATCGATGACGATCTCGATGCCCAGCCCGTGGTGCTCGAGCAGGATCACCGATGGGGCGGCCGCATCACCTCGATGGCCGGCGAGCGACCCAGGATCCCCGAGCCCCACCGCGCCGCCGCCGGCCACCGCGACGCTGAGCTCGCCATCGACCACCCGATACCCGGTCGCGTCGGCGTGCGACGCGCCGTGCAGCGGCACGACGTCGTCGAGGAACTGCCGCACCCACGCGATCACCTGCGCCCCGCGCGGGGTCGTAGGGCCCTGGTGGCGGCGCGCCCCCGATGGCATCGGTGCCGTACAGCGCGTCGTACAACGAACCCCAGCGGGCATTGGCGGCGTTGAGGGCGTACCGGGCGTTGGTGACCGGGACCACGAGCTGCGGGCCTGCCACCTCGGCGATCTCCGGGTCGACGCCGGTGGTGTCGATGGTGAACGGCGCCCGCGGCGGCACCAGGTACCCGATCTCGCTGAGCATCGCCCGGTACGCCTCGCTGTCCGGCGGACCGGGGTGCTCGAGGTGCCAGCGGTCGATGGCGGCCTGGAGCTCGGCGCGCACCTCGAGCAGCGCCGCGTTCCGCGGGGCGAAGTCGGCGACCAGACCGGCCAGCCCATCCCAGAGCTCGTCGGGCGCGACACCTGACCCGGGCAGCGCCTCACGGTCGATGAACGCCGCCAGGTCGGCCGCCACGTGCAGGCCGGCGCGCACCACTCGCGAGCCGTCGGTCATCGCGGGCCCCGTGCAACCATGCCGGCAGTCTGACCGGCCGGCGCCGGAGCGGAGGAACGGCGCATCGCGGCCACTCGCTACCCGGTCGGCGACGACTGCACGTCACGCGCCGGGCTGAGGCCGACGTCGGCGCGGGGCACGGGACGAGCGAACGTGATGACGATCGCGGCCACCAGGTTGACGACGGCGAGGACCATGAACGGAACGGTGTACCCGTCGGTGGCGTCGTGGGCCCATCCGATGAACACGAGCCCGCACCCACTGCCGAGCTGTCCCGCCAGGGAGACGACCCCGTAGACCGCGCCGAAGGAGAGGATGCCGAAGATCTCTGCCGTGAGCAGCGACATCATCATGTACACGTTGCCGATGGTGAACCCGAACAGCAGGGCGACCGCATAGATGCCGAGCGTGCTGCTGACCACGGTGTAGAGGACGACCGCCGCCGCCTGGCCCACGAACAGCACGACCGTCATCACCCGCTTGTCGGCCTTGTCGGCGATGAACTGCCCGACGACGAGGCGGGCCACGATCGAGCCGATCGTGGTCACGGTGACGGCCAGGGCGGCGGCCGAGCGCGACCCCAGCTTGTCGGGCTCCTGGAGGAACGACAGCTGGTGGATGAGCACCGCCGTCTGCGTGGCCAGCGCCAAGGCGAACCCGATGAGGATGGCCCAGAACGAGCTGGTGCCGCGTGCTGCTCGCCGGGTCCACGTGCGGTACTGGGTGTCGAGGCGCACCCGCGAGCGGTGCTCGGGGCGGACAGCGTCGGGGCCGCCGGGACCGTCGGGCTGCAAGCCCATCTCGGCGGGTTCGGCGGCGACGGCCAGCCACAGGACGGGCAGCGCGACGGTGACCACGAGGATGCCGAGCACCGGCGCCCCCAGGCGCAGACCTCCCTCGCCGATGAGCCAGGTGCCGACCGGAACGAGCGTCGCGCCGCCCAGGGACACGCCCGTCGAGGACAGCGAGACGGCCTTCGCTCGATGGTGGATGAACCACTTCGACATGATCGACCCGACGGCGACGGCGGCACCCATGCCGTACGCCAGGGCCATCAGCGCGTACACGAGGTAGAGCTGCCAGATCGACTCGACGAAGCCGACTGCCGCGGCGCTCGCTCCCGTCAGGACGGCGCCGATCGCCATCATCCGCTTCGGGCCGCGCCGGTCGATCAGCGGGCCGACCACGAACGCCGACACGCCGGACACGACGAAGTAGAGGCCGGATGCACCCGACACCACCCCCGCCGACCAGCCGTGCTCCTCCTGCAGCGGCCGCAGGAAGATCGAGAGGCCGTAGTAGCCCACGCCCACCGTCACCCACATCATCAACCCGCAGGCCACCGCGACGTACCAGCCGTAGAAGACGCCAGGCGGGAGGAAGCGGGCAGCCGGCGGCACCCTTGGCGCGGCCCCCGGCATCATGCGAGCACCATAAGTGGCGCACTCACGGCGACACCCACCCGGTCGACCTCCGGCCGGACGGGCGGCGCGGACACCCGTGACCAAAAGCCCGCCGCCGACGCGGGCCGTCGGTCCTACGCTGGCGTCGGTCGCGGCGATGGGGGTGACGTCCTCGGAGCGGCCGTGTCGTGTCGAGGCCGCCGGCGGCGCCGGTGGCGAAGTGCGGTGGCACCGCGAGCTTCCCCTCGCCCGCACATCTGGGAGCGGACCGGATGGAGGGGCGAACGTGGAGCGAACACTCGCATCGGAGTTGGCGGAGCGAGCCGGCGGGCGGGTCCGGATCGCGGGATGGTTGCACCACCAGCGCCAGCTGGCCAGGGTGACCTTCCTGCTGGTGCGTGACCGCAGCGGCATCGCCCAGGTCGTCCTCGTCGACACTGCGGCGCGTGCCGCTGTCGCACGCCTGCTGCCGGAGACGGTGATCGAGGTGGACGCGACGGTCTCGCCCAGCGACCAGGCGCCCGCGGGGCGTGGAGCTCGTCGATCCGACGGTCAGCGTCGTGTCGGCGCCGGCGGCGGCCCCACCGTTCGAGCTGCGCCGGCCGGTGCTGAACGCCCAGCTCCCGACGCTCCTCGACCATGCGGCGGTCGCGCTGCGCCATCCGGCGCGCCGGGCGATCGCCGCGATCGCGGCGGCGTCGGTGGCCGGCTTCCGCTCGACCCTCGATGCCCGCGGGTTCACGGAGGTGTTCACCCCGAAGGTCGTCGCCGCGGCGACCGAGAGCGGCGCCAACGTGTTCCCGATCGACTGGTTCGGTCGCCGTGCCTACCTGGCGCAGAGCCCGCAGTTCTACAAGCAGATCATGGTCGGCGTCTTCGAACGGGTCTACGAGGTCGGTCCCGTCTTCCGCGCCGAGCCGCACGACACCGTCAGGCACCTCGCGCAGTACCTGTCGCTGGACGCCGAGATCGGGTTCATCACCGACCACCGCGACGTGATGGCCCTCCTGCGATCGGTCCTCGCCGGCATGCTGGAGGCCATCACGGAGCGTGCCGGTGCCGGCGCTCGGCGTGCTCGCCCTGTCGCTCCCGGACGTCCCCGACGAGATCCCGGTCGTCGCGTTCCGGGAGGCCCAGGAGCTGATCGAGCGGGCCACCGGGCGCCCGACGGTGGGGGAGCCGGACCTGTCTCCGGGTGACGAGCGCTGGCTCGGTGACTGGGCGCGCACCGAGCACGGGTCGGAGTTCGTCTTCGTCACCGGCTACCCGATGCTGAAGCGACCGTTCTACACCCACCCCGATCCCGTCGACCCGACCGCCTCGAACAGCTTCGACCTGTTGTTCCGCGGTCTCGAACTGGTCACCGGCGGCCAACGCCTGCACCGCTTCGACGACTACGTCGGCGTGCTCGCCGGCACCGACCTCGCCGCGTTCGACGGCTACCTCGCGGCGTTCCGCCACGGCATGCCCCCGCACGGCGGCTTCGCCATCGGCCTCGAGCGCTGGGTCGCCCGGCTCACGGAGGCGGCCAACATCCGCGAGGTGACCCTCTTCCCGCGCGACATCACTCGCCTGACGCCGTGAGCGCACCCGAGCGACACACACCGTGCGCGCGTCGTCGACCGGTGATCGGACCGACGTCCGTCGCCGGGCGGGCAGACTGCTGACGTGGCCCGGACCCACGAGCGGTGCGACGCGTGCGGCTTCGACGGTGCCGCGTACACCGACACGGCGTTGCTCGAGTCGTTGCGGGGCCTCGGGGACCGCTGGCGACGGCAGCTCGACGCAGCGGGCGACCAGCTGCGCGTGCGACCCGCGGCGGCGACGTGGTCGGCGATCGAGTACGCCGCCCACAGCCGCGACGTGACCGCCTTGCACGCCTACGGCGTCGAGCAGGCCCTCGTCCGAGACGAGCCATCCTTCGCACCGATCGGCGGCGACGCCATCGACCAGGCCGCCGCGGCCTACGGCGCTGCCGACCCCGACGTCGTGGCCGCCGAGCTGTCGACGGCCGCCGCACGGCTGGCGCAGCTCGCCGACGACGCCGGTGCCGCCGCGTGGACCCGCGGCCTGACCGTCGGCACGACTCGCAGCGACGTCCGGCGTCTCCTCGAACACGCCCTGCACGACTCCCAGCACCACCTCGACGACGTCGCGCGCGGCCTCGCCTCGATGTCGGCCTGACCCCCGCGCCGCGCCGCACCGCTGTGGGCTCGTGCGTCGTTCGTCGTGGGACGGCTCGATCGAGCCCGCATCCGGCCAGGTCCGCCCGGACGTCACCGTGCTACAACGCCGGATCGTGGGACACGACGAGCCGTGGCGATCGGCGGTGCGGCACGGACCGCTGGCATCGGTGGAGACGATCTACGAGACGCCCGCTGGTCGGCGCTGCATCGTGACGTTCGCCAACCGCGGCGCCGACGCGCTCAGCCCGGTCCGCAACGAGGTCGGCGAGCTGTGGGTCGGGTACCTGCTGACCGGTGACGTCCAGCCGACGCGCTTCGACGACTGGGAGCGTGGCTGGGTGCCCGCCGAACTGCTGCGCCCGGTCGGCGACATCGCCGCGCCTGGTCCGACGGTCGTCGACCGGACGTCGTGACGTCGTCCGGCGCCGTGCCCCGACCGGGCGACCAGCGGTGAGCCGATGCGGTGGGCGAGCGCTCGCCGGTCAGGACCTCGCCCCGACGGCGGCGCGCACGGCGGGGACGACCTCGTCGAGGTACGCGCTCAGCGCCTCTTCGTCCCAGGGCGCCCGCAGCGCGACGTTCACGTCGGTCGCGCCGGCCTCGACGAACGCGACCAGCTGCTCGACGGCGCGATCGGGCGTGCCGAGCAGCGTGCCACCGGCGATGCGGCCGAACGCCTCGCCCCACTGCTCGCGCAGCGCCGCCTCCGCGCGGCGGGCCCCGACCGCGTCGGCGGACAGGTTGAACGAGACGTTCACGGCGCGGCGGATCGTGACCGGATCGCGGTCGACGCGCGCACACGCCGCGTCGAGGGCGCGGCCGAGCTCGGCGAACCGCTCCGGTGACACGTACGCCGCGTTCCAGCCGTCGCCGTGCTTGGCGACCAGCGGCAGCGTTCGCTTCGGGCCGGTGCCGCCGATCCAGATCGGCAGGCGCGCCTGCACCGGCGCCGGCAGGCACGACGCGTCGACGACGGAGAAGTGCTCGCCGGCGTACGTCGTGCGCTCCTGCGTGAGCAGGCCGCGGATGATCGTCGTCGCCTCGTCGAGCATCGCGGCGCGCGTGGCGAGCGGAGGGAACGGGTATCCGAACGCGCGGCACTCCGGCTCGTGCCAGCCGGACCCGAGCCCGAGCTCGAACCGTCCGCCGGACAGGTGGTCGATCGTCGTCGCCGCCTTCGCCAGCACGCCGGGCGTGCGGTAGCCGACGTAGAACACCAGGCAGCCGAGCCGGATGCGCGACGTCTCGACCGCCATCGCGCCGAGCAGCGACACCGGCTCGAAGTGGTCGATCGTCCCGCCCGCGGGTGGCGCCTCGTAGAGGTGGTCCCAGCACGACAGCCAGTCGAGGCGCTCGTCGAACCGGCGCCACAGCTCGCGGATGCGGTCGATCGAGAGGTTCTGCTGGCCGAGGTGGACGCCGAGGCGCAGGTCAGGTGGGGCGGTCACGATGCGATCCTCGCCGGACGAACGCGCCGACGACGATCTGTGAGCCGACCGTGCGGTCCTCCGTTCGCATCCCTCACCGATCCGCGACGTCCGTCCGTTGGCGAGCCGACGCTCAGATCGTCAGCGGCGCGATCGTCGCGACGAGCGACGGGTCGGCGTGCCAGATCGTCGGGTCGCCATCGACGAACAGCTCGACCTGGTTGCCGTCCGGATCGTGGAGGTAGATCGACTGGCTCACGGTGTGGTCGGCGAGCATCGCGATGTCGATCCCGCAGGCCTCCAGGTGCTCCTTGGCGTCGCGCAACGTCGCCAGGTCGTCGCCGATCTTGAGGGCGACGTGGAAGAGGCCGATGTCGGACCCTTCGGGGCGACGCGCATCGGGGCCGACCTCGAGCAGGGCGATGTCGTGGTGGTTCGACCCGGTCGACAAGAACACCATCGCCCGATCACCGAGTGGCATCCGGGCGACCTCGGCGAGCCCGAGCGCATCCCGGTAGAAGCCGAGCGACCGCTCGACGTCGCTGACCTTGAGCACGACGTGTCCGACCCCCTGCACCGTGATCCCTGTCGCCATCGCGCCGTCCCCTTCGACTCGTCCCCCCGGAGCACGGTACTCGTCCCGGCTCGATCCGTCGTCTCGCCGGACGCGGCGCGTCGACACGACCGACCGGTGTCGTGGCGGAGAGATCAGCGACGGCGGACCGGCGCGCCGACGTGCTCGAAGAGCGCCGGGAACACGCGCCCGACCTTGGCCGTCAGGTAGTCGCCGTACGTCCCGTCCCAACCCCTCACGTCGGCGCCGTCCCAACGCCGTCGAGGATCCTCGGCGGGTGGCCGGCCGTCGAGCGGGAGCACCGGGCACACGGCGTCCCACGATGGGTCGATGAAGCACGGGAACGACAGCCGCTCGCCGTCGCCACGGTTGCGCACGCGGTGCGGCGTCGAGCGGTAGCGACCCTGGGTCATCCGTTCCAGCATGTCGCCCAGGTTGACGACGAAGATGCCCGGGTCGGCCGGGACGTCGAGCCACCCGTCGGGGCCACGCACCTGCAGGCCGTCGCGATCGTCGGTCGCGAGGATCGTGAGCAGCCCGTAGTCGGTGTGCTCGGCGACGCCCCAACCCTCCGGCATCCCCGGCGGGTAGCGGAAGATGCGGAACAGCACCGTGGGGTCGGCGGTCACGGAGCGCTCGAACCAGTCGGCGCGCAGCCCGAGGCCCTCGGCGACGGCGCGCAGCAGCACCGTGCCGAGCCGCGTCATCGTCTCGATCCAGCCCAGCACCGCGGGACCGAACCCGGCCGGGTGGTCCGGGAACAGGTTGGCGCCGTGCAGCGGCCGGCCGGCTCGGACGGCCGGATGAGCCGGTCCGAGCTCGGTGCCGAAGTAGATGCCTTCCTTGTGGTCGGGCACCCCGGACGTCAGCTCGCCGTCGAGGGGGAACCAGCCCCGCCACGCCCGCCCACCCCGCGCCATCGCGATCGCCGCCTTCTCCTCGACGGGTCGGGCGAAGAAGGCACGAGCGAGGCCGTCCAGCTCGGCGAGCTGCGCCGGCGCCACCCCGTGCCCGGTGATCCGGAAGAAGCCGACCGCCCGGCAGGCCGCGTCGATCGCCCTCGCCACCGACCCGGTGTCGCCGCCGGGCTCGAGCAGGGGGGCGACATCGATCACCGGCAGCGCGGCCACCGCCACACCGTACGTCGACGCTCCGAACAGGGCGCGTCAGCATGCACTCATGCAAGCCTCTGCTTGCATGCAAGTTGACGCTTGCATAAGGTGGTGCGGTGACCGATGTGTTCGACGCCCTGGCGGCGCCGGCTCGCCGAGCGATCCTCGACGTGCTCGTGGCGCGCGACGACCAGACGTTGTTCGAGCTCTGCGGTCGCCTCGCGGCCGACCACGACATCGCGCTCACGCGACAGGCGATCTCACAGCACCTCGCGGTGCTCGAGGACGTCGGTCTCGTGCGGGCGCGTCGCGACGGCCGCTACAAGTTCCACTCCATCGACACGGCCCCGCTGTGGGCGGCGGTGTCCCGATGGCTGCAGCACGAGGAGCCCTCCCGATGACCATCCGCATCCACCTGACGAGCGTCTTCGTCGACGACCAGGAGCGCGCCCTGCGCTTCTACACGGACGTGCTCGGATTCGAACCACGCAGCGACGTGCCCCTCGGCAACGGCGACCGCTGGCTCACCGTGGCGCCGCCGGACCAGGAGGGCGTCGAGCTGCTCCTCGAGCCGGCATCGCACCCCGCGGTCGGGCCCTACCGAACGGCGATCATCGCCGACGGCATCCCGCTGGCGTCGTTCGCCGTCGATGACATCGGGGCCGAGCACGAACGCCTCGTCCACGCGGGCGTCACGTTCACCCAGCCGCCCACCGCGATGGGACCGGTCACCACCGCGGTCTTCGACGATACGTGCGGCAACCTCATCCAGCTCGTCGCGATGTGATCGGCAGGCGCCACCGGTCCTACGGGTCCGGGCGGGCGGCCGCGAGCACGTCGAGCAGCGCGGCGCGCGTGATGACGGGCGGGTTGGCCGCCTCGGGCCGCACGTCCCGCGACGCCGGACGCGGATCGGCGCGTGACGAGGCGGTCCACCACCCTCGTACCGTGTCCTGCCCGGACTCGGTCGGCTGCGGCGGGTGCCGCCAGGATGCCGTCCCATGGACGTCGGCCTGCTGACCCTCGGGGACCTCATCACCGATCCGCTCACCACAGCTCGGCGTTCGCATGCCGAGCGTCACCGGAACCTCGTCGACCAAGCGGTGCTCGCCGAGGCCGTCGGGTTCACCAGCGTCCAGGTCGGCGAACACCACTTCTGCGACTACATCGTGTCGTCGCCGCCCGTCGTGCTCGCGGCGATCGCCGAGCGCACGAGCACGCTGCGGCTGTCGACGGGTGTCACCCTCGGCGTCAACCTCGACCCGGTGCGGCTCGCCGAGGACTACGCGACCGTCGACGTGCTGTCGGGCGGCCGCGTCGAGCCGTGCATCGGACGAGGCACGTTCTTCCCGCACACGTTCGCCGCGTTCGGCCAGGACCCGCGACACGCCCACGGCATCTTCGCCGAGCACCTCGAGCTGCTGCTCGAGCTCTGGACAGCGCGACGAGATCGACTGGCACGGGACGTTCCGCGCGCCGCTGCGCGTGCCGACGACGAGACCCCGACCGCAGCAGCGGCCGCGACCGCCGATCTGGCTCGGCGCGGGCGCGTCGGCCACCTCCGTCGAGCTGGCCGCCCGCCTCGGGCTGTGGCTGATGCTGCCGACGGTGTTCGGGACGCCGGACACGTTCGTCCCGATGGTGGAGCTGTACGAGGAGCGGTGGGAGCACCACGGCCACGATCCGGCTGCGCGGCGCATCGGCTGCGTGTCCCACGCCCACGTCCACCGCGACTCGGCGACTGCCCGCGCCCGCTGGGAACCCCGCTACCGCGCCTACATCGAGTGGGTGAACGAGCTGCAGGCGCGGTCGTCGGCGGGGCGCAACCGAGGGCTCGGCGGGTTCGACTTCGACCTGCTCTGCAGCCGGACCGCGATCTGCGGCAGCCCGGCCGAGGTCGTCGACCGGATGGGTGTGCTGCGCGAGCGGCTGCACCTCGACGTGCACGCCCTGATGTTCGACATGGGCGGGCTCCCCGACGACGAGCTGTTCGCGACCATCGAGCTCGTCGGCGCCGAGGTCATCCCGATGCTCGACTGAGGGTGGTGGGCGCGCCCATCGCGCCGATGCGAGGGCGCCAGCGCGCCCGGCGCCGTCGGACGCGGTCAGCCCGGCTGCGGAACCGGCGACGAAACCGGTGACGATCGTGCCGTCGAGGATCGGCCCGAAGACGTCCGGGTCCACGAGGTGGAACCCGATGCCGTCCACGCGCGGCGCGTCGGGTTCGTCGACGTCGCCGCGGGCCGCTCCCAGCTGCGTCGCGATCTCGTCGGCCGACGCGCCGGTGTCGCGCCAGGTGCGCACCCTCGTTCGGCGAGCGGGAACTGGGCGCCGAAACCGCGCTCGCGGCGGTCGCTGGTCGGGACGAGCTCTATGGTGCTCGACGTGGACGTGCTGTCCGGGATCGAGCACGCAGTCGCCGCGCTGGAGCCCGGCGGTCGGCTCGTCGCTGCCCACGAGCTCACCGGCGGTGTCTCGGCGAACGTGGTCGGGCTCGACATCGCCACGCCGGCCGGCAGCAAGCGGCGGGTCGTGTTCCGCCAGCACCGTGCCGACTTCAAGCAGCACGACCGGACGGTCACCGCGAAGGAGTTCCGCGTGCTGACCGCCCTCCACCGGGAGGGCTTGGCCGTCCCGGAGCCGTACCTGTGCGACGACACCGCGACGGTCACGGCGCCGTACCTGCTCATCGAATGGGTCGAGGGCACGACAGATCTCGCGACCGCGGACGTGCCGGCGGCGCTCGACCAGATGGCGCAGTTCCTCGTCCGCCTGCACGCCCTCGACGCCGGCGTGCTGGACGTGCCCGAGCTGGCGCCGATCGAGGATCCGCGGGCGGCGGTCACCGCGTACCTGCCGCCGACCGACGCCGGTCGACGGGCCCGGGCGAAGCTCGCCGCCGCTGCTGCCGCCGCCGACGTCGAACCCGGCGGCAACCGCCCCGTCCTGCTCCACGGCGACTACTGGCCCGGGAACGTCATGTGGCAGGAGGGACGCCTCGTCGCCGTCATCGATTGGGAGGACGCCTGCCTCGGCGATCCACTCGCGGACCTCGCCACGGCCCGGGTGGAGCTCCTCTGCCGGTACGGCGCGGCGGCCATGGACCGGTTCACCGACCGCTACCTCGCGGCCGAGCGCGACTCGACTGGACGGTTGCAGCTGGAGGAGCTCCCGCTGTGGGAGCTGTACGTGTCGGCTGCCGCGTTGGCCACGATGGGTGACTGGGGCCTGGAACCGGCTGCGGAAGCGCACCGGCGACGACGTACCCAGCACTTCTTCGAGCAGGCTGCAGGCCGGCTCGGTCCACGGTGACGCAGACTGCGGCATCCGGAGCGAACGGCGAAATCGGCTGGCCAGGCCGCGCGAGCGCCGGAGAAGATGCGGGATGGTCGACGCTCCGATGCAGGCCTACTACGCCCGGGACGAAGAACGTGATCGTCTGACGCGCGGTGTCGGTCGGGTCGAGTTCGCGCGGACGGTCGAGATCCTGCAGCGCACGCTGCCGCCGCCGGGCGCGCGCGTGGCCGACATCGGTGGCGGGCCGGGTCGCTACACGGACTGGCTGGTCGACGCCGGGTACGAGGTCGTGCACCGCGATGTCGTCTCCCACCACGTCGAGCAGGTGCGGGCGCGCCACGGCACCCGCGTCGACGCCGCGGTCGGCGATGCCCGCGCCCTCGACCTGCCCGACGGCGCCTTCGACGCGGTGCTGCTGCTGGGTCCGCTGTACCACCTGACGGACGGCGTCGAGCGCATCCGGACGCTGCGCGAAGCGCGACGGGTCGCGAGCGACCGCGGCGTCGTCTACGCGGCTGCCATCTCGCGTTGGGCACCCCGCCTCCACGGGATGCTCGTGGAGCGGATCCATCTGGAGCACCCCGAGGTCGTCGGGATGATCGACGAGGTGGAGCGCAGCGGCATCATGCCGCCCGTCCACGACGCCAGCTTCACGGGGTACGCCCACACACCGCAGCAGCTCCGCGAGGAGGTGGAGGAGTCGGGCCTCGAGGTGGCATCGCTCGTCGCCGTCGAAGGGATCGCCTTCGCCCTGGCCGACCTCGACGCGCGGATGGACGATCCGGACGGACGGGCGCTGGTCCTCGACGTCCTGCGCGCCGTCGAGTCCGTCCCCGCCCTGCTCGGGATCGGTCCCCACCTCCTCGTCACCGCGCGCACGCGCCCGTCGCCCCCCGTGAACACCCGCCGGCGATCGGGATGAGACCTCAGCCGATGCGGCGCAGCATCTCCGACGAGGTACCCGGCGCGAACGCGTGCCCGGCCCGGTCGACGAGCTTGAGCCAGTCGTGGTCGGCGGCCAGCGCGGCGTTCGAAGCCTCGGCGTCGGCGAGGTCATCGACGCCTGAGAGCCACCCGACCGCGCCGTACGCGCCGGTCACGCCCGTCACGAACATGACCGGGACGCCCGTGATGCCCGCCGCGGCCTCGGCGAGCTCGACACCGAGTGCCATCGCGTCGCTGACGGTCCCGTTCCCGCACACCGCGCGGGTCGCCTGCAAGTACTGCTTCGGCGGTCCCGTCGGTGCACCGTGCACGACCTGCCAGATGGAGTCGGCGGTCGGACCGACGAACATGCCGTCGTTCTCCTCGACCCACTGGGCGAAGTCGGCGTCGCCGAACAGCGTGTCGTCGATCGCGACGGCGTCGGCCAGGTGCTCGGCACGGGCGCTCCAGGACACCGCGGCACCGTCCATCGAGAAGATCGACGACCACACGAACACCGGCATGCCGAGCATCTCGCTGGCGCGAGAACCTGCTTCGACAGCGGTGGCGACGGCAGCCCGGCCGCGGGCCTGGTTGATGCCGCGGCGACGTGAGACGATGAACATGACACCTCCCGTTCGCGTTGTCCACCCGAACAGCGCACGTTCATCGTGCGCCCGTCCGGCCCGGGGGTCAATGGTCACCCGCGACGAGCGAGACTCCCGTCCGTCCCTACGGTGACGGTGTGGACCCTGGTGCCGGCTTCGTCGAGGCGCTCGTCGCCGCGCCCGCCGGCGCGGCCCTGCTGGCGATGCTCGAAGGGGGAGCCCGTCGCGACGTGCGAGCATGGATGGTTCCGACCGACAGCGATCGGGCCGCGGTCACGGCGGCGGCCGACGCAGTGGCCGAGACGTCGCTGGGCTCGCTGCTCGCAGTCGCCGTCGACGCGGCCGCGTTCCGGATCGGTCCGTGGATCTCGGACGCGCCCGCCGTGCTGGCCGCGGCACTGCGCCACGCCGAGGCTCGACGGCCGATCGCCGAGACGATCGCGGCCCGGTTCGAGGTCGTGCTGCACCGGCCCCTGGACCCGGCGGCGCAGCAGTGGTGGCACAGCGGGTCGCAGACCGTCGAAGTCCTCGCCGGGCCGCGGTTCCGGGCGTTCGACGACGTGTACGGGGCGGGCCAGTTCACGTGGGCCGGGATGTGGACGGTGTCCGACCCGCCGTCGGAGGTGCACGGCGACCTGATCGGCGCGTGGGAGCTGGAGCCCGATCCGGTGAGCCGTTGGCAACTGCCCGTGCGGCCCGGCGCTCGCGTGTTCGAGGTGCATCGCCCGGCGGACTGGGTCCGGTTGGTGACCACCTACCCGGCGACCGGGCGGCCGCACCCGGAGTGGGAGCTGCCTGGGATCAACCAGCGCCGGAGCACGCTCGACCCCTTGCTCGCGATCGACGGGCAGCACGGGGCGCGCGCGTCGATCGGGCGGCACCTCGTCCCCGACTGGGCCGCCGTCGCAGCCGACCTCGACGGAGTGCACCTGTCATGGGCCGGCTTCCTGACCGCCGAGGGGTTCGTGAGCGACATCGGCGACGGTGATGTCGCGCTGTTGCGCTACTGGTTCAGCGAGCGCACGCACTGGCTGCGCGACGTGTTCGCCGACGCCGGGCCGCTCGACGCCCCGCACTGCGATCCGGATGGCGCGCTGGTCGGCGTGGACGTTCGCCACGACGCCATCCGCCGCGCCCACGACCGCGCGGTCCTGGCCGCGCTGCGAGGCCGGTCGGACGACGGGCTCGACTCGTAGCGGCCGCGGCACCTCAGCGCAGGAGCTCGATCACGTCCTTGCTGTGGGTCACCGGCAGGCGGTTGCCCTCCAGCTCGAGGCGCGAGCCGCTCGACGCGTCGACCAAGTCGAGCACGCGGACGTTCGGGCGCTGGTGCACCTCGGCGGTGAGGGTGGCGCGGGAGAGTCGGAACACGATGCCCGAGTTGAGGTGCGAGCGGCGCCCGGCGAACCCGTAGACGGTCGTGGCGCACACGCTGATGATCATCGTCGACGGCAGCCCGGACCCGGCGTCGGTGGCGCGTCGCGCCGCCATCGAGCCGGCGACCAGGCCGGCCGCCTCGCCGATGTCGCCTGCGAACGATCCTGCCTCACTCCCGATGAGGCCGCCGACGAAGGCCGACCCGGAGTGACCCCGGGGGCGAGCTCGCCGAGCGCGAGGGCCCGGTCGTCGATGCCGAGCTCAGCGTACGCGCGGCGCTCCGTCAGGCGTCGAGCGGCCCGTCGGTGGCGAGCGTCTTGCGCGGGTGGCGCCCGTCGATGTGGCCGAGGACGGCGGTGCCGCCCGTGGTCGGGTAGAGCGAGTAGCCGAGCAACGACTGCAGGCCGGGTGGCATCGATGCCGCCGCCGGTCCGACGACGGCCATCATGTTCTCCTGCTGGCGGGCCCACGGCTCGCAGTACTGCGGGGTGATCGCCAGCCGTGGGCGGTCGGTCCTGTTGGCGCCACCGCGGTGCCACAGCGTCCCCGCGAACACGACGACGGAGCCGGCAGGCATCTCGACCGGCACCAGCTCGGCGTCGGCGGGCGGCGAGACGTCCCCCCAGCGGTGGCTGCCGGGGATCACCTCCGTCGCGCCGTTCTCGACGGTGAAGTCGTCGATCGCCCAGATCGCGCTGACGCCGATCGCGGCGCGCGGCCGCGGCACGGGATAGAACGTGTCGTCGAAGTGGACGTCCTGGGCGGTCTCGCCGGGGAGCAGGTTGATGGCCAGGTTGGCGCTGAGCAGGTACCCGGGCCGCAGCATCACGTCCAGGATCGCGAGCACCCGGGGATGGGTCACGAGCGTCGCCTCGGTCGGCGCCTTGGCGAGCAGCCCGTACACGCGGTTCGTCGAGAAGCCCTCGAAGTCGTTGCGCCCGCGGTAGGACTCGCGGCCGCCGTCGAGGTACGGGGCGAGCTCGCCGCGGATGGCCTCGAGCACGTCGGGACCGACCGCCCGCTCGATGACCACGTAGCCGCGGTCCTCGATCGCGGCGAGGTCCGCGGCCGCCGCGGCGGCGTCCGCGGGCATGGTCAGCGTCCCCATCACACCAGCCGGCGAGGCGTCGTCCATCTCCCGAATGATGTCAGCTCGGCGCGGCGCTCGGTGCCGATCGCCCCGCCGCCCGACCCCCGTCCTGTCAGTGCAGATCGGCCGGATCGGGCCGGATCACACTGCCGACTCGCCGAGGTCCGTCGACCGCGCCGCGGCCGGTCACGCGTCCAGCGGCGGGTAGTAGTGCTCGGCGCCGAAGCTGCGGACCTCGCCGAGCCAATCGCTCTCGTAGGGCCACTCGTCCTCGTGGCCGGGGAGCGGGCCCTGCCAGTAGCGGGCGAACGCACCGGCGTCGGGCACCGCGAGCGACCAGGCCTGCCGCTTGGCCGTGAAGTTGACGGGATCGAGGCGGTGGGCCTCGCGCCAGTGCGCCTCGGCGCCGTGCCGGTCACCGCGGGCCCACAGGACCGCGCCCAGCTCGAGGTGGGCCTGTCCCTCGGCGGCCGTGATGTCCCGCGGTCGCGAGCGACGCACGACCTCCTCGGGCGCCAACACGTAGGTGCTCGCCGCACCGCGCGCGGCCCAGTCGCGCACCATCTCGGCGTAGCGGCCGTCGACCTTGATGCGCGACGCCTCGTCGAGGACCTCGTTCATGTGGTCGGGCAGGCCCTCCGCCGGCCGGTACGGGCGCTCTGCGGACTGGGGGTGTGGGTTCGCCGGCTCAGCGGGCCGGACGATCGTGCCCTGCTCGTCGATCCACACGCCGTTCGGGATGTTGACGACGCCGAACAGCTCAGCGAGCCGGTGCGTCGTGTCGACGAGCGAGGGGTGCGCGGGCTGCGCCGCCTCGATGAAGGGCCGGCACTCGTCCGGACCGGCCGCGTCGATCCCGACGGTGACGATCTCCAGGCCGAGGGGCCGGAGCTCGGTGCGCAACGCCTGCCACACGGGCAGGTCACGGGAGCAGCCTCAATAGGGCGCCCAGGCGACGAGCACCACCTTGGTGCCGTGCAACGACGACAGGCGGAACTCGTCGCCGTCGATGGTCGGCAGCACCAGCTCGGGTGCCTCCGCCGAGGGCAGCGCGTGCCCGCTCAGCGTCTCCGGCCCGAGCGCCCACAGCCCGGCGTCGGCGTCGTGCACGAGCGGCATCCCGAGCCGCTCGGCCACGGCACGGACGTCGACCACGTCGTCCTCCACCGCATCAGCCGGCAGCGGCACGCACACGTCGCCGCGGCACGCACCCTGCGGCTTCAGCGACCACCCGCTGGCGGTCTCGAACTCGTGGCGGGGAAGACGCAAACGCTCCAGCAGCACGTCGCCGATCCTGTCACAGTCGAGCCGTCCACGCGCGGCGCGGGACGCGACGATGCGGGCCCGCCGGCGCGCTACCGGTCGCCGAGCTCGCGCCGGAACCGCTCGTAGGTCGCCATGCGGTCGCGCAGTCCCGCCGGGTCGAGCCCGAAGTCCTCGGGGGTGTAGCGGTGGGTGCCATGGGCGTCGCGGGGATGCTCGACGTCGTAGCTCCGGACCATCGCCTCGACATCGGGCGGGTCGACGTCGGCCGCCGCGTAGATGTGACGCAGCGTGCCGGCGGGATCGGCGACGAGGTCCTCGTAGCGCACGTCGAGGAGGCTGACGCGGGCGGCCTGGGGCGTCGACCGGAAGGCGAGCGCCCGGTCGAGCCAGCGTTCGGTCTGCTCGGTCTGGAAGCGGCCGACGTCGGCGCCGTCGACGTCGTCGCTGTAGATGGAGCGGAACGTCGCGAAGAGGCTCGCGCCCGATGCCACCGTCTCGACGATGTCGCGATGGAGGTGGACGACGCACGCCCCCGGTTCCGCTGTTGCCAAGTGCGGGAGCTCGGCCGTGTGGGCGGGAGCCTTGAGGAGCCAGCGGCGACCGTCGCCCGCGTCGAGGATCTGCAGCACGCGACGGTGCCGCCCGTACTCGCCGGCCAGGTCCTGCCCGGCCAACCAGCGGGCGTACCCGTCGAGGCGGGTCGTCGACGGGAACCCCCAGTTGCGCAGCGTCGTGCCCATCGCCAGGACGCACTCCTCGGGCAGCCGGGGCCCGGAGTCGTGCACGCTCGCGAGGTCCGGGTTGAGCAGGTGCAGGACGTCGTGGGCGGCGCCGCTGGCATCGATCAGCGCGTCGCGGCGCGCGGCATCCATGCCGGCGACCTTCCACGGCACGGACAGCTCGGCCGGGAGCGGGGCCCGCAGGCGCGGGTCCGTCGCGAGCAGGCGGAACAGGTACGTCGTGCCCGTCCGCCAACCGCCGACGATCACGATCGGCGCGGTGACCCTCCGTGTCGCCACGTCGGGATGGGCGCGGAGGTGCGCGTCGATGGCGACCCGGGCGCGGAGCTTCGCCACGGCCGTCTCCTGCACCATGCGGGCGCCGAGGGCGTTGAGCCGGCCGTCCTCGCCGGCCGAGCCGAGGTACGCGTCGAGGCCCGGTCGCCAGTCGGCGGGGTCACCGAGCTCGGCCGGGCCCCGACCGCTCGTGGCCCGCGCGAGCACGAGGTCGGTGGCCTCGACGCCGACGACGTACCGCTCCGGCCTCCCGAGCCGGTCGGCGTCCGCGGACGCGTACCGCTCCTGCGCGGCGGCGGTGCGGGGTGCGGGTCGCCAGCCGGTCATCGCCCGCCGCGCAGATCGTCGAGCGTCACGACACGGCTCGTCGGGAGGGCCGGTGGTCGTTCCGGCTGCAGCACGCGGACGACGACGATCCCGAACGGCCGGCCCTCCGTGTCGAGCCAGTCACCGTGCCCCCGGCCCGGGTCCTCCGCGGCGAGCACGAACCGGTAGCGGCCGTCCTCCACCGTCGCCGTCGCCCCCGTCCGCGACACCGTGCGCGACCGATGGTCGAGGGAGTTGAGGAAGCGGCTGTAGAGCAACACGTTCCAGTACCGGCACGGCACGACGTCGCCCTCGATCACGAGCGCCTCGCCGGGTGCCAGCTGCCACCCGCCGCGCAGGTAGTGGATGCCGGGCTCGGTGAACACCGCCCCGCCCGTCATCTCCGACCACTCCCGCAGCTCGTTGACGTGCGCCTCATCGGCGCGCACCGCGGCGGCGAGGAGCCGCGGCAGCGACGACATCGTGCTCGCCAGCCGCTCGACCTGGTGGGCGAACCGCGGCGGATCGATGACCGCCGGGACCGTCGTGGCGTCGAGCGGCTCGATGGCGCACCAGCCCGGGCGGTCGGCGTGCACGTCGTCGTGGAAGTGCCGCACCCACAGCGACGACGCGCCGTCGGGCAGCTCGAGCCAGTCGCCGGTGGCCGGGCGGCGGCCTCCGACGGTGATGGCGAAGTTCCCGCCGCCATCGAACGTGAGCCGATCGCTGTCCAGCCGCGCCGTGGCCTGTGCATCGGTGGTGCCTCCGCTGCGGTAGGCGGTCACGGAGAGGTAGATCGCGTCGCCGCGGTTGCCGGCGATGCGGTAGCGCCGATCGGCGCGCACGTCGGCCACCCAGTACCGGAAGTCGGGGTTGTCCATGAGGAACTTCTGGCGCCACCCGTTGAACGCCACGAGCTCCGGGCGCTCGCGGTCGACCTCGAAGCGCCCGAGCAGGTTGGTCATCGCGCGCAGCATCGCCCGGTGGGCGTCGGCCCGCTCGACCTCGTCCAGCGGTTCGGTGTCGCGCGCGAGGCGGTCACCCGCGTCGCGCAGCCCGTCGACCAGGGCCGTCCATGCTGCGACCTCCGGCCGCGCCGTCTCCATGGCGTGGGTATAACGGCACCGTCGTCCCGATCGGAACTCGGGCCCGACGTCGCGCGCCGGTCAGTCGTCGAAGATGGCGGCGATGATCTGGGCGTCGAAGCCGACGGCCGACGCCACGACCGCGTCGATCTCGGCGCCGGAGAACCCGAGCTCGTCCATCACCTCGGCGGTGTGCTCGCCGAGCAGCGGCGGCGGCCGACGCACGCCGGCCCCCGGCGTGTCGCTGAGGTGCACGACGTTGCTGACGACGCCCGCCGTCCCGAACTTCGGCACGTCGACGTCGACGAGGTAGCCGTTGGCGGCGACCTGCGGGTCGGCGACCAGCTCCTCGTAGTCCTGGATCCGCTCGTAGATGATCTCGGGCTGCGTGGCGAGGAACGCCGCCCACTCGGCGGTCGTCTTCGTCGCGAACGCCTCGCGCATGTGCCGGCGGATCTCGTCGACGCCGTCGGTCACGCCGCGCGCCCCGATGCGCTTGGCGCCGTTGTTCCAGCGGGTGTCGAGGACGACCTCCGGCCGGTCGACGAACAGCCAGAACTCGTCCCACGACGCGTCGCTCATCGCGACGGCGAGGAGGAACGCGCCACCGTCCTTCGTCTCGTAGATCCCGTACGGGCAGCGGATGCTCGGGCTGTGCTGGCCCTCCCGACGCAGTGCCTCGTCGCCCATCGTGGTGTGGGTGATCTCCCACGCCTGGATCCACATCAGCGCGCCGAGCGACGACGTGTTGACCTCCTGCCCGCGTCCGGTCCGCTCGCGGGCGAACAGCGCAGTCATGATCCCGAGCGCCAGCTGCATCGCACCCGAGTGGTCGGCGATCGCCGCGCCCGGTGGCATCGGCGGACCGTCGGACGGTCCCGAGATCGCCGCCAGCCCACCGCGCGCCTGGGCGGCGCCGTCCAGCATCGCCTTGTCCGCGTCGGGGCCGCGTGGGCCGAACCCCGACACCCGGGCGTACACGAGGCGTGGGTTGTCGGCCGCGAGCCGCGCGTAGTCGAGCCCCATGCGCTCGAGGGCCTCGCGCCGGTAGTTCGTGACGAACACGTCCGCCCGGGCCAGGAGCCGTCGCATCACCTCGGCGCCGAGCTCGCTGTGGGCATCGACGACGATGCCCCGCTTGCCGCGGTTCATGGCCACGTACTGCGTGCCCATGACCTCGGGCGCGGCCACGAAACCGGGCCCGCGGACGTAGCGGTTGAGCTCGCCGCCCGGCCGCTCGACCTTGACGACGTCGGCGCCCATGTCGGCCAGGTAGGCGCCGGCGTGGGGTCCCTGGATCGCGACCGTCATGTCGACGACCCTGATGCCGGTGAGCGGGCCGTCGCGCAGATCCGGCCCCGGCCCCCCAGCTCCATCGACCACGGTGCGACCCTACTGCGATCGGGCGACGACGATGGCGTCCACGACCGTGCCCACGGCGGCGGGAGGATCAGCGCGACGTGCTGCGGTCACGCCGTCGAGCGCGCGCCGTGCTCCCACCAGTCGAGCACGCGCAGGGCGCGCAGCGTGTTCCAACGGCTCGGCACGCCGACGCCGTCCTCGAGGTCGAAGTGGACGCGGCCCGGGTGGACGCGGTCGAGCAGCCACCGTCCGTCGGGCTGCCGTTTGGCCCGCACTGCCTCGACGGCATCGGCCATCCGGGGATCCGGATCCCCGCCGGCGCGGCGGAAGTAATCGAGGGCGCGCATGACGTCGTGGTGCCAGTAGTACGGGAACGCCAGGTCGAGATAGGCCGGGTCGGCGACCTCGCCGGTGGTCCTGCGCCGGAACAGGGCGCGCTCCAAGAGGTACTGCTCGCCGCCGCGCCGAGCCTCCCGCACCGCGTCGGACCCGCCCGTCGCGGACTCGAGCTCGAGGAGCCCGTCGAGCACGTTGACCGTCGTGTCGAACGAGGAGCGCACCGACCCGTTCTCGGCCTCGCAGTTCCAGCCGCCGTCGGCGAGCCGCTCGGCGAGGATCCGCTCGACGATCGGGGTGACGTCGACCCCGAAGTAGGCGCCGGTCTCGATCGTGCGGCCGTTGATGCACGGCTCGACCTCGCCGTCGAAGTAGCGCTGCCCAGCGTGCTCCCAGCGCCCGTGCTCGGCGACGAGCGCGATCGCACGGCGGGCCGACTCGGACGCCGGGTCCAGGCCGAGGATCTGCAGCGTCTGCAGGGTGTGCATCGTCGCCGTCCACGGTTGTCCCGGCTCGCCACCCGTGTACGCCGCAGGGAAGCAGGCGCCGCCCGCCCACAGCCCGTCGGCGTCCTCGAGGGCGAGCAACCGGGCGCCCCAACCCTCGTGCTCCACGCGCGCTCGTTCGGCGGCGACGTCGTCGGGTGAGGCGTCGGTGAGGTCACGCAGCACCTGCCAGCGGATGGCGGGATCGCCCTCGAGCAGCCAACCGATCACGTCGATCCCCGCAGGCTAGAGCGCGGCACCGCGCCGCGGGTCGGCAGCCGGCCCGGACGTCGTGCTCGGTGGAGCCCGGCAACGCCCGTGCCGGCCCGCCCACGACCTCGATCATCGCACTCGCGGATGACGCCGAGCGGCGGTCGACGCGTCGTTCAGCCGCGGTCACCGGCGCTCGGCGAGCGCACGTAGCGCCAGCCGTCGGCGGCCATGACGAGGCGGTGCCGGGCGTCAGCCGGTCCGGGCTCGGCGACGTAGGACTCGTCGCCGTGCCAGAACGCCGTGCTGGTCTCGCCGTCCGTGCCGATCTGGGTGTGGAACCGCTCCGGCGTGGCCTCGCGCAGCGCGGCGAACAACCCGGCGACCGTCGTCTGCTCGGCGAGCAGCGTGAGCGTCACGAACGTCGGCGGCGCGAGCGTCACCTCCCCGGCGTCGCGGCGGCGCAGGACCTCCGCCGGTGGGAGCCACGCGTGCTCGTGGATCTCGGCGCCATCGATCTGCACGTCGGCGTCCGAACCGGCGGCGACGAAGAACCACGTGGCGTAGCCCTTCGGCACGGTCGACGGTGGTCGCCAGTGCGACAGCGGCACCATCGCGTCGGGATCGATGACGAGGCCCGCTTCCTCCGCGGCCTCCCGGGCGGCGGCCCGCCGGCCGGCTGCCACCTCGTCGTCCGGCGCGGTCGGATCCGTGTCGGCCGCGTCGACGCGCCCGCCCGGGAACACCCACATGCCCCCGAACGTGCCGCGCTCGTTGCGGCGCAGCATCAGCGTCTCGATGGATGGTGCTCCTCCGTCGGGCGCGGGCCCGTCGCGCACGACCACGACGGTCGCCGCCGGGTGCAACTGCTGAGTCGGGCTGCTCACCGCGCCTCACGGTACCGAGCGGTGGATCCGCCGGCCGTGCCGGCCGACCCGCGCCACGGTCGCGTCGGGCATCGCGTCACGAGGAGACGCCGAGGGCGCCGAGGGTGTCGGATGCGGCGGCCTCGACGGCGCGGTCCTCGTCGGTCGGGAAGTGGCTGAAGCGGCCGTACGCCGCCACCGCGGGGATCTCGGCCGGCATCGGGAGGTGGGTCTTGCGGGCGAGCGCGGCCTCGATCGCCGGCGCCAGCCGATCGGCCTTCGCGGCCTCGCGCGCCGCGTCGTGCTCGACGAACTCCGGCATCACCTCGGTCGCGAACAGCTCGAGCGAGCGGCAGTTCGCGTCGTGGTCGAGCCGACCGGCCTGGTGCATCAGCATGACCTGATCGACGCCCGCCGCCTGCAGCGCGCGCAGGTGCTCGCGGATCTGCTCGGGCGTGCCGATCGCGCTGGTCGGGCTGTCGCCCATCTCCGGGTACGAGTCCTTGACGGCGAGGAACTCGTCCCACGCGCCGTCCTGACCGGGACGCACGTGACCGTTCAGGTAGTACTTGCCGATCGTGTAGCCGAAGAACTTGAGGTGCTCGCCGTTGCGGCGGGCGACGTCGGGGTCGCGGTGGCAGTGCAGCGTGGCGAGGACGGCGATGTTGGCGTTCACGGCGTGGCCGATCGGCACGCATTGGTCGACGAGCGTCCGGTAGTACTGGTCGACCATCACCTTGGCCTGGTTGCCGCCGACGACGTTGAAGCCCAGGCACCCCATGCCGTGGCGGGCGGCGACATCAGGCTTCCCGGCGACCCACAGCGGCGGGTGCGGCCGCTGCGCCGGCTTGGGCACGATGTTGCGGCACGGCATCGAGAAGAAGTCGCCGTCGTAGCCCGGGTACGGCGTCATCGCCATCATGTTGCAGATCTGCTCGACCGCCTCGAGGTAGGCCTGTCGCTTGGTGTCGACGTCGACCCCGAAGCCCTCCAGCTCCATCCGGGACGAGCTCTCACCGGTGCCGAACTCGACACGGCCGCCCGAGACCTGGTCGAGCGTGCCGATCCGCTCGGCGATGCGTGCCGGGTGCGAGAAGCCGGGCGGCGTGCAGACGATGCCGTGCCCGATGCGGATGTCACGCGTCCGTGCCGCCGCGGCCGCCAGCCACACCTCCGGGGCGGACGACAGGGCATGGTCCTCGAGGAAGTGGTGCTCGACCGCCCACATGTGGTGGATGCCGAGGCGGTCGGCCAGTTCGACGTGCTCGAGGGCCTCCCGGAACATCCGCGTCTCGTCGCCGTCGCGGTGCGGCGTGGGGAGCTGCACCTCGTAGAACACACCGAACCTCACGCCGCCGACCCTAGGCAGCGCCCCGCCGGCGTGGTCAGCCGGAGCGGCCCCCCACGCTGGTCGCGGCCACGCGTCGCCGTGACGAGGGCGCTCGATGCCGCCGGGTGCGGGCGCGTCGGTTGGAATGGCGCGATGACGCGCTCGAGACTCGTCCCGTGAAGGACCTCGCCGGCAAGATCGCCGTGATCACCGGCGCCGCCAGCGGGATGGGGCGGGCGTTCGCCGAGCGCTTCGCCACCGCCGGCATGAACGTCGTCCTCGCCGACGTGGAGGTGCCGCGGCTCGACGAGGTCACCGAGGTCGTGACGGCGCTGGGGGTCGAGACGCTCGCCGTGCCGACGGACGTCGCCGACCCCGAGGCCGTCGATCGGTTGCGCGACGCGGCCCTCGAGCGCTTCGGGCGCGTGCACCTCGTCTGCAACAACGCCGGCGTGGCGGGCTCGATGACCGGGCTGGGCGTGGACCTCGACGACTGGCGCTGGGTCCTCGGCGTCAACCTGTGGGGCGTCGTCCACGGGCACCGCTCGTTCCTGCCCCACCTCCTCGAGCACGGCGACGGCCACATCGTCAACACCGCGTCGATGGCCGGGCACCACCCCGGGCACAGCGCCTACTCGGCGAGCAAGTGGGCGGTCGTCTCGCTCAGCGAAGGCCTCTACCAGCAGTTGCGGGCGCAGGGCGCGACGGTCGGTGTGTCCTGCCTGTGCCCCGGGTGGGTCGCGACGGACATCGCGACCTCCTACCGGAACCGCCCGGAGTGGGCGGCGCCACGTGCGCTCGACGAGGAGCCCGACGACGAGCGCGTCGCGGCGATCCGCGAGTTCGTCCGCGACCAGCTCAACAGTGGGATGGCACCGGCCCGCGTGGCCGACCTGGTGCACGATGCCGTGGTGGACGATCGGTTCTGGATCTTCACCGACATGGCCATGGTCACGGCGCTGGAACCGCGCTACGCAGCCATCCTCACCGCCGACAACCCGCCCGACGCGGGCGGGATCCCGCGGGACTGACCGGCGGCGGACCCCGGTCCCCGGTACGCCGGCGTCGTGCCGCCTCGGCCCTCATCACCGGGCGATGGCAGGATGCGGCGATGCCCGCCCCGACCACGCCAGCCGCTGCTGAACGGGACGTCGTGAGATGAGCGCCACCGTCGACCTCGACCGCGAGCTCGCCGCCGGCCGCGTCGCAGGCACCTACGACGAGCGGTTCGCGCCGGTGGTCGACGAGTTCGTGCGCAACTTCGACGAGCGCGGTGAGGTCGGCGCGTCGCTGAGCCTCACGCTGGACGGCGAGGCGCTGGTCGACGTGTGGGGCGGCGTGGCCGACCCGACGACCGGTGCCGCGTGGGAGCGTGACACCATCTCGATCGTCCACAGCTGCACCAAGGGTGCCACCGCGCTGTGCGCGCACGTGCTGGCGGCGCGCGGGATGCTCGACCTCGAGGCCCCGGTCGCGGCGTACTGGCCGGAGTTCGCCCGTGCCGGCAAGGAGACGGCGACGGTGCGGATGATGCTCGATCACTCGGTCGGCGTCCCCGTGCTCCGCGGCGAGGTGGCGCCCGGCGAGCTCTACGACTGGGACCGCATGGTCGCCCGCCTGGAGGCGGAGGAACCGTTCTGGGAGCCGGGCACCCGCCACGGCTACCACATGATCAACTTCGGCTGGACGGTCGGTGAGCTCGTGCGCCGGGTCGCCGGCCGCTCGCTCGGCACGTTCTTCCAGGAGGCCGTCGCCGGCCCGCTGGGCATCGACTTCTGGATCGGGCTCCCGGAGGAGCACGAGCACCGCGTCGCCCCGGTCACGGCCACCCCGCGCCAGCACGGCGACCCTTTGTCGGCGTTCGAGCTCGCGGTGGTGTCGGATCGCCAGTCGGTGCCCTCCCTCGCGATCGCGAACGTGGGCCGGTTCGACCCGAACAGTCGGGCGGCGCACGCCGCCGAGATCGGTGGTGGCGGTGGCATCACCAACGGCCGCGGCCTCGCCGGGATGTACACCCCGCTCGCCCTCGGTGGCGGCCAACTCGTCGACCGCGACGGCCTCGACCGGATGCGTCGCGTGTCGAGTGCGGTGAACCGCGACGCGACGTTGTGCATCGCTACGCGGTTCGCGATGGGCTTCATGGTCAGCATGGACAACCGCGCCCGTCCCGACTCGGACTCCGTCATCGTGGGCGAGCACGCCTTCGGTCACGTCGGCGCGGGCGGGAGCATCGGCTTCGCCGACCCGTCGTGCGGGCTCGCGTTCGGCTACTCGATGAACCGCATGGGCAAGGGCATCCTGCTCAACGTCCGTGGGCAGTCGCTCGTCGATGCGACCTATCGCGTGCTCGGCCACCGCTCCGATGCGAGCGGCAGCTGGATCGCCTGACCGGCTGGCGGTCAGGTGGGATCGGGTCGGTCAGCGGCTGCGGCTGATGCCGGCTCGCGCCAGCACCTGAGCCGGCACGCCGATCTCCCGCCACGACTGGTAGCTGATGCCCTGGCGGGCGCTGTAGGACTCGGCGATCTCGACGAACGCATCCTCGAGCCCGGCGAGGTCGACCGGCGCGGCCAGCACGTCGCGCTCCGCCTCGAGGTCGCGGCGCTCCTGGACCAGCTTCAGACGGCGCACCGCATCGGCCGTCTCCAGCTCGGCCTCGATCGCCGTCAGGCGCCGATCCACCGAGTCGACCGTGCGCCGCCGGCCTCGCTTCGGCGCATGGGTCGCCAGCGCCTCCAGGTAGTTCCGGACCGCTCGGCCCTCGGTACGACCCTGCGCCAGCGACGCCTTGTGGTCATCGGACATCGAACGCTTCACCGTCTTCTTCGTCGGCACCGTCGCCTCCATTCACAGACACTTGGACAGCAAGAGTAAACACCCATACGGCTGAAATCAGGACATCCCGCGGGCATCCGGAGCCGCCGATGGTGCAGCGGCGCCCCTCCGCACGGGTCCGAAGGCGAGCACATGCGGACCGCCACCTTCCTCGTGGAACATCGATGTCCCAATGGCGAGGAGCGCTCCGGACATCGCGGCTGTGCCGTCGCCACTGGCCGCGCCATACCGGCGGCGACCGACCGGTCGCGGACGGCCTTCGCCCGTAAACCCACGGAGGCACGCCGTCGGTACATCCGGGCACGGTCGTGGGCGGCACGATGTCGCTGCCGGGGCAGTTCGCCCACATGGCCGAGGAGTCACCGGAGGACGCCTCGTTGCGCTGGCCGCTGACCGCCATCTCGGTGTTCTGGGTCCTGTGCACCCACGTCGTGATCGTGTGCACCTGGAGGTTGCTGACGCTGGTCCGGCGCGATCGCATCTTCAGCGAGGCCGCGCTCGGGTGGGTCGACGCCATCCTGGCGGCGATCGCCACGGGCTGGGCCGTGCTCGTCGGTGTGCTCGTCGACGTCGGCATCGGCGCCGACGACCCCGGTCTGCCACTCCTGCTGATGATGCTGTCGATCGGGGTCGGCGTCGTCGGCATGGTGGTGCTGGTCATGCGCGCCCTCCTGGAGCAGGCCGCGATGCTGCGAACCGACCTGGAAGCCGTCATCTGATGCCGATCGTGGTGCGTGTCGATGTCGAGTTGGCCAAGCGCAAGATGAGCGTCGGCGAGTTCGCCGAACGCGTCGGGCTCACGCCGGCCAACGTGGCCGTGCTGAAGAACGGCCGCGCCAAGGCGGTCCGCTTCAGCACGCTGGACGCGATGTGCCGCGTGCTCGAGTGCCAACCCGGCGACCTCCTCGAGTGGGTCGAGGGATGAGGGCGGGCGGCGGACACGTTCCGTGTCGCCAGCCGCGCGGTCGACCACACGTGTGGTGACCCAGGATCCCTACCCTGGGGCGCCGAGCACGGAGGCGAGAGCACATGGCAACACAGATCGAGACCGGCACGACGGAGCTGCTCGCAGCCGTCGACGACGGGGTCCTGACGCTCACGATGAACCGACCCGAGGCGCGCAACGCGATGACCGGCACGATGACGGCCGCCCTCGCCGACGCGCTCGCCGCCGCCGAGCTCGACCCGGCGGTGCGGTGCATCGTGCTCACCGGCGCCGGGCAGCGCGTTCAGCGGTGGGGGTGACGTCAAGGCGATGGCGGCGAGCGGTGACGGGACCGTCGGTGACAACACGATCGACGGGGCGATCCATCGTCAACGGGTCAACCAGCAGGCCACCTCGGGCAAGCTGTTCACGATCCCGAAGCCGACCATCGCGTCGCTCCCGGGCGCTGCGGCAGGTGGTGGGCTGGCGTTGGCGCTGGCGTGCGACCTGCGGATCATGGCCGACTCGGCGTTCATGACGACCGCGTTCGCCCGTGTCGGCTTCTCCGGCGACTACGGCGGCAGCTACTTCCTGACCCAGCTCGTCGGGTCGGCGAAGGCCCGCGAGCTCTACTACCTGTCGGATCGGGTCGACGCCCAGGAGGCGCTCCGGCTCGGCCTGACGAACTGGGTCTGTGCCGGCGACGAGCTCGCCGCCTCGACGCGAGCCATCGCCACGCGGCTGGCCGCCGGTCCCACCGTCGCCTACCGGTACATGAAGGAGAACCTCAACCGGGCGATGAGCGGTGACCTGGACGACTGCCTCGACCTCGAGGTCACCCACCACATCCACTGCGGGCAGACCGAAGACCATCGCGAGGCGACCAAGGCGTTCGTCGCCAAGCGCGAGCCGGTCTTCCACGGGCGCTGAGCGACCGGGGTGCGCTGCCGCACCGTCCGTCCGCTCACGGCCCGCGGCTGACGCGGCGGAGGTAGTCGGCGCGATCGAGTGGGTTGCGATCGGTGCGTGGGCGGGTTGGCGCAACGCCCTCGACCGGTTGGTAGCCGGCGAACGCCGACTCCAGCACGCCCTCGCCGCGCGTCAGGTCGGGCAGCCGCGATTGCAGGTCGTGGAGGCGGGCCACCCGGATCACGCCGTCCACCACCGACGTGGTGCCATCCGTCGTGGGTGACCCGGGGCGGGCTCCGAGCTCACCGAGCGCCGCCAGCACCGGGCCGAGGTCGGTCGCGGGGAGCTCCAGGTGGAACGCGAGGACGGGCTCGAGCACGGTCGTCCCGGCCTGCCGCAGCGCGGCCATCAGCACGAGTGGGGTGAGCAGGCGGAAGTCCGACAGGGTGGTCCCCGGCCACTTGCGGGGCGGCGCCTGGTAGGCGCACTCCGTCATGACGACTCGGCAGTCCGTGACCTCCCAACCCTGGAGGCCCTGGCGCAGGGTGTCCTCGACGGTGCGCCGCATGACGTCGCGGAACACGTCGACGCTGTCGAAGACGTGGATCGGGATCGACGTCACGCCCACGGCGAGCTCGAACACGACGCCCGAGCCCGGCGCAAGGGGGGCGACCGTCAGGCCGACGGTGGCCAGCCACGGGTGCGCCGGCGACCGACGCACGGGGAGCAGCTCGACCGCTGCACCGGTGGCGTTCGGTCGTTCGATGCAGACCGGCGTCGTCGGTCGGAACTCGATGGCGAGGCCGTAGTCGCCCTCCAACGTCTGGGCCACGATCTCCTTCTGGACCTCGCCGTAGAGCGACAGGAACAACTCGTGCCGCGCGTCGTCCTGGCGGAGGTTGATGAGCGGATCCTGCTCGGCGAGGTCGCCGAGCGCCTCGAACACGGCGCGCGAGTCCTCGGCGTGGCGCGGCACGACTGCGGTCTCCAGCGTCGGTGGAGCGAAGGCGTGCTGCACGGCCGTGTGGGCGCGTGGCCCGAACGTGTCGCCGATGCGCGCCGTCGCCAGGCCGCGGACCTTGGCGATCTGCCCCGCATGCATCGCGGCGCAGCGCCGCGTCGTGCCATGGTCGAAGACATCGATGGCCGTGACCTTGTCGAGCTCGGACCGGTCGGCACCGAGCCCGATGCGATCTCGCGTCCGCAGGGTCCCTGCGAACAGCCGCACGAACGCGATCTTCTCGCCGCGAGCGCCGCGCTCGATCTTGAACACCGTTCCCGACGCGTGACCGTCCGCCGTGCCGCGCGCGGACGGCAGCAGCGTCGGGATCGCGTGGAGGAGGTCAGCGACGCCGACGCCCGTCAGCGCGGCGCCGAAGTACACCGGCAGGACGCGCGACCGAGCGGTCTGGACGGCGAGCGCCCGGACGAGCGCGCCCGCGGCCATCGGCGTCCGGTCGACGTAGCGGTGCAGGATCTGGTCGTCGTGCGCGGCGAGCAGCTCGACGGCGGTCGCCGCCGCGATCGGGTCCGTGAGGTCATGGACCGTCGCGGCGCAGCGGTTGGTGCCGACGTCGCGCGGCGTGGCCATCGACAGCACGTCGACACCGAGGCGCGCGGCGATCGCGTCGAGCACGCGGCGGTCGTCGGCGCCGACTCGGTCGAGCTTGTTCACGAAGGCGATCGTCGGCACACCCAACCGACGCAGGGCGCGGAACAGCACCAGCGTCTGCGGCTGCACGCCCTCGACCGCCGACACGACGAGGACGGCACCGTCGAGCACACCGAGCACCCGTTCCACCTCGGCGATGAAGTCGGGGTGCCCCGGCGTGTCGAGGAGGTTGATCGTCACGCCGTCGACCACGAAGGACACGACGGCCGACTTGATCGTGATCCCGCGCCGGCGCTCCAGTTCCAGCGAATCGGTCTGCGTGGTGCCGTCGTCGACGCGACCGATCTCGTCGATGACGCCGGCGGCGTGCAGCAGCCGCTCGGTCAGGGTCGTCTTACCGGCGTCGACATGCGCCAGGATCCCCAGGTTCAACGTCCTCACGTCGCGTCACGTCCTCCAGATCGGCAGCTCCCAGATCGATGAACAGTGACGTGTGGTGCATGACGGTCCCCCTCGCTCGCGGCGGCAGACGTGAGCCCAGCACACCCGTCGCGCCGTCGGCGACCGCGTTTCGCCGCGTGGGTTCAGTCGCAGCGGATGTCGAGCAGGGCCTGGCGTCCCTGGGCCCGCACGACGTGGAGGGCCTCCGCGATCGCCTCGGTGAGCCGCGCGCCGCTCGTCACGGTCTCGCCGTGGCCGCCCGACGCGGTGCAGTAGGCGGCGAAGTCCGGGCTCGGCGAGAGGTCGGAGAACCGGCCCTCGCCAGACCCGACGGCGCGTCCGTCGGGGTACACCGAGCGGGTCGCCAGGTCGACGGCGCCCCAGTTGCTGTTGTTGGCGACGATCGTCAGCACCGGCAGGTCGTGCTTCGCGGCGGCGTGGTGGCACGCGGCCGGGTTGGCGAACACGTACGCCCCGTCGCCCAGCGTGGCGACGACGGTGCGGCCCGGGGCGGCGTGCTTGGCGCCGAGCGCCGCCGGAAGGCCCCACCCGAGCCCGCCCGACGCCGGCAGGAAGAAGTACGTCCCCGCGTTCGTCCGTCGCAGGAGGTCGGGAACGCCGACGTACTCGTTGAACACGATGTCGTCCTCGTCGAGCGCGGCGCCGAGGGCGGCGGAGATGGCCGCCTTCGTGATCGGTCCGTCGGCGTCACTCGTCGCGTGGCGCCGCAACCGCTCGCGTGCCGCAGCCGTGTCGCGGCCCGCGTCGCGCATGCGCTCGGCCCGCGCCGGGTCGATCCGGTCGGCCCGCTCGGCGAGGGCCGCGCCGAGTGCGGTCAGCAGCGCGGCCGGCGTGGCGCTGATGTTGAGGTCGGCGCGGTGGGTCCGCATCGGGTACTGCCCGAACAACGGGTCGACACCGGCCTGGGCGACGAAGGCGTCGGCACGCGGTGCGGCGCGCGTCTGGATCCAGGGCACGTCGCACTCGATGAAGAGCACGACGTCGGCGCGGTCGAGCACGGCCGCGACCTGGCCGCCGAGGTGGTGCGGGTGGTCGGACCGGACGTTGAGGTAGCGCGACGCATGGTCGGCGACGCCGATCGCGTAGCGCTCGCAGCAGTCGTCGAGCAGGGCGACGGACGACGGTTCGGCACCGGACGCGGTCACGACGATCGCCGGGAACGTCGCCGCGACGAGTCGGTCGGCGAGCGCCGCGACGGCGGCGGGGTCGGGCTGCACCGTGGCCGGCACGGGCGTGCGGTGGTGCTCGGGGCGCGGCTCGTGGACGGCACCGGCCAGGACCTCGCGTGGCAGCGAGAGGTACACCGGCCCGCGTGGATGGGCTGTGGCGAGGCTCAGGGCGCGATCGACGACGGCGGTGACCTGGCGGCTGTCGCGCAGCTCGTAGTCCCACTTGACGACCTCGCGCAGCATGCCGGCCTGGTCGAACAGCTCCTGCGCCCAGTGGATGCTCATGTCGCGGGCCCCGAGCGCGCCGTCCTCCAGGATCGGCGAACGTCCGGCGGTGACGAGCATCGGCACGCGCTCGCGCGCCGCGTTGGCCACCGCGCACACCGCGTTCGCGGTGCCGACGCTGACGTGCAACATGAGCGCCTGCGGTCGGCCCGAGACCAGGTAGGCCCCGTGGGCCATGCCGGCGGCGAGGTTCTCGTGGGCGCACACCACCGGGGTGGGCAACGTGGCGCCGCCGACCTCCTTGTTGCGGGCGTAGGCCTCGACGATCGGCGCGAAGTCCGTGCCGGCGTTGACGAACAACGACTCGATGCCGTGCTCGGAGAGGGCGGCGAGGTACTGCGCGGCGACGTTGTCGGTCATCGTCCCGCGACTCTGCCATCCCCGCGGAGCGGTCGGCGACGTCAGCCGGCCAGGCGGGTCTGGCGTGTCGTCGCCCGCAAGCTTCGGGATGTGACGTCGGGCCGGCGGCTCAGCGCGAGCCCGGTCGGTAGGTGCCGAAGCACCAGACGTTGCCCTCGTGGTCCTTGGCCACGAAGTCGCGCGAGCCGTAGTCCTGGTCGGTGGGCGCCATGAGGATCTCGGCGCCGGCGGCGACGGCGCGGCTGTGCATCCCGTCGACCTCGTCGAGCGAGATGTAGACGACGGCCGGGCCGGTGTCGAACATCGAGCCCTCGGCCAGCGCGCCGAGGCCGAGCGGGGCCCCGTCGAGTGCCAGTTCGACGTACTGCACGGCGCCGTCGTCGCCCGCATGCGCCTCGTGCTGCACGAAGCCGAACGTCTCGACGAGGAAGCGGGCGCCGGCGGCGACGTCGCGGTAGTGGACGACGGGGTTGATGGTGGTGGCCATGCCCCTCCATCGCTCCGGCGGCGCGACCTCCGACGGGGCGGGCCGCACGCGGTCGGGATTCTCCGGGAACTGGCGCGCCTCCGGCGGCGACTGTGGATGCCGAAGGCTCACAGAGGAGGCGTCGTGGTCGGGGTGGTCAAGAAGGTGCTCGCGGCAGCGGCCGCGGTGACGGCAGTGGTCGGGTTGTGGTCGTCGGTGGCGAACGCCCACGTGACGATCAACACGCTGGGTCCGGTGGCCCAGGGCTCGTTCGCCAAGCTCGGCTTCAGCGTGCCGAACGAGCGCGATGACGCCGGCACGGTGAAGCTCAGCGTGCAACTGCCCGCCGATCACCCGTTGGCCTACGTCTCGGTGCAACCGCTTGCGGGCTGGGACATCACGACCACCACCCGCCAGCTCGCCACGCCCCTCGACGGTGAGGGCGGGTCGATCACCGAGGTGGTCGACACGATCACCTGGACCGCCACCGGGGACACGCAGATCGCACCCGGGCAGTTCGAGCTGTTCTGGATCTCCGCCGGGCAGATGCCCACGGATGTCGGCGAACTCGCGTTCCCGGCGATCCAGACGTACTCGAGCGGCGAGGAGGTCGCCTGGATCGACACGGCCGCCGAAGGCGGCGCCGAGCCGGAGCACCCGGCGCCCACCGTGCAGCTCGTCGCGGCCGATGCGGACGCGGACGCCGCGGCTGACGGTGCATCGAGCGGCAGCGACGACGGCAGCGACACCCTCGCGATCGTCGCCCTGGTCGTCGGCGGCCTCGGCCTCGTCGCCGGGATCGCGGCCCTCGTCCTGGGCCGCCGTCGCCCGGCCGCCGCCGCGAACGGCTGAGGCCCGCCGAACGTTTGGCAGACTGGCGCCCTCCGGTGTGGGAGCCGGCCCCTTTGGAGGTTGCATGGGTTCGTCGACGTCACCGCGCATCCCACCGACCGCGGTCGTCAAGCGCGCCCTCGCGCTGCGGTCGCGGGTGCGCCGGATGGCCGATTCGATCGTGCCACCGCAGGGGATCCTCGCCGAGCGCACGTTCCTGCTGGCGGAGATCAAGCTCCTCGGCGTGGTCTGTGAGCTCGGCCTCCCCGACGTCATCGGCACGGGTTCGGTGACCGCCGCCGAGCTCGCCGATCGCGGCGGCACGCAACGCGACGCGACGGAGCGGGTGATGCGGTTCCTGGCCTCGCGCGGGTGGTTCGTCCGCACCCGCCGCGGCGAGTATCGGCTCAACGCCCGCTCCCGGGCCCTCCAGGCCGAGCACGACGAGTCGCTGCGAGACTGGGTCAGGTTCATGGCGGCCGACTGGCACTGGGACATCTGGAACGAGGTGATCCACGCCGTGCGCGACGGTGGATCGGCTGCTCGCGTCGCTCTCGGCAAGCCGTTCTTCGACTGGCTCGGTGAGGACCGCGCCGATGCCGGCCGGACGTTCGACGCCGCCATGCAGTCCCTGTCGTCGGTGGCCGGCCCGATGGTCGTCAAGGCCGTCGACCTCGACGGCGTGCGCAGCATCTGTGACGTCGGTGGCGGCACCGGCCGGCTGCTGCGGGCGCTCCTCGACGCCGCGCCGGCAGCCGTCGGCACGGTGTTCGACCTGCCCGACGTCGTCGCCGGCGCCCCCGCGGTCCTCGCCGACCTCCCGGTCGACCGGTGGCATGCCGCGGCCGGCAGCTTCTTCGATCCCGGCGCGATCCCCGCCGGCTGCGACCGCTACGTCATGCAAGCGATCATGCACGACTGGGGCGACGACGCGGCGGGCACGATCCTCGACAACGTGCGCGAGGCGATGGGACCCGAGAGCCGCGTGTGGGTCGTCGACAGCATCCTCGAGCCCCAGGCGCGCGACGACCTCACGACCGCGGTCGACGTGCTGATGCTCACGCTCACGGAGGGTGGGCGCGAGCGCACCCAGGCCGAGTGGGAGCGGCTCTTCGCCGCCCACGGTCTGCGCATCGAGTCGCAGACCCAGCTGCCGCTGCTCATCTGGGTCTTCACGTTGGTCCCCGCCTGACGCGTCGGTGGCGGAGCCGTTCGTCGCGGTCAGAGGATGCGCGCGGACGCCAGGTCGGCGCCCGCGCGCAACGCAGCCAGCTTCTCCCAGACGACCGAGGGCGCGACGTCACCGATCCCCGCCGACGTGTCGAACCCGCAGTCCGTCCCGGCGATCAACCGACGCGGGTCGCCGATCGCGCGGGCCACCGTCGTCAGCCGCTCGGCGACGACCTCGGGGTGCTCGACGTAGTTGCTCGTCGTGTCGATGACGCCGCTCACGAGGACCATCCCGTCGGGCAGCGGCCGGCGCTCGAAGCAGCGGTGCTCGTGGGCGTGGCGGGCGTTGGCCATCGACATCACCAGCGCCCCGACGTGGGCGTCGTACAGGAGCGGCTGGATCACGTCGAGCTCGACGTCGTGGGTGTGCGGTCCCTCGTAGTTCCCCCAGCACACGTGCAGCCGGACCCGTGACGGATCGATGCCGGTGAGCGCCTCGTTGATCGCGCCGATGACGATGCCGACGAACGACACGAAGTCGTCGAGCGGTCGGTCGGCGAACAGCGTGTGACGCTCCATCGCCAGGTCCGGAGCGTCGATCTGCAGGAGCAGGCCACGGTCGACGATGGCGCGGTACTCCGTGCGCAACGCGACCGCCACCGCGCCGACGTACTCGGCGAGCGATCCGTAGTACTGGTCCTCCATCGCCGTCACGACGATCCCGGGCGACGGCGCTGTCATGAACGTCTCGGCGAACGGCGCGTCGGCGACGAGGGCGCACTCGGCGTCGAGCTCGGTGGTGTCGCCATAGGCGACCGGGCCGACCGCGGCCGGCGCGTGCATCAGGTCGACCTGCATCCGTTGGCGGCGGGGGAGCGCGAGCTCGAGGAAGTCGCGGTGCTCGGCGAGGTCGCGCATCAGCGGCCGGCGGCTGCTGCCGCCGAAACCCGTCATGCGGTGCTGGACGTACGTGAAGAAGCTCTCCCGCGACTGCTCGCCGTCGTTGCCGACGTCGATGCCGGCGGCCACCTGGCGGGCGACGACGTCGGCGGTGGCGGCCTCGATCGCCGTCTGCAGCTCGGCCGGGTCGACGGGCTCGCCGCGGCTGCGCCGCCCGTGCAGCGCGGCGAGGGCGGCGGGCCGAGGGAGGCTGCCGGCGTGGGTCACGACGAAGCGGTCGTCGGTCGTCAGCACCTCGGCATCCCGTCAGACGAGCCGCGTCCGGGGGACCCGGGCCAGCCGCCCGTCCTCGCGCAGCTCGGCGACGGCCGGCACGGGGTGTGGGTCGGCGAACAGGCGGTCGTCGCCGTAGTCGGCGTCGCGGCCGGTCGCGTCGAGCGTCCACCACGAGGCCTCGAGGGCGATCCCGTTGGGATCGGTGAAGTACACGGAGCGGATGAACCCGTGATCGACGACGTCGGTGACCTCGGATCCTGACCGCTTCAGTCGGGAGCGCAGCGCCAGCAGGGCCTCCTCGTCGGCCACGTTCAGCGACAGGTGGTCGAACTGGACGGCCCGCGGGTCCGGGACGCCAGCCGGCTTGGCGAACGGTTCGATCGCCGCGTCGGCGTACTCGAAGAAGGCCACCGTCGTCTCCTCGCCGAACGAGAAGAAGTAGTGCCGGAACGACGGGGTGCCGATCGTGGCGACCAGGCGGGCTCCGAGCACGCCGTGGTAGAAGCGCACCGTGGCGTCCATGTCGCTGGTGACGAGGGCCAGGTGGTTGATCCCTCGCCAGTGCATCGTCGGCTCGTCCATCGCACCTCCCGCGCGCCGTCTGCCGGTCGGACGCTAGCCCCGCACGGCGGCCGCCCAGCCGCGCTCCCGGGCGGCCGTGGGCGGTCCGCATCAGTCGTCGTCGGGATCGGTGGCGTGGCGATGCATGGCGCTGAGGGCAGGCACGAAGTAGTAGGCGCCGGTCTCGGGCGTCGAGTAGCGGGTCAGCTCGTCACGCGGGCCGTCGATGCCGGCCATCCGCTCGAGCATCGTGGCGAGCGGCCGCTGCTCGGCGGCGAACCCCACGAACATCGTGCCGTGCGCGGTCACGGTGCCGTAGGGCATGTTGCGGCGGAAGATGTCGCCCGCGTCGTCCTGGTCGGTGCGAGCGACGTGCGAGGACGCCGGGCGCGGATCGAGCTCCTCGGACGTGTCCTTCCGGCGGCCGATCACGAGCTCCTGGGCGGTGACCGAGAGGGCCTCCCACGCCGCGACGTCGTGGGCCCAGCGCTGCAGGAGCAGGACCGACCCGCCCGCGCCCGGCACGCCGGCGGGCACGAGGGCCACCGTCGGGGCGCGGGCCAGGCTCGGGTTCTCGGTGCCGTCGATGAACCCCGTGAGGTCGCGGTCGTGCTGGTACGGCCAGCTGGACGTCTCGTCGGCGACGGTCGCCACCGCGGCGAGCGCCGCGATCGCCCGGCGGGCCACGTCGAACACGACGTCGTAGGCCGCGCCGGCGAGCCAGAGGACGGCATCGTGCTGCGTCGCGGGCATCGCGAACCCGTCCGGTCCGGTCACGGGGCGGTCGAAGGCGTGGAGGCCGGCGGGCATCTCGCCGGCAACGCCGTCGCGCCACAGCTCCGGTCGGATCCCGACGACGAGGTTGACCCCACCGATCGTCGTGCGCGGCTCGCGGAGGTCGGCGAGGCTGCGCACCAGGTCCGGCGGCGCCGCGCCGGGCACGAGATCGAGCTCGAGGTACGCGTGGGACGACGTGCCGAGCGCGAGCAGTCCCGCTTGCGGCGTCTCGACGGGACCCGTCACGCGGCCGAAAGCTACCCGTCGCCACGCACTCGCGTCGCGCCGCACGCCCCTGCCTAGGCTCGGCCGGATGCCGGGGCCCACGTCGCACTCCTACTTCTCGCAGCGGCTCCGGCTGCACTACCTCGACTGGGGCAACCCGGACGGTCCGCCGCTCCTGCTCATCCACGGCAACCGTGACCACGCCCACAACTGGGACTGGACCGCGGCGCGCCTGCAGGACCGCTACCACATCATCGCCCCCGACCTGCGCGGGCACGGCGACTCGCAGTGGAGCGCCGGCTCGATGTACGCGCCGGCGGAGTTCGTGTACGACATCGCCCAGCTCGTCCACCAGCAGCACCTCGCGCCGCTGCGGATCGTGGCGCACTCCCTCGGCGGGAACATCGCCATGCGCTACGCCGGCACCTTCCCGGCCGACGTGGAGCGGCTCGTCGTGATCGAGGGCTGGGGCGGGATCGTGCCCGGCCACGGGCGGGCGGACGCCCCGGAGCGGATGCGCTCGTGGATCGGCACCCAACGGGCGCTCGCCACCCGCCAGCCGCGGCGCTACGCGGCGCTGGACGACGCCTACCAGCGGATGCTGGAAGCCAACCCGCACCTGTCCGCCGACCAGGCCCGGCACCTGACGATCCACGGCGCCAACCAGAACGAGGACGGCACGTACACGTGGAAGTTCGACAACTACATCCACACCAGCCAGGTCCTCGACCTGCCGTCCGACGACGTCCGCGAGCTGTGGCGGAACATCGCCTGCCCCGTCCTGCTGATCACCGGTTCGGAGAGCTGGATGCGGTCGGGCGGTGACCCGGACGCGCTCGTGGCCGGGTTCACCGACGCCCGCCACGTCGCCGTCGACGGCGCCGGCCACTGGGTGCAGCACGACCAGCTCGACGTGTTCGTCGAGCTCGTCGAGGACTTCCTGACCTGACGGACCGGGCGCGGTCGCCGGCAGCGCTGATCGAGCTGCGCTCGCCGCAACCAGGTGGACGGTCGAGCGGAGGGACCAGGGCGCAACCGCCGGCCTTGACCGCGGATCCCCGGTGCGCGACCGTGCTCGCGATGGCGTCGTGGTCCGAGCTCGGTGTGGTGGCGCCGCGCCTCGCCGCCCGTTCCCAGGAGCTGCTCTACCAGTTCGGGGTCGGCCTCGCGTTCCTCGGCACGGTCGACACCTCGGGCGCACCTCGTGTCCACCCGCTGTGCCCGGTCATCTGCGACGGTGAGCTGTACCTGCTCGTCGTACCGGGTCCGAAGCAGGCGGACCTGCGGCGCGACGGCCGCTACGCGTTGCACTCGTTCCCGTGCGAGGACAACGAGGACGCCGCGTACCTGACCGGTCGGGCGGTCGTGGTCGACGACGATGCGGCGCAGCGCGCGGTCGTCGAGCAGCAGTTCCTCGCCGAGCGGGCGACGATCCCGATCGCCCCGGAGTCGTTGGCTGCCCAGACCCTGTTCCGCCTCGACATCACCCGCTGTCTCGTCACGACGACGACCGGGCACGGCGACCCGAACCCGCACCACGACGTCTGGCGAGCCTGACGAGGCGCGTCGCGACGATTCGGTCTCGAGCCGACTTCGTTGCTCGCCGCGCAACGAAGTCTCCGGAGAGACCGGGGGAGCGACCCGGGTGGCCGCGCCTGCTCACTCCTGCGGCAGGGTCTGCTTGGCGTCGTCGTAGGTGCCCGTGGGCGGCTCGGGGTCGGGCGCGTAGACGAGGTGGACCACGCCCGTGCTGAACGCCTGCGAGCTCAGCAGCCGCAGGTACCGGGCGGGGTCGCCGGCCTCGAACAGCCGGAGCCCGGAACCGGCGGTCGCCGGGTGCACGAACAGGTGGAGCTCGTCGAGCAGCCCGGCGTCGAGCAGCTGGCGCACGATCGACGTGGACCCGCTGAGGGCGATGCGCCTGATCGTCGGATCCTGCTTGAGGGCCGTGACGACGTCGACGAGATCGCCGTCGAGCTGCTCGCTGTTGCGCCAGCCGAGATCGAGCTGCTGGCGGGAGACGACGATCTTGCGCATGTCGCCGAGCTGCTTGGCGAACGCCGCGTCCTCCTCCCCGGCTGCCTCCCTGCCGGGCCAGGCGCCGGCGAAGCTGTCGTAGGTGACGCGGCCGAAGAGCATGACGTCGGTGTCGTGCGTGCCCGACACGGCCGCGCCCATCTCGTCGTTGAAGTACGGGAAGTGCCAGTTGCCGACGCCCGGGTCGACGACCCCGTCGAGGGCCATGAACATGCTGGCGGTGATCGTCGCCATCGGGTGCGCTCCAATCTGGTCGGTCGGCCGTAGCAGCCGGGGTCTCAGTACGACGGCCGGTCGCCGCCGGACTCATCGCGTGCCTCGGCGGCCGTCCGTGAGCGTCCCGTAGCCTCGGCCCGATGGACCTGGAGTTCCGCGGCGAGATCATCCACTGGCGAGGTCCGTCGCCGTTCCACTTCGTCACCGTGCCCGAGGAGCAGAGCGCGGCGATCGAGGCCGTGTCGTCGATGGTCACCTACGGGTGGGGGGCCATCCCCGTCGCGGCCCGTGTCGGGCGGACCGACTTCACGACGTCGCTCTTCCCGCGCGGCGAGCTCTACCTGGTGCCGATCAAGGTGGCCGTTCGGCGGGCCGAGCACCTGACCCTCGGCGACGAGGTCACCGTCCGGATCCGCCTCGACGTCTGAGGCGACGCGCGCCGCTGACACAGCACGGACGAGCCGCTGCTGACCGAGCGGTGCCGCCCGTCAGTCGAGCGCTCGCTCGAGGGCGGCCGCGGCCAGCAGGCGGGTGGAGTCCAACGTGGGCAACGACGAGTCGGCGGGGCCGATCAGCAGCGGGATCTCGGTGCAGGCCAGGGCCACGGCGTCGCAGCCGTTGGCGCTCAGGCGGTCGATGATCGCCTGGTACGTGCGCCGCGCCCCGGCGGTGACGACGCCGGGCACGAGCTCGTCGAAGATGATCCGGTCGACCGTGGCGGCATCGTCGGTGTCGGGGACGACGACCTCGATGCCGACCGCGCCGAGGGCCTCGGCGTACACGGTGCCCCCCATCGTGACGCGCGTCCCGAGCACACCGACGCGTCGGAAACCGGCGTCGCTGGCGGCCTCCCCGACGACACGGGCGATGTGCAACCACGGCACCGGGGATGCCGGCTCGAGGTACCGCCACGCCACGTGGGCCGAGTTGTCCGGGCAGATCGCGAAGTCGGCGCCCGCCGCCGCCACGACCTCCACGGACTCGATCATCACCGCGGCGAGCGCCTCGTCGTCACCGGCGTCGAAGGCCGGCATCCAGCGGGCCAGCGGGATCGAGTCGAGCGTGATCCGCGGGTGGTCGTGGGGGCCGACGACCTCGTGCCCGAGCCGGCAGATCTCCCGGTAGCAGAGGGCGGCGCCCTCCGCGCTGCAGGCGACGATCCCGATGTGCTGCATGGCCCGCTGACCGTAGCGGGGCCTCCGGCGCCGATCGCCTGGGCGTCAGGACGCGGCGCGGTGCAGCCGCGCCCGCCCGAGCTCGCCGTCGTCACCGATGATCGCGAGGACCTCGTCGCGATCGGGACCCGGGAACGGCGGGGTGTCGGGGGCCGCCGCGAGCCTGGCCGCGACGCCTGGTCGCGCCATCACGTCGACGCCGCGGGCCAGCAACCCGCCGACGTCGAGCGCGCCGCGGAGGAGCTCGGGATCGGTCGGCGCCGCCGCCTGCAGCCTGGCGCCGGCGCGCCACGCCGGGTCGTCGGGCTCGTAGGCGATGCCGGCCGCACCCGCCTCCAGCTGGGCGAGGCGGTGGGCGCTCATGTGCAGCGTGTCGTGCAGGTACGGGTCGACATCCGTCGCCGCGCCGCGCCTCGTAGGCCATCGTCAGGCCCATGGCATCGTCGGTGCCGACGTCACGCACTGCCTGGCGCAGCGCCGCCAGCTGCATCGCAGCGATCGAGATGCCGCGGCCGAGGGATGGGTTCGTGCACGCGGCAGCGTCGCCGACGGCGACGATCCCCGTCGCCACGGGCTGCCCGTCGCACACGAACCGCCGGACACGATCGGTGACCCGGGCCATCACGTCGACGCCGGTCATCGCCGGGGCGTCGACCCACGGCGCGATGAGCGGGTAGCTCGCCACGAGCCGCTGCCAGACATCTGGGTCGACGAGGCGCCGGAGCGCGCGATCGCCAGCGCTGGCCACGACGACGACCGACCACCAGCCCTGGTCGGCGGGCAGCGTCGCCGTCTGCAGCGAGTCGTACGTGTGCAGCGGCGGCCCGAACATCGTCGGGAGCGGCCCGTCGGCGCGGCGGAAGTGCCGGGCGTAGTACACGTACCCGCTGTCGGCGACATCCTCCGCTGGTGGTCGGGCGCCGGCGGCGATCAGCAGCTCGGGCAGCGTGGATCGCCGCCCGCCGGCGTCGACGACGAGGTCGGCGTCGACGCCCCGGCCGTCGTCGGTGACGATGCCGACGACCCGGTGGACCGACCCATCGCGTCCGCCCTCGGTGCGCAGTGCCCGCACGGCCACGCCGCGCCGGATGGTGATGCCGGCATGTCCGTCGAGCATCCTCGCCAGCGCCGCCTCGACCATCGGCCGCCGTCCGGTGATGGTGTCGAAGCGCTCGTCGCCGGGTCGGAAGCCGCCGGTCATCGGGACGGGGAGGTCGGTGAGCCGGTTGGCACGCCGCGCGCCGGCGACCTCCAACGCACCCACGACGTCCGGGAGCTCCTCGTCCATCACCTGGCGGAACCGCGGCAGCAGCGCGTGCGGCAGCCGGAACTGGGCGACTCCGCGCCGCACCCACCCGTCCCACGCCTCGGCCGGGTCGACCGGCGGTGCCGCATCTCGTTCGAGCAGCTCCACCTCGTGTCCATCGCGGGCGAGCATCATCGCCCCGCACATCCCCGCGATGCCCGCGCCCGCCACCACGATCCTCGCCATCAGGTCCCTCCGTCCCGTCGACATCCCCTGCCGTCGACTCAACGCCACGGCGGCCGCGACGTCATGGAGAAGCCCTGACGTCCTCGTGGAGATGGTCGCAACGGGTCGCGACAGCGGGGCGGACGAGGCGGTCAGCCCTCGACGATCTCGGCGTCGACGATGTCGGCATCCCGGTCGGTGTCGAGTGGCGGCGCGTCGGGCTCGAGGTAGATGCACTCGCCCGGGCAGCGCTCGACGGCGTCGATGGCGGCCCGCTCGTGGCGGCGGGGGACCGGCATCGCGCGACCGGCCTCGCTGATCACGAGGCCGCCGTCGTGGACGTAGCCGATGCCGTCGGCGAGCACGACGAACAGGTCCGGGCAATGGTCGACGCACAGCCCGGCGCCGGTGCAGCAGTCCTGATCGATCCAGACCTGCATGGGTTCCCCTCCGACGCGAGCGTACGCCGCGCCAGGGCGTCCCGGGTCGCCATCGCCGCTGCCGACCCGGGCCGTCGCGTCAGGATCGCGCCTGGCGTCGGACGCTCAGCGCGGCGTCCAGTACCCCGCGAGCGTCGCGGCTCCCGGAGCGACGGCGGACCACGGCTGCGCGATCGTGAGCTCGGCGAGCGCCGCCGTCGGGAACTTGGCCGCCATCGCCGCTCGCCGGGCGCGATCACCGTGGCCGGCGAGCATCACGGCGAGGTCACCGATCCCCGGGTTGTGCCCGATGAGCAGGGCGGCCGCCACGGTCTTCGGGAGCTGCCGGACGCGGTCGAGCAGCTCCTCGGCGTCGGCGCCGTAGAGGGCCGCGTCGACGGTCACGGCCGTGCCAGCCGGGAGACCGGACTGGATCAGCTGCAGCGTCTCGACGGTCCGCGCCGCCGACGAGCACAGCACGAGCTGCGGAGGCTGGGCCAGCCCGCGGAGGTGCTCGGCCAGCGCGATCGCGGCGCGACGCCGCGCGCGGCGAGTGGTCGGTCGAGGTCGGCGAGATCGGGCTGGTCCCAGCTCGACTTCGCGTGGCGCAACAGGAAGAGCCGACGCGTGGTGCCCATCCCACCCATCGTGGACGCTCCGGCGCACGGCGTCGAGCGCCGTCGCCACGAGGTCCGGAGGTCGCGCGATGAGAACCACCACCTGCGCCATCGCGCCGGCGAGTGATACTGGTGGGGTGGCGGCACCGGCGGCGAGCGCGTTCCCGTCGGGACTGGTCACGTTCGTGTTCACCGACATCGAGGCGTCGACCCAGTTGTTCCGACGGATCGGTGACCGGTATCCCCCGCTGCTGGAGCGTCATCGCGAGATCCTCCGCGCCGCGTGGGCGTCGTGCGGCGGATCCGAGGTGAAGACGGACGGCGACTCGTTCTTCGTCGCCTTCGCGGACCCGATGGCCGCGATCGCCGCCTGCGCGCAGGGTCAGCGTGGGCTGACGTCCGAGCCGTGGCCGGCGGACGCGCCGATCCGCGTGCGGATGGGGCTCCACACTGGCCTCGCGGCGCCGCACGGAGACGACTACATCGCGCTCGCCGTGCACCAGGCGGCGCGGGTGGTCGATGCCGGGCACGGCGGCCAGATCCTCGTCTCCGCGGACGCGGCCCAGGGGACGGGAGACGCCACCACGTGGGTCCTGACGACGCTCGGTCGCTACCGGGTCCGCGACTTCGACGAACCGGTCGAGCTGTTCCAGGTGACAGGACCACACCTGCCGGACGGGTTCCCCCCGCTCCGAGTGCTCCCGGCGGACCGCCACAACCTCGTCAGGGCGCCGACGACCATCGTGGGACGCGACGAGGACCTCGGCGCGCTGGCCGACCTGGTCGCAGCAGCGCGTCTCGTGAGCGTCGTCGGACCGGGCGGCCTCGGCAAGACCCGCCTGGTCACCGAGTTCGGGCTCCGCTCGGCGATGGCGTGGGAACACGGCATCTGGTTCGTCGACCTCGCACCGCTGAGCGACGCGGCGCTCATCGCCCGGACCGTCGCCGACGCAGTCGCGGCACCGGCAACGGAGGACGGGGACGCCCAGGCGACGGTGCTCGAGCACCTCAGGGAGCGCCACGCACTGCTGATCCTCGACAACTGCGAGCACCTCACCGTGGGCGTCGCCCGGCTCGTCGACGAGCTCCTGCGCGCCTGTCCACGCGTGCAGGTCGTGACCACCAGCCGCGAACCCGTCGGTCTGCGTGGCGAACGGATCTGGCGTCTGGCCCCGCTCACCTCGCACGATGCCGCCGTGCAGCTGTTCTGCGATCGGGCCGGTCTCCCGTCGGCGCTCGACGAGTCGCTGCGTGAGACGGTGGTCGAGCTGTGCCGTCTCCTCGACGGTCTCCCGCTCGCGATCGAGCTGGCGGCGGCGCGCTGCGACGTGCTCGGGCCGGCGGAGATCCTCGCTCGGTTGGGCCGCCAGCCGACGCTCCTGCGCAGCGACGATCCCACCGTCAGCGCTCGCCATCGCAGCCTCGACGACACGATCTCGTGGAGCCACGAGCACCTCAGCACGGACGAACAGCTCGCCTTCCGGCGCCTCGGTGTGTTCGCCGCCGGGTTCGGGCTGGAGGCGCCGACCGCCGCGATCGCAGGCGACGACATCGACCCGTATGACGTCCCCGAGCTCGTGTGGTCCCTCGTGTCGAAGTCGTTGGTGGCCACCGAGCCTGCCGCGGGCTCGACGCGGTACCGGATGCTCGACACGATCCGCGCCTTCGCCCAACGGCGGCTGGCCCGATCGGGCGAGCTGGCGCAGGTCGCCAGCCGGCTCGGGCGCTACTACGTCGACTCGTTCGGACCACAGCAGCAGAAGTCCGACGCCCAGTTGGTCGCCGAGCGGGCACGTGAGGTCGACAACATGCGCGCCCTCATCCCGATCGTGGCGCCGCACGACGAGGAGCTGGCCCAACACCTCGCGTGCACCGTCGTCCTCAGCCACCGTCAGGACTCGCCCCGGGCGGGCGGCGAGGAAGGGCTCCGCCTCCTCCGCGAGTTGACCGCTCGAACGCCGACCAGGGTGGCGCTGCTCGTCGACGTCGTGATCCTGGCCGTCGATCAGGGCCTCATCGACGTCGCCGCCGACCTCCTCGACGACGCCGAGCTCCTCGCCGCCGACGTCGGCGTCCCGCCGTGGATCGACGGCCGGATCGACCAGTTCCGCGGCATCGTCGCGATCCACCGACGCGACACCGAAGGGGCGCGGTCGCGCGCCCACACCGCGCTCGGTCGCACGACGAGTGCGCTCGGCCGGTCCCGCCTGCTCAACGTGCTGTGCCTGGCTGCGTGCGAGGAGACTGGCTACGACGAGGCCCGCGAGGCCGCGCTGGGTTCGTTGGAGATCTCCGCGCTGCTCGGGAACATCGAGGCGCGAGCCGTCGACCTCGGCAACCTCGCCGAGATCGAGATGCTCGCCGGGAACCACGACGCGGCGGCGCGACGTCAGTTGGAGTGCCTCGACCTCGCGCTCGAGCTCGGCGCGCTCCGCGAGGTCGTGTCGGCCTTGGTCGTCGCCGCACGGCTCGCTGCCCTGGGCGATGACTGGGCGACCGCGACCCGCCTGCAGAGCGCCGCCGACACGACGATGGCGCGCATCGGGCTGTCGCTGTACCCGATGGACCGCGCCGTGTGCGACGAGCTCCTCGCCGCGGCCCGCTCGCACACCGGGTCAGCGCTGTACGACGCCGAGCTGGAGCGCGGGCGGACCCTTCCCCTCACCGACGCCACGGGCGAGGCGCGGCGCGTGCTGGCGTCCGCCGCCGAGTCACGGTGACCGGCGAGCCTCCGCGCCGGGCGGGCCGGCGTCAGCGCCAGCCGAGCCCGGGCGCCACGTCCCGCAGCACCGTCTCGATGAGGTGCGCGTTGTAGTCCACGCCGAGCTGGTTCGGCACCGTCAGCAGGACCGTGTCGGCGGCGGCGAGCGCCTCGTCAGCGGCGAGCTGCTCGACGAGGACGTCGGGCTCGGCGGCGTAGGAGCGTCCGAAGATCGCCCGCGTGGTGGCGTCGATGTAGCCGATCTGGTCGGCGTCGTCGCCGCGGTGCCAGAAGTAGGCACGGTCCTGGTCGGACACGATCGGCATGATGGAGCGGCTGACCGAGACGCGCGGCTCGTGGTCCCAGCCGGCGTCGGCCCAGGCCTTGCGGTAGGCCTCGATCTGCTCGGCCTGCTGCACGTGGAAGGGCTTGCCGTTCTCGTCGTCCTTCAGCGTCGAGCTCATCAGGTTCATGCGGTGCGCCGCCGCCCAGGTCGCCGTGGCGTTGGAGCTGGCTCCCCACCAGATCCGGTCGCGCAGACCGGCGGAGAACGGCTCGATCCGCAGCAGCCCGGGTGGGTTGGGGAACATCGGCCGGGGGTTCGGCTGGGCGAAGCCGGCGCCCTCGATGACGTCGAGGAAGACCTCGGCATGCTGGCGGGCCATCTCGCTGGCGTCGGTGTCCGGCGCCGGCTGGTAGCCGAAGTGGCGCCACCCGTCGATGACCTGCTCCGGCGAACCGCGGCTGATGCCCAGCTGGAGCCGGCCGCCGGCGATGAGGTCGGCGGCACCGGCGTCCTCGGCCATGTACAGCGGGTTCTCGTAGCGCATGTCGATGACGCCCGTGCCGATCTCGATGCGATCGGTGCGCGCCCCGATCGCGGCGAGCAGCGGGAACGGCGAGGCGAGCTGGCGGGCGAAGTGGTGGACGCGCACGTACGCGCCGTCGGCGCCGAGCTCCTCGGCGGCGACGGCCAGCTCGACCGTCTGCAGCAGGCTGTCGGCGGCGGTGCGGACCTCGGAGGCCGGTGACGGCGTCCAGTGCCCGAAGTTCAGGAACCCGATCTTCTTCTTCACAGTACTTGCGTCAACAAGCAATTCGCGGGTGGCATTCCCGCGTCGCCGCACCGGGGGCACGGTCCACCCCGACCGCGGGCTGGGCGGGTCCCGTACAGTCGGCGGCCATGAGCGGTCGCCGGGCGCGCTGAGCGGGGTCGGCAGCGTGGACAACGAGGCGCTCTGGGAGCAGCACGCCGGCTGGTGGCAGCGCGAGTTCACGGGCGGCGCCGACGTCGAGTACGAGGACCAGATCCTCCCGCTGGTCGCGAGCCACGTCCGGGGTGCACGCCGGGTGCTGGACGTCGGGTGCGGCGAGGGGCAGGTCGCACGGCGGGTCGCCGAGCTCGGGGCCCAGGTCGTCGGGTTCGATCCGACGTCGTCCCAGATCAGCGCAGCCCGCGATCGTGCCGGCGGACCCGTCTACGCCCGCGCCCGTGCCGAGGCCATCCCCGCGCGGAGCGGGGCGTTCGACGCCGTCGTGCTGTGCCTGGCGCTCGAGCACGTCGATGCGTTCGAGACCGCGCTCCGCGAGGTGTCGAGGGTGCTCGCGCCGGGTGGCCGCTTCGTGCTGCTGCTCGGCCATCCGCTGCTCCAGGCGCCGGGGAGCGCGTGGATCGACGACCACGAGCACGGCGCGCACTACTGGCGGATCGGCGCCTACCTCGACGACGACATCGTCGTCGACTCGGTCGCCCCGGGGATCGACTTCGTCTTCATCCATCGCCCGCTGAGCCGCTACGTCCACGCCATGGGCGAGGCCGGCCTCGTGATCGAGGACATGGAGGAGCCGCCGCCTCCCGCCCGGCTGCTCGCCGACGTGTGGCCGTTCCCCGAGGCTGCGGCGATCCCACGCCTGCTCCTGCTGCGCGCGCGGCACGCGACGTGACGGCGGACCGACCGCGATCGGCGCGGCGGTCGTGGCTGCCGGCGGGGTGGCTACCTGAGCACGGCGCGGGCGAACAGCCGGCGGGCGTCGTCGTCGAAGCCCGCCGCGGCGCGGTGGACGACGACCTCGTCGCGCTCCGGGCGGTAGCGGACGCCCACCCACCAGCGCACCACGGCGCGCGCCCGCAGCAGCCACGCGGCGACGACGAGGACCGCACCGATGACGATCGAGGGCGCCGCGCCGGTGGCGGCGCCGACGACGATCAGGGCCGCGCCGGCGGCGCCGCCGACGATCGGCACGAGCAGGGCGCGTTGCCAGCGGCGCCAGGCGAGCGGCGACACGGCGAGCACGACATCGAGCGCCGGGCGCCGCAGCATCGCCGCGAGCAGGCGCGTGAGCCCGGAGCCGGCGAGCACGTGGAGGAGGTCGGCGTGCGCCAGCGCGACCGCCCGCACGGTCGTCGCGCCATCGGTCGGCACGCCGGTCTTGACGCAGCGTCCTGGTGATCGACCGGCCCGCTGGTCGTCGCCGCGGAGCACCGCGACGTGGCCGCCGCCGAGGAGCTGGGCGAACCGGGCCACGCCCCCAATCTGCCACCACGGCATCGCGCGAGCGGACCGGCGGCCCCGAACTGTCAGTCGATTCGGGCCCATCCGGGCCGATCCGGACGGACAGGACGGGTCCCGCGCTCCGTCGGGAGCGCGCGGTACGACCCGTCGCACGGGCCGGCGAGACGGCAGGATCCGGGTAACCCGCGATGGCGCGGGACGAAAAGGAGCACCCGTGGACTTCGAACTGCCAGCGGACCTCGTCGCCTTCCTCGCCAAGATCGACGACTTCATCGAGACCGAGATCAAGCCGCTCGAACAGGAGAACGACAACATCCGGTTCCTCGACCACCGCCGCGAGGACGCCCGCACCGACTGGGACCGCGGCGGGCTGCCGAACAAGGAGTGGGAGGACCTGATGCGCGAGGCCCGCAAGCGGGCCGACGCCGCCGGCATCTACCGCTACTCGTACCCGGCGCGGCTCGGCGGGATGGACGGCACCAACCTCGGCATGGCGGTCATCCGCGAGCACCTGGCGGCGAAGGGGCTCGGCCTGCACTGCGACCTGCAGACCGAGCACACCATCGTCGGCAACATCCTCGGCGTGATGCTGATGGAGCAGTACGGCAGCGATGAGCAGAAGGCCTACTGGCTGCCGCGCATGACCGAGCACGGCGGCGGCTTCTCGTTCGGCATCACCGAGCTCAACCACGGCTCCGACGCCACGTGGATGGAGACCAACGCCTACCGCGACGGCGACGAGTGGGTCATCAACGGCAACAAGACGTGGAACACGGGGCTGCACAACGCGACCCACGACGTGATCTTCGCCCGCACGAGCGGCAAGCCCGGCGAGGGCACCGGCATCACGGCCTTCATCGTGCCGACGGACACGCCGGGCTTCGAGATCGTCGAGTTCCTGTGGACGTTCAACATGCCGACCGACCACGCCACGATCAAGCTGACCAACGTCCGCGTCCACGACTCGACGATCTTCGGCGCCGAGGGTCGCGGCCTGCAGGTCGTGCAGAGCTTCGTCAACGAGAACCGCATCCGCCAGGCCGCGTCCTCGCTCGGCGCGGCCCAGTTCTGCATCAACGAGTCGATCAAGTACGCCCGCGAGCGCAAGCCGTTCGGCAAGCCGCTGGCCGCCAACCAGGCCATCCAGTTCCCGCTCGTCGAGCTGCAGACGCAGTGCGACATGCTCCGCCTGCTGATCCAGAAGACGGCCTGGCAGCTCGACACCGAAGGCGAGTTCTCGGCCTCCGACAAGGTCTCGATGTGCAACTACTGGGCCAACCGGCTGTGCTGCGAGGCCGCCGACCGGGCGATGCAGGTCCACGGCGGCCTCGGCTACAGCCGCCACAAGCCGTTCGAGCACATCTACCGCCACCACCGCCGCTACCGGATCACCGAGGGCGCCGAGGAGATCCAGATGCGCCGCGTCGCCGGCTACCTGTTCGGGTTCATGGGCCAGAAGTCGCCGAAGGGCGTGGCTGCGCCGAGCTGACGACTGCGGGATGTGCAGGCCCGCGAAAAGGTGCAAACTGGGAGCCGATCGACCCATCGGGGAGGTATCTCGATGCGCAGAGCCTCAGCAGGTGTTCCGGAGCTCGTGCCGGTGCTGTCCCGCGGTCGGCACCGCAACCCTCGCAAGGGCGCCTGCTTCATGGAGATGGCGTCCTACCTGGCCGGGGAACGCTGGAGCGACCACCCGCGCTGCACCCACCCGCTGCTGGCGGGTGTGGCGCGCATGGTCAACGACCACACGTCCGACCAGCAGCGGTCGCGGTTGACGGCACTGATCCCGTCCGTGATCGGGCTGACGACGCTCGGACCCGCGAGCCGACGCGCGGATCGCCCTGTGCTGCGCCACGGCCGCGCTCCCCGTCGCCTCCGCCGAGCGTCAGCAGGTCATGGCGGTGTCCGTGCTGTCGGCCGAGCGAGCGCTGGCGACGATGGAGCACCGTCCCCTCGGCGACCTCCGCCCGGCGAGCGTCGACGCCCTCGCCAGCGCCCCGCTCGCGGCGGCGTGGGCGCGGTCCTTCATCGGCCGCGTCGGCGGGTCGATCGACGAGTTCCGCCGCCACGGCGCCCCGCACATCGTGCGCATCGCGGTGCCGGGGATCGCCCAGGCCTGCGTCCCCGACCCGGACGAGCGGCTCCACGACCTGCTCACCGCCGTCATCGCCGAGTGTGCGGCCGTGCGCGCCGAGGAGGTCGCCCCGGCCCCGCGGCGCACCAGCTCGATGGCGTCCTGACACCGCCGCCCGCCACGCCCGGTGCCGTCCGGGCCCGGTTCATCCGAGTGTTTCGTGCATTCGAGTGTTTGCTGCGGGTGGCCCCCGCACGAATCACTCGGATGGCGTTGCGCCCGGCTCTGCAACCGCTGATCGGCTGGCGTCGTCATCCAGGGTGTGCCGCGGCTCCGTACGTCTGCCGACGGCCGGCGCCCCGCCGGTCGGCCCCACCTCACGAAAGGGCGGCGATGCAGACCGCGAGCGCTGACGAGCACGTCGTCCTCCTCGATCCGGCGTTCCACGTCATCGGCTCGGCGCCGAAGCGGGCCGTGCACCACCTCGCCACACCGCTGCACCTGGGGTTCTCGTGCCATGTGCTCGACGGGACGGGACGGGCGCTCGTCAGCCGGCGGGCGACGACGAAGGCGACGTGGCCCGGTGCGTGGACGAACGCCTGTTGCGGCCATCCGGCACCCGGCGAGACGTTGCGGGCGGCCGTCGACCGGCGCCTCGAGCACGAGCTCGGGGTGACGTCGACGCGGATGTCGCTCGCCCTGGACGACTACCGCTACCGCGCCGTGATGCCGAACGGGATCGTCGAGCACGAGCTGTGCCCGGTCGTCGTGGCGACCATCGACCGCCCGCCGCGACCGAACCCCGACGAGGTCGACGACGTGACGTGGGTGCCGTGGTCCCAGTTGTGCGCGCGGGCCCGGTACGAGCCGTGGACGTTGACGCCGTGGTCGGTGGAGCAGCTGCGGCGCCTGCAGGACGTGGCGACCCGCTTGCTCACCGACGGCGGCCCGGTCGACGCCGTACCTGGACCAGCCGCCGCCGTTCCTCAGGCTCGATGCAGCTCCGCCCGGAGGTGGTGGGTGAGGGGCACGCCGACGGCGGCCATCGCGATGGTGTACCGCATCGTCTCCCCGTCGAGCTCGTAGCGGCGCTCGACCGCCGCGACGTCCTTCGCCGACGGCGTGCCGAGCAGCCCATCGCTGCGCAAGACGAGGGCCGCGCCGTCGAACGTTCCGATCGACGCCTCGACGATCCCGAAGCCGTGGGCCACGACGAGCTCGATCCCCGCGCCCGTGACGCGCAGGAACCCGCTCTCGGCATGACGGGGCTCGCCCGTGACCGCGTCGCGGGTCGTGCTGCGCCAGTGGGCCAGGGGCCGTCCGGGGACCGGGGCCACGACGAGGTCCTCGTCGTAGCTGAAGGGGGCGATCGTCGGGTACTCGCCTGCGCCGGTGCCGCGCCACGTCGCCGCGAGGGCGGCCAGCGGGTGCTCGTCGGTCATGGCCCAGTCACGGCGGGCGCGTCACGCCGGCAGTGGCGTGCCGGGCGGTTGGGCGGATGGTTCGGCGGGCGGGGCCGCCGGGGGAGCCGCGGGCGGGGCCGCCGAGGTCGGGTCGATGGGCGGGGGCGCGGCGGGCGGCAGGACCCGCCGGGCCACGAACGGCACCGCGATGCCGACGGCGATGCCCAGCGCGATGGACCACAACCGCACGCCGAGGACGGCGACGAGGGCCGTGCCGACGACGACCGCCACCGTGAGCACGAGGTCGGAACGTCGCCACCGCGTCCGCAGCAGGGTCAGGGCGACGACGAGGAGGGCGATGATGAGCACCACCCCGGCCAGGCGCAAGAGGGTGGCCGAGGCGCCGTCGAGGATGGCGGCGAGCGCCGCCTTGGCCCCCGGGCGCCGCACCAGGTGCGGGGCGTCCGCGGCGACCTCGCGGATCGCGGTGCGCAGGAGGACCATGGCTGCGGCCGTGCCGAGGCCGAGCACGAGGGCGGCGCGCCAGCGCCGGGCGGCGACGAGGATCGTGGCGGCGATGAGGACCACCGACACGACGACGAGCACCCAGACGGCGCGCTCGGAGAGGGCCAGCAACCGCTGCGCGTTCTGCAGGGTCTCCTGCGCCGAGTCGAGCGACTCGCTGCGATAGACGACGAGTTGGGCGAGGTCGGGGTTGAGGTCGCGGCCGAGCGCGGCGGAGAGCGCGGCGATCTGCTGGTCGGGGTCGCCATCCGCGGTGAGCTCCGGGAGGTCCACGTCGCTCAGCAGGCCGGCCGACTGCACCGCTTCCAGGCCGCGACCGACGAGGGGCAGCAGGTTCACCGTGACCTCGCCGTTCTGCACGGTGATCCCGTCGACGAGCCCGTCACCCTCGAGGAGGCGCATCGCCCGGTTGTGGGCCCGCTCGACGACCGTCGTCACGATGTTGTGGACGGTCTCGGTGCCCAGGACCTCCGTCAGGCGCCGCTCGACGACGGTCTCGGCGCCGCCGGCGATGGCCGGCGCGAAGCGCGCCAACTGGTCGGGCAGGATCGACGTGACGACGGCATCGAGGTCGACCGCGCTGGCGACGGTCTCGGTGATGTACGTGGCGAGGGCCGCCTGGACCTCGGGCTCGTCGAGGGCGTCGCCGACGAGTTCGGCCACGGGCTCGGCGCGCAGCACCGTCGCCTTCGCCCACACGGCGACGATCGTGACGCTGAGGACGAGCACCGCGACGACGCCGAGGACGGCGGCACCGATGGTCCTCCCACGGTGCCGCGAGTCGGCCGTCGTGCCGTCCTCGGTCGCCGTCGTCACGTCGCGCGTCGCCCCATCGACGGGCGCGGTCGCCTGGTTGGTGTCGTCCGGCGAATCGCTCATCGTTCGATCATCGCTCCCTCGATCGCTGACCTCGTCGGCGAGGTCAGATCATCGCTCCCCCAACCTTGCCAGCCGCACCTGCTCGAGGTGGCGGCGGCGTCGTCAGCCGGCGAGCAGCCGCGCCTTGGCGGCGCTGAACTCGGCGTCGTCGAGCACGCCGGCGGCGTGCATGTCGGCCAGGCTCTGCAGCTTGGCCATCAGGTCGTCCCCGCCGGCTGCCGCCGGTGCGGGAGGAGGCGGAGGAGGCGGCGCGGCAGCAGCCTGCTGCGCCTGCAGCTCGGCGAGCTGCGCCTGCGTCGACGCCAGCTCGGCGCTGGTCGCCTGCTGATCAGCGGCCGCCTGGGCCTTGGCCGCCTGCTTGTTGTGCACCGAACCAGCCACGGCGGTCGCCGTGCCGGCGACCACGGCTGTCCGCGCCATCGTGCCGACCAGCCCTGGTCGTCCCATCCGTCGTCGCATGTTGCACTCCTTCGTGCTTCGGGGCTCGGTCAGTCGAGGTCGTCCGGGACGGTCGCGAGGATCTCCTCGACGACGGCACCCGGGATCCGCATGTTGGCGGCGAGGATGCCGCCGGCGCCGACGACCGCGTCGCGCAGCGGCTTCGCCCACGTGTGCTCGAAGACGAGGATGGCGGCGGAGCTGTCGGGCTCGAGGTCGGCGGTCATCGCCTCGACGTCCTCGTCGGACACGAGCCCTTCGACGTGGTCGAGGACTCCGGCGAGGGCGGCGGCGTCGTCATCGGCATCGACCTCGGCGAGCTCGACGAAGGCGGTGTTGCCGTCGGCGTCCTTGGTGACGAAGAGGCCGTCGACGATCGTGATCGTGCCGCTCGCGACCAGCCGTTCCAGCTCCGGCATGATCTCGCCCGTGAAGCGGTTCTCGGGGAACGCGATGACCAGCACTTCGATCGGTCCCAACGTCAAGGGTCGCCTCCTGGTACGGCGGGCGTGCCGTCGGTCGGGCGCCCGGTGTCGTCGTCGGGCAGCAAGGTAGCCGACCCAGGGTCGGACGGACGGCTCCCCCCGTCCCCTGCGGGTGGGTCCAGGCCGAAGAAGCGCCGCAGCCACGGCGCCCGGCGGGCGATGCTGCGCAGCACCGGGAGGCCGAACACGAACGTCGTGATGCTGCCGAACCGTTCGTACACCACGGCGTCCAGCGACAGCGACAGCACGATGCACGCGGCCCATGATGAAGAACCAGCCGAGGGTGACGATGGCGATGCCGACCGCGCCGTACAGCTCCGACGCCTGCGAGAAGCGGTTCGGCAGGTAGAGCTGGCTGAACGCCTGGAGCCCCGACAACGTCGCCCCGACGAGGACCGCGCCGGGGAGCAGCGCCCCGGGGTCCGACGTCGTGCGGGGCAGCACGAGCGACAGCAGCAGCCAGGCCGTGCCGTACAGCGCGAAGGCGGCGATGAACGACACCCCGGCGGCACCGATGCCCAGGTCGTGGCGGATCTTGTTGATCATGCCGGACACGAGCCCGAGCCCGACCACCAGGCCGACCGTCGCCCCGATCGCCCGGACCGACGCCTTGGCGCGGACCGGGCGCCCCCAGGCCAGGCAGCTCGCCGCCGCCATCACCTTGGTCAGGCTGCGGCCGGCCACGAGCATGCCGAAGAGGCCGGCGAGCGTGGCGATCCAGCGCGTCGAGTTGGGCTGCGTCAGGGCGTCGTTCATCTGCCGGGCGAGGTTGCCGGTGACGCCCATGTCCGCGACGTCCTGGGACTCGACGTAGTTGGCGAGGAACCCGGCGAGGCCGACGACGAACAGCAGCAGCGGGACGAAGAAGAGGAAGAGCCGGAAGGCGATGGCGCTGCCGACGAGCGTCCCCGCGGCGTCGCGGTCGCGCTCGTACCAGCGCAGCCCGAGATCCACGACGGCGCGGTCGCGGTGCTCGTCGAGGAACCGTTCGAGGCGCTGCTGCGTCGCCGAGGCCGTCGTCTTGCTCCAGCCGATGAGCTTGCTCACGCTCGAGCTGCCGTCGGTGCCCGTCGCTGCCGCGATGTGGGTGGCCGTGTCGTCGGGTTCTGGTTCGCCCGGCGCCGCGCTCATCGCGCAACATGATGGCCGATCGGCGAGCGCCGAGGGGGTCCCGCTCCGCGGGCGTCGGCGCCGGTGGGGCTGGGCACGACCCGCCCCGGGTCCGGTCAGACCACTTCGGCCGCGGCGCCCACGAACTGCGAGTTGTACAGGCGGGCGTAGGCGCCGTCCTGGGCGAGCAGCTCGGCGTGCGTGCCCTGCTCCACGATCTGGCCCTGCTCCATGACCAGGATGACGTCGGCGCCGCGGATCGTCGACAGCCGGTGGGCGATGACGAAGCTCGTGCGGTTGACCCGCAGGGCGTTCATCGCCTCCTGGATCTGCACCTCCGTGCGGGTGTCGACGGAGCTCGTGGCCTCGTCCAGGATCAGGATGGCCGGCTGGGCGAGGAAGGCGCGGGCGATCGTCACCAGCTGCTTCTGGCCGGCGCTGATGTTGTCGCCCTCCTCGTTGATGAGCGTGTCGTAGCCGTCGGGCAGGTTGTGCACGAAGCGGTCCACGTAGGTCGCCTTCGCCGCGGCGAGGATCTCGTCGTTGGTCGCGCCGGGACGGCCGTAGGCGATGTTGTCGCGGATCGTGCCCCCGAAGAGCCAGGTGTCCTGGAGCACCATGCCGATGCGCGACCGCAGCTCGCGCCGGCTGATCGTGGCGATGTCGCGGCCGTCGAGCGTGATGCGGCCGCCGTCGAGCTCGTAGAACCGCATGATCAGGTTGACGAGCGTCGTCTTGCCGGCGCCGGTGGGCCCGACGATCGCCACCGTCTCGCCGGGCTCGGCGACGAGCGAGAGGTGCTCGATGAGGGGCACGTCCGGGGCGTAGGAGAACGTGACGTCCTCGAACCCGACCCGTCCGGCGACGGGCGGGAGCGTCGCCGGCAGCGGCGGGTCGGCGGACTGCTCGTCGGTGTCGAGCAGCTCGAGGACCCGCTCCAGCGAGGCGATGCCCGACTGGAAGACGTTCATCATCGACGCCAGCTGGGTCAGCGGCATCGAGAAGTTGCGGGCGTACTGGATGAAGGCCTGGACGTCGCCGACAGAGATCGCTCCGCTCGACACCTGGAGCCCGCCGACGACGGCGACGAGCACGTACTGCACGTTGCCGAGGAAGAACGTGAGCGGCTGCATCAGGCTCGACATGAACTGGGCCCCGAAGGACGACTCGTACAGCGACTCGTTGGTGCGGCGGAAGCGCTCCTCCACGTCGTGCTGACGCCCGAACGCCTTGACGACCGCGTGGCCGGTGAACGCCTCCTCGATCTGCGCGTTGAGGGCGCCCGTGCTGCCCCACTGGGCCAGGAACTTCGGGCGCGCCCGCGCCGCCACCTTCTTCATGCCGAACAGCGAGATCGGCACGGTGATCAGGGCCACCAGCGCCAGCTGCCACGAGATCGTGAACATCATCACGGTCACGCCGACGAGCAGCAGCACCGACGTCAGCATCTGGCTGAGCGTCTGCTGCAGGCTCTGGGCGAGGTTGTCCAGGTCGTTGGTGACCCGGCTGAGCAGGTCGCCGCGCTGCTGGCGGTCGATGTAGGCGAGCGGCAGGGCGTGGATCTTGCGCTCGGCCTGTTCGCGGAGGTGCAGCATCGTGCGCTGCACGAGGCCGGTGATCATCCACGCGCTGGCCAGCTGCAGGAGGGTCGCGCCGACGTAGACGACGATCGCGAGGAGCAGGGTGCTGCGCAGCGCCCCGAAGTCGACCCCATCGTCCGAGCCGGTGACGCCGTCCACGATCACGTCGGTGGCGTGGCCGAGGATGAGCGGTCCGACCACGTTGAGCGCGACGCTGCTGACGGCGCACACGGCCACCAGGGCGAGGCGCGTGCGCTCGCGCCCGAGCACCTCGAACAAGCGCCGCACGGACTCGCCGAACTTGGCGGAGCGCTCCATCGGGATCGCCCCGGCGTTCCACCGGCCCGTCTGGCGCTGGTCGGCGCTCTGGCTGCGGATGATGTCCTGGTCGCTCTGGACGTCGTCGCCGGTCGCGACGCCGTCGCCATCGCCGTTGCCGTCGCCGTTGGGCGCGCCGGCGCCGTTGCCGCTCGGGTGCTCGCCGTCGAGGGTCACGCGGCCTCCTTCTCGCCGATCTGCGACTGCACGATCTCGGCGTACGTCGGGGAGGTCTCCAGCAGCTCGTGATGCGTGCCGCGGTCGACGAGGTCGCCGTCCTCGATGACGAGGATCTCGTCGGCGGCCGTGATCGTCGACACCCGCTGGGCCACGATGACGACCGCGGCGTCGGCCGTGAACGGCGCCAACGCGGCGCGCAGGCGGGCGTCGGTGGCCAGGTCGAGGGCCGAGAACGAGTCGTCGAACAGGTAGATCTCCGGCTTGCGGATGAGAGCCCTCGCGATCGACAGGCGCTGGCGCTGCCCGCCCGACACGTTCGTGCCGCCCTGCTCGATGCGCGCTTCGAGACCGCCCGGCATCGCCCGCACGAAGTCGGTCGCCTGGGCGATGCGCAGGGCCTCCCACATCTCGTCCTCGGTGGCGTCCAGCTTCCCGAACTGCAGGTTGGTGGCGACGGTGCCCGAGAACAGGTAGGGCCGCTGCGGCACGAGCGCGATCCGCGACCAGAGGGCCTCCGGCGCCAGCTCGCGCACGTCGACGCCGTCGACGAGGACGCTGCCGCTCGTGGCGTCGAACAGCCGCGGCACGAGGTTGACGAGCGTCGTCTTGCCGGCGCCGGTGCTCCCGACGATGGCCGTCGTGCGCCCAGCGGTGGTCGTGAAGGAGATGTCTGTCAGCACGGACTGCTCCGCACCGGGGTAGTGGAAGCCCACGTTGCGCAGCTCCAGGCGCCCCCGCGCCGGCACCTCGCGGACGGGGTCGTCGGCGATGCGCACCGACGTCTCGGTCTGGAGGACCTCTTGGATGCGGGTCGCGGCGACCGCTGCGCGGGGCACCATGGAGAGGGTGAACGTGAGCATCACGACCGACATCAGGATCTGGATCAGGTAGCTGAGGAAGGCGATCAGCGAGCCGATCTGCAGCGTGCCGTCGTTCACCCGGCTGGCCCCGAACCAGATCACCGCCACGCTCGACAGGTTGATGAGCAGGTTGACGGTCGGGAACATCATGGTCATCAGCCGACCGCCGCGCAGCGCCGTCGCCGTGAGGTCCTGGTTGGCCTCCTCGAAGCGGGCCTTCTCCTCGGGCTCGCGCACGAACGCCCGGACGACGCGGATGCCCGTGATCTGCTCGCGCAGGACGCGGTTGATGTTGTCGATGCACTCCTGCATGCGCTTGAACGCCGGCACCATGCGCACGACGATCGAGCCGAGGGTGAGCGCCGCGACCGGGATCGCCACGAGGAGGATCGCCGACAGCCCGACGTCCTCGCGGAGGGCGAAGATGACGCCGACGACCAGCGTGATCGGCGCGGCGATGGCCATCGTGGCCGCCATCACGACGAGCATCTGCACCTGTTGCACGTCGTTGGTGATGCGGGTGATCAGCGACGGGGCCCCGAAGCGCCCCACCTCGCGCGCCGAGTACCCGGTGACCTGGTGGAACAGCGAGCCGCGCAGGTCGCGGCCGAAGCCCATGGCGACGCGGGCGCCGAAGTACACGGCGGCGATCTGGAACGCGCCCTGCACGAACGAGAAGGCGAGCATGAGCAGGCCGCGCGACCGGATGTAGGCGTTGTCGCCGACGAGCACGCCGTTGTCGATGAGGTCGGCGTTGATGGTCGGCAGCGTCAGGGCGGCCGCCGTCTGGACCGCTTGCAGGACGACGATCAGCGCGAGCAGCCGGCGGTACGGCCGCAGGTGCCGCTTCAGCAGCGTCGTCAGCACGGCCGTGCCTCGTTGCCGACGCCGTGCAGGAACAGGGTGGCGATGCGCTCGGCGGGCACGAGCTCGCTGGCGATCATCGGGTGGCTCGTCGACATCGTGAGGGCGGCGAGCCAGCGGGCGGCGGCGGCGGGCTCGACCGTGATGCGCTCGGCGTGGGCGGCGAACACGCGCCACGAGGCCCGGGCGGTCGGGGATCGGGCCCCGCTTGTGGAACCGCGGCCCGACCGCGGCCATCAGGCGGGCGATGACGAGCGTGCGGCGCTGCAGGATCCGCACGGCGTCGATGACGGCGTCCTCGAACGGCTGCGTCAGGTCGATCGCGGCGAACGCCTCCTCGAGCGGGGCCGGGTCGGTGGCGTGCTCGACGACGGCGGCGATCAGCTCGTCCTTGTCGGCGAAGACCCGGAAGATCGTGCCCTCGGCGATGCCGGCGGCCTCGGCGATGAGGCGCGTGGTGACCATCTCGCCGTGCTCGAGGAGCAGCGGCAGCATCGCCTCGATGATCATCGCCCGCCGCTCGTCGGGGGGCAGTGATTCCGCCCGCTTGCTCCTGCCCACTGTCGCCGTCACGGCCGTCGATGCTACGTGAGTGTGGGCTCACTCACTCCATCGGTTCCGGGTGACACCCGGCGCACCGCATCGGAGGCACGGTGCTCATGCGACGAGCGCCCGGTCGGCGACGCACAGGCGGGTCGCCAGTGCCGTCAGCATCGTGCGGGTCAGGCCGGGCGCGTCGTGGAGCAGCCCGATGAGCTCGGCGCCGGTGCACTCGAGCACCGCGAGGTCCGTCTCGGCGACGACGTCGGCGCTGTGGCACCGCCGGCCCAGCACGGCGAGCTCACCGGCGAAGTCGCCGGCCTGCAGCCGTGCCAACGGCCGATCGGCGAGGCGGACCACGGCGGAGCCGTCGAGGAGGACGACGAAGGATCGCCCGGGCGCGCCGCGGCGCAGCAGCACCGTGCCTGCCGGCACCGGCCGTTCGATGAAGGTCCGTGCCACCAGCGCCAGTTCGCGCCGGGTGCACGCGGCGAACAGGGGCAGCGCCCCCATCCGCTCGATGGCATCCGCATCTCGTCGCATGTCGTCTCTCCTGGTTCGTCTCGGGAACGAGACGACCGTGCCGGAGGCGGCCGGCGGGCGCAGCGGACGGACGCGCCGCGGCGGTGCGCGATCGTGCTCAGCCGCTCGACGCCCGGGCGGTCACCGCGGCCAGGTCGAGCACGGTGATGCCCCGCGGCGTGGTGGCGACCCAGCCCAGGCGGCGCAGCGACTGCAGCGCCTTGACGACGGCTTCGCGCGACAGCCCGGCCCATGCCGCGATGTCGCTCTGCGTGAGCGGGGCGTCGATGCGCACGCCGGTCCCGACGGGCCGGCCGTAGCGGCCGGTCAGCTCGACGAGCCGGCGACAGACGCGCCCGACGGCGTCGAGGGCGCCGTACTCGACCTGCCGCCGCGACGCGTCGCGGAGGCGGGTCGAGACGCACCGCAGGAGCGTCAGGGCGACGTCGGGGCGGGCGGCGAGGAACGCCATGAAGGCGTCGGTGGGGATGACGTCGGCGACGACGCGTCGTCATCGCGACCACGCCGGCCGAGCGGACCCGGCCGTCGAGGGCGGCGAGCTCGCCGGCGATGTCGCCGGCGCCGAGGATGTCGAGCACGACCTCGCGCCCCTCGATCGTGGTGCCGACCTTGACGACGCCCTCGCGCACGACGACGACGTCGAGCGGGCGGTCACCCTCGAAGAGCACGGTGGATCGCGCCGCGAACCGGCGCCGCCGGCCGAGCGCGAGCAGCTCGTCGCGGACGTCCGGCGCGAGGCGGTCGACGAACCCGACGGGGGCGTCGGCGGGCGCGATCGTCACCGGTCGGCCCGGGCACCGTCGGCGAGCTCGGCCAACGCCTCACGCACGCCGCGCTCGAGGTCGCCGAGCGGGACGGGGTTGCTCGCCGCGAACGCCCGCCGGGCGAGGTCGACGAAGTCCATCATCGAGAGGTACGGCGCGATCGGCGACACCGTGAGGCGCTCCAGGGTCGTGCCGAGCACCTCGTGCCCGAGCCCGTGCAGCAGCTCGGCCGCGTAGAACAGCGGGATCAGGTCGACGTACGAGCGGCGCTCGCCCGTCGCGTCGAGCTGGGCCAGCAGGCCGCGAGCCGCGACGCGCGGGTCGAGCTGGCTGAGCAGGCGGGACGCGCTCCCCGGCAACGTCAGCCGCGTGAGGGCGGGCACGTTGGAGATGTCGGCCAGGGCCCGGCGCACGAGGCGCAGCGACTCGTCGGGGTCGGTGCGGGCGAGCCCCCACGCGGCGCCGAGGAGGCTGGAGACCCGGATCAGGGCGACGTCGCTGCGCGCCGCGACGTCGAGGGCGCGGGGGAGCAACCCGTGCGGGTCGTCGGTCGCGCCGACGAGGCTGAAGTGGTCGAGGACGGCGATGCCGACGAACATGTCGCGGGTGTCCTGGTGGTAGCGATCGTCGAGCGACGCCTCGACGCAGACCTCGATGGCACCGACGAAGTCACCACGCCAGGCGAGCGCCATCCAGCGCATCAGGCCGCCGAGGCCGGTCGGCTCGCGCTCGTCGATCGCCTGGATCTCGTCCGCCCAGGCCTGCAGGTGCGCAGGGTCCGTCGCGCCGGACGCCGACACGATGAGGGCGCAGCGCACGGCGCGGATGCGGTGCGGGTCCCCCTCGCACAGCTCGAGGAGCGGCCGCACGACGTCGGCGAGGTCGTGGCGACCGAGCAGGAAGTAGGCGACCGGTGGTCCGCAGAGCCGCGCCGCGAGGTCGCCCTGGCGGTGCTCGGCGGCGAAGTGGACCGCGGCGCGCCAGTTGTCGGCCTCCCGCTCCAGCCGGATCGAGTGGCGCTCGACCGACGGGCTGCACGGTTCGGCGAACGGGAGGTCGGTGATCGTCGCCATCCAGTCGGCGTGGGCGGCGCCGGCGGCGTCGCGCTCCGCGGCGGGGTCGAGCAGCTCGAGGGCGAAGGCCCGCACCGTCTCGAGCATCTGGTAGCGCACGCCGTGGTCGTGCACGCGGGGCTCAGCAGGCTCTTGTGGACGAGCGACGCGAGGAGGTCCGTCGCCTCGGCCGCTTCGATGCCGACCGACGCGCCGACGTGCTGCACGCCGTCGAGCTCGACGCCGCCGCGGAAGACGCCGAGCCGCCGGAAGAGCAGCTGCTCCGCCGGCGACAGCAGGCGGTACGACCACTCGATCGCCGAGCGCATGGTCTCCTGGCGAGCGTCGCCACGCGGACGGCGGGCGTCGAGCAGGAGCCCTCCGTCCTCCAACGCGGCGACGACCGCGGGCACGCCGAGCGACGCCGTGCGTGCCGCGACGAGCTCGATGGCGAGCGGGATGCCGTCGACGCGGCGGCAGATGTCGTCGAGCGTCGTCGCCGGCGTGCCGGCGAGATCGGCGCCGGCCGCGGTGGCGCGGCGGCGGAACAGGGCCACCGCGGTGGGCACGTCGAGCGGGCGCACCGGCACCACGTACTCGCCGTCGACCCCCAGCGGCTCGCGGCTCGTCGCGACGATCAACAGGTCCGGGCACGCCGACAGCAGGCCGTCGACGACGGCGGCGGCGCGGTCGAGCACGTGCTCGCAGTTGTCGAGCACGAGCAGCGTGCGCTCGCCGGCGAGGACGGCGGCGAGCGCGGCGGGGGCGCCGGTGACGACGGGGGCCCCGATCGTCACGGCGATGGTGTCGGCGACGTCGGCGGGGTCGGCGACGCCGGCCAGGTCGACGAACCACGACGCGGTGCACGACCGCGAGCAGGTCGGACGCGCAGCGCAGCGCGAGCCGCGTCTTGCCGACGCCGCCGACGCCGGTCAGCGTCACGAGCGGGAACCCGTCGAGCGTCTCGAGGACGCGCACGACGTCGACGTCACGCCCGACGAGCGACGAGCGCGGCGCGGGCAGGTTGCTCGACGCCGGCGCCGCGCTCGACGCGACGGGGAAGCTGGCGGGGAGCTCCGGGTGGTCGAGCTGCCACAGCCGCTCGGGCTCGGCGAGGTCGCGGAGGTGGTGGACGCCGAGGTCGGTGAGCCCGAGCGGGGCAGGGCCGTTGCGCACGAGCGCGGCGGCGACGTCGGACAGCAGGATCTGGCCGCCGGACCCGGAGGCCATGATCCGGGCAGCCCGGTTCAGCGCCCGGCCGCGGAAGTCGTCGCCGACACGCTCGACCTCGCCGGTGTGCACCCCCATGCGGACGGCGACGCCGACGGCGGGCATCCGCAGCTGGGCGGCCACGGCGGCCTGCACGGCGGCGTCCACCGACGTGAAGCCGGCGGCGATCCCGTCGCCCATCGTGGCGAAGATCTCGCCGTCGGTCGCGTCGACTGCCTCGCGGAGCACCTCGAAGTGGGCCTCGACGCGTGCCGACATGCTGGGCGACTCCTCCCACTGGCGGGTGGACCCGACGATGTCGGTGAACAGCAGGCTCATCGTGGCGCGCGGCGACCCGGTGACCGCACGGGCGGGCCGGGTCGTGGGTGCGCCGCCCGTCAGGGCGCGCGTCTCCTGCTCTCGTCGCATCGTCGTGGGGGTCTCGGCGGTCGCGCCGAACGGGTCGGCCAGCGCCGGTGGCGCCAGGTGTTCGTAGTCCGCCACGACGGTTGTACTCCGATCAATACCTGCCGTCAAGCTCTTGCCGGTTACGGCCGACACCCGGCGTGACGGCGCGACGAGACGAGCGAGCGATCACGGCACCAGCGGCAACCCGACGGTCGGCGCGAGCGCTCGCGGCGGACCCGGGCCCAGATCGTGGCCGCCGCCGCCCGCCGCTTCGTCGCCGACGGCTACGCCGGCACGACGATGGAGGAGGTCGCGGCCGATGCCGGCGTCGCCGTGCAGACCGTGTACGACGCGTTCGGGACGAAGGCGAAGCTCCTCGCCGCAGTGCTGGACGCGACGATCGCCGGCGACACGGGGCCCGTGGCCGTCATCGAGCGCGACTGGGTCGCCGCGCTCGCCCGTGCGGACGACCTCGCCGCGGCGGTCGGGTCACTCGTCACCGTGGGTGTCACGATCGTGGCCCGCACGGCGCCGGTGCTCGAGGTCGTCGCGCGGTGCGGCGTCGATCCCGGAGGTCGGCGAGCTGCTCGTGGAGACCCGGGACCGGCGGCGCCGGGACCAGCGCCACCTCGTCGACGTGCTCGTCACGGCCGGCCTCGTGCCGGCGGACGCGGCACGCGACGCGCTCGCCGACATGATCTACGCCCTCCTCAACGAGGACGTCTTCCTCCTGCTCACGAGGGACTGCGGGTGGACGGTCGAGCGCGTCCGGGCCTGGGTGACGGTCACGCTGCTCGATCACCTGCGCGCCGTGGATGGCCGGCGCTCGACGGGTGACGCCTGACCGGTACGGTGCCGGCCGTGGGGGCATGCGAGATCGGGCTCGTCCAGGCCTTCGACGGCTCGGCGCACTTCGGGCCGGCGTACGTCCGCGACTTCGCCCAGGCCGCCGAGGCCCTCGGGTTCCACTCGGTGTGGGTGCCCGAGCACATCGTGTTCTTCCAGCGGTACGAGTCGGTCTACCCCTATCCGCCCGAACCCGGCTCGACCGCGTCGCCGCAGCTGCCGGTCGGTGCTCGACCCGCGCTGTTCGATCCGTTGCTCACGTGCCAGGCGCTGGCCCTGCACACGAGCACCCTGCGCGTCGGCACGGCGGTCGCCCTCGTGCCGCTGCGCCACCCGCTGCTGTGGGCGCGGGAGGTCAGCACGCTCGACCACTTCAGCGCCGGGCGCTTCGAGCTCGGTGTCGGGGTCGGTTGGCTCGCCGAGGAGTACGCCGCGCTCGGCGTGCCCTTCCACGAGCGCGGGAGCATCGCCGACGAGCACCTCGCCGCCCTGCGTGAGATCTGGGCATCCGACGACAGCTCGTTCCACGGCCGGCACGTCGACTTCAGCGACGCCGCCAGCTTCCCGAAGCCGCGGCAGGTCCCGGGCCCACCGATCCACATCGGCGGCGAGAGCGATGCCGCGCTGCGGCGCGTCGCCCGGTTCGGTGACGGCTGGTACGGCTGGAACATGACACCGGCGGAGCTCGAGCACGGGCTCGCACGACTGGGCGACCACCTCGCGCGCGAGGTGTTCGTCGACGGCTCGACGCGCCAGCTCGGCGACGTGACGATCCAGGTCGGCCTGCGCTTCCTCGGCGGTCTCGACGAGCTCGCCGAGCTCGTGGCCGCCTACGCCGCGCTCGGCGCCCGCCGAGTCGTGGCATCGGTGCCCGTGCGCCCAGCTGAGCTCGACGCCCGTCTCGGCGCGATCGCCGGGTCCCTGGGCGTGACGCCCGCCGCGATGGCCTGACCGCCAGGAGCTCGGCGCCGTCGCACGGCTGGGCGCTGCGGGTGGTACGGGTCGCGGGCTCAGTCCGGCGTGCTGTGCTGGGCGACGACGACGGCGACGTCGTCGCCGTGGTCACGGCCATCGGGGGCCATCGCCTCGAGGACGTGGCTGATCGCGCCCCAGACCGATCCGTTGGTGGTGGCGAACACGTCGGCGAGGCGCCCGATGCCGACGTCGATCGGCTCGTCGCGGCGCTCCACGAGCCCGTCCGTGTACCCGAGGACGGCCGCGCCCGGCGGGAACGCCACCCGCACGACCTCGCCCGACCCGTCGCCGACGCCGAGCGGTGCGTGGGTCGCATCGGGCAGGCGGAGCACATCACCGCGGGGGAGGCGCAGCAGTGGCGGTGGGTGTCCGGCGCTGACCATCGCCAGCTGCTGGGAGGCGGGGTCGAGCAGCAGGACCTGGGCGGTCGCCACCATGCCGTGGGCATCGAGCATGCCGCGCGGCGCGAGCCGACGATCTCCTCGACCGGGGTGCCGGCGCGGACGAGCCCGCCGAGGATCGTGCTGACGTGGATCATCGTGGAGATCGCCGAGATGCCGTGCCCGACGACGTCGCCGATCACGATGCCGATCGATCCGTCCGGGCGCTCGATCACGTCGTACCAGTCGCCTCCCATGCCGAGCGGCCGCGACGTCGGGCGGTAGCGGGCCGCGAGGTCGAGGCCTGCCGGCGACGGCAGCGGGCGCAGCAGGCGCTGGCGCAGCGACAGCAGCGCCTCGCTCGTGGAGCGCTGGATGTCGACGCGCCGCACGGTCTCCTCGATCAGCCCGATCGCCGCGCGCAGGCGCTCCTGCTGCTCGGCATCCGGTCCCGCGGCGCCGGGCCAGGCGACGACGAGCTCGCCGACCGCGCCACCCGATGTGTCCGTGAGCACATGGCGCTCGCCGGAGTCCGACGACTCCCCGGACAGCTCGAGGCGCACGTCCGCGGCGTCGCTGATCGCCGGCAGGTGGCTGGCCGACGCCGAGACGACCTGGTCGATCGTGGTCGCGAGGGCGAGCTCCTCGGCGAGGCTCGCGAGGGAGTCGGCGTGGCGCATGGCGGCCGTCGTGCCGTCGACGCGCTGCACGGTGCCGGCGACGAGCGCGCCGAGCATCGCCAGGCGGCCCTCGTCGCCGGGCGTGAAGGCGTGTGGTTCATCCCACACCATGCCGACCACGCCGAACGACGCCCCGCTGGTCGTCACCAGGGGGACCGCGGCGGCCGAGCGCACGTGCCGGCTCTTGGCGTCGGCCAGCAGGTCGGGATGGGCGCGCTGGTACTCGCAGACGTCGACGACCGTGACGATGCGTGACGACCGGATGGCCTCGGTGGTCGGCCAGTGGGTGTCGAGGGGGACGAGCCCCGCACCACCCGCGGTCCGCAGGAGGGCGCCGTCGACGAACGCCACCGTCACCTCGTCGGCCCCCGTGATCACCGGGAGCGCGTCGGTGAGCAGCGCGACGACCTCCTCGCGTGTGCCGGCAGCGGTCAGGTCGCGGCCGAGGTCCGCAAGGTGGAGCGCCCGGGTGCGCTCGTCGTCGAGGCGCGCGGCCAGCTGGGAGGCCGCACGCTCGGAGCGTCGCAGGCGGCTGATCGCGAAGGCCAGGGCGACAGAGGCGAGGACGGCGCCGATGGCGACCGCGAGCGCCGGCCAGACGTTGACCGGTGTCGCCTCGTCGGCGCGGATCTCGATCGTCCGCCCGCCGAGGTCGAAGCCGCGGACCATGCCCGCTGTCCGCCGCGCCGGCGACGACCTCGCCGCTGTCGAGCACGGCCACGTCCGTCGCCGGGTCGACGGCGGCCCGCGCCGCCTCCAGCACGTCGTCGATCGAGAACGAGCCCGTGACGAAGCCGACCACCTCACCATCTGGACGGCGCAGGGCCGTGGCCGCGAGGTAGCCGGCGCGGCGGGTGCCGACGAACTCCAATGGTGGGCTCAGGCTGGGGACGCCGGATGCATCGGCGGCGCGGATCGCCTCCCCACGGATCGGATCGCCGAGGACGTCGAAGCCGTAGGCGGGTGTGATGTCCTCGGACGACTGCACCGCGACGATGGGCGTGTAGCTCGGTCGTTGCGGCGCGCGGACGAGCCCGCCGTCGGGCCCGATGTCGCTGATGGCGTACCCCCGCTCGGCCTCGAAGGCCGCCCGGTCGGCGTCGTCGACGACGACCGCGACGGCGACCGCACGCAGGTCGGCGTTGCGCTCCATCTCGCTCCCGAACGAGGCCAGCTCGGCCGGGCTGACCGCGCCGTCGTCGGCCACCATCGCGCTGGCCCCGCGCAAGCCCTCGATCGTCGCGCCCGCCGCCTGGGCCAGTGCCGTGGCGACCTGGTTGGCGGCCTGCAGGTCGCGCTGGCGGGCCTGGCTGGATTCACGGGCCCAGATCGCGCCGGCCGCGAGGAGGCCGAGCGTGCACGTCACGAGCGGCACGACGAACACGATCCGCCCTGTGTCGCGCCGTCGCAGCCACGTCGTCACCTTGCGTGGTCCGGCCTTCGGTCCCTGCGTCGGCGCGCCCCCGTCACGGGCGCAGAGTAACCCCGCCGGCGGGCGCGGGGTGACGAGTCGCGACGACCGGTCGATCCGTCCTCAGGGCGTGCTGCCGACGGTCGCCCAGACCGTCTTGCCGCCCGGGAACGGGGCGACGCCCCACGCCGCGCAGAGCTGGTCGACGATCCGCAGGCCGAGGCCTCCGATGCGATCGGGGTCGGCCGGCTGCATCGCCGGCAGCTCGTCGCCGGAGTCCGTCACCGACAGGAGCACGGCACCGTCGTCGTCGACCGCGGCGCGCACGACGACCTCGCCGAGGCCGTGGCGCAGCGCGTTCGTCGTCAGCTCGCTCACGACGAGCGACGCGTCCGCCGCCAGCGCCGGCGCCACCCGGTCGACGAGGAAGTCGGCGAGCCAGTCGCGAGCATCCACGGCGGCGCGCCGGTCGCGCGCCAGCAGGGTCATGACGTGATCGACCCGGTCGTCGGCCCTGACGTCGTCAGGGCGGCGCGGTGTGGACGACGGCGACATCCGGCTCCATTCTGCCGATGTGGCGGACGGGCTCGGCTACGCCGGCGCCGGCTGGTGGATCGCCAGGTTGCCACCTGACGCGGGATCGACGAGATGCAGGTCGGCGTGGACGAAGCACCGCCCGGACGCCCCGCCGAGCGGGCGCGGCGCTGGGCTCCCTGGTCCGTCACCCCTCCACGCCATCGGGCGGCGTCGATACCCGATCGTTGCACGGCGCAAACCGACGGCAACGCGGCACCGTGGCCGGTCCGGCGAGGCGTACCGTGAAGCCATGACCGACACCGTCGATCTCCCCCTCGACCGGCAGCTCGACTCCTACCGGCGCGAGCTCACCGCCCACTGCTACCGGATGCTCGGGTCCGGCTTCGAAGCGGAGGATGCCGTCCAGGAGACGCTCGTACGGGCCTGGAAGAACTACGACACGTTCGAGGGGCGGTCGTCCCTGCGCTCGTGGCTCTACCGCATCGCCACCAACGTGTGCCTCGACATGCTCGGCAGCAAGCAGCGCCGTGCCCGCCCGATGGACTTCGGCGAGCCGCAGGTCGCCGAGCGGGCGACGCTCACGACGCGGGGTGAGGCCACGTGGATCGAGCCGATCCCGGACGGGCGCGCCGTGCCGGAGGGCGACCCGGGCGAGGTCGCGGTCGCCAAGGAGTCGATCCGGCTGGCGTTCATCGGTGCCCTGCAGCACCTGCCGCCGAAGCAGCGCGCCGTGCTGATCCTGCGCGAGGTGCTGCGGTGGAAGGCCGACGAGGTCGCCGAGCTGCTGGACACGACCGTCGCCTCGGTGAACAGCGCCCTGCAGCGGGCCCGCGCGACGCTCGGCGAGCAGGGCCTCGACGACGGCGACGTGCTCACGCCGCGCTCCGACGACGAGGAGGAGCTCGCCGCCAAGTACGTCGACGCCTTCGAGCGCTACGACATCGCCGCGCTGACGGCGCTGCTGCACGACGACGCGACGATGTCGATGCCGCCCTACGACCTGTGGCTGCAGGGCGAGCGCGACATCGTCGGCTGGCTCACGGGCCCCGGTCACGAGTGCGCGGGGTCGAAGATGGTGCCGGTGCGGGCCAACGGGTCGCCGGCGTGGGGGCAGTACCGCGTCGATCCCGCGGGCGGCTACGCGCCGTGGTCGGTGATGGTGCTCGAGACGCGCGCCGGCAAGGTCGTCGGCATCAACTCGTTCCTCGACACCGAGCGCCTGTTCCCGCTGTTCGGCCTCCCGCCGCACCTGGACTGATGCGAACTGTCAGTGCGAACCGGCCCGATCGGGCCGGATCCCACTGACGGGACCGGGGCCCGGTGCGGGGCGGCCCCGGCACGCCGACTACACAAGGTCCATGGACCGCTCCCTCCTGGACCTCACCGACAAGGTCGCCGTCATCACCGGCGGCAGCCGGGGCATCGGCAAGGCCATCGCGTTCGCCTACGCCGAGCACGGCGCGGACGTCGTGATCGCCAGCCGCAAGCTCGACAACTGCAAGGCGGTGGCCGACGAGATCGCCGAGAAGACGGGCCGCAAGACGCTGGCCGTCGGCACCCACGTCGGGCGGTGGGACGAGTGCAACGCCCTCGCCGACACGGTCCTCGAGACGTTCGGGCGCTGCGACATCCTCGTCAACAACGCCGGGATGTCGCCGCTGTACGAGAAGGTCACCGACATCACCGAGGAGTACTACGACAAGGTCCAGGGGGTGAACCTGAAGGGACCGTTCGCCCTCAGCCTGCGCCTCGGTGGCCACATGTTCGACCACGACGGCGGCGTGATCCTCAACATCTCGACGGTCGGGTCGATCCGCACGAGCAAGAACGAGGTCGTGTACGGGATGGCCAAGTCGGGGCTCAACGCGATGACCGTCGCCCTCGCCGACGCCTTCGGGCCGAAGGTGCGGGTCAACTGCATCCTGCCGGGTGCCATCCTCACGGACATCTCCAAGGCGTGGAGCGAGGAGACGATCGCCAACGCCCACAAGACCCCGATGGGCCGGGCGGGGTACGCCGAGGACTTCCCCGGCGCGGCCCTGTTCTTCGCCAGCGACGCGTCGGCGTGGATCACGGGAACGTGCCTGCGCGTCGACGGTGGCGTGGCCCGCCAGCTCGGTCTGTAGGGCGCGATGGAGCGCGTCGCCTACGACGAGTTCGGGCTCTTCGCCGACAACGCCAGCGAGTTCGGTCTGCCCTACGACGGGCCACCCACCGTCCGTCGCGAGTTCGTCGCCGTCGACGACGAGCGCCGCCTGAGCGCCCTCGTGTGGGGCACCGACTCGCCCGAGCTCGTGTTCCTGCACGGCGGCGCCCAGAACGCCCACACCTGGGACACCGTCGCGATGGCGCTCGGCCGGCCCCTGGTGTGCATCGACCTGCCGGGCCACGGCCACTCCGACGGCGGACGCAACGGCCAGCTCGACCTCGCCGACAACGCCGCTGACGTCGCCGTCGCCATCCGTGCCCTGGCACCCGACGCGAAGGCCGTCGTCGGCATGTCGCTCGGCGGCATGACGACGATCGCCCTCGCCCGCCACGCCCCGGACCTCGTGCGCGCCATGGTCCTCGTCGACATCACGCCCGGCGTGACCGCGGAGAAGGCCAAGGCGATCACCGACTTCGTCAACGGGCCGGCGTCGTTCCCGAGCTTCGAGGACCTGCTCGCCCGCACGATGGAGCACAACCCGACGCGCTCGGAGGCGTCGCTGCGCCGCGGCATCCTGCACAACGCCGAGCAGCGTGAGGACGGTTCGTGGGTGTGGCGCTACGCCCGCCACCGCCAGCTCGGCCCCGAGGCCGAGCAGGCACCGCGCCCGGAGACCGACCGCGGCGAGCTGTGGGACGTCATCGCCGGGCTCACCGTGCCGCTGCTGCTGGTCCGCGGGATGCGACCGCAGTCGGTCGTCGACGACAGTGACGAAGCCGAGCTGCAGCGCCGCTTGCCGTCGGCGCAGGTCGTGCACGTCGAGGAGGCCGGGCACAGCGTGCAGGGCGACACCCCGCTCGAGCTGGCGCAGATCATCGACGACTTCGTGCCCTGACGGCGGCCCGCGGATGCGGTGGAGCGGGTGACGACGGCGGGATGGGGTGCACGGGCGATCCGGCGGGAGCGGGCAGGACCCGCCATCCCGTTCGTGCCCCATCGCGACGCGTCGCAGCGTCCGGGCGGGATCACTGCTGGCTGTCGCGACGGGTCGTGTCCATCCCGCCGTCGTCTGTCGTACGTCCCGACGACCCATGAGCTCCGGACGAGCGGGCGTGTCGTCCAGCGCTCCGTCGCATGGGGACGACGACGTTCGCTCCGGCGACGATGACGGATGCCACGTGGGCCCACATCCGGGAAACCCCGTGCGGCCCCCCGTTCGGGGTACGTCGGCGCCGTTCAGGCCTCCACGTCGTCGAAGTAGCGGAGGCGCGCCGGACCGCCGACGAGCGGGCCCATCTCGGCGATGGCGCCCTCACCCGCGCGCCACTCGCGGTACGCGGCGTCGTCCTCGCGCGTCGCCCAGCGCTCGACGAGCAGCACGGACGTCGGGCGGTCGGCGTCGCGGTGGACCGTCACGCTCTCGCACCCGTGCCGGGCGCGGGTGTCCCCGAGGTTGCGGGCGAGCACGGCGATCATCTCGTCGGCGGCGCCCTCCTTCGCCTCGAGCTCCAACAGGACGAGCACGCTCATCACAGCCTCCATGCGTCATCGCCGCGGCCACCCCGACGGCCAGGCCGGCGAACGTAGCCCGGCCCGCCGTGCCCGGCCGTGTCCGGCGTCAGCGCTCCGTGAGGTAGGTGACGACCGCGAGGACCCGCCGGTGCAGCGTCGGCGAGCGCGGCAGGTCGAGCTTGACGAAGATGTTGGCGACGTGCTTCTCGACGGCGCCCTCGGAGATCAGCAGGTCACGGGCGATGCCGCCGTTCGAGCGGCCACGCGCCATCAGCCCGAGGACCTCGTGCTCGCGGGCCGAGAGCGCGGCGACGCGGCCGCGCCGCCCGCCGCCGGTCGGTGCGGGGGCGCTGAACGTGGTCGTCGACATGCACGTACGACGCCGCAGCGGGGCGGAACTCGTCGCGGGGCGGCCGGCCGGGCCCTGGCGTCACGACGGCGCGGTTCACAGCTCGGTTTGTTGCGGTAGCCGCAACAAACCGAGCTGTGAACGCAGGGCCGGGCCGATCACGAACGCGAACGGTGCCCGCAACGGCCGCGCAACGCTTGCCATCGTCGCGAGGCGCGTCGCGGCAGACCGGTACCGTGTCGACATGGCCGAGATCGAGAAGACCGATGCCGAGTGGCGCGACCTGTTGAGCGCCGAGCAGTACGCCGTGCTCCGCCAGGCCGGGACCGAGCGGCCCTTCACGGGCGCCCTGCTGCAGAACCACGAGGACGGCACGTACGCGTGCGCGGCCTGCGGAGCCGAGCTGTTCGACTCGACGACGAAGTTCGAGTCGGGGAGCGGGTGGCCGAGCTTCTACGAGCCCAAGGTGGCCGACGCTGTCGAGCTCATCGAGGACCGCAGCCACGGCATGGTGCGCGTCGAGGTGCGCTGCCGGCGCTGCGGATCGCACCTCGGGCACGTGTTCCCGGACGGCCCGCAGCCGACCGGCCAGCGCTACTGCATGAACAGCCTGGCGCTCGACTTCGACGCCCGCGAGGACGCGCCGGCGGACTGACCGCCGGCGGCCCGCGGACCCCGCCCGGGCGATCTGGGGAAGATCCCTGCCAGATCTCGGCCCGGCGGCCGACGGACGACTGCTACGTCGCCTGGCCGACATCCTCGGCCAGGCCGAGCAACCGCTCCAGGCGCTCGACCCGCAGCCACAGCTCGGCGACGTCGCGGGCGAGGTCGGTGTTCGGCGCCGCAGGCGGCGCCGGTTCGGCCCGCATGGGCGGGGCCAGCGGACCCGTGTCATCGATCGACGGGCGGGTGGTCTCGGCGGTGGCGTCGAGCGCCGGCTCCCCGGTCAGCGCCTCGGCCCAGCGCGGCTCGCGCTCGCCCGCCCGCCGCGACACCCGGGCGACGAACGCTTCGGGGCTGCGCGCCGCCAGCATGTCGAGGATCTCCTCGACCGTGCCGTCGTCGGCGCCGATCATCCGATCGGTGCGACTGCGCACCTCGCCGGTCGTCTGCGGCCCGCGCAGGACCAGCACGGCCAGCACCGCCAGCTCACCCTTCGACAGCCGCCACCGCTCGTCGGCGACGTGGCGGTAGCGGATCGTGCGGCCGCCGTGCGACGGGTGCACGAAGCGCACGAGCCCCATCGACTTCAGCGAGAGCAGGGTGCTCTCCACGGTCCGGTCGTCCCAGGCCACGATCGGGTCTCGGTTCGACGTCTGGTTGCACGCCAGGCGCAGGGCGTTGAGCGTCAGCGGGTAGCTGTCGGGGACCGTCGCCTCCTTCTCGACGAGGCAGGCGACGACCCTGGCTTCTTCCACGCTCAGCACCACGTCCCGAGTCTGCCCCGCGCGACGCGGTCGGTTCGGCGATCGGTGCCGCCCTAGACGACGACGTTGACCATCCGGCCGGGCACGACGATGACCTTCTTCGGCGTGGCCCCGCCGAGCGCGGCGGCGACGCGGTCCTCGACCAGCGCCGCGGCCTCCACCGTCGCGGCGTCGGCATCGGCGGCGACCGTCACGTGGCCGCGGACCTTGCCGTTGACCTGCACCGGGTACTCGACGGTCTCGTCGACCAGCAGCGCCGGGTCGGCGGCGGGGAACGGGGCGTAGGTGATGCCGCCATCGTGGCCGAGGCGCAGCCAGAGCTCTTCGCCGATGTGGGGCGCGAACGGGGCGACCATCAGCACCAGCGCCTCGGCGGCCGCGCGGGGGATCGGCCCCGACGCCGCGAGCTTCGTCAGGTGGTTGTTGAGCTCGATCAGCTTGGCGATCGCGGTGTTGAAGCGCAGACCCTCGACCTCGTTGCGCACGACGTCGATGGTGCGGTGCAGGAGCCGGTTCGTCTCGGCGGTCGGCGGCGCGTCGGCGACGGAGATCTCGCCCGTCGCCTCGGAGACGACGTTGCGCCACAGCCGTTGCAGGAACCGGTACATGCCGACGACGTCGCGCGTCTCCCACGGGCGCGACGCGTCGAGCGGTCCGGTCGCCATCAGGTGCAGGCGCAGCGTGTCGCTGCCGTAGGCGTCGTACATCTCCTCGACGGGCACTGCGTTCTTGAGGCTCTTGCCCATCTTCCCGGAGCGGCGCTGCACGGGGCGGCCGTCGTGCGTGAACGTGCCGTCGGGCTCGGCCGTGACGGCACTGGCGTCGACGTAGACCTCGCGCTCGTCGAGGTAGGCATCGGCCAGGATGTAGCCCTGGTTGAACAGGCGGGCGTACGGCTCGAACGACGAGACGTGGCCCAGATCGAACAGGACCTTGTGCCAGAAGCGGCTGTACAGCAGGTGCAGCACACCGTGCTCGACGCCGCCGACGTAGAGGTCGACGCCGCCAGGGTGGTCGGGGCGCAGATCGGTCTGCGGGCCCATCCAGTACTGCTCGACGGCGGGGTCGACGAACGTGTTCTCGTTCGTCGGGTCGCAGTAGCGCAGCTCGTACCAGCACGACCCGGCCCACTGCGGCATCACGTTGGTGTCGCGGCGGTACGGCTGCTCGCCGTCGCCGATGTCCATCGTCACCTCGACCCAGTCGTGCAGGCGGTCGAGCGGGCTCTCCGGTTCCGAGTACTCGTCGTCGGGGTCGAACGTGCGCGGGGAGAACTGGTCGGTGTCGGGCAGCGTCAGGGGCAGCTGGTCGTCCGGCAGCGCGTGCGGGTGGCCATCGACGTCGTAGACGATCGGGAACGGCTCGCCCCAGTAGCGCTGTCGGCTGAACAGCCAGTCGCGCAGCTTGAACGTGATCGTCGCCTCGCCGACGCCGCGGTCCTCCAGCCACGCGTTGATCGCCGCCTTCCCCTCGTCGACCGACGTCAGGCCGTTGAGGTCGACGCCGTCGTTGGCGGAGTTGACGTACGGGGCGTCGCCGACGAACGCCTCGGGCCAGCGCGATGTGTCGAGCGTCGGCGCGATGCCACGCTCGGCGAACCAGGCGGCGGGCGGCTCCTGGATGGCCGGGATGTCGAGGCCGAAGGTGCGGGCGAACTCGAAGTCGCGTTGGTCGCCGCACGGCACGGCCATGATCGCCCCGGTGCCGTAGCCCATCAGGACGTAGTCGGCGATCCAGACCGGGACGTCCTGGCCGGTGACCGGGTTCGTCGCGTAGCTGCCGGTGAAGACACCCGTCTTCTCACGGTTCTCGTCCTGACGGTCGACGTCCTTGCGCGCCGCGGCCTGGCGCTTGTACGCCAGCACCGCCTCGGCGTCCTCGCCGGTCGTGAGGTCGGGCACCAGCGGGTGCTCGGGCGCGAGGACCATGAACGTGGCGCCGAACAACGTGTCGGGACGCGTCGTGAACACGCTGATCGGACCGGCCGGCGAGTCGAAGTCGACCATCGCTCCGTGGCTGCGGCCGATCCAGTTGCGCTGCATCGTCTTCAGCGAGTCGGTCCACTCCAGGACCTCGAGGTCGTCGATCAGCCGGTCGGCGTAGGCCGTGATCCGCATCATCCACTGGCGCATGTTGCGCTTGAAGACCGGGAAGTTGCCGCGGTCGCTGCGCCCGTCGGCGGTGACCTCCTCGTTGGCGACGACCGTGCCGAGGCCGGGGCACCAGTTCACCGGGCGCGTCCGACACGTAGGCCAGGCGGTAGTCGTCGATGACGTCGGCCTGGTCGGCTGCCGACAGGCTGGACCAGTCGCGCCCGTCGTCGAGGGTGCGGCTGCCGGCGTCGAGCTCGGCGCGCAGCTCGCTGATCGGGCGGGCGCAGCCCAGCGACCCGGACGGGTTGACCGTGTCGGGATCGAACCACGACTCGAAGATCTGCAGGAAGATCCACTGCGTCCAGCGGTAGTAAGCGGGGTCGGTGGTGTCGATCGAGCGCCGGCGGTCGTGGCTCAGCCCGATGCGCCGGATCTGCTCGCGGTACGTCGCCACGTTCTGGGCCGTCGTGATGGCCGGGTGCGTGCCGGTCTGCACCGCGAACTGCTCGGCGGGCAGCCCGAAGGCGTCGAAGCCCATCGTGTACAGCACGTTGCGCCCGGCCATCCGCTGGTAGCGGCTGTAGACGTCGGTGCCCGTGAAGCCGAGCGGGTGGCCGACGTGGAGCCCGGTGCCGGACGGGTACGGGAACATGTCGAGCACGAACAGCTTGCGGCCGCGCTCGGCGACGGCGTCGGGGTCGGCCAGCGGCCCGGCCGGGTTCGGTGCCTCGAACGTGCCGTTGACGTCCCAGTGCTCCTGCCACCGCAGCTCGATCTCGTTGGCGAGGGCGGCCGTGTAGCGGTGGGCGGGGGCGTCGTCGTCGACGCTGAGCTGAGTCGTTCGCTCGCTCGAGGACTCGTTCGGCTCACTGTGGCCCGGGCTCGTGGGCAGCGCATCGGTGGACATAGCGGATCCCCAGCCTACGAGCCCGACCCCCCACGGCCCCGATGCGATCCCATGCCCCGCCCATCCGAGTGTTTCCTGCATCCGAGTGTTTGCTGCGGGTGGCCCCTGCAGCAAACACTCCGATGCGGGGGACCGGGAGTAGCGTCGCGGCCATATGGCACGCCCGCCGTCGACGATCGAGCGACTCGAACTGGCCGCCGACGCCCCGACCGGGATCCACTTCGTCGGCGCCTCGGTCACGGCCGACGGCGAGCCGACGTTCGTGTCGTGGCGCCAGCTCCACGACGAGGCCCGCGCCGTCGGGGCCGCGCTGCAGGCTCGCGGCCTGGGGCCCGGCGACCACGTCGCGATCCTCGGTCCGACGAGCCGCGGCCTGATCACGGCGATCCGCGGCTGCTGGATGGCCGGCCTCGCCTCGATGGTCCTGCCGCTGCCCATGCGGATGGGCTCGCTGGACGCGTTCATCGACTCGACGCGAGCCCGCATCCGGCACGGCGACGCCAAGCTCGTGCTGATCGACGAGCTGCTCGCCGCGTTCTACACGGCCGCCCCGGGCGACCCGCCGATCGAGCCGATCGGCGCCGTGCTGCCCGGTGCCCCCGGCGTCCCGAGCGGTGACTGCCTGCAGGTCCCGGCGCCGGACCCCGAGCGCCTCGTCATCCTGCAGTACACGAGCGGCTCGACGAGCGAGCCGAAGGGCGTGATGATCCCCGACCGCGTGCTGTCGGCGAACGTCGACGCCTGCTGCGAGGGCGGCGACATCGTCCCGGCGCGCGAGGTCCTCGTCTCCTGGCTGCCGCTGTACCACGACATGGGCCTCGTCGGGTGCCTGGCGATCCCGATGACGACGGGCGCCACGCTCGTGCAGGCCGCGCCGCAGGACTTCATGGCCCGGCCCGGCAACTGGATGCAGTGGATCTCCGACTTCCGCGGCACGGCCACCGCCGGCCCCAACTTCTCGTGGGTCCTCGCCACCCGCGCCCTCAAGCGCATGCACGACCTCGACCTGTCGACGCTGACCCTGGCGCTGTCGGGCGCCGAGCCCGTCGACCCGGACGCGGTCGAGGCGTTCGTCGCCGCGGCGGCACCGTTCGGCTTCCCGGCGGGCGGCGTCTTCCCCGCGTTCGGCATGGCGGAGGTGGCGATCGGCGGCTCCTTCCCGACGCGCGGTCGGGGCCTCGTGTGCGACACCGTCGACCGCATCGTGCTCGAGCGCGACCGCGTAGCCAAGCCGGTGGAGGTCGCCGATCCGGACGACTTCGCGCTGATCGCCCGCCGGCTGCCGCTCCTCGGCACCGCCGTCCCCGGGCTCGAGCTGCGCGTCGTCGACCCGGAGTCGCACGACGAACGGCCCGAACGCCACGTCGGCGAGCTGCTGATCCGCGGCACGTCCGTCACGCCCGGCTACTACAAGCGGCCCGATGCCACGGCGGAGCTGTTCGACGACGGGTGGCTGCGCACGGGCGACCTCGCCTACATGATCGACGGTGAGCTCGTGCTGTGCGGGCGGATCAAGGACGTCATCATCGTCGGCGGCCGCAACGTGTTCCCGGAGGACATCGAGCGAGCCGTCGGGCTCATCGACGGCGTGCGCACCGGCAACGTCATCGCCTTCGGCATGGAGGGCTACAAGGGCAAGGAGAGCGTGGTGGTCGTCGCAGAGGTGCGGAGCACGGCAGCGTCGGCGTCGAACGCCGATCCCGCCGACCTCGACGCCCTCCGGGAGGCCATCCACCACCGCACGCTCGAGGTGTGCGGCCTGCCGCCACGCGACGTGATGCTGGTGCGCCCGTCGACGTTGCCGAAGACGTCCTCGGGCAAGCTGCAACGGGCGAAGTGCCGTGAGCAGTACCTCGAGGAGCAGCTCGAGCTCGTGTGACGCGATGAGCAGCGTCCCGGTGCTCGCATCCGAGCGCCACCGCCTCCACGACCCCGAGCACGAGATCGAGGCGTCCGCACTGCAGGCGCCGTTCGAGCACCCCGGCCGCGCCGACGCGATCCGCGCCGCGCTGGCCGCCGACGAGCGCTTCGCCATCAGCGAGCCGGCCCGCACGGGCACGGACGTCATCGAGGCGGTCCACGACCCCGGGCTGGTGCGGTTCCTCGCCGCCGCCTGGGAGGAGTACCAGCGCGAGATCGGGCCGACCCACGACGTCGTGCCCGACGTGTTCGCGATGTCCGGGCTGCGCGATGGCATGGGCCCGCCGGCCGAGCCGGTTCGGGCCAGCGCCCGCCTCGGGTGGTGGTGCTTCGAGACGACGACGCCGCTGACGGCCGGCACGTTCGCAGCCGCCCGCTCGGCCGTGGACTGCGCGGTGGCGGCGACGGACGCCGTGCTCGGCGGCGCCCGCCTCGCCTATGGCCTGTGCCGCCCGCCCGGGCACCACGCCACCACGTCGCTGTACGGCGGCTACTGCTTCTTCAACAACGCGGCGATCGCCGCCGTCCATGCCGGCACGGCTGGCGGCGGGCGGGTGGCCGTGCTCGACGTCGACTACCACCACGGCAACGGCACGCAGCAGATCTTCTACGGGCGTGACGACGTGGCCTTCGTGTCGTTGCACGGCGACCCGGCGCGGGCGTACCCGTACCTGACGGGCCATGCCGACGAGATCGGGGCCGGGCGTGGCCGGGGCACGACCACCAACATCCCGCTCGCCGCCGGCACCGATGACGACGGCTACCTTGCCGCGCTCGAGCGCGGCCTGGATGCGGTCGACGCGTTCGACCCGGCGCTGGTCGTCGTGTCGCTGGGCGTCGACACCTACGTCGGCGACCCGATGTGCGACCTCGCCGTCACGACGGACGGCTTCGCCCGGATGGGCGCGGCCGTCGCCGCCGTCGGCCGTCCGCTCGTCGCCCTCCAGGAGGGTGGCTACGCCGACGACGCCCTCGGCGCCAACGTGGCGGCCTGGCTGCGCGGCGCATCCGGGGACTGAGCCCACGTCCCGGTCCGGATCCCGGTCGCCGGGGCGACCGCGATCCGGACGGGAACGGACGGGTCAGGCGGCCTTGATGTCGGCGAGCACCTGCGACCAGCGGTCGGGATCGCTCTGGTACGGGGCGTAGAACGAGATCCGGCTGATCACGTCGCCGTAGCGCTGGTGCAGCTCGGGGGCGATCTGCTCGGGGGGCCCGACGACGGCGAACGTGTTGAGGATCTCGTCGTCGATGAGCGTGCCCATCTTCACCCACTCGCCCTGCTTCGACAGGCCGTTGAGCTCCTCCTGCAGGCCACCCCACCCGTGGATGTCGAGCACCGGCTTGTACGCCGGCGTCGAGCCGTAGAACGCGATCTGCTGGCGGGTGCCGGCCGACGCGGCCTCCATCTGCTTGTCGTCGGTGCCCGTGACGACGAAGCTCGGCCCGACGATGTCGAAGCCCTCCATCGTCTTGCCGGCCTTGGCCCGGCCCCGCTCGAGCGCCGGCAGCGTGACCTCGCGGAGGTACTTCTCGGTCGTGAACCCGTGGCACAGGAAGCCGTCGCACACCTCGCCGGCGACCTCGGTCATCAGCTCGCCGACGCCGGCGAGGTAGATCTTCGGCACCCCGAAGTCGCCGAGGTCCTCCTTGGCCGGGGAGAAGAACGGCGTCATCAGCGTGTGCGTGTAGAAGTCGCCGCGGAAGTCCAGCTTCGTGCCGTTCTGCCAGGTGTCCCAGATCGCCCGGATGGCCAGCACCATCTCCCGCATCCGCGGGGCCGGGTGGCTCCACTCCATCGAGAAGCGCTTCGTGATGTGCGGCTTGATCTGGCTGCCGAGACCGAGGATGAACCGGCCCTGCGAGTACATCTGCAGGTCCCACGCCGTGTTGGCGAGCGTCATCGGGTTGCGCGCGAAGGCGACCGCGATCGAGGTGCCGAGCTCGAGATCGGACGTCTCGGCGGCGGCGCTCACCAGCGGCAGGAACGGGTCGTGGCTGGTCTCGGCCGTCCAGCCGCCGGAGTAGCCGGTCTTCTCGAGCTCGGCTGCCTGGGCGCCGGCCTTGGCGATCGTGTTGGGGATTCCTCCGTCGACCTTCATGGCCGAGAACGTAGAGGATCGGTGGCGTCCAGCTCTCACCCTCCGCGGGAGAGAGCGTCAGCTCTTGCCCTGGTCGCGCAGGAAGCGCTCGATCTCGCCGGCGATCTCGTCGCCGGTGCGCAGCTCGAGGCCGCCATCGGCCGGCTGCGCGGGCGCGGCCTGCTGCTCGGCGGCGTCGTACAGGCGCTCGAACTGGGCGATCATCGTCTGGTGCTCGTCGTTGCCCTCGACGAGCTGGTCGAGGCGCTCGCGCTGCAGCACGGCCTCGCGCCGGAGCTCGGCGGCGTCGACGCTGATGCCCGTCGCCGTCGTCAGGCCCTCCAGCAGGGCCACCGAGGCGGCCGGGTACGACATCGTGGCGACGTAGTGCGGGACCTGCGACCAGATGCCGAGCGCCGGGATGCCACGACCGGACACGGCGTGCTCGAGCGCGGCCGCCATCCCGGCGGGGACGTCCACCGAGCTCGTGCGGAACGGCAGCTCGGCGACGATCGCCGCCGAGGGTGACGTGACCGACAGGTGCGGCGGGCGCGTGTGCGGGGCGGCGAACGGGTAGGCGCCGAGGGCGGCCATCTTGGCGACCGTGAGCTGCTCGGCGAGATCGGCGATCGTCGACGCGAAGCGGTGCCACGCCATGTCGGGCTCGGGGCCGGTGAGCAGCAGCACGTCGCGCCCGTTGAGGTCGCGCCCGACCTTCAGCTCCGGCACCGACCAGACGAGGCGCGTGCTGACACCGTCGCGCAGCTCCAGCGTCGGCCGGCGGGCCCGGTAGTCGATGTAGGTGTCGTCGTCGAACGACACGAGCGTGGTGGCGCTGGTCTCCTTGTCGAGCGTGACCATCGCCGACGCGGCCGCGCCGCTGGCGTCGATCCAGCCGCTCATCATCACGACGAGCACCGGCTCCTCGAGCTTCGGCACGTCGACGACGAAGCGGTGGTCGTCGCTCACTGCCGCACCATCGCATTCACGGGGCGACCTCCAGCCGCCGCGCCGCCATCACGGCCGCCGCGTCGACCTGCGCCCGGAACGGCTCGAGCTCGGCGGGATCGCGATCGCCGAGCGCGCCGCCGACGTAGCGCGAGTACACGCCTTCGAGCACGCAGGCCAGCTTCCAGAACCCGAACGCGACGTAGAACTCGAGCGCCGACAGGTCGCGGCCGGACACCTCCGCGTAGCGCTCGGCGAGACGATCACGGTTCCAGAAGCCGGGTGCGCTGGTGGACGAGGCCGCCCACGCGCTCGCCGCGTCGTCGGGCCCCGTCCAGTACACCGTCAGCAGCCCGATGTCGGCGAGCGGGTCCCCGAGCGTGCAGATCTCCCAGTCGAGCACGGCCTGCACGTCACCATCGGCGGACACGATCGTGTTGTCGAGGCGGTAGTCGCCGTGGACGATCGTCGCCGGGCCCTGCGGCGGCACGACGCGGGCGAGGGCGTCGTGGACCTCGTCGACGAGCGGCAGCTCGCGCGTCTTCTGCAGGTTCCACTGGCCGTACCAGCGCTTCAGCTGGCGCTCGATGTACCCCTCGTGCTTGGCCAGGTCGGCCAGCCCGGCCGACTCCAGGTCGACGGCGTGGATCGCGGCGAGCGTGTCGACGAGCGATCGGCTGGCCCGGTCGCGCGCCGCGGGCGCCAGCGACCGCTCGGCGATCGCACGGTCGCGCACGACGATGCCGTCGACGTGGCCCATGACGTAGAACGGCGCCCCGTTGACGGCCGGGTCGTCGCACCACCCGAGGGCGGGCGGCACCGGCACGCCGGAGCCCTGGAGCCCGGCGATGATGCGGTGCTCGCGCCCCATGTCGTGGGCGCTGGCGAGGACGTGGCCGAGCGGCGGTCGACGCAGCACGAGCCGGCGTCCGTCGGCGGCCTGCACGAGGTAGGTCAGGTTGGAATGACCGCCGGCGATGATCTCGAACCGGAACGGACCGACGGCGCCGTCGACGTGCTCGACGAGCCAGGCGGTGACGTTCGCGGTGTCGATCCCGGCGACGTCCTCCTCGGCGATCACTGCACCGACCGTACCAAGGGCGCCGTGATCCTCCGTCCTCCCGGCTCCGGGCCAGGCCGGCGGCGGGCGCCGGTCCGGCCAGGACCGGCGATGAGTTTCCGGCGGTCGCGTCGTCCGACAGCCATGAGCGAACAGCAGTCCCCACCCACCACCGTGACGAACATCGGCGTCGCCATGTTCGCCGTCGCCGACCAGGACGCGGCCCTCGCGTTCTACACCGAGAAGCTCGGCTTCGAGTTGCGCTCCGACACCCGCTTCGGCGAGCAGGGCGAGTACCGCTGGCTGGAGGTGGCGCCACCCGGGTCGACCGCCCGCCTGGCGCTGAACCCGCCGATGGGTGGGCCCCCCGGCGGCGGCTCGATCGGCATCGAGACGACCGACGTGCTGGCCGAGCACCGGCGGCTGAGCAGCATCGGCGGCATCGATCTCGACCCCGAGCCGATGACGGCCCCCGGGGCGCCGCTCCTGTTCATGCTGCGCGACCCCGACGGCAACAACATCGCCGTCGTCGAGGTGCCGGCGGCGTCGTAGCCGCCGCGGCCACGGGCCGTCGTTCGATCAGGGCGCGATCTCTGCCACCCCCCGGCAGGGATCGCGCCCGGACGGGTGCCGCGTCCGGCGCGCCCGGCGACCCTGGTGGCCCGGCAGAACACGCTCCGCGGGCACTCGGTAGCGTGGACCGCATGGCCTACGTCGATGTCACGGATGCGGATTTCCAGGTCGCGGTCGTCGAGAAGTCGAAGTCGGTGCCCGTCGTCGTCGACCTGTGGGCGCCGTGGTGCGGGCCGTGCCGCACGCTCGGTCCGATCATCGAGAAGGTGATCGACGACACCGACGGCAAGGTCGCCCTCGTCAAGGTCAACGTCGACGAGAACCCGGCGATCAGCCAGGCGTTCCGCGTCCAGTCGATCCCCGCCGTCTACGCCCTGCGTGACGGGCAGGTGGTCGACGGCTTCGTCGGCGCCTACCCGGAGCAGGAGGTCAGCCGGTTCGTGGAGGGCCTGCTGCCGACGGAGGCCGAGAACGAGATCGCCACGCTGCTCGAGGCGGGCGACGAGCTCAGCCTGCGCCAGGTGCTCGGCACGCGAGCCCGGCAACGAGGACGCCATCATGGCCCTCGCCGAGATGCTCGTCGAGCGCGGTGACGGCGACGAGGCGCTGGCCCTGCTCGAGCGGATCCCGGAGTCCGAGCGCACGCGCAAGGTCGCCGCGGCAGCTCGGCTGGGCACCGTGCCCGACGACGACCACGACGCCACGCTCACGGCGCTGCTGCCACGCGTCAAGTCCGACGACGAGGCGCGCCAGGAGTTCGTGGACATCCTCGAGCTGATGGGCCCCGACGACCCGCGCACGGCCGACTACCGCCGCAAGCTCACCGCCCAGCTGTTCTGAGTCCGGGCCGCGTCTCGGTCCGGATCGCGGTCGCCCTTGCAGCCAGGATCCGCGACGAAGGCGTGCACCGCCTGATCCCGGTCTGATGCGCGCACCCTCCCGGTAAGGTCGCCGACACCGACATCTCCCGCTGCCCGAGCGCGCACGACGCGCCGATGCGAGGAGGACGCGGTGCCGGACCAGATCGACCCGTTCGATCCCCTCCGCGCCACCGACGCGGACGTCGTCGGTGCGCTCGAACGGCCGCCGCCGGGGCACCCAGCGGTCGGGCGCCTCCGTGCCCGGCTCGCCCCGTGGGTGGCCTGGTTCGGATGGCAGCGGCTCGTCCTCGGGGCGCTCACCGTCGTCGGACTCGTCGTCGGTCGGCTGGTGGCTGCTGCGGGCTCCCGCCCCGCCGACCGAGGCCGGGTTGCCGTTCACGGCGACGTCGCACGCGACGCCGTCGTCCGGCGCGACCGCCGGCCCGTCACCTCCGGCGGCGTCGCCACCGGCGCCGTCGACCGTGCCGGCGACGCTCGTCGTGCACGTCGCCGGCGCGGTCGCCGCGCCCGGCGTGTACGAGCTCGCGGGCGGGGCGCGCACCGCCGATGCCGTGGTCGCCGCGGGCGGAGCGACTCCCGGCTCCGACGTCGATGCGCTCAACCTGGCGGCACCGCTGCGCGACGGCGAGCGGGTGTACGTGCCCGTCGAGGGCGAGGTGCCGCCACCGCTGCCGGTCGTCGCCGCGCCGGGCTCGTCGGTGCCGCGTCGGTCCGGTCGATCTCAACCGGGCGACGGCGGCCGAGCTGGACGCCCTGCCGGGCATCGGTCCGGCGACGGCGCAGGCGATCGTGGACCATCGCGAGTCGAACGGCCCGTTCGCCTCGATCGACGACCTCGAACAGGTCCGCGGCATCGGGCCGGCCAAGCTGGCCACGATCCGTCCGCTGGTGACGCTGTGACCGCCCGGGCGCGGCTACCCGACGAGGGCCTCGCCGACGGCGTAGCGGGCCACGACGAGGGCGGCGGCGGCGCCGATCCAGATGCCGCCGGCCAGCCAGAAGAACGTCCGCCAGAAGTCCGGCCAGCCCGCCATCGGGTTGCGGGTGGTCCGCCGGGCGGCCACGGCGCCGACGATCAGCCACAGCATGGCGCTGAGGGCGATCCCGATCGACCACAGCGAGGAGTCGCTGAACGGTGCGCCGACGGCGAGCAGGATCGGCGCGGCCAGCACGCCGAGGATCAGCCCGACGTACCCGCTGGTCTTCCCGTCGAAGAGGTTGAGCGACAGGAGCGCCACCGCACCGAGCACGGCGGGCGGGATGACGGCCAGGAACGGACCGCGGCTGCGGATGCGGAGGCGGAACCAGCGCGGTCCTTCGTACACGTGTCTGGACATGGTGGAGAGCGCGATGGCAGGAGGCTACGGCGTGCCCGCCCGCTCGCACCGGCATCCTAGGGCCGACGCCTCCCGGCCCCACCGGGACCGCCGACGTCGTCGTGGTGGCGGTCGTGGTGGCGGTCGCGGTCGCCACGAGGTGGTGGCTGGTGATCCCCGCCGCGGGCATCGTCGTCGGTGTCGCGCGGTCGCCACGGCTGGCGGCTGCGGCCGTCGTCCTGGCGGCCGTGGCCGTGCCGCGCGCCGCAATGTCGTGGGCCGACCTCCGGCCCGACGAGCTCGGGCCGTTCCGCGGCTGGGCGGAGGTCGTGGTCGACCCGCAGCCGTCGCCCGGCGCGACGCGGGTCGTGCTGTCGATCGGCGGTGAGCGCTACGAGGTGTGGGTGCGTGGTCGCGTGCGCAGCCGTCGTGCCGCGACGTGGCAGGCCGGCGACCGGGTGATGGTGGCGGGCACGCGCGAGCCGCTCGACGACGACCGCCGGCTGCGAGTCGCCCCGCAGCACGTCGTCGGCGCGCTGGACGCCGACTGGTTCGGTGACGTCGTGGTCGGCGACCGGGCCGCCACCGCCTCGAACCGCGTCCGCGCGGTCATCGCCCGCGGCGCCGGCCACCTTGGCGCCGACCAGGCGGCGCTGACGCGGGGCCTCGTGATCGGCGACGACCGCGACGAGCCAGCGGCGATGGTGCAGCGCTTCCGCGACGCCGGGCTCTCGCACTTGACGGCCGTGTCCGGTCAGAACGTGGCCCTCATGATCGCCGCCGCGGGCCCGCTCCTGCGGCGGATGCGGCCGATGGCGCGGTGGGTGGCGTCGCTCGGGTTGATCGGCTGGTTCGTGCTGCTGACCCGGGCCGAGCCGTCGGTGCTGCGGGCGGGGGTGATGGCCGGGCTGGCGGCGACCGCGTTCCTGCTCGGGCGCCAGGCCGAGCCGCTGCGGTTGCTCGCCCTCGCCGTCATCGCCCTGCTGCTCGTCGACCCGCTGCTCGCGTGGTCGGTCGGCTTCTGGCTGTCCGTCGGCGCGACGGGCGGGGTCGTCCTCGGCGCCGTGCACCTCGCCCCACGTCTCGTGCGCCTCGGTCCGCTGGCGCTGCCGGCGGCGGTCACGCTCGGCGCCCAGTGCGGCGTCGCCGTGCCGAGCTTGGTGGTCTTCGGTCGCCTCTCGCTGACGGGCACGGTGGCCAACCTCGTCGCCGTCCCGGTCGCCGGCCTCGTGATGCTGTACGGCCTGCCGGCGTGCCTGGTGGCAGGCGTCGTGCCCGCCATCGGGGTGCTGGTGATGGCGCCCGTCGGCTGGGGGGTGTGGTGGGTCGACGCGGTGGCGACGGTCGCCGCGGCGGCCGAGCCGGCGGCGCCGTGGTCGTGGGTCGGCTGGGGCGGGCTGGTCGTCGCGGTCATCGCCCTCGTGCGGCGCGGCGCGCCGCCGCGGATCCGCGCCGGAGGGGCGGCGGCTCCCGTCGTCGGGACTCGGGCCCGGGCGCCGCACTCGTCGTCGGGTCCGCGACCACCGCCGGGCTCGGCAGCGCGGGGCTCGCCGGTGACGGCGCCGACGCCCTTGGCCGGCTCGCGCACCCAACTGCGATGATGGCGGCGCGATGTCCGTCCACCTGCTGACCGGCGACGACGAGTCGCTGCTGCGCGCCGCAGTCAGCGAGCTCGTGCACGAGCTCGTCGGCGACGGGGACCGCTCGCTGATGGTCGACGAGTTCGACGGCGAGGACGTCGAGCTGCGCGCCGTCGTCGACAGCGCGCAGACGCCGCCGTTCCTCACCGAGCGCCGCGTCGTCGTGGCGCGCGACGTCGGGCGGTTCAGCGCCGACGACGTGGCGCCCCTCGTCGCCTACCTGGCCGACCCGCTGCCGTCGACCGAGCTCGTGCTCGTCGGCGGGGGCGGGCGGCTGCCCAAGGCGTTGAGCGACGCGGTCAAGAAGGCCGGTGGCACGTCACGCTCGACCGACCCGCCGTCGCGGGCGCGCGACCGCCAGTCGTGGGTGGTCGAGCACGCCGCGGCGGTCGGGGTGAAGCTGGCGCCGCCGGCGGCGGCGCTGGTCGCCGAGCGCCTCGGCGAGGACGTCGGCCGCCTCGACGGCCTCATCGCCACGTTGGCGGCGACGTTCGGGGCGACGCGGCAACTGCGCACGGAGGACGTCGAGCCGTTCATCGGCGAGGCGGGTGGGGTGCCGCCGTGGGACCTCACCGACGCCATCGACGCCGGCAACACGGCGACGGCGCTCACCGTGTTGGAGCGCATGAGCGGGTCGGGTGGGCGCCACCCGCTGCAGCTGATGGCGATCCTGCACGGGCACTACGGGCGCCTCGCCCGCCTCGACGGCGTCGCCGTCGGGTCGGAGGCGCAGGCCGCCGAGGTGCTCGGGATCAAGCCGGGCTACCCGGCGAAGAAGGCGCTGACGCAGTACCGGCGGCTCGGCGGCGACGGCGTGCGCCGGGCCATCGACCTGCTCGCCGGTGCGGATCTCGATCTGCGTGGGCGGCGCGACCTCGGCGACGATGTCGTGATGGAGATCCTCGTGGCCCGGCTGAGCCGACTGCGACGCTGACGGTGCCGCAACGCAGGCCCGGAGAACGCGCTGACCCCGAGCGTGTCCGACGCTCGCGCCGCCGGTCGGCGGGCGAGCGGAGGGTCAGGCGGAGGCGCTGACCTTCTTCATCAGGCGGCTCTTGCGGCGGGCGGCCTGGTTGGCGTGGATGATCCCCTTGGCGGCGGCCATGTCGAGGCGCTTGACGGCGAGACGCACGTCCTCGTCGTTGTGATCGGTGCCGATGGAGGCCGTGGCCGTCTTGACTCGCGTCTTCAGCTCGCTCTTGGCGGCCTTGTTGCGCTCGGCCCGCTTGGCGTTGGTGATGTTGCGCTTCTTCTGGCTCTTGATGTTGGCCACGGGTCGTCCTCTACAGCAATCGGGTCGTCAGCGATCGAAACAGCTTCGCAAGGCTACCCGTGGCCCCCACCGGACCCAACCGCCACCGGCCGTCGCTGTCCACCAGCCGCGACGTAGCATCGACCAACGCCCATGGACCTCGACCGGATCCGCAACTTCTCGATCATCGCCCACATCGACCACGGGAAGTCGACGCTCTCGGACCGCATCCTGGAGGTCACCGGCGCCGTCGACGCCCGCGAGATGCGCGAGCAGTACCTCGACTCGATGGACCTCGAGCGCGAGCGCGGCATCACGATCAAGGCCCAGAACGTGCGGGTCGAGTGGCACGGCCACGTCTTCCACCTCATCGACACGCCCGGCCACGTCGACTTCGGCTACGAGGTCAGCCGGTCGCTGGCGGCGTGCGAGGGCGTCGTGCTCGTCGTCGACGCGGCCCAGGGCATCGAGGCCCAGACGCTGGCCAACTGCTACCTGGCGCTCGAGCACGACCTCGAGATCGTCGCCGCCCTCAACAAGATCGACCTCCCCGCCGCCGACCCTGATCGCTACGCGATGGAGATCGAGAACGTCCTCGGCATCGCCGCGGAGGACATCCTGCGCATCTCGGCCAAGACGGGGGAGGGGGTCCCCGAGTTGCTGGACGCCGTCATCGCGCGGATCCCGGCGCCCCAGGGCGACCCCGACGCGCCGCTGCAAGCACTGATCTTCGACAGCCAGTTCGACCAGTACCGCGGCGTGGTGTCGAGCGTGCGGGTGATGAACGGGCGGATGGGCGCCAGCTCGAGGCTGCGCTTCATGCAGGCCGGCGCGCTCCACGAGGCCATCGAGATCGGCGTCCGCCGGCCGGTGCCCAGCCCGGTGCCGGAGCTCGGCCCGGGTGAGGTCGGCTACCTGATCGCCGGCATCAAGGACGTCGGTGAGGCCCGCTCCGGTGAGACGGTGACGACGGCCAGCCACGGCTCGTCCGATGTGCTCCCCGGCTACGAGGATCCCAAGCCGATGGTGTTCTCGGGGCTCTTCCCGATCGACGGCGACGACTTCGAGGACCTGCGCGACTCGCTGGAGAAGCTCAAGCTCAACGACGCCTCGATCACCTACACGCCGGAGACGTCGGGGGCGCTCGGGTTCGGGTTCCGCTGCGGGTTCCTCGGCCTGCTGCACATGGAGATCGTCAAGGAGCGCCTCGAGCGCGAGTTCGGCCTGGCGCTGATCGCCACCGCGCCGAGCGTCGAGTACCGGATCCACCGCACCGACGGCACGCTCGACGTGGTCGACAACCCGGCCGACATGCCCGACCCGCAGAAGATCGACTTCATCGAGGAGCCCTACTTCAAGGTCGGCATCATCACGCCGACGACGTTCACCGGGACGTTGATGGAGCTGTGCCAGCAGCGTCGCGGCGAGCTCGACAAGATCGAGTACCTGTCGCCCGAGCGCGTCGAGCTGCACTACGTGATCCCGCTCGCCGAGGTGGTCGTCGACATGTTCGACCAGCTGAAGAGCCGCAGCCAGGGCTACGCCAGCCTCGACTACGAGCCGGCCGGGTACCGGCGCTCGAACCTCGTCAAGGTCGACCTGCTGCTGAACGGCGTCCCGGCCGACGCCTTCTCGACGATCGTGCACCGTGACCGGGCCTACGACTACGGCAAGCAGATGGCCGAGAAGCTGCAGAAGCTGATCCCGCGCCAGATGTTCGACGTGCCGATCCAGGCGGCGATCGGCGGCAAGGTGATCGCCCGTGAGACCGTCAAGGCGCGGCGCAAGGACGTCCTCGCCAAGTGCTACGGGGGCGACATCACCCGCAAGCGCAAGCTGCTCGAGAAGCAGAAGGAGGGCAAGAAGAAGATGAAGTCGATCGGGCGCGTCGAGGTCCCCGGCGACGTCTTCATCTCCGCCCTCAAGCTGGATGATTGACGAGCCGTGAGCCCGTCCTGTCAGTGTGATCCGGCCCGATGAGGGCCGCTCGCACGGACAGTTCGGTGGTGGCCGACGCCCGCCGGCGGGTCGCAGACGTTCCGCGCCCTGCGCCACCGCAACGCCCGCATCTACTTCGCCGGGCTGCTCGTCTCGAACATCGGGACGTGGTTGCAGCTGACGGCGATGTCGCTGCTGGTCTACGACCTGACCGGGCAAGGCGACCGACCTCGGCATCACCGTCGCCCTGCAGTTCCTGCCGATGCTCGTGCTCGGGGCGTGGGCGGGGGCGGTGGCCGACCGCCGCGACAAGCGCACGCTGGCGATCCTCACGCAGTCGCTGCTCGCCGTGCAGGCGCTCGTGCTCGGCGCCGTCGTGCTCGCCGGCCTCGAGAGCGTCGCGGTGATCTGGGCGCTGACGTTCGTCCTGGGCGTCCTCAACGCCTTCGAGAACCCGGCCCGGCGGGGCCTCGTCACCGAGCTCGTCGAGCCCCACGACATCGCCAACGCGGTCTCCCTCAACACGGCGGTGATGACGGGGTCGCGGATCTTCGGTCCGGCGCTCGGTGCGTTCCTCGTCGAGCTCATCGGCAGCGGCTGGTGCTTCGTCCTCAACGGGTTGTCCTTCGCCGCGGTGCTCGTGTCGCTGCTGCTGCTCGATCGCGACGAGCTGCACACGCCGCCGCTCGCCCCGCGTGGCGGGCGGCCCGTGCGCGACGCCCTGTCGTTCGTCGGCCGGCGCCGGCAGCTGCTCGTGACGTTCGTCGCGATGACGATCGTGTCGACGTTCGCCTTCAACTACGGCGTGGCCCTGCCGAAGCTGGCCGACCAGCGCTGGGGCGGCGAGGTCTGGTTCGGCGTCGTGCTGTCGGTGACGAGCGTCGGCTCGTTCATCGGCTCGCTCCTCACGGCTCGCATGTCGTGGATCTCGACCCGCTGGTACCTCGTCAACATCGCCCTCCTCGGTGTGGCCGGCATCGGCATGGCCTGGGCTCCGAACGTCGGCGTCGCCCTGCTCTGGAGCGTGCCGCTCGGGATCGGCGGTGGCGGGTTCATCAGCGCCGGCAACGGGATCACCCAGCAGGAGAGCCCGCCCGACATGCGCGGCCGGCTGCTCGCCCTGACGGCCGTGGCGTTCCTCGGCTCGACCCCGATCGGCGGCCCGATCACCGGCTTCATCGGCGACCACGTCGGCGCCGAGTGGGCGCTCGCCTACGGCAGCGTCGCGGCGCTCCTCACGGCCGCCGGCGCCACCCTCGTGCTCGGCCGCGACCGCCGCCTCGCCGCCGAGCAGGGCGGCGACGTGACGGCGCCGCGACGGGCGGCGCCGGCGCGCCCGGTCCACCCGGGCGACACGGCTAGCACTCGGTAAGGTTGAGTGCCAGATGCTCGACGATCGGAAGACTGCGATCCTGAGTGCCGTCGTGCAGGAGTACATCGCCACGGCGCTCCCGGTGGGTTCGACCCACATCGCCGACGCGCCCGGCGTGCGGGTCTCCTCGGCGACGGTCCGCAACGAGATGGCCGTGCTCGAGCAGGAGGGCTACCTCGTCCAGCCGCACACGTCGGCCGGCCGCATCCCGACCGACAAGGGCTACCGCTTCTTCGTCGACCACCTGGGCACGCCCGGTCTCGTCGACTCGTCGACGCAGGCCACGATCGGCGACTTCTTCCGCTCGGCCCACGGCCGCCTCGAGGAGATGCTCCACCGCACGTCGGACCTGCTGGCGCGGATGACGAACTACGCCGCCGTGGTCGTCGGCCCGCAGGCCGGTGGGGTCGAGGTGCGCAGCGCGCAGATCGTCGGGCTCTCGTCGAGCGTGGCGACGGTCGTCGTCGTGCTCGGCAACGGCAGCGTCGAGAGCGAGCCGATCGCGCTCCCCGACGGCGTCGGCGACGCCACCCTCGCCGCCGCCTCGGCGCACCTCGCCGCCCAGCTGACCGGGCGGTCGCTCGCCGCGGTGACGGCGCTGCTGCCGTCGGGCGACGACGCCGTCGATGCGCTCTGCGCCGACGCGCTGGCGGTCGTGCGCACCAGCTCGAGCGACGAGCACGTCTACATGGGCGGGACGGCGGCGATGGCGTCGGCGTTCGACGCCGTGGAGATCGTGCGCGACGTGCTGCGCACGCTCGAGCAGCAGATCATCGTCGTGTCGCTGATCGGCGACCTCGTCGACCGCGGGTTGTCGGTCGCCATCGGCGTCGAGCACGGCGTCGAACCGCTCGCCGCCTGCTCGGTGATCGTGGCCCCGATCCTCGTCGACGGCGAGCACCGCGGCTCGGTGGGCGTGCTCGGCCCGACCCGGATGAACTACCCCCAGGCGATGGCGACGGTCGAGGTCGTCAGCGACCACCTCGGCCGGCGCCTCGAGGACAACTGACCGATGGCCGACTTCTACGACCTCCTCGGCGTCTCGCGGGCGGCCTCGGCCGACGAGCTCAAGCGGGCGTACCGCCAGAAGGCCCGCGAGCTGCACCCCGACACGAACCCGGACCCGGCGGCCGGCGAGCAGTTCAAGCAGGTCGCCCGGGCCTACGAGGTGCTCTCGGACCCCGACCAGCGGGCGCGCTACGACCGCTTCGGCGAGGCCGGGGTCGGCGGTGCCGGCGGTGGTGGCGGCCCACGGATGGACGACGTGTTCTCCGGGGGCGGCCTGAACGACCTGTTCGATGCGTTCTTCGGTGGGCCAGAACCCCTTCGGCGGCGGGGGTGCCCGCCGTGGCGGGCCGGCGAGCCCACCACGCGGCCAGGACATGGAGGTCGTCGCCGACATCGCCTTCGAACAGGCCGTCTTCGGGGCCACGGTCCCCGTGACCCTGAAGCTGCCGCAACGCTGCCCGGACTGCAACGGCAGCGGCGCCGGAGCCGGCACGCAGCCCGTGACGTGCGCCGACTGCGGCGGTTCGGGCCAGGTCCAGCGGGTCCGCCAGAGCCTGCTCGGCCAGATGGTCACGACGGGACCGTGCGCCCGCTGCAGCGGTCTCGGGCAGGTCGTCGTGACACCGTGCCCGACGTGCCGCGGCGAGGGCCGGGTCACGTCCGACCACACCTACCAGGTCGACGTGCCGGCCGGCGTCGACTCCGGGTCGACGCTGCGGTTGTCCGGGCGCGGCGCGGCCGGCCCGCGGGGCGGCGGCGCGGGCGACCTCTACGTGCACCTGCGCGTCGCCGACCACGAGCGGTACTGGCGCGACGGGAACGACCTGATCACGACGGTGCCGATCTCGATCGCCCAGGCCGCCCTCGGCACGACCGTCGCCCTGCCGACCCTCGACGGCGACGAGGAGCTGCCGATCCCGCCGGGCACCCAGCCGGGCCGGGAGTTCGTGCTGCGCAACCGTGGCGTCCCCAAGCTGCAGGGCCGTGGCCGCGGCGACCTGCGGGCGCAGCTCGTCGTCGAGGTGCCGACGAAGCTCGACGACGAGGAGGCCGCCCTGCTGCGCCAGCTCGCCGACAAGCGCGGCGAGCCGGTGAACCCCCCCGACAAGGGTCTGTTCTCGCGGATCAAGTCGGCGTTCTCGTAGCGATCGTGATGGACGAGGCCCTGCGTCGCTCGGCCGCTCACGTCCTCGTCACCGACGTCGCCGCGCCGGTGCTCGACGACACCGCGACCCACCACCTGCGGCGGGTGCTGCGCCTGCGCGACGGCGCCGCCGTCAGCGTCACCGACGGCGCCGGCGGCTGGCGGCCGTGCCGCCTGGCGGGGGAGTCCGTGGTCGCCCGACGGCGAGGTCGGCCGCGCCGCAGCCCGGCGCGCCGGTGACGGTGGCCGTGGCGCCGCCGAAGGGCGACCGGCTGGAGTGGCTCGTGCAGAAGTGCACCGAGGTCGGCGTGGCGCGGATCGTGCTCGTCGACGCCACGCACTCCGTCGTGCGCTGGGACGATGCTCGCGCCGCCAAGCAGCTCGACCGCCTGCGCCGGATCGCCGCCGAGGCGGCGATGCAGTCGCGGCGGGTGTGGCTGCCGATCGTCGACGGACCGCTGCCGGCGCCGGCGCGTGCTGGCCGGCGCGGCCGTCGCCGAGCCCGGCGGTCGGCCGGTCGTGGCCGGGGACACGTGCATCGCGGTCGGTCCCGAGGGTGGGTGGACGCCGGAGGAGGTCGCCCTGCGCCGGCGACCGCGTCGAGCCTCGGGCCGCAACGTCCTGCGGGTCGAGACCGCCGCCGTCGTGGCGGCCACGCTGATGGTGGCGGCGCACTAGTGAGGGGCGGGCCGTCGAGCAACCGAACCAGCAGCACGGCGCCGAGCCGTTCGGCGTCTACGTCCACATCCCGTTCTGCGCGACGCGGTGCGACTACTGCGCGTTCGCCACCTGGACCGATCGCCCGCACCTCGTCGGCGACTACCTCGCCGCGCTGCGGACCGAGATCGACCGCGAGGTCGCCGCCGGCATGGCGGCGGCGACGAGCGTGTTCGTCGGTGGCGGCACGCCGACGCTCGTGCCGGCGCCGGGGCTCGCCGCCGTGCTGCGGTCGATCCCCCTCGCCGACGGGGCCGAGGTCACGGTCGAGTGCAACCCGGACGACGTCACGCGCGAGGTGCTCGAGACCTACGTCGCCGCCGGCGTCAACCGGGTCTCGATCGGCGTGCAGTCGATGGTGCCGCACGTCCTGGCGGCGCTCGGGCGGACCCACGACCCGGCCAACGTCGAGCGGGCCGTCGCCGCCGTGCGGGCGGTCGGGCTGCCGACGTTCAACCTCGACATCATCTACGGCGCGGCGGGGGAGTCGCTCGCCGACTGGCGCACGACGCTCGAGCGCACACTGGCCCTCGACCCGCCGCACGTCTCGGCCTACGCGCTCACCGTCGAGGCGGGCACGCCGCTCGCCGACGACCCCGCGCGGCATCCCGACGACGACGTGCAGGCCGACGAGTACGAGCTCGCCGACGACCTGCTGATGGCCGCCGGCCTGGCCAACTACGAGGTGTCGAACTGGGCCCGTCCGGGCCACGAGTGCCGCCACAACCTCCTCTACTGGCGCCAGCACGACTACCGCGGGTTCGGGTGCGCGGCGCACTCGCACCGGGCCGGACGGCGCTGGTGGAACCTGCGCACGCCGGAGCGCTACATCGCCGCGGTCGACGCCGGCCGCTCGACCGAGGCGGCCGGTGAGACGCTGGACACCGACGCCCAGCGCATCGAGGGCCTGCAGCTGTCGCTGCGCACGCGTGCCGGCGTCCCCGTCGCGGCGCTCGACGGGGACGAGCTCCCGGGCGTCGTCGAGCGCGACGGTGACCGCTGGGTGCTCACGCGGCGCGGCCGGCTGATGGCCAACGCGGTGTCGGTGCGCTTGCGCTGACCGTCGCGGAGCGACAGCGGCCGATCCTCCTGTAGCGTGACGCGACACCCCCATCCTTGGACGAGTCGCCTCGCTTGGCATCGGCTGCCGATCGGCGCCTTGCACCGCTCGCAGGCTCGACGCCTCGACCCAGCTCAGCGACAGGAGCTCGTCGTCGCCCCCACCTCCATCACCGCCGCGGCTGATGCTCAGCACGTCGAGCACGCCGCGACCGCCGTCGGGTGGCAGCTGCGTCCATCCCGACGCTGCGTCGTCGGCGCCGTCGGCCGCCGCCTCGTCCCCTACCTGATCGAAGCGACGCTCATCCCGACGACGCTCTTCTACGTGCTGCTCGTGCTCGGCGACATGCGCTGGGCGCTCGGCGGGGCGTTGCTGTGGTCGTACGGCGCCGTCGCCCGCCGCGTCATCGGCGACCGTCGTATCCCTGGTCTGCTGATCCTCGCCACCCTCGGCATCACGGTCCGCACCATCGTCTACCTGCTCAGCAACAACGACTTCGTCTACTTCGTGCAGCCGATCCTGCGGACGACGCTGACGGGGCTGGTGTTCGCCGGCTCGGTCGCCTTCGGCCGGCCCCTGATCGCCCGGTTCGCCGGCGACTTCTGCCCGCTCGCCGCCGAGGTCAGCGTGCGCCCGGGGATCCGGCGCCTGTTCACGCGCCTGACGATCCTGTGGGCCGTCGTGAACGTGCTGGCCGCGGCGTCGAGCCTGGTGCTGCTGCTGACCGTGCCGGTCTCGGTCTTCGTCGTCACGGCGGCGGTCTCGGCGTGGATCGTCACGTGCACCGGCGTCGTCGTGACGGTCGCCGACTCCGTGACGACGGCCCGCCGGGAGGGCCTGATCACGGCCCTGTCGCCGGACGGGCAGCTCTATGCCTCGACCGTCCATCCCGACGATGGCATGAGCCGCGCCCCGTCCCCCGACGGTCCGCTGTGCTGGTCCACGATCGGTGGCCTGTCGCTGATCCACGTGGCCAGCGTCGTCGGTCTCGTCTGGATCGTCGTCCACCCGTCGTTGCCGACGTTGCTGCTCGCCGCCGTGCTCTACATCCTGTGCGGCCTGTCGATCACGGCCGGCTACCACCGGCTGTTCGCCCACCGCACGTACCGCGCCTCGGCCCCGGTGCGCTGGGCCCTGCTGGCGTTCGGGGCGGCGACGTTCCAGAACTCGGCCCTCTCGTGGAGCGCCGACCACCGCGCCCACCACGCCGACACGGACGGTCCGGCCGATCCCCATGCCGTGACGCGGGGCGCCTGGTACGCCCACGTCGGCTGGCTGTTCCGCCGCCGCGAGGCCTCGGCCGACGTCCGGCGCCTGGGCGACCTGTGGGCCGTGCGGAGCATCCGCCTCCAGCACCGCTGGTACGCCGTCGTCGCCATCGGGATCGGCCTCGTGCTGCCGATGGCCATCGCCTCGCTGTGGGGCGACGTGTGGGGCGGGCTCTTCGTCGCCGGCTTCCTGCGCGCCGGGATCATGCTGCAGGCGACGTTCTCGATCAACTCGCTGGCCCACCTCATCGGCACCAAGCGCTACGACCGCCTCGCCTCCGCCCGCGACAGCCTGCTCACGGCGCTGGTGACGTTCGGCGAGGGGTACCACAGCTTCCACCACCGCTTCCCGTTCGACTACCGCAACGGCGCCCGCTGGTGGCAGTACGACCCGAGCAAGTGGCTGATCTGGACGCTCGCCCGGATGCGCCTCGTGCACACCGTGCGGGCCGCCTCCCGCACCTCCATCGCTCGCGCCGAGCTGCTCGCCGCGGGCGCGGCCCCGTCGTTGTCGTCGACCTGATCTCGGTCGTCGCGACGGGGCCGGCGCCCGCCCGCGCGGTGCGGCTCAGCCCCAGCGGGGCTGCTCGTCCGGGTTGATCCCGAGGCTCAGCTTGCCGACGAGCTCGTGGGTGAGCATCGTGTTGCCGGGGTGGATGCGGCCGAGTCGGGCATCGCGGAACATCTGCTCGAGGCGGCTGCGCTTGAAGATGCCACTGCCGCCCGTGAGGTCGAGGGCGGTGTCGACGACGGCCCAGGCCCGCGTCACGACGTCGTGCTTGCAGGCGACGATCTTCGTCGGCCAGTCCATCCCGTGGTCGACACCCGTCGCCCAGTCGCTGCACACCCGGTCGAGGTGGGCGTGCATCGCCTCGAGGTGGATGCGCATCTCGGCCACGTGGTGCTGCACCTCGGGGTGGTACGCCATCGACCGCGTGAGGGCGACCGACGTGCGCTCGTGGACCCGCTTGATGGTGTCGTCGAAGGCGCGCTGGGCGATCGACGCGTAGACCGCGCCGAAGCCGAGGAGCGCCCAGGCGAACAGCGCCACCTGGTACATGTCGGCGCCGGCGAAGCCGGCCGGGCAGACCCGGATCGTCGCCTCGTCGGGGATGAAGGCGCGGTCGAGGATGGTGTCGTTCGACGTCGTGGCCCGCATGCCGAGTGTGTCCCACGTCTCCTCGATCCGGTAGCCGGGGGTGTCGCGGTGCAGGAAGCCGTGGACGATCTGCGGGTTCGCCGGGTCGCTGGTGTCCATCGCGTGCACGCCGAGGTACGTCCACACCGGTGACAGGCTGCCGAAGATCTTGTGGCCGCTGATCTCCCAGCCGCCGGGCACGCGCGTGGCGCTGGACGACGACAGCAGGACCGGGATGTCGTTGCCGGCCTCGCCGTGGCCGGCCGCGAAGACGTGCCCGTCGGCGGCCTGGCGCAGCACCCAGTCGCCCGAGGGATCGCCGGCGCGGTGGAGGTCGGCGCACAGGCCGACGAAGTAGTGGTGCATGTTGACGGCGACGGCCGTCGCCGGGGCGACGTAGGCGATGCGTCGCTGCAGCTGGTTGATCGCGAAGAGGTCGAGGCCACCCCCGCCGAAGGTGGTCGGGATCGAAGCCTTGAGGTACCCGCTGGCGCGGAGCTCCTCGAAGTCCTCGTCGAAGAACGTGTTCGTGCGGTCGTGCTCGGGCGCCCGCGCGTCGAAGCGGGCGAGCATCTCGTCGGTCAGCAGGTCGGATCGTTGCTCGGTGATGGTCATGGCGTCTCCGTCGTCGTCGGTGGCCCGTGTCCGCACGCGCCGTTCGTGGGCGAACGTACGGACGACCGAGGTCCGGGCGCATGACCACGTCGCGCCTTTCCGTCGGCGTGCCTCGCAATCCGCCTGGTCAATCCTGACTAGGGACCTACGCTGCGCCCGTGACGCCCAGCGGCGAGGAGGACTCCGTCGGCGCCCTGCCGCTGCCGCCCCTGCTGACGCTGGCCGGTGCGACGCCCCTCGTCGGTCGCACCGCCGTGTGGCAGGTCCTCGAGTCCGCGTGGGCCGCCGTGCGTGGCCGCGCCCGCCAGGTCGTGCTCGTGCCCGGCGAGGTCGGCACGGGCAAGACGCGGCTGATCACCGAGTTCGCCCGCCACGTCCACGCCGGCGGCGGCGCCGTGCTCTTCGGCACGTGCTCGGAGCACCCGGCCGTGCCCTACCAGCCGTTCGGCGACGCCCTCGGCCACCTGCTCACGGCATGGGACCCCGACACGGTCGTCGAGCGCCTCGGGGACGACGGTGCCGAGCTCGGCCGGCTGCTGCTCGGGCGGCGTGAGCCGCGGGCGGCGAGCGCGCCTCCGGTCGACCCCGACCTCGAGCGAGCCCGCCTGTTCGGTGCCGTGGTCGGTTCGGTCCGTGCCCTGGCCGTCGCCCAGCCGGTGCTGCTCGTCCTCGACGACATGCAGTGGGCGACCCGCCCGACGATCGATGTCCTGCTCCAGCTGCTCCAGGACCAACGGCTCACGGACGTGCTGGTCATCGTGTCGTACCGGTCCGCACCGGCCGACATCGACGAGCCGTTGCGCGTGGCGCTGCCCGAGCTGCGGCGCACGCCGGGCGTGGTGCGGGTGCCCGTGCACGGCTTCGACCGCCAAGGCGTCCGCGCCTTCGTCACGGCCGCCGGTGGCCGCCCCGACGCCGCCCGCTTCGACGGCGTCGTCGACGAGCTCGCCCGCCTGACCGACGGCAACGTCTTCCTGCTCGTCGAGCTGTGGCAGCACCTCCTCGACACGGGGAGCCTCGTGTGGTCGGGCAGCGGCTGGGTCGCCCTCGGTCCGGTCGGCGGCTCGACGACGCCCGACGGCGTGCGCGAGGTGGTCGGCGCGCGGCTCGCTCGCCTCGACGCGACGACCCGGCGCCTGCTCGAGCTGGCGGCGGTGATCGGGCCGACGTTCGACACCGCGCTGCTCGCCGGCGTCGCCGACCTCCCGGTCGAGGTCGTGCTCGACGGTCTCGACGCCGCGGCGCGGTCGCGGATGATCGGCGAGTACGGGCCCGGCGGCCATCGCTTCGGGCACGAGCTCATCCGCCGCGCCGTCTACGACGACCTCGGCGGTACGGATCGGCGCACGCTGCACCTCGCCGTGGCGAGGCGGCTCGCCGCGACGCCGACGGGTGGGCCGTCGGGGGAGATCGCGACACACCTGCGGGCGGCGATGCCGCTCGTCGAGCCGGCCGAGGTGGCGCGCGCCGCGCTCGGCGGCCGCCGACGCGGCGATGGCGGCGCTGGCCTACGACGATGCCGTGCACTTCCTCGACACCGTGCTGGAGCTGGTGCCCGACGTCGGCACGGAAGTGCTCCTGCGGTCCGCCGACGCGATGATGCGGGCCGGCGACGTGGCACGCGCCAAGCAGCGCTGCCTGGACGCCTTCGGCGGGGCCCAGCGGCGCGGCGACGACGACCAGGCCGTCGCCGCGGCGCTCGCGTTCAGCGAGGCGTGCTGGCGCGACTCCCGCGACGCGGCGACCGCCGTGGACCTCCTCCGCCGCATCCAGCCGTCGGCCGCCGACGAGGGCGAGCGGATCAAGCTGCAGGCGTCGCTGACCCGAGCGCTGGCCCTGTCCGGCGACGGCGAGGCGGCGCGGGTGCTCGGCGAGGACGTGCTCGCCTCGGCCCGGTGCGTCGACGATGCCGGCGTGCGGCGGCTCGCCTTCGATGCCGTGTCGTACGTGCCCTGGCGCCCGCAGAGCATCGACGGCCAGCTGGCCACGATGCGCGACGCGGCGACGATCGCGCGCGCCGCCGGCGACCTGGAGTGGGAGAACCACGCCACGTCGAAGGCGCTCTACGGCGAGATCCTCGCCGGGGACCTCGCGTCGGCGCGCCGCACGGCCTCCCGTCACCACGAGCTGGCGGCCTCGGTCGGGCAGCCCATCTTCCGCGTGCTCGACGCCCAAGCTCACGCCATGCTGGCCATCGCCGAGGGCCGCTTCAGCGATGCCGAGCGCCTCGCCGGCGAGGCCGACGAGCTCGTCGGGGTGCTGTCGGACGGTCCGTCGGGCTACGGCGTGCAGCTGTTCGCCATCCGGCGCGAGCAGGGCCGGCTCGACGAGGCGCGACCGGTCGTCGAGGCGATCGCCCGCCTGGGCGAGGCCGGGGCGACGTGGCGCAGCGCGCTCACCGTGATGTACGCCGAGCTCGGCATGCTCGACGAGGCCGCCGCCGAGCTCGACCTGCTCACCGCCGACCGCTGCGCGCTCGTCCCGCGCGACGCGCTCTGGCTGGGGTCGCTGTCGTTCCTCGCCGACGCCTGCTGCCTCGTCGGGCACGAGGACGGGGCGCGCGCCGTCTACGGGGAGCTGCTCGCCTGGCGCGGCCGGATCGTGCAGGTCGGCCACCTGCTCGCCGCCCACGGGGCAGTCGATCGCTTCCTGGGCGAGCTGGCGGCCGTCATCGGTCGCGACTCGGAGGCCGCCATCCACCTCGCCGCGGCCGTCCGCATCGACACCGCGGCGCAGATGCCCGTGTGGGTGGCCCACAGCCAGCTCGCCCACGGCCGGTTCCTGGCGCGGGACGGCCGCGCCGAGGATGCCGAGCAGGCCCGCGCCCTGCTCGCGACGGCGCGCGCCACGGCCGAACGGCTCGGGATGGCGACGGTCGCGGCGCAGGCGGCGGTCGCCGGCGACCGCGCCGCCGCCGCGCCGGCGCCGGCACCGTCGGGTCTGACGGAGCGCGAGCTCGACGTGCTGCGCCTCATGGCACAGGGCCGGAGCAACCGGGACATCGGCCGCGGTCTCCACATCAGCCAGCACACCGCCGCCAACCACATCCGCTCGATCCTGATGAAGACCGGGTGCGCCAACCGCACCGAGGCAGCAGCGTGGGCGCGGCACCACGAGCTGACCGGCTGACGGGCGCGGGTCAGCCCGTCGGCGCGGTCAGCTCCTCCGGGCGCAGCTCGTCCACCCGCACGATGACGTCGGCGGGGATGTTGCTGCGGCGCGCCGCTTCGAGGATGTCCTCCTCGGTCTCCGCCTCGTACAGGCAGTACGTCTTGCGCTTGTCGGCGGACAGGAACGAGTAGACCCACCGCACGTTGGCGTCGTCGTTCACGGCGATGATCCCGGCTGCCCCCTCGGCGTCGAGGTCGAGGGCCTCGGCGAAGTTGCGTTCGATGAGGAACAGCGGCACGGGAACCCCCTGGCAGCGAGACGTCGGTCGACGACGTACCAGTCAACCATGGAGTGGGCGCGGGCCCGGTCGACTTCTCGACGGGCGCCGCCGGCTCACCTCACGAGGGCGCCGAGCACCTCGGCCCAGCGGGCCAGCACGAAGCAGTGCCCGGCGCCGTCGAGGACGTCGAGCGTCGCCGCCGGCAGGTGCGCCGCGAGCCAGTGGCCGAACGACGGCGGGGCGGCGCGGTCCGCGGCGCCGTACCAGAGCCGCACGGGGCAGACGACGTCGCCGAGCTCGATGTCGGGCGGCGTGACCTGCAGGGCGATGTCGTGCTGCAGGCCGGCGAGCCCCTGGGCCACGGCATCGACGACGCCGGCCGCCATGGCGTCGACGGCACCGGGTACGGCGTCGAGCTCGGCCCGCCGCAGCGCGTCGGCGCCCTCGAGCACGTGCTCGCGGGCGAGGTCGATGTCGCACGGCCACGGGGCGGTGAGCGGGCCGAGCAGCTCGCCGACCGCTCGGGGATCCATCTCGCGGGCGAGCTCGGCGACGGCGCGGCGGTCGTCGGAGGCGGCGTCGAGGAGACCCGGCGCGTCGTAGGCCGCCACGGGAGGGAGCCCGGCGACGATCCCGACCGTCGTGACGAGCGCGGGGTGGCGCGCCGCGACGGCGAGCGCGGGCACGGCGCCGGCCGACCAGCCGAGCACGGCCCAACGGCCGATGCCGAGGTGGTGGGCGAGGGCGGCGACGTCGTCGGCGAACGTCCCGACCGTGCCGTCCGGGTGCGGGGAGCTGCCGCCCGACCCGGGCCGGTCCACCGCGATCAGGCGCACGCCCGCCGCGCCGGCGACGCCGTCGTCGGGGTGGCGGGCCCGCCGCGAGTCCGGCGTGCCGTGGACGTACAGGACCGGCGCGCCGGTGGGGTCGCCGACGTCGTCGAAGCACAGGTGCCGGCCGTCCGCCAGCTCGACGGTCGCCGCGAGCACACGCCGGATCGTACGGCGCCGCTGCCGACCCCGTTCTGTCATGGCGATCCGGCCCGATTCGGCCGGATCAGGCGGACATGTTCGTCGCTTCGGATCCGGCCGCTCGGCTGGTAGCTTGTCTGGCCGCGAGGGCGCGTAGCTCAGTTGGTTAGAGCGCCACCATGACACGGCGGGCATCCGTGGGCGTGGGGGGCACTTCCGACGGCAAAGCCCCTGCTCAGAGACCATAAGTCGGACGGATCCGATAAGAGGACGGTTCGCAACACCTTCACCGTAGGAGTTGCCATGTCCAACCTCTTGATCCGATCTGGGCCTTCCAGTGGAAGGCGCTGGGACGCTCACCTCGAACGATGAGGGAGTACCAGCGACACCTGGCCCGGTTCGAGGCCGTACTGGAAGCCGACGGGCGTGACTTGTTGAGCGCCACCCGCCAGGACGCCGAGGCCCATCTCGCGGTCGATCGACAGCGCTCCGATGCGGGCGTACGCCTGGCGTGCGCTGCGGTCGTTCTTCGCCTTTCTCGCTGAGGAGGAAGAAGCGCCTTCCATCATGGTGCGGGTCAAGTGCCCGAAGGTTCCCCTCACAGAGGTGAGCACGGCTTCCGAGTCGGACTACGAGAAGCTGATGAGGGCGTGCTCGCCGTTTCGCACTGCGACCCAGGCCCGAGATGCGGCGATCATCGCGGTCTTCTGGGCCTGTGGCCTTCGTCGCAGCGAGCTTGCCGCCCTCAAGCTCAACGACATCGACCTCGACACGTGCACGCTCGTGGTCCAGCGTCGAAGACCGGGAAGTCTCGGCGAGTTCCGTTCGACACCAAGACCGCGCAGGTGCTGATGCGCTGGCTGTCGCGGCGGGCGACCTGGCCAACCGGGGCCGAGACCGACGCACTGTGGCTCGGGAAGAAGGGCCCGCTGACGAGCGACGGTGTGCGGCTCGTGGTGGAGCGGCTTCGCAAGCGCGCCGGTGTCAGCATCAGCAGCCACTCGTTCCGGCGGGGCTTGAGCTGTCAGCGATAGGTCAGGGGGTGGGGCTCCAGCGGTCGGCCCACTTGATCAGCTTGATCGTGATGATGAGGGCGATGGCGAGGGCGAACTGGGCGAGGCGTTGATGGATGAACCGGTCCGTGTTGCGGCGGAGCTGCCCGAAGTTCGACAGCCAGCTGTTGGTGCGCTCGACCGGCCAGCGCATCCCCAACGGCACGTCGAGTCTGACCCGGCCGGTGCCGTGTGCGGTGGCGTTGGCGACGATCAGGTCATCGAGACCGATCGCGGCGCACAGGCGGCGCACGACGTTGTTGTCGTAGCCACGGTCGAGGTGGAACGTGCTGATGTCGCTGATCAGCCCGCGAGCGTCGACGGCGTCGAGGGTGGGTGCGAACAGGACGCAGTCGTTGCGGTTGGCGCCGGCGATCTCCCAGCGGATCGGGATCCCGTTGCGGTCGGTGGCGATCGACCACTTCCAGCGCGTTTGCCCCGGTGAACAGGGTTCGGGCCGGTCCCTTCACCACCGAAGGGTGCCTTGTGCTGGGAACCGTCAACGGCGACCTCGGAGAGATCGAGCCCGATGATCCGGTCGTAACCGGCGAGGGACTCGTCGACGAGACGGTCGAACACGCCAGCCGCGAACCACTAGTTGCGGCGCCGCCGCAGCGTCGTCTGCGATCCCTTGCCGAGCCGACCGGCGACATCCCACGAGCAGCCCGACGAGACGGAACAAGATCGCCTCGAAGCAAGCTCGAGTGCGGACCCGTGGTCGGTGGCAGCCGAACGGATGCTCATCACGACCACCGGCAACCGCGGCTCGATCGCCGCCCACATGGCGTCGACAACTCGGGGATGAAGTGCAAGCATGACGGGTGACCTCCACTTGGTCGATGGATGGATCGCACCGGGAATCAAAACGGGGCCAACCCATCGACCGGTGGATGGTCCAACACCTCGCCGCGGCCTATCGGCGCGCTCGCTGCACGGGCCCTGCGGCTCGGCGTCAGCGGTCCGTCGACCTCCGCCATCCTCGGCTGGCAGCATCTTCGCCCCATGCTCGGGCACTACGTGCGGGGCGTCCAGGCGGAGTTGGCGATGACGGAGTACCGGGACAGGTTGGGCTGAGTCGGATCGAGCGCCCGGTCCCAGTGCAAACGTGTCCCGGCCCGTCGACGTGTCGTTACGCCCCCTGGAATCAACGCCTCGAAGGATCAGGGCGCGTAGGCGAGGTGTACGACGTACCGGTAGCGGGTCGAGCCGGGTGGGTGGCAGGCGAACAACGTGGCCGTCGGCTCGGCCGTCTGGTCCGTGATGAAGGTGGCCGTACCGCCGACGACGTCGGCTCCGGTGACCACGTAACGGAACCGCCCGTCGGCGGTGTTGAAGATGACCTCGTCACCGAGCCGGAGCCGATCGATGTAGCGGAAGTCGCGGTTGTGGCTGACCCGATGACCGGCGACGACCACGTTGCCGGGCTGCCCAGGCATGGCGGTGCCGGGCCAGTGCCCCGGTCCGTGGTCGAGCGTTTCGAGGTGGATGCCTTCGAGCAGGAGCCGTGACAGGTGGAGGCGAGGGATGTCGATCGAGCCGAGTTCGACGTAGGGGTCGCGGGCCGGAGCGCACGAGTTGGGCGCGCACTGCGCCAACAACAGCATCGGCACCGCCAGCAGGCTGAACAAGCGGCGCTGCATGAGATGAGATCTCTCCATCATTCCTCCCACCCCGGCCACCGGGCGGCCGGGCGGCACATCTGTGCGTGCTCAACGGTCCACCCGACCGCGATGCGATCTACTTGCGACGCACCTATACAACAGAACTCACGAAACCGAGGCCGTCGTCCGGGGGTGAGGTGGAGGTGCCTATAGTTCTCATTGCCTGGGTCCGTCCCGCCCTGGAGGTCGCCGTGCTCATCAGTCATACCAGTCTGCGTCCGTTCAGTCACCGAGGCCGGACGGCGACGCCAACCCGGGTTCCTCGTGTACTCCTCGCCGCAGTAGCCCTGGTCGCTGGCACGTTCGTCGCGCTCGGCGTCGGCGTCGCCCGCGGCGGCCGCTGTACCGATCGGACATCGGTGTGCACCACGTACGACGGTCGGGGACGACGATCACGCTTTGAGCCGACTGGGCGAGGACGGAGGCGCTGACGATTCCCGACGGCATCACGCTGAATGGGGCGGACTTACGATCAGCGCCAGCAATCCGCCGCCCGCGCCCGTCCCACACTTACACCGGGGCGGTGGTCACCAACGCAGCCGGCGCCACGTCGATGAACATCGTGAACTAACGATCATCGGTCCAGCCAGCGGGGTTTCCCTTCCCCTGCCAGCGCCCAGTTGCAACACGTTCCCGGCGTCCGGGGTTGTTCGGCATCTTCTTCAACGATGCGAGCGGCACGGTGGACAATGTCGACGTTCTGAACATCTTCCAGACGAACACCGGCCCTGGTTCCCCAGCCTGCGATGCGGGTCACGGCGATCCGAGCCGACGGCGTGACCGCAGACCACACCGTGACGATCACCAACACCCGGGTCAGCAACTTCCAGAAAGGCTGGCCTGTTCGGTCCGGACGCGATGACGATGAACGTGGCGGACACAGCACGGTAGTCGGCCCGGCCGTCGCCGTGCCGTTCTCGAACGCGACGAACGGCGTGAACTACACCAACACCAGCACGAACTCGAGCCCCCCTGTCGGGGCATCCGGCACGATGACCGGCAGCACCATCATCGGCAGCGTTCCGGCTCGACCGGTCCAGCGGATCCTGCAAGCAACGTATCGACTGCCGTGCTGCTGTTCGGGGCCAACAACGTGACGATCGATAACAACACAATCACCGGCGGGACCGACATCGGCATCAGTGGGACTGCAGCAAGCGCCAACGTCACGATCTCGAACAATGCGATCGGCCGTGGCGACCGCGCCCGATCCCGGACTCCAGTTCGGAATCGGCGTGAGCGTCGACGCGATCTCGACGGCCACGATGAGATTGATCTGCAACACGTTCAGCGGCTGGAACAAGAACATGAGCCTCGGCGGAGGTGCAGAAGCGTGTACGCCGCCGCCCGACAACCACCACCACGATCGCGACAACGACCACGACGCGCCGACCACGACCAGCTCCCTGGGACCACCACCACGACAATCGTTCCCGCCGTCACCACCACGATCGGTGGCGTCGCTCCCGTTGCGCCGACAACGACAATCCGCCGACCGACGGGAACCCTCCCGGCGACCGGCGACGAGAACGGATCGGCGCTGTACATCGGCTTGGCGCTGCTCGCGCTCGGGTCACTCATGGTGATCGTCACCCGGCGGCGGACGAGCGGCTCGTAGCCGCCAACCCTGAACTCGGGCGATTGCGAGATCATGTTCCAGCAGGAGTCACCGCTACTGACCTTGAAGGTCACGTCTGCGCTGCGGGACTGACGGGCGGCATTCCTGGCCCTGATCGTCCCGGGAACCATAAGCGCCCCCTCCTTCGGGAGGGCGGCTTCGCATCGACGTGGCCCGGGACTGCCCGCCCGGGCCCCACCGACCCCCACAGGATTACCCAGCGGCGGCCGAGGAACGTGGAACGTGAGCTTCACGGCGAGTACGCTGTGTGGACCGACATCCTTCGGGATTCAGCACTACTCCGGCTGGCAACTCAGCGTGGTAACCACCCACTGATCCAGCGGCCGTGCCCGCCCCAGTTCTGATCAAAACACCCCACCCGGTTCCATTGATAGGCATTGTATTAGCTACACATTGTTGCTAGTCTCTTAGCGCAATGCGGGCTGTGGGCACACCCAGTTGCCGACTTGCTGGCCGCCAAACTCGCCGCTGATGACCTGCACCCATGGGATTGCGGCGAAAGCCCTGGTCAGAAGCCCGATTTCAGGCCGCTGGGCGCTACTGATGCCCGCCACTGTCCCGAGGAGGCGGGCAACGCTGGCAACTCGGTAGGTGCTGACAGCTTCATGGCAACTGTAACACGCGGTACAGTTGCCTTCACGGCTCCTGTGAACTCAGGCCCGCAAGTGAGCGGGGCACCTGGGTGGCGGCGTTGGGAACTGGCCAGGCAGTGATAGCGACGTATGCAGCAGCATGGAGAGCAGCGGTCAAGGGTTAGCATTAGCGTGCATCAATGTGCACTTTAACAATGTGCATGGCGGTCAACACGACCGTGACCAGGGGTTATGGACCTGGGGGTAGCTGGCGTGCGCTGCCCCCGCAATCAACTTGCCTCGACACGTGTGCGCTCCTTGAGGGCTCATACGCCCCGCGGCGGCGACGTGATCTCGGCCAGGGTGGTAGTCGGTGATCAGGTGAAGCACGCCAGCGTGGTCGCTGGCGAAACGCTTGGGCTCGACCTGGCGATCGCATGGCCGAGCGTCTCGAAGAGCACGGCCTGCGGCACGCCGTGCATCTGCGCGAGCCGGGTCTTCACGGCGGTGATCGGCTGTTCCCGGCCTTGGACGATAGCGTCAGCAGCTGAGGGTTGACCTTTGCGAGCCGACGAGCACGTACAGAGGTCTTCCGTCTCTGGCCAGGGCGGCGGCCAACTCCACGTTGCGGACGGGCTCGGCGGTGGTCTTGCTGGAACGGGAGCCACCTCGGGGCGCGACGGCACGGTCGGTGACAATGTGTGCTCCAGTGCCGTCACCGGGCGGAGCGGCAGTCGGCGCTCCGCCCGGCGACCTCGGGGTGGAGCGGCAGCCGCTTGCGCTCCGTCCCGGCGACGATGGGTATACCGGTCCCGTGGCGAGTTGGCGATCGGAAGCTACGCCCGCTGGGATGTCTACTGATCGGCTGTTCAGAGAACAGATCGCTAAGCGATGCTTTGACGGATGCGCTCTGCACTACGCCCGCTGATCAACGCTGCTACTACAAAATCAACGCTGCCACTACACTCGGGGAACCAGCGTGCGGGGCCGACGTCGGGAATACGCAGCGTGCGGGGCCAAAGTGGGTCGAACCGGCAGTCGCCGCCGGACAACCTGCGATCCCTCCAGTCGACCTCCGTCAGCGCAATGACCGCCGGGTAGACCGTGCCTGGGATGGCGGTCCCGGGAGCCGCTCCGGGACCGCCACCGTTCGCACTTTTGGCTGTCAGTTCAGTGCGTCGAGTTGCTATGTTCTCACCTGGTACACAACACGTGGCGGTGTTGGTGACACCACTTCTCCGGGAGCCATGACACGGTGGAGGTCCCGAGGTTCGCCGTCTGCTCGCGAACCCCTGCTCAGCAGGGGGGTACCGCAATGCGCTGACATGGGCGGGTCTCCCGTGGTGCGTGGGATCACCGGTAGGTCGCGGAGAGACCAGCCGCCCCGACGGAGGGGGACAGGCTGCTCTTTGGCTGTGCAGTGGATCAGCGTTGCTGTCGAGTTGCTGTTCTCCTGGTAAACGTGGCGGTGTTGGTGACACCACTTGGGGATGACACGGTGAGAGACGCCGTGTTCTGGCCATGTCCCGGGTGGCTTGCCATGAGCGTCGTGGAGATGAACGCACTGCGTCAGCAGGGGGTTCCGCGATTCGCTGACATGGCTCTCGTAGGTGTTCGCACCTGTAGATAACCACACCGTTGCGTGAGAAAATGATGGGCCGACGCCCACGAACTTCGGAGGACGAGATTGCCGTAGATCTGAGGTTGCTGGCAGCCCGGTCAGCGGAGACGCTGTCGTGCTTGAAAAGAGAGACACGTCCCACAAACGAGACAGGAGGCTGCTCCGCCGCCGTTGGGGGCGACAGGGGCCGACGGTCACTAACGCGATACGTCCCGCCCGAGGTGGGCTGAGGCGGGGGGCGTCGACGCTCAGCCGTGTCGGGAGCGCTGGACGCGACGGCAGACGCCGCCGCCGCTGGCCGAAGCCCGCCCCGATCGACACAAACACGCCACCGATGGCGAACAGACACATCGCCAGCAACCACTCCATGCGCCGCACGGTAGAGACGGGTCGTCACGTCCAGATCAGGGGTAGCCCGTGTCCCACCCCGTGGGCGGCACCCAGCCGATACTGGATGCATGGGTCGCCGTGGCCGTCACGCCTTCCTGACTGGCTGGCGACTCCGCTCTGGTGACCGCGCTCACCGAAATTCCCCAGGTGTGCTCATCGAAGTTCCCCACCTGTGAGGCGGGTTCAAGGTAGTGGGTTGCGGGTGCCGGTGGTGGTTCGGCGGAGTGTGTCGGTGCGGGCGTGGTGGTCGCGGAGGCGGTAGCTGTCGCCGTCGAGGTTGAGCACGACGGAGCGGTGTAGGAGCCGGTCGAGCATGGCGGCGGCGACGGTGGTGTCGCCGAGGATCTCGCCCCAGCCGGCGACCCCGCGGTTGGTCGTGATCACGATGGAGGTCTTGAGGTAGCGCTGGGAGACGACTTGGAACAGGGCGGAGCGGCTTCGGCGGGGAGTGGGAGGTAGCCGAGTTCGTCGATGACGAGCAGGGTGGGTCCGGCGAAGAAGCGCATGGTGGTGGCCCAGCGTCCTTCGATGGCGGCGCGGTGGCAGCGGGCGGCGAGGTCCGCCGCGGTGGTGAAGTAGGTGCGGTAGCCGACGGTGGCGGCTTGGCGGGCGAGGCCGACGGCGAGGTGGGTCTTGCCGACGCCGGGCGGGCCGATCGAGGAGCACGTTGGTGGCGGTCTCGATGTAGCGGCAGGTGCCGAGCTCGTTGATCAATGCGCGGTCGACGCCGGGTTGGGCGTCGAAGTCGTAGTCGTCGAGGGTGGCTGGTGTGGGGAGGCAGGCGAAGCGGAGCCGGCCGACGAGGCGGCGGGCCTGGGCGGTGTCGACTTCGATCGCCAGGAGCCGCTCGAGGGTGGCGGTCACCGAGAGTTGCTCGGCGGCGGCTTCGTCGAGCACGCGGGGCAGCGCTTCGGCGCAGGCGTCGAGCTTCAACACCGTCAGGTGGGTCTTGAGGGTCTGATAGAGCGACGCCTGCGCCATCGTCGATGGCGGGCTCGTCGCCTGTCGTGGTGGTGGTCATGGGAGTGTGTTCCTTCCTTGTGCTGCTCGCGCGTAGGCGGCGAGATCGGTGACGGTGCCGGCGGCACGTCGGTGGTTCCGGTGAGCGCGGCGGCCGCGGCGAGCGCGGTCGGGCCGGGTGGGATGCGTTGCTTGCGGCGGTGCGGCGCAGCGCTCGTCGCCGCGGCCATGGCGGCGTGATCGAGCGCGGTGACGTGGACGTGATCGCGCACGACGGCGCCGGCGCCGTCGGCGGCGCGGTGGTGACGGGCGATCACGATCCCCGAGCTGGTGGTGATGTCGATGAACGCCGAACCCAGCCGCGACATGACGTTGACGGTGTTCGACGACCATCTCGGGTGGGGTCGAGTAGCGGTTCCCGCGGAACGCCACCAACGCCTGGGCGCTCACCGTGCGTTCGACGCTCAGCGTGGCGGGGAACGGCGCCGGCGGGATGATCAACCGCTCGCCCGACGCGTGGGCGGCGACGGTGTCGCGGCGGCCGTCGATGACACGGCGGCGGGCGTCGACGACACGCACGCAGAACGCATCGAGCGACACCTGCGCCGCCTCGATCGTGATGTCGTCGGGCAGGGTGCGCCACCAGCGCTGCGCGGCGGTGTGGTTGGCCTTCTCGACGACACCCTTGCGGTTCCCGCGCCGGGCGGGCAGATCGCCACCGACACGCCGTAGTGCTTGGCGACACCAGCGAACGACGCCGTCAACCGGCCGGTCGCCGGATGACACACGGTCGCCATCCGATCGAACCGCCACACCTGGGTCAGACCCCCGAGGGCGCGGGTGATCCGATCGAGGGCGTCGATGGTGTGGGGCTGATCCTTCGACTCGGCGAGCAGACCGCGCCACTTGCCCGAGTGCGCCAGCGCGCCGACGAACAACGACGCGTTCGTGCCCCACCCCCACGACGCCGGCGGGTCCGGGAGATCAACCCAGTCCCACTGCGTCTCCTCACCCGGCGGGTGCTCGATGATCGCCACCGGCCGACCCTTCGCCGCCGAGCACGCCTCGCACGGCGGCCGCAACTGGCGCGCGCGGAGCTGACGGGTGAACGTCGGATACGACCGGTCGAAGCCGAGGCCGACGACCTCGTCGAACAGGGTCATCGCCCACAGATGCGGATCCTCGACCAGCCGTGCACGGCAGTAGTCGACGAACACGGCGAAGCGGTCCTCACCCGCCGGGGCGCGGACCCCGGCGACGCGTCGTCGTTCAGGTAGGCGCGGATCGTCTTGCGGTCATGACCGAGATGACGGGCGATCGCCGAGATCGACCAGCCTCTCTTGCGGAGCGCATGAGCGTCCACATCGTCCTCCTGTGTGAGCATGGAACAGGGCTCCCTCGCTGGCTTGCCGTTGTCGAAGACAGCAGCCTTGAGGGAGCCCCACCCCGTCGGGTGGGACCACACAGGTGGGGAGATTCAGTGAGCAGCTCTGAGGAGGTTCACATGAGCGTGGTCAATGGTGCACGGGTGACTCGTGAGCCGCCCCGGGCGCCGCGTGGTCGCCGCTGGCGAGTCGTGCGCCTGAGCTCTCGGGCGCGAGTGAGTGGCATCGGGTCAGGGCTAGCATCGGCGCGGGTCGTGGTCATGGGGCCCTTGCATGCCGTGCGGTGACGACGGTGTGATACCCGGCTATGCCGCCGAACAGAGGCGCTCATCACCCCGCTGTTCAGCCGCAGGTGGCGCTCATCATCGTGCTAACCCCCTGGTCACAGGCATGTGGGGGGAGGTGTACGGAGATGGAGGATGGTGGGGGAGGGCGCTAGGATGTGGCGAAACCTGTTGCTAGCTGCCCTTTCGTGGTGGCTGACCAGGGCGCGTAGCTCAGTTGGTTAGAGCGCCACCATGACACGGTGGAGGTCCCGGGTTCGAGTCCCGTCGTGCCCACGAAACCCCCTGCTCAGCAGGGGGTCGCTCGCTGCGGGTCGCACGCCTGGAGCTCACGGAGGACAGGTCGACGGAGGACGGCAAGCCCCCGACCGCCTCGGGGACCGGGGGCGTGCTCTGATGGCGCGTCCTGATCGAGGCTTGCAGGCCCGGGCGGCACGGGAACAGCCCGCCCCGCTGACGCGGGACGGGCTGCTGGTGATGCGGTGGATTGGGTCAGGCCAACTCGAACCCGAAGTCCAGCGTCAGGTCGTCCGGCACGTCAGCGCCGGAGACGACGTTGTGCCAGACCTCGATCTCGAAGGGGCGGCTGGAGTTCGCCGGGACGACGTTGTTCGGCAGGCCATCGGTGAAGCGGGTGCCTTGCACCCAGACGCGGTCGCCGTCCTGCACGTCGGCGTACCGGATCCGGAACTCCTGGTCGGTGTTGGTGTCGTTGACGATCGTCAGCGGGACCTTGGTCGCCCAGTACGTGCCCTCGGCGAACTCGCCAGCGTGCTCGATGTCGAACACGTCGGGCAGGTTGATGTGGTGTCCGACGATCTGGCTGTAGAAGACGTAGCCCGTGTTGTCCGGCGTGGCCGCGAACACCTTGGACGTCAGGCCACCGGGGAACACGTAGCCCGGCTTGGTCGTGACGGTCGTGCCGATCTTGCCGTTGAGCGCGATGTGATTGACCACCGCCGAGAAGGTGTACTTCTCGGTGCCGGCTGGGGTCAGCACGGTCATGGTCGGGCTGATGCCGGTGAGGCCCGTCAGCGGGTTGGTCGGGAACGGGATCTCGCAGGTCACGCCGTCGACAGCCGCGACAGCCGGGCTGTCGATGACGGTCTGCGTCTTGACGCCGTCACGGACGTACGCCACGCCGCCGAATTCCGTGGTCGGCACATCGTCGGTGGACCACTTGATGTGGCCGGTGCCCACGGCGGGCTTGTACTTGTACTCGACGTGGTTGACCTCGGCGACTGCGTCCTTCTCGAAGACTGGCACGCAGATGGGGTCGGTGGATGTGGTGGTGGCGGCGCTGGCCGTCCGAGTTGAGCGTGGACCAGACGCCGCTCTGGGGAGAACTCGCCGCCCTGGCCGTTGCTGGTCTCGACGGTGTCGCTCCAGAGGTAGGCCGAGGTGTCGTGGTCGGCCTCGACGGTGAGCACCCGGCCTTGAACGTGCCGGTGACCTGCTCCGGATTGGCGTACGACGGGAGGTCGGGGCGACCCAGGTCAGAGGCCATTTCGGCCCCGACCTGATCTCGCTGGTGCAACAGGAACCGTCGCCGTGTCGGTCGGATCCGAGCTGGTCACGCGCCGGCGGGTCGGCCCGGTTCGGTGTCGGGGAGGAGCCCGGCCTTGCGGGCGGCGAGGACTCGCTTCGGTCCGCTTGCCGGGGACAGGCCACGCGCGAGTGCGACGGTGGCGGTGGGCTTGGAGCTCTGGAAGGCGACGGCGAGCAGGTAGATCAACGCGTCGACGGCGAGTGGGTCTCCGTGGCGGTGCTTGTCGAGGAGTCCGGGCCAGCCGGTGCCGCCGAGGTACTCGGTCTCCAGGGCGGCCTGGATCGTGTCCCGGAGGGCCATGCGGGCGATGCCGGCAGGCGAGACGTCATCGCCTCCGGGCAGCGCGGTGCAGCAGACCTTGCGGACGGCGAGCTTGCCGACGCTGGGCGACCACTCGAGCCGGGCCTCGACGTCGTACGGGAAGGTGTCGGTGATGGTGACGGTCACCGCGGCAGGGATCGTCTCGGTGGGGCCGCCGGGCGGGCCGACGCTGATCCGGCCGCGGCCGGGGGCGATGTCGATGCGCATGCGCCGTGACGCTAGCCGGAGCAACAGCCAAAGCCTGCGGTTGACCAACGTACATCACATACCAAGGTCATCGACGATCACAGGCGCCAGCCCAGCGGGGTCGAGCGCGTCCACGGGGGTCACTGCGGGCGCACGGCGTCGGCGGGGTCGAGGCGGGCGGCGCGCACGGCGGGGGACACGCCGGCGAGCAGGCCGACGGCGAGGGCGATCGCGGCGCCGCCCGCGACGGCGGCGACGGGCACGTCGACGAGCCAGCCCTGGGACGTCGCGTACAGCGCCGTCACGGCCGCGCCGATGGCGGCGCCGGCGAGCCCGCCGAGCGTGGCGAGCACCGCCGCCTCGACCAGGAACTGGGCGGCGACGTGCACCCGTCGGGCACCGAGGGCGCGGCGCACGCCGATCTCGCTGCGGCGCTCCAGCACCGAGATCACCATCACGTTGGTGATCCCGACGCCGCCGACGACGAGCGCCACCGCGCCGAGCGCCAGCAACAGGTTGCGCAGCGCGGCGTCGGTCGTCGCCCGCGCTTCGAGGGCGTCGGATGGCCGCGACACGTCGACCTCGCCGGGGGTCTGCGGGTCGACCGTGCGGGCCAGCACCGAGCGCACCGCCTCGACCTGCTCGGGGACCGTGCGGACGTACAGCGTCGACGGCGACCGGGTCGTCTCGAACAGCTCGGCGGCCACCGGGTACCCGATGAGCGCCGCGTTGTCGAGGTCCGGCGCCAGCGGGGCCGGCTCGAGGATGCCGATCACGGCGAACCACTGGTCGCCGAGCCACACACGCGGGTTGCCCGCGAGGTCGTCGATGCCGAGGCGCGCCGCGGCGTCGGCGCCGAGCACGACGGTCGGCAGCTCACTCGACGCCGCGTCGAGGAACCGGCCGGTGCGCACCTCGCCGCTCACGGCGTCGAGCACGCCGGTGTCGGCGGCGACCACGGCGATGCCGCCCGTCACGCTCTCGGAGATGTGGTCGTTGCGACGCACCGCTGCCGGCACGTACGTGACCCCGGCGGCGTCGGTCACCGGGCCGATGCGGGCGACGGTGTCGCGTGCCGACTCCGGCAGCGTGGTCTCCTCCCCGAACGCGGTCTGTCCCGGTGCGACTCGCAGCAGGTCGGTCCCGAGGGCGTCGAGCTGGGCCACGACGTCGGCGCGGCTGGACTGCGAGATGCCGACCACGGCGACCATCGCGGCGATGCCGATGGCGATCCCGAGCGCCGTGAGCGCGGTCCGGGACCGCCGGGCGCGCAACCCGATCGTGCCGACCCGCACGAGGTCGGGCAGCCGCAGGCGGCTCGACGCGGCGGCGCTCATGCCGCCCCCAACTGCGCCGAGTCGGTGGTGATGCGCCCGTCGAGGATCGCGACGCGCCGGGGGCGTGCGCCGCGATCTCCTTGTCGTGCGTGATCAGCACGATCGTGCGGCCCCGCTCGTGCAGCTCGACGAGCAGGTTGACGATGGCGTCGCTGGTCTGGCTGTCGAGGTTGCCGGTCGGCTCGTCGGCGAGGACGATCGCCGGGTCGCCGACGAGCGCGCGGGCGATGGCGACCCGCTGGCGCTCGCCACCCGACAGGGCGCCGGGGCGGTGCGTGGCCCGCGGTGCCAGGCCGACAGCGTCCAACGCATCGGCTGCCCGGGCGAGGCGGCGGCGCCGCGGGACGCCGGCGTAGAGCAGGCCGTCGGCGACGTTCTCCAGCGCGCTCAGGCGCTCGATGAGGTGGAACTGCTGGAACACGAAGCCGATGCGGCGGCCACGGACGGCGGTCAGGCGACCGTCGCCGAGCCGGCTGATGTCGACGCCGTCGATGCGGACGGTGCCGCCCGTCGGCCGTTGGAGGGCACCGACGATGTTCATCAGCGTCGACTTGCCGGAGCCCGAGGGCCCGACGACGACGACGAACTCGCCCTCCTCGACGCGCAGGTCGACGCCGTCGAGCGCGTGCACCGGCGGCGTGCCCGGGTAGTGCTTGGTGACGCCGGCGAGCTCGAGCACGCAACGTCCGGTCGTCAACGCCGGCGGGCCGTCGCTGAGCTCGATCACGCCGTCACCACCTGGTCGCCGGCGGCGATGTCGCCGGTCACCTGGACCATGCCGTCGGCGAAGACGCCGAGCTCGACACCGACGAGGTGGGTGGCCCCGCCACCATCGGCGACCTCCAGGGCGTAGCCGCCCTCGGCCAGCGCGAGGACGGCCTCGACGGGCACCGCCAGCACGCCCTCGGCGGCGACGATCGTGATGACGACGGTGACCGGCATGCCGTCGGGGATCGACGCCCCGCCGGACACGGTGACGTCGACGGGGATCGTCGCCGAGCCGTCGTCCGCGGTCTCGGCCGTCCCGATCGCGCTGACCGTGCCGTCGAGGCGCTCACCGCTCGGGAGCTCGACCTGCACCGCGGTGCCCTCGGGCACGAGGTCGGCGTCGGTGACGTCCACGTCGAGGTGCACCGCCTGGGCGGCGTCCGTCAGCTCGATCTGGGCCTCGGCGGCGTCCTGGCCGAGGGCGCCGCCGACGTGGTCGATGCGGGCGTCGCCGTCGACCCACACGATCTCGCCGAGCTGGATCGTGCCGTCGTCGTCCTGGCCGTGGTCCTCCTGGAACGCCTCGACGGCGTTCGTGGTGGCCGACGTCCAGTCGTCGTCGACCGTGACCCCGTACTCGTCGGCGTAGCCCAGCGCGGCGAGCAGGAACTCGAGCTGCAGGACGTCCTTGCCGTCGGACACCGACGGGCCGAGGTCGCGCCACATCGGGATCGGGCCGAGGAGGGCGATCACCGGCTGGCCGTCGACCTCGGCGAGCACCGTGCCGTTGTCGATGACGGTGCCGACCTCGGGCAGCGCCGGTCAGCGTGCCCTGGGCGCCGAGCACCAGCGGTCGGCTGTCGCCGTGCCCGGTCGTGCCGTCGAGCTCCTCCTCGCGGCTCAGGTCGCGCTGCTCGACCGTGACGAGCGCCGGCTCGGTCGCCGCGTCGTCGGCCGCCGCCTGCGGCTCGTTGCGGGCGTCGGCGACGAGCACGCCGGTCGTGCCGGCGACGGCGGCCACGACGACCGCCCCGCCGGCGATGGTCCACCAGCGCATCAGTCACCGTCCTCGGGGTCGTCGCCGCCGACGGAGAACGACGGGCCAACCTCGCCGTCCTGGCCGCCGGACGGCACCGCGGCGATCATCGGACCGCCCTCGCCGCGACCGCACTCCTCGACCGCTGCGTTGAACGCGTCGCCGTCGAACTCGGATCCCTCGTCGCCGGGCGGCGGGCCCTGCTGGGTCACCCGCCCGTCGTCGCTGAACACCGGGTCGGCCATGTCGATCCCGTGCTCGCGCATGCACTCGGCGAACTCGAGCATCTCGGCCTGCATCTCGGCCATCTCCTCGGGATCGATCTCGATGTCGCCGCGGGCGTTCTCCATGAGCGGCTCGCACGCCGTCTGGGCCTCCTGGAACTTCTCGTCGTCCATGTCGCCCTCGACGGCGATCGCGACGCCGCCCTCCCCGCTGATCTGCGGGTCGGGCATGTCGATGCCGTGGTCGCGCATGCACTCGGTGAACGCCAGCATGGCGTCCTCGATGTCCTCCGGCGCCGTGGTGCCCTCCGTCGTCGCGTCCGGCGCGTCGGACGACCCGTCGTCGAGGCTCGCGACGTCGCCGCCTCCGGCATCGTCGTCGTCGCTCGATCCGCACGCCGTCGTCGAGCCGAGGAGGGCGGCGACGGCGAGGGTGGCGAACACCAACCGTCGGGAGGGGGTTCTCGCTGCAGTCATGGAGCGCACGCTCGTCGGCGGCGGCTGAGGGTCGGTTGAGAGCACCTGAGCGTCGGCTGAGAGGTGCCGCCGCTCGCACGCCGGGGACCGTCAGACTCCTGGGGTGCGCGTGCTGGTGATCGAGGACGAGGTGCGCCTCGCCGAGGCGATCGGGCGTGGGCTGCGCGCCGAGGGCTTCGAGGTCGACCTGGCGCACACCGGGCCGGACGGCCTGTGGCGGGCGACCGAGGGCGCCTACTCGGCGATCGTGCTCGACATCCTGCTGCCCGGCCTCAATGGCTACGCCGTGTGCCGCGACCTGCGCGCCCGCGGCAACCGGACACCCGTGCTGATGCTGACCGCCAAGCAGGGCGAGCACGACGAGGCCGAGGGCCTCGAGCTCGGCGCCGACGACTTCCTGCGCAAGCCGTTCAGCTTCGTGGTCCTGGTGGCCCGGCTGCGCGCGCTCGTGCGGCGGGCCACCAACGCGCCCGACGGCGTGCTCGTGATCGGTGACCTGCGCGTCGATCCCGACAAGCGGCGCTGCTGGCGCGGGCCGAGCGAGATCGTGTTGACGGCCCGCGAGCTGGAGCTGCTGATCGCCCTGGCCCGGCGCGAGGGCGGCGTGGCGACGAAGGTCGAGCTGCTCAGCGAGGTGTGGGGCTTCGACCACGAGGGCGACGTCAACATCGTCGAGGTCTACGCCCGCTACCTGCGCACGAAGATCGACCGGCCCTTCGGGCGCAACAGCCTGCAGACGGTGCGCACGATCGGCTACCGGCTCGTCGACGACGCGGCGGACGCGCCGTGAGGCGCTGGTTCGCCCGGGCCCGCGGGTCGGTGCGCCTGCGCGTCACGCTGCTCGCGGCCGGACTCTTCGCCGTCACGCTCGGCGTCACCGCGTTCGCGCTGCTGCGGGCGCTGGAGCACGACCTCGTCGACGAGGTGCGCCGCGACGACGTCGCCACGTTGCGCGCCGAGGCGCTGCGGGTGAGCGCGCAGGGCGTGCCGCCGGGCGCGATCCCCGTGCCGGCCCAGGGCGGGGAGGCGTTCGAGCTGCCGGCGACGGGCGGCAGCCAGCGCATCGTGATGTTCACGCGTGAGGGCGACGTCGTGACCGATGCGAGCGGGACTCGGTGGTCCCGCCGAGCTACGACGTGGCCTACGCCGGGTCGGTGCCGATGGCCCAGGCCGGCGTGCTCGGCATCCGCGGCGACCTCGCCGACTACACGGTGTCGACGGTCGACGCCGGTGGGTTCACGCTGGCCACCGCATCGCCGCTCGATTCGGTCCGCGACACGATCGCCACGACGAAGCGCCTGCTGTGGTTCGCCGGGCCGGCCCTCGTGGCGCTCGTGGCCGGGCTGGCCTGGCTGCTGGCCGGGCGGGCGCTGCGGCCGGTCCACGCAGTGACGTCGCGGGTCGCCGCGATCGGCTCGCGCTCGCTGCACGAGCGGGTGCCGGTGCCGGCGTCGGGCGACGAGATCGCCGAGCTGGCGACGACGATGAACGGGATGCTGGCCCGCCTCGAGACGGCGTCGACGACGAACCGGCGCCTGGTGTCGGATGCCTCGCACGAGCTGCGCACGCCGGTCGCCGTCATGCGCGCCGAGCTGGAGGTGGCCCGCCGCTCGCCGACCGTCGACTGGGTCGACACGAGCGCCGTGCTGCTGGCCGAGCTCGACCGCCTGCAGGGGCTCGTCGACGACCTGCTGCTGCTGGCGCGCGGCGACGAGCGGGCCCTGGCGACGACGTCGTTCTCGATCGCCGACGTCGCCCGCGACGTCGGCGCCCGGGCCCGCCGGGTGCCCGTCGACGTGACCGTCGGTGACGGCGTCGACCCGGTGGTCGGCGACCGGGCGGCGGTCGCCCGCGCCGTCGACCACCTCGTGGCCAACGCCGCCCGCCACGCCGCGACGGCCGTGCGGACCGAGGTCGCGACCGACGGCGACGACGTCGTCATCGTGGTCGACGACGACGGCCCGGGGATCCCGGTCGCCAAGCGCGGTGACGTCGTGCGGCGCTTCGTGCGCCTCGACGAAGCCCGCGCCCGCGACGGCGGCGGCGCCGGGCTGGGACTGGCCGTGACGTCCGACGTCGCGACGGCCCACGGCGGCCGCCTGGAGATCGGCGACGCCCCGCTCGGCGGTGCCCGCGTCACGCTCGTCCTGCCGCGGGCCGGCCCGGAACCCGTCCTGTCAGCGTGATCCGGCCCGATCGGGCCGCATTCGACTGACAGGTCGCTCCGGATCAGGGGGCGGGGTCGGGGAACTGCTCGCGCAGCACCCGCTTCAGTGCCTTGCCGGACGGGTTGCGCGGGATCTCGTCGACGAAGACGGCCCCGGTCGGGCGCTTGAAGCGGGCCAGCTTGCCCTCGGTGAACTGCAGGACGTCCTGCTCGGTGAGCGTGTCGGCCGTGCGCACGACCACGGCCAGCGGCGTCTCGCCCCACCGCTCGGACGGGCGGCCGATGACGGCGACGTCGGCGACGTCGGGGTGGCCGAGGAGGACGTTCTCGATCTCCGCCGGGTACACGTTCTCCCCGCCGCTGATGATCATGTCCTTGCTGCGGTCGTGGATGTAGACGTAGCCGTCCTTGTCGACGATCGCGATGTCGCCCGTGTGCAGCCAGCCGTCGACGATCGTGGCGGCCGTCGCCTCGGGCTGGTTCCAGTAGCCGACCATGATGTGGTTGCCGCTGCAGATCAGCTCGCCCGGCGTGTCCGGCGGGACGTCGTTGCCGGCCTCGTCGACGACGCGGACCTTGGTGAAGAAGAACTCCTTGCCCGTCGACCCGGCTCGCTGCAGCGCCTCGTCGGGGCTGATCAGGCAGGCCGGGCCGCAGCTCTCCGTCAGCCCGTAGACCTGGTGGATCTCGACGCCGAGCTCGGCGTAGGCCTCGATCAGCGTCACCGGCACCGGCGAGGCGCCGCTCATGATCCAGCGGACGCGGGTCAGATCGATGCGCTCGGGGCGCACCTGGAGCATGAACTGCAGCATCGCCGGCACCAGCAGGCCGGTCGTCAGGCGCTCCTGCTCGATGAGCTGCCAGGCCGTCGACGGGTCGAACGTGCGCATCACGACCTGCGTGACCCCGGCGTAGCAGGCGGCGACGGCGGGGGTCAGGGCGCCGACGTGGAACAGCGGCAGGGCGACGAGGTAGCGGTCGCCGAAGTGCTGGTCGGCGGTGGCGTCGACGGTGAAGATCGCCCACAGCGCCGTGAAGTGGGAGTGCATGACGCCCTTCGGCAGGCCCGTCGTGCCCGAGGTGTACATGATGTAGAGGAGGTCGTGGACGTCGGTCTCGACGTCGATCTCGTCGTTGGCGGCGGCGGCCTGGGCGGCGGCGTAGTCCTGGGCCCACTCCCGGACGCCGTCGCCGACCTGGATGAACGTGGCGAGGCCCGTCTCCTCGCCGCGGTCGCGGAGCTCCTCGACGACGTCGGCGAACTCGCTGCCGAACACGATCGTCGTCGCCCCGGCGTCGGCGATGATGAACGCCAGCTCGTCGGGCACGAGGCGCCAGTTCAGCGGCACCGCGGTGGCGCCGAGCTTGGCGATGGCGAAGTAGGACTCCTCGAACTCGACCGAGTTCATCATCAGCAGGGCGACGCGGTCGCCGCGGCCGATCCCGTCGTCGATCAGCACGTGGGCCGTGCGGTTGACCCGGTCGTTGAGCTCGGCGAACGTGAAGCGGCGGCCGGCGGCGACGTCGACGATCGCCTCGAGGTCCGGGTTCAGCAGCGCCCGCTTCGTCACGAAGTGCCCGATGTTCGTGGACGTGTTCGTCATCTGCCGATGATCGCACGTGTGGGAGGCCGGTGTGACCGGCGACACGTGATGGGTCAGGCTCGGGATGCGGCGGCGTGGATGGCCGCCGTCAGGCGGTCGACGAGGGTGTCGAGCTCGCCGTCGGTGATCGTGAACGCACAGCCGAGCATGACGGCGTCGGGCACCGGGGGACCGGAGCCGGCCGGGTAGACCCACAGGTCGCGGGCCATCGCCTCGGCGACGACCGCCTGGGCCAGGGCGCCGCCGCTCGGGCGCAGCTCGACGCCGTGGAACATGCCGCGCCCGCGGATGTCGACGACGGCCGGGTGGGAGCCGAGGGCGTCCTGCAGCCGTTCGCCGAGGAGGTCGCCCATCGCCGCGGCGCGCTCGACGAGGTGCTCGCGCTCGAGGATCTCGAGCACCGCCGCCGCGCCGGCGCACATCGCGTCGCTGCCGGTGAACGTGAAGAACATGAAGCCGCTGCCGCGCAGCGCCTCCACGATGTCGTCCGTCGCGGCGACCATCCCCATCGGCACGTACCCGCCGCCGAGGCCCTTGCCGCCGTAGAGGACGTCGGGCTCGAACGGCAGGTGCTCGTGCCCCCACGTCAGGCCGGTGCGCCCGAACCCCGTCATCACCTCGTCGGCGATCAGCAGGATGTCGTGGCGCCGGCACACGTCGGCGACGGCGCGCCAGTACTCGTCGGGGGCGACGAGGCAGCCGCCGGCGGCGCCCGTGATCGGCTCGAACAGGAAGGCGGCGATCGAGTCGCCCTCCCGCTCGACGAGCTCCTCCAGCGCCGCCGCGTCGTCCCACGGGACGTGCGGGAAGTCGGGCAGGATCGGCTCGAAGCCGGCGCGCCGGTTGCGGTGGCTGCCGACGGCGAGGGCGCCGAGCGTCAGGCCGTGGTAGCTCGGGTGGCGGCCGACGACCTTCCACCGCTCCGGGCGCCCGCACGCCAGGTGGTAGGCGCGGGCGAGGCGGATCGCCGAGTCGGCGGACTCGCTGCCGCCGCTCGTGAAGAAGACGTGGCCCATGCTCGCCGGCAGCCAGCGCTCGACGAGGATGTCGTGCAGCCGCTCGCGGTGCGGCGTCGGCCAGATCGGGATGACGTAGGCGCCGCCGTCGAGCGCGTCCCTGACGGCATCAGCGACCTCGGTGCGGCCGTGGCCGATGTTGGCGACGATCGCCCCGCCGGCGCCGTCGAGGATGCGGCGCCCGTCGGCCGTGTGCAGCCAGACCCCGTCGCCGCCGACGATCTCCGGCCCGGTGGTGCCGGGCACGAAGTGGATGCGGTTGACGTCGCGGCCCGGGGTCGATTCGGCCAACTTTCTGCCGAGGCGGCCAGGATCTGGCCGTCTCGTCTGAAAGTTGGCGGATCCGGCCATCAGCGGGGCTCGCGGGGGAGGCCGAGGACGCGCTCGCCGAGGATGTTGCGCATCACGTTCGAGGTGCCGCCCATGATCGTGTAGCCGGGGGCGTAGACGAGGCCCTTGGAGATGTCGGTCCACAGCGTCGCCTCGGCGCCGTAGGCCTTGGCGACGAAGTCGGCGACGTCCTGCTCGTGCTCGGTGCAGAAGCACTTCGTCGCCGCCGAGAACCCGGCCGGCGCCTGCTTGAGCACCTCGCGGGTGACGAGGATGCGCCCGATGCGGTACTTCGTCTCGAGGCGGGCGATGTCCTGGCGCACGAGCGGGTCGCTCGTGTCGACGCGCTCCTTGGCCAGCTCGAACAGGGCGTGGTTGGAGACCAACCGGTCGACGCCGCCGCGCTCGTGCTCGAGCTGGCGCATCGTCTGCTTGAACGCGTTGCCCTCGACGCCCACGAGGTTGACGCCCGGCACCCGCACGTCGGTGAAGAACACCTCGCAGAAGTGGCGGTTCGTCGTCATGTCGGTGATCGGGCGGACCTCGATGCCCGGCGTCGACATCGGCACGATGATCTCGCTGATCCCGGCGTGCGGCGGGCCCTCCGACGACGTGCGGCAGATGCAGTAGCAGTAGTCGGCGACGGCGGCGAACGACGTCCAGATCTTCTGGCCGTTGATGATCCAGTCGTCACCATCGCGGCGCGCCGACGTCTTCAGCGAGGCGAGGTCGCTGCCGGCCTCCGGCTCGGACATGCCGATGCACCACGTCGAGTCGCCGGCGAGGATGCCGGGCAGGAACTCGGCCTGCTGGTCCTCGCGACCGAACGCGATCAGCGTCGGGCCCATCTGGCGGTCGGCGAACCACATCGCGGCGACCGGTGCGCCGGCCGAGATGAGCTCCTCGGCGACGATCAGCCGGTCGATCGCCGGACGCCCGCCGCCGCCGAACTCGGTCGGCCACGTCAGCCCGATCCAGCCCAGCGACGCCATCTGCTTGGCGAAGTCGTGCGAGTAGCCGTTGATCCACGAGTCGTTGTGCCGCCCGAAGCGGGCGACCGCGTCGGCGGCCACCTCGCGGGCCTGCTCGCGCAGGGCGACCTGCTCGGGTGTCCAGTCGAAGTCCATCGGTCAAGACTGTAAGGCCCGGAGCGGACCGGACGTAGTGCTCGGAGCGGCTCCGCTGCGCTCTGAGCGTTACAGCTGGGCGAGCGCCTCGTTGAACGTCGCCGAGGGCCGCATCACGGCCGCCGTCTTGTCCGGGTCCGGCCGGTAGTAGCCGCCGAGGTCGACCGGCGCGCCCTGCACGGCGAGCAGCTCGCCGGCGATCTGCTCCTCGTTGGCGGCGAGCGTCTTGGCCAGCCCGGCGAACGCCGCCGCGAGGTCCGGGTCGTCGGTCTGGGCGGCCAGCTCCTGGGCCCAGTAGAGGGCGAGGTAGAAGTGGCTGCCTCGGTTGTCGATCTGGCCGACCCGGCGGGCGGGCGACTTGTTCTCGTCGAGGAACGTGCCCGTCGCCCGGTCGAGCGTGTCGGCCAGCACCTGGGCGCGGGCGTTGCCGGTCGCTGTCGCGTAGTGCTCGAAGCTCACGGCCAGGGCGAGGAACTCCCCGAGGCTGTCCCAGCGCAGGTAGTTCTCCTTGACCAGCTGCTGCACGTGCTTCGGGGCCGACCCACCGGCGCCGGTCTCGAAGAGCCCCCCGCCGTTGATCAGCGGCACGACGGACAGCATCTTGGCGCTCGTACCGAGCTCCATGATCGGGAACAGGTCGGTGAGGTAGTCGCGCAGCACGTTGCCGGTGACCGAGATGGTGTCCTCGCCGCGGCGGATGCGCTCGAGCGAGAGGGCCATCGCGTCGACCGGCGCGAGGATGCGGATGTCGAGGCCGTCGGTGTCGTGCTCGGTCAGGTACGTCTCGACCTTGGCGATCAGGTTGGCGTCGTGGGCCCGGTCGGCGTCGAGCCAGAACACCGCCGGCGCGCCGCTGGCCCGGGCCCGGGTCACGGCGAGCTTGACCCAGTCGCGGATCGGGACGTCCTTCGTCTGGCACGCCCGCCAGATGTCACCGGCGGCGACGTCGTGCTCGAGCAGCACGGTGCCGGCGCCGTCCACGACGCGCACGGCGCCGGCGACCGGGATCTCGAACGTCTTGTCGTGCGACCCGTACTCCTCGGCGGCCTGGGCCATCAACCCGACGTTCGGCACCGAGCCCATCGTCGCCGGGTCGAACGCGCCGTGGGCCCGGCAGTCGTCGAGGACGGCCTGGTAGATCCCGGCGTACGAGCTGTCGGGGATGACGGCCAGCGTGTCGTCCTCCTCGCCTTCGGGGCCCCACATGTGGCCCGACGTGCGGATCATCGCCGGCATCGAGGCGTCGACGATGACGTCGGACGGCACGTGCAGGTTCGTGATGCCGCGGTCGGAGTCGACCATCGCCAGGCGCGGGCCGGCGGCGATGCCGGCGTCGACGGCGGCCTTGATGGCGTCGGCCTCGGGCATCGTGGCGGCGGCGGCCAGCAGCGTGCCGAGCCCGTCGTTGGGGCTGATGTCGGCGGCGGCGAGGGCGTCGCCGAACTCCTCGAACAGCGGCCGGGAGGAACGCCCGCACGACGTGGCCGAAGATGATCGGGTCGGAGACCTTCATCATCGTGGCCTTCAGGTGGATGGAGAACAAGCACGTCCTCGGCCTGGGCGCGGGCGATCTGGGCGGTCAGGAACTCGCGCAGCGCGGCGACGTGCATGACGGTGGCGTCGACGACCTCGCCGGCGAGCACCGGCACCGCCTCGCGCAGCACCGTCGTCGTGCCGTCGGCGGCGACGAGCTCGATGCGCAGGCTGCCGTCGGACTCGACGACCGCGGACTTCTCGTCCGAGCGGAAGTCGTCGGCCGTCATGTGGGCGACGTTGGTCTTGGAGTCGGGGCTCCACGCACCCATCGAGTGCGGGTGCTTGCGGGCGTACTCCTTGACCGAGTGCGGCGCCCGGCGGTCGGAGTTCCCCTCGCGCAGCACCGGGTTGACGGCCGAGCCCTTGACCTTGTCGTAGCGGGCGCGGACGTCGCGGTCCTCGTCGGTCGCCGGATCGTCCGGGTACGAGGGGAGGTCGTAGCCCTGCGACTGCAGCTCGGCGATCGCCGCCTTCAACTGGGGGATCGACGCCGAGATGTTCGGCAGCTTGATGATGTTCGCCTCGGGCCGGGTGGCGAGCTGACCGAGCTCGGTGAGGGCGTCACCGATGCGCTGGTCGTCGCGCAGCCGCTCGGGGAACAGCGCCAGGATGCGTCCGGCGAGGGAGATGTCGCGGGACTCGACCGGCACGCCGGCGACCCCGGCGAACGCCCGGATGATCGGGAGGAACGAATACGTCGCCAGCAGCGGCGCCTCATCGGTGTGCGTGTAGATGATGGGGGCTGAGTGGTCCGGCACCGGGCCAGCGTACTGAGCCCGGCGCGCCGCCTCCGAGCCCCGTCCTGTCCGGTTGATCCGGCCCGATCGGGCCGGAATGGACTGACAGGTCGCGCTCGCCGCCCGCGCCCGCGACACGGGGAGCGGTACCATCCGGCCCCGTGAGCGCACGGGAGCCGATGGCGTGAGGACGGGGCCGGGGAACCGGCCGTCGCCCGTCGCCGTCCAACCGGCATGCGTCGCACCCTCCTGCTGCTCGTCCCGGCGGTCGTCCTCGTGATGACGGCGTGTGGCGACGACGACGACGTGGCGGACTCGGTGCCGTCCGGCGGCTCGGCCTCGCCGTCGGCGTCCGTGCCGGCCGACACGCTCCGTCCGGCACCCGACACCGTGTCGGAGGTCGGGGCGGACACGACGCCGTCGTCGGGCGCCCCACCCAGCGGACCCCGCGGGACGGCGGACGAGCTGGCCGCGGTCGAGGACCTCGCGCAGCGCCAGGGTGTCGACGCGTCGGCGATCACCGTGGTGTCCACGGACGAGGTCACGTGGCGGGACGGGTCGATGGGTTGCCCCCAACCCGGGATGAACTACACCCAGTCGTTGGTGCCTGGCACCCGCGTGGTCCTCGAGCTCGACGGCGCGCGCTACGAGTACCACGCGGGCGGCGCCCGCACGATCTTCCTGTGCGAGAACCCGCAGGCGCCTGTCGAGGGCTGACGAGGGCGGCGGCGGTGGCGCTCGTCGCGCTCGCTCCGGTCGCCGCGTCCTGCCGCGACGACGCTGAGCGGGTCGCGCCGACCGTCGCGCCGACCGTCGCGCCGACGGTCGCCGTCGGCAGCCTGCCGGCCCCCGTCGCGACGACGTCGCCGCCGGTGCCGGTCGCCGCCACCGACGCCGACGGTCGAGCACCGACGTTCGTGCCCGCCGCCATCGTGCCCGCGACGTCGTCACGCCCATGGCTCCTCGTCGGCACTGGCCGCGCCGAGGCTGGCGCGCCACGGCGGGTGGCGGTGTTCTCGTCGCCGGACGGCATCGCGTGGTCCCCCCTGGCGCTGGCATCCGACGACCACTCGGCCATCGCGGCTGCGGTCGCGGCTGCCGACGGTTCGGTCGTGCTCGGCGGCTCCGTCGACGACGAGGATGGGGCGCATCCTGCGGTGTGGCGACTGACCGGCGCCGCCCTGTCGCCGCCCGACGTCGTCGATGACATCCGGGGCGCGGTGTCGGCGATGGCGATCGACGGCGATGGCGAGCCCGTGCTGCTGCTCACCACACCCGACGGCCCCGCGGTCGCGACGCGCCCGAGTGGCGGGGAGTGGACCGCGCCGCTGCTGCCGGGCGGCGGTGAGGCCGTCGGCATCGGCGTGAGCGCAACGGTCACGGTGGTGACCGGGTCGACCGTCTGGCGCTCGGTGGACGCCGGCGCCACGTTCGAGGCGACGCCGGCCGCACCCGTCCTCGGCGCGATCGTCGGCCAGCCAGGCGGCTTCTTGGCGGCGTCATGTGCCACGGGAGGCGCCGCGTTGTCGCCTGACGGCCAGGAGTGGACCGACGTCGGCGCGAGCCATCCACGCGGCGTTGCTCCGGTCGCGGGCGGTGGGTGCGCCACCGTCACCACGGACGACGAGGGCGGCGTGTGGCTCGCGGCAGCAGGAGGTGAGCCCTACGTGTTCCGCGTCCGGGACCAGGTCGTCGACCGCCTGGGCGTGCCGCCGCGGCCTGCCGGCACGCTCTTCGACGGTGCGCCGCTCCTGGCGGTGGCCGGTGGTCAGGTGGTCGTCGCGGTACCCCAGCCCGGTGGCGTCGCGACGGCGGCTGCGCCCGCGGTCGCGCTGCCGACGGATCTCGAGCTCGACGCCGCGATGGTGCCGACATCGGGCGTGCCGCCCGGCCACGCCCGGTCGGTGGCCGTCGTCCCGCTCGACGACCGGGGTCGAGCGGCCGGGATCGCGACCTTTCCGATCGTCGTCGACGGCGCCGACGGCTCGCTGCGTTGGTCGACGACGCTGCGCGGTGTCGGCATCGACGACCGCGGTGTGCTCGTCGTCGACGACCGGCTGGCACCCGCGGGTCCCGACGGGAGCCTCGGTGGGATCGTGCGGCTCCGCAGTCGGGACCTGTCGGTGGCGACCGTCGTCGACGTCGACGTCCAGCCCGGTGCGACGGGGCCGGTCGGCGATGTCGTGATGTCGCACCGCGACGACGCCAGCGGCGCGTGGTCGGCGCGCGAGGTGGTGGCCGGCGGTGCCGGTCGCCAGGCGGTCGCGGCGGTCGTCGCGGCCGGTGCCGAGGCGGTCGCGGTCGGCGAGCAGGTGGTGGCGGATCCCGCCGGTGCCATCGGGGTGTCGCCGCTCGTGCTGGTGAGCGACGGCACCGAGTCCCGAACGATCGCTGTGGACGCGCCCGGCGTGTCGCTCGTCGCCGCGTGCCCCGGCCCCGGCGGCACCATCCTCGCGGTCGGTCACGAGGAGAGCTCCGGGCGCTCACTGCTGGTGACGATCGATCCGGCCCGCGACGCGGCGACCATCCCGACGCCGGGAACGGACGGGGTCACCGTGACGTCGTGCGCCGGCGACGGCGACGTGCGTGCTGCTGGCGGCGGACCGCGCGCTCCTCACGTCGACGGACGGGGCGACCGTCGTCCCGCTCGGTGGACTCGCGCCGGGGGAGGTCGTCACGGGAGTGGCGGCCGGTCCCGGCGGGTTCGCCGTGACCGGCACGCGCCCCGATGGTGACGGCTTCCTGCTCGTGGGGCCGACGCCCGACGCACTCGTGCGGACGCCGGTGCCGGCGCTCGGCGGAGCCGGCGTGCAGGAGCCGACGGGCGTCGTCGTGCGCGCCGACGACGTCGTCGTGCTCGGCCTCGCCGACGGCGCGCCCACCTCTTGGCGGTGGCCGCGGCGGATGATCCGGACGCGGCGCCGCCCGGGCGATCCCACGGGATGGCCCGGGCGGCGTCCGTCATCGGGACGCGGGCGCGGTCGCTACCGCGGCAGCACCTCGATCTCCGACGTGGTCACGGTCGTGCCGGGCACGAGCGCCGACGTCATCTGCGACGTCGCCACGCCGGTCCCGGCACCGGTCCCCTTGACCCACACCGTGTACTCGGCCTTGCCACCTGGGACCGGCGCCGAGCTCGTGACCACGAGGTCGGCCGACGGCAGGGTGGCGTTCATCTGTCCCTCGCCGTTGGAGTTCTCGGCGCCGACCAGGAAGTCGAGGCCCGCCGGATCGGCCTGCGGCGCGCTGTACGTGAACGTCACGTCCTGGGTGGTCGCCGGTGCCGATCCACACCTGGAAGCGACGCTGATCCGTCGTCCCGAACCACGTTGACGCGGTACTCGACGACGATCCAGGAGCGCCCACCGCCCGTGAGCACGCCGACGAGGATCCCCGGGGCGCCCGTGCCGTCGAGGTCGGTCCAGAACGGCGCCATCATGTTGTTCGGCGGCGCCGGGCTCGGCCCGGTCGGGCAGGTTGCAGCAGTTGTTGTCCTCGCGCCGTGGCGCCGCCGGCGACGACGTACCCGTTGCAGTCGACGCCGATCCTCGTGTACGCCAGGCCGTTGTAGGTGAACGCCGGCACGTTGAAGTTGACGATGGTCTCGTCGCCGATCGGCTCGCGGTGCGACGCCGAACTGGTCGAGCGGCAGGTAGGGGCTGGCTCGCCCCGGGGTCACCGACGGCACGACCAAGCTTCGCCGGGGTCAGCGTCTGGTCGTTCAGCCGGACCGACCGGTTGCCGGTCTGCGGTGCGCCCCGTGGCCTCGGTGATCCGCAGGCGGTTGTCGAACGACGTCGACATGTCGACCTCGGTCTCGAGGAACGCGTTGTTCTGCGCCGTGACCGTGCAGCGCGCGTCGCTGCCCACGCAGGACCTCGTCCGGGGTGCACGACGACGTCAGCGCGACGACGCCGGGCTGGGGCTCGAACGCGACCGGCAGGTGCTGGGCGGCCAGCCCGGCCGTGCGCGGCGTCAGGTCGATCTGGCCGAATCTGGCGCCGTCGTCCTCGCTGGACTCGATCGTGACCGTGATCACCACGGTGCCGCCCGGCGCGAGGTCGATGCGGGCGGGCGACACGGTGATCGTCGAGCCCACCGGCGCGGCGGCCGCGACGTCGTAGCGGACGCGCCTGCCCGACACGTTCGTGGCGACCCGCTCGACGACCAGCTTGCCGGGCATGACCGGCGCGTTGATCGACGGCAGGTTGAGCTGCGAGGGCCGTGACGTCGGTCGTCGCCGAGGGCGATCATGTCGTCGGCGGCTGGCGTCGAACGTCAGCCCGGTCGTGGCCGCGAGCGTCGAGGTCGACGCGACCGGCACCCGAAGTCGAACGGGTCGGCCGGGTGTCGCCCGGTCCTCCTTGACGACGTCCTGGATGGCGGTCGTCATCAGCGCCGACTTGATCTGGCCTGGCGTCCACTCCGGGTGCAGCGCCTCGAGCAGCGCCGCCGAGCCGGCGACGTGCGGCGACGACATCGACGTGCCGGCGATCGCCTGGAACAGCTCGCCGGGCGGCCCGCCCGCGGTGCCGCTTCCGGCGTCGGGGTGTGGCCGGCGAGGATCTGCACGCCGGGCGCGGTGACGTCGGGCTTGATGAAGTCCGGCCGCCGGGCCCACGGGAGGAGAAGGCGGCCATCACGTCGCCGTGGCCGTCGCCCTTCTCACCGGCCGTGAACGAGGCCGGTCACGCCCGGGTTCGGCGCCTGCATGAACGCCAGGAACGTCGCGGCCGTCGGCGAGGTGCACCGTCGGCAGCCAGTGGTTGTCGGTCTCGATGTCGGCGAGCGTCGGGTTGTACAGGATCATGCCGACGGCGCCGCCCTGGAGGACGTTGTAGCCCTTGTCGACGCGGGCGTTGCCGCCGCGCTGGCAGGCGACGATCTTGCCGGTGAACGTGCCCGGCGGCGCCGGGCTGGCGCACAGCGGCGTGCTGTACGGCGGCTGCCGACGGGCCAGCACGACGGGCGGGCGCCGTGACGCCGTCGGTGATCGAGGCGCCCGATGACCGCGAGCGTCGGGCTGCCCGCCTCGAGCGTCAGCGTCGACGCGAACTCGCGCGTCTGCGTGGAGGCGGCGACCGTCGTCACCCACGGCGCCAGGTGGTTCGACCGTGCCGGCGCCGGGGCCGTCGTTGCCGCCGGAGGTGGCGACGAAGACGCCGGCCTCGTAGGCGTCGAGGAACGCCAGCTCGACCGGATCGGTGAACGGGTCGGTGCCACCGGAGATCGAGAAGTTGATGACGTCGACGCCGTCGCGCGACCGCCTGGGCGACCGCGGCGACCGAGTCGGAGTCGAAGCAGCCCTGGACGCCGCACACCTTGTAGACCGATGACCCACGCGCCGGGTGCGACGCCGCTGACCGGGCCGCGCTCGACGCCGAAGACCGTCGGCCGACTCGAGCACGTTGCCGGCGGCCGTGATGGCGGTGTGCGTGCCGTGGCCGTTGGAGTCGCGCGCCGTGTGGTACGGCTCGCTGCGGCCGGGTCGGCGTTCGGCAGGTAGGTGTCGAGGAACGTCGTCGCCGCCGATGCAGCTTGTTGTTGCACGCGAACGGCATCGTCGTCGGGTGTCAGCGGGTTGTCGCCGAAGTCGCAGCTCGCGGCGGCCGTCGCGTGGCCGGCGGCGGGCCGAGGTTGCCCTGGTCGGCGAAGCGACGGGTGCTCGGGCCAGACGCCGCTGTCGAGGACGCCGACGACGACGCCCTTGCCGGCGTCGGCCGTGCCGCCGAGGCCGGGTACAGCGCGTCGGCGCCGATGAAGTCGGTGCTGGAGTCGGTCAGCAGCTGGCGCAGCTTGTCCTGCTGGACGGCGACGACGCCGGCGATCGCGAGCAGCGTCGTCGACGTTGGCCGGCACGGTCAGCGCGACGCCGCCGTAGACGGTGCGCACGACTGCCCGAGCTGGCGTCCGGCACGTCGGCGCTGATCGCGCTGACTCGAAGCGAGCACCTCCTGCTGCTCGGCGATCGAAGGTGCTCGTACGTCACTGCACGGCCTGGCGCAGGCATCGGCAGAGGTCGCTTCTCGTCGGGCGCCGGGCGTCGGTCGGCGCCAGGCCCGGCACGTCACCGGTGTACGAGGCGACGGGGTCGAGCCGCAGCATGACGACGATGTACGAGCCGGCGATCGGTGTCGCGTGCGACCGAGCAGCGCCGGATCGGTCTGGGCGCAAGCTGCTCGGTGGCCAGTCGTTGGTCGACTTCTGGTCGGCGTCGGCGTCGGGATTTCGCACGTCAGGTTGTCCGCGGCGTGGGCCGTGGACGGCGGCGACGCCTGCGCGGTCGACGTGACGAGCAGTGCCCCCGGCACTGCCAGAACGCGAGCGCGCCCCACCGATGGCGCGCGCGGGCAACTCCCCGCATAGATGGTTCCTCCCAGTTCGGAGCGCCGCCCACCGCCGCTCGGAACGGGAAGCTAGAGCCCCGCAAGGAGTTGTGCTAGTGAAATCGGAACAAATCCGCCGAAACCTGCCCGCGGCGGACCGTTCGGCCCGCGTGGCTCGCGTCAGCGGTCGCCGACGGCGACGTAGTCGCGGGCGTCCACGCCGGTGTACCACTGGCGCGGGCGGGAGATCTTCTGGTCCTTGTCCTCGAGCAGCTCGACCCAGTGGGCGAGCCAGCCGACCATCCGCGGGATCGCGAAGAGCACGGTGAACATCTCGACCGGGAACCCCATCGCCTGGTAGATGAGGCCCGAGTAGAAGTCGACGTTCGGGTACAGCTTGCGGTCGATGAAGTACGGGTCGGAGAGCGCCGTCTCCTCGAGCTTCAGGGCGATGTCGAGCAGCGGGTTCTTGCCGGTGACCTCGAAGACGTCGTCGGCGGTCTGCTTGATGATCTTCGCCCGCGGGTCGTAGTTCTTGTAGACCCGGTGGCCGAAGCCCATCAGGCGTCCCTTGCCGGCCTTGACGTCCTCGACGAAGGCGGGCACGTTGTCGACCGAGCCGATCTCGCCGAGCATCCGCACGACCTGCTCGTTGGCGCCGCCGTGCAGCGGTCCGTAGAGCGCGGCGGCGGCCGCCGCGGCTGCGGAGTATGGGTCGGCGTGGCTGGACGCGACGACGCGCATCGCGGTCGTGCCGCAGTTCTGCTCGTGGTCGGCGTGGAGGATGAACAGCACGTCCATCGCCCGCTCGAGCACCGGGTGCAGCTCGTACTCGCCGATCTTCCACATCATCGTGAGGAAGTTGGCGGGGTAGGAGAGCGAGTTGTCCGGCAGGAAGAACGGCAGGCCGACCGAGAAGCGGTAGCACATCGCCGCCAGCGTCGGGGACTTCGCGAGCAGGCGCAGGATCTGCTTCTGGCGGTTCTCGGGGTCCTGGATCTTCGAGGACTCCGGGTAGAACGTGCCGAGGGCGGCGAGCGACGAGACGAACATCCCCATCGGGTGGGCGTCGTAGTGGAACCCGTCGACGAACCGCTTGCGCATGTTCTCGTGGATGAACGTGTGGTGGGTGACGTCGTACGTCCACTGCTCGAGCTGCGACTTGTCCGGCAGCTCGCCGTTCAGCAGGAGGTAGGCGACCTCGAGGTACGTCGACGACTCGGCGAGCTGCTCGATCGGGTAGCCGCGGTAGCGCAGGACGCCGGCGTCGCCGTCGAGGTAGGTGATGTCGGAACGGCAGGCCGCCGTCGACAGGTAGGCCGGGTCGTACATGAAGAGGCTGGGATCGAGCTCGCGCAGCGCGGAGCTCGGGAACACACCCCCGGTGATGGGGACCGTCACCGTCTTGCCGGTGCGGTCATCGGTGATCGTGATGGTGTCGGGCACGTTGTTCCCTTCGTCGCTCACGGCGTGATCGGACTGATCTGGGGGCTTCCTCCCCGTCCGGCGCACGTTACTGCGGATGCCGTCCGGCCACCGCAGCCGCCCGGCGCCGTGCCGTCCGGCCACGTCCGGGCGGGTGCGGTGGGGTGAGTCCCTAGTGTCCGGGCATGTCCGTCGACCAGCCGGCCCTGCGCGCCGTCGCCGAGCTCCACCACCGCTACCTGACCGGCGTGATCCTGGCGATGGTCCACCGCCAGGGCACCGCCCGCACCGCCGAGGTCGTGCGCCGCACGTTCCGCCGCCAGCACCTCGAGAAGTTCTTGCCGGGGCTCGAGAAGCTCGGGCTGCGCGGCCTGCCCGACGCCGTCGCCTGCGCCCAGTACCACTACCTCTCCAACGCCCTCGGCGGGGTGAAGGTCGAGTGGATCGCCGAGTCGGACACCAAGTCGTGGGTCCGCTACCTCCCGCCGCGCTGGATCTGGGACGGCGTCGCCGTGTGCGCGGTGCCGACGGAGGTCAACCGGGCGATGCTCTGGGGCTGGCACGCCCACAACGGCGTCACGCTGGGCAACGACCGCCTCGGCTTCGTCGCCACGTCGTTGACGACGGACGGCGGGGCCGGGCTCGTCGGCTACTACGTCGAGGAGGACCGGCCGCTCGCCGCCGGAGGAGCGCCTGCGCTTCTCGCCCGGCGAGACGCCGCCGGGTCCGGCCGGCGAGCTGCCGACGGTCAGCTGGGACGCCGAGCGGTTGGCCAAGGTCGAGCGCAACTACGCCATGGACTACGTGCGCTCGATGCTGCCCGAGCTGTGCGCCGTGCTCGGCCCGGCCGACGCCGCGGCGGTCGGGCGCCTCGCCGGGCGCCAGATCGGGATGCAGTACCACGACATCGTCGTCGACCTGCTGGACATGGCGGACGCGCCGTTCGCCGACGTGCTCGTGCGCCTGGCGACGGCGATGGGCGAGGACGTCGGCGTGGACGGCGACGTGATCTCCGTCGCGTCCTGGCGCCTGGCGGCCGGGGAGACGTGGCGCCGGCGAGGCGTTCGAGGCGTGGCACGGGCTGTGGGAGGGCCTCGCCGCCCTGCACGGCGACCCGCCCGGCGTCACCCTCGGCGGCCGTCGCGTCGGCCCCGGCTACGAGTGGCGCCTCTGACATCCGAGTGTTTCGTGCATCCGAGTGTTTGCTGCGGGGGCCACCCGCGCCAAACACTCCGATGCAGCAAACACTCGGATGGGACGGTCAGGTCGTGCTGCCGCCGTCGATCGGGATGACCGTGCCGGTGACGTAGTCGGACTCCGGGCCGGCGAGGAACCCGACGACCCGGGCGCAGTCCTCCGGGCGTCCCGATGCGGCGGGCGGCCACGCTGCGCGTCAGGCGCTCGACGCCGACCCCCTCGAACATCGGCGTCAGCCGCCCGGTGCCGATGTAGCCGGGGGCGATGCAGTTGACCTGGATGCCGTGCGGGCCGAGGTCCTGGGCGAGGTACTTGGTGTACATGATGATCGCCGCCTTGGCGGTGCCGTAGTGGGCGTAGCCGCCGTCGCCGCTGGCCCGGCGCCCGGCCTGGCTCGACACGGTGACGATCTTGCCGGCGCCCTGCTCCTTCATCACCGGCGCCACGGCGACGCACGTGTGCACGGTGCCGTAGAGGTTGCGCCGCAGCACGGCGTCGAACTCGTCGAGGTCGAGCGTCGACGCCTTCGACTCGGCCGGGGTCCCGAGGCCGCCACCGGCGTTGCACACCGCGACGTCGAGGCGGCCCCACTCGTCGACGATGCGGTCGACGGCGGCCTGCACGGCGGCGGCATCACCGACGTCGGCGGCGATCTCGATCGAGCGGCGACCCGAGCGCCTCGATCTCGAGGGCCGTCGAATCGGCCGTCATCTGCGCCGCCTCGCGCTCGAAGTCGCGGTACGACCGGACGTCGACGTCGAGCACGGCCACGTCGGCGCCGAGCGCCGCCAGGTGCAGCGCGTAGGCGCGGCCGAGGCCGCGTCCACCGCCCGTGACGAGGGCGCACCTCCCCTGCAGGCTCATGGAGGTCGGACACTACGGTCGATCGCGACCGCCGGACGAAGCCGGTCCAGTCGATCGATCGGAGAGCGTGATGACGACGTCGCCGTTGCAGGAGGAGCGCCGGGTCGCCGACGCGATCGTGGCGGTGCTGGCCGAAGCCGGCGTCGCCTACGTGCTCGGGATGCCGGGCGGCTACACCGGCTCGATCTTCACGAGCCTCCACGACCACCCGACGATCCGCACCATCCAGGTCCGCGAGGAGTCGATCGGGGCGACGATGGCCGAGGCCTACGGCCGCCTCACCGGGAGGCCGCTCGTCGTGATGGGCCAGGGCGAGTGGATCGCCGGCAACGCCGGGCAGGGGTTCCTCGAGGCGCTGCTCGGCAGCTCGCCGATCGTCATCCTCACCGAGATGAGCGACGGCGGGGCGCTCTCGCACCACGCGCCGTACCAGAGCGGCACGGGCGACTACGGCACCTGGGATGCCCGCGGCGCCCTCGCCGGCGTCACGAAGCGGGTGATGGTCAGCCACGACCCCGTGCAGGCCGTGCAGCACACCCAGCTCGCACTGAAGCACGCGCTGACCGGCGAGCCCGGGCCGGTCGCCGTCATCTTCCACGGCCAGTCGCTGCGGGGGCGGGTGGGGCCGGCGTCGACGCCGAAGATCTACCCGACGTCCGCCTACCTGCCGCGGCCCTCGACGGCCGTCGACGCCGACGCGCTGGCCGCCGCCGTCACCGCGCTCGACGGTGCGGCGCGACCGGTGATCATCGCCGGCAACGGCGTGCGCGTCGGCCAGGCGTGCGCCGAGCTGGCGGCCGTCGCCGCCGCGCTCGACGCGCCGGTCGTCACGACCGCCAGCGGCAAGGGCGTGTTCGACGAGACCGACGCGCGGGCCGCCGGCGTGATGGGACCCTTCGGGTGGCCGAGCGCCAACGAGGTCGTCGGCGGCGCCGACGTCGTGCTCGCGGTCGGCACCAAGCTCGGCCCCCACGACACCGCCGACGAGACGACCGACCTGCTCGACCCGAGCCGCCAGACGCTGATCCAGATCGACATCGAACCGCTGAACGCGGCCTGGACGTACCCGGCCGACCACGTCCTCGTCGGCGACGCCCGCGTCGTCCTGGCGCGCCTCGCCGAGGCCGTGGCGCCGGCGTCCCGGCAGGCGAGCGCGGCCGACCGCGCCGCCGCGGCCCTCGGTCGCTACGACGAGCTCGGCGCACCGGAGTTCGCCAGCGACGACACCCCGCTGCTGCCGCAGCGCATCATCAGCGTCCTGCACGAGGCGTTCCCCGACGACGCGACCGTCTCCTGCGACGCCGGCGAGAACCGGTTGTTCATGATGCACTGGTACCGCTCGAAGTCGCCGGGCCGCTACCTCCAGCCGGCCGCCGGCGGGGGCATGGGCTACGCCGTGCCGGCGGCGATGGCCGCCAAGCTGGCGCTCCCGGACCGTCCGTCGCTCGCCGTCTGTGGCGACGGTGGGTTCGCCATGTCGATCCACGCCCTCATGACGGCCGTCCAGGAGGACATCCCGATCGGCGTGCTCGTGCTCAACAACGGCGCCCTCGGCTGGGTCCTCCACGGCATGGGGGACAAGGCGGTCGCCGCCGGGTTCGATCCGTTCGACCACGCCGCGATCGCCCGCTCGCTCGGCTGCGACGCCGTGCGGGCCGAGACGGCGAGCGACCTGCGCGATGCCATCAAGGCGTTCCCCGACGCGACGAAGCCGTTCGTGATCGACGTGCCGACCTCGCTGGCGACGTCGTTCCGCGACGTGACGCAGGACATCGCCCGGCAACGCCGCGAGACCGGGTACTGACCCGGGTCAGGCGGTCGAACCGAGGGCGGCGCGGAACGCGGTCGGGTCCTCGAGCGCGACCCGCAGGGCCTGCAGGCGGACCCGGAACCCGATGACGTGGGCGCGCGCCGGCGGCTCGATCTCGATGCGCACGATGCCGCTCGAGGAGCCGTTGACGAGCCACACCCCGCGCCAGCCGTGCGCTCCCCAACCGAGCACCCGGTCGGTGTCGTCGCGGACAGCCGTGATCGCGGCGCGCTCGATCGTGGCCCGGAAGCTCCAGCCCATCCGGACGACGAGGATCGTGGAGGCGACGTCGACGTAGCAGGTCCGCGGCGTCAGACCGAGGACGACCATCGCCTTGTTGGCGCCCGTGAAGCGGATCGGGAACCGCGTCCTGTCGATGACCGCCAGGATGGTCGGTCATGGACGTTCCCGTCACGCCCGACGACGTCGAGCGCGCCGCGACGCGCATCGCCGGCCATGTGCGGCGCACCCCCGTCATCGAGCACGACGGCCTCTGGCTCAAGCTGGAGCTGTTGCAGCACGCCGGGTCGTTCAAGGCCCGTGGCGCGTTCAACCGCCTGCTCGCGAGTCGGGACATCCCGGCCGCCGGGGTCGTGACGGCGAGCGGCGGCAACCACGGGGCCGCCGTCGCCTACGCCACGTCGCGGCTCGGGATCGCCGCCGAGGTGCTCATCCCGTCGACGTCACCGGTGCTCAAGCGCGACCTGATCGCCCGCTACGGGGCGCGGGTCACCGTCGTCGACGGCTACTACGACGACGCCCAGGCGGCGGCCGAGACCCGCCAGCTGGCGACCGGCGCGCTGATGCTGCACCCGTTCGACCACCCCGACACCGTCGCCGGCCAGGGCACGATGGCGCGCGAGCTGGAGGAGCAGGTGGCCGGCATCGACACCCTCGTCGTGGCGAGCGGGGGCGGCGGGTTCACGGCCGGGCAGGCCGCGTGGCTGACGGACCGCGTGCGGGTCGTCAGCGTGGAGCCCGAGTCGTCGCAGTGCGTGCGCGCCGCGCTGGCGGCGGGCGAGCCGGTGGACGTCCCGGTCGCCGGCGTCGCCGCCGACTCGCTCGGCGCGCGCCGGATCGGCGCCGTGCCGTGGGAGGTCGTGCGCTGCTACGTCGACGTCGCCGTCGTCGTGGCAGACGACGACATCCGAGCCGCCCAGCGGGCGATCTGGGACGACCTGCGCCTCATCAGCGAACCCGGTGGGGCCGCCGCGCTGGCGGCGATCCGCTGCGGCGCCTACCGGCCGGCGCGCGGTGAGCGGGTCGCCGTCGCCGTGTGTGGCAGCAACTGCGACCCGTCGACCGTCACCGGAACGGCGGGCTGATCGTCAGCCGCGCCCGCGCCGCAGCAGGTGCCCCGGGGTCGCCCCCGTGCAGTCGCCGTCCTCGAACGTGACCTCGCCGTTGACGATGATCTGGCGGTAGCCCTTCGCCCGCTGCACACGCCGCCACTCGCCACCCGGCAGGTCGTGCTCGACGTCGCCGATCCACGGCGGATCGATGGCCAGCTCCTCGAGGTCGTAGACCAGGACGTCGGCCGCCGCGCCCTCGCGCAGCACGCCACGGTCCTGGAAGCCGGCAGCCTGGGCAGCCAGGTACGAGAGGCGGTAGTGCGCCTCCTCGAGCGTGACGACGCCCTCGTCGCGGACGAGCCACGTCAGGAAGTCGGTGCTGTAGGCGCCGCCGGTGAAGAACTTCGTGTGGGCGCCACCGTCGGACACGCCGGGGACGGCGTACGGCGAGCTCATCATCTCGGCCATGAACTCGGCGTTCGAGCCACGGTCCGGGCCGAGGAACTCGACGTTCAGGTCACCGGCCAGCGACAGGTCGAGCATCACCTCGATCGGGTGCTTGCCCTCGGCCTCGGCGATCTCGCCGACGCTGCGCCCGACGTACTGCTGGAGGTCCTGCTGGCGGTTGACGCCCTGGATGACGAGGCGGGCCGGGTTGCCGCCGACGCCGGCCTGGATCACCTGCAGCCGCCGGTCGGCCTCCTCGGCCTCGGCGACGAGCGCCTCGCGCAACTCCGGGTCGCGCATCTTGTCGAGCTTGTCGTCCTTCGTGCCGGTCGTGACCGCACGCCACGCCGGGGAGGCGTCGTACAGGTTCCAGTGCTCGAGCGTGAACGCGAAGCCGGCGCGGCCCGTCGCGCACTGGGCGTAGATCGGCAGGCCCTTGGCCCGGCACTTCTCGACCCACGCGATCGGCTTGCGGTGGACGTCGGCCTTGTTCCGCGAGACCGTGACGACGTTGTAGAGCACGGGACGTTGGGCGACCTCGGCGAGGCGCTCGAGGAACGCGTAGTCGCGGGACAGCCGGCCCTCGGCCTGGGTGATCTGGATCGACCCCTCGTCACGCTCCGCCAGCACCTCGGCGAGGGCGAGGATGTCCTCGTCGACCATCGTGTCGGTGACCATCGGGGAGCCGTCGAAGTCGGCCTGCACCGAGTCGGGACCGAGGCGCTGGATCGAGAAGCCGGCGAGCCCGGCCTCCATGCCCTCGTGCAGGAGGCGCTGCATCTCCTTGCGCTCCTGGTCGGTGGCGGGGCGCGACTTCGCCGCCTCCAGGCCCATCACGTACGTCATCAGCGACGCCGTCGGCATGTACTGGATGACGTTGACGCCCTTCGGCGCGCGGTCGAGGGAGTCGAGGTACTCGGGGATCGTCTCCCAGTCCCACGGCATGCCCTGGCGCATCGACTCGAACGGGATGGCCTCGGTGCGCGTCATCGTCAGCATCGAGCGCTCCCGGAAGTCGGGGGCGACGGGCGCGAAGCCGAAGCCGCAGTTGCCGAGCACGACGGACGTGACGCCGTGCCAGCCCGAGATCGTGCACCACGGATCCCAGCGGATCTGGGCGTCGTAGTGCGTGTGGCAGTCCACGAACCCCGGCGCCACGATCTGTCCCGTGGCGTCGATCACGCGGTCCGACACGCCCTCGGCGCGGCCGCCGATCTGGGCGATCCGGCCGTCCTTGATCCAGAGGTCCCCCCGACGCCGCGGCACCCCCGTGCCGTCGACGATCGTGCCCCCGGAGATGTGGATGTCATAGTCGCCCATGACGCCCCCCTTCCTTGGCTTGGCGGCGAATCTACTGCGGCCCGCGTCCGCCGATGGTGTCCAGCGCGCGAGCCGCGCGAACGTGGGTCATCGACCACAAGCCGCCACGCGCGTTCGGCGACGACCGCACCACGCTCGTCGCCCTGTTGCAGTACCAACGAGATTCGTTCACCCGCAAGGTCGCCGGGCTGGACGAGGACCAGGCCCGCTCGTCGCCGGTTCCGTCGGGCACGTCGCTGCTGTGGCTCGTCCGGCACCTCGGTCGGGCCGAGGCGATCTGGGTGCTGCACCGCTTCGCCGGGTTCGACGTCGAGCCGGACCTGCTGGACGACGAGCTGCAGCCCGACGACACGCTGCCGGCGCTGCTGGCGCGCTACCGGCGGGTGTGGTCGCTCGTCGACGCGGTCATCGCGGCCAACAGCCTGGACGCCGTGTGCGTCCGCGAGGACGAGGAGGCGAACCCCGACCTGCGCTGGGTCCTCGCCCACCTCGTCGAGGAGACGGCGCGCCACGCCGGCCATGCCGACATCCTGCGCGAGCTGCTCGACGGCGAGGTCGGCCGGTAGGAGCTGCCAGCTGCCGGCCCGACGATGGGACGTCGGCTCGGGGACTGCCGCGGCTAGACCGGCGCTTCGACGCGGCGGAGGCGGCCGGCCGGGGCCGGCTGGTGGTCCCACAGGTCGGCCAGCAGGTCGTCGCGCACGGCGGCGCACGCCGGGTCGGCCCAGCGGTTGACGCGCTGCAGCGGGTCGTCGGCGAGGTCGTAGAGCTCGCCCTCGGTGCCGTCGTGGACCGTCCCGGGCCGGTACGTCGTGCACACCCAGCCGTCCCGCGTGATCGTGCGCAGGTGGACGCTCGACGCCGAAGAGCACGCTGTCCCACTCGGTCAGCACCCGCTCGAAGCCGCGCCGATCCGCGTCGGCGTCGTCGACGGGCAGCGGGCGCCCTTCCATCCAGTCCGGCACCGGCAGCCCGGCGATGGCGCAGAACGTCGGCGCCAGGTCGACGAGCCCGACCGGTCGCGTCACGGCCGCCGGTGTCGCCCCGCTCGACGGCGCCGGGCGCCAGATCAGCGGCAGCCGCATCAGGCCGTCGACGTGGTACGGCCCCTTGAACAACAGGCCGAAGTCGCCCTGCAGCTCGCCGTGGTCGGTCGTCACGACGACGTCGACGTCGTCGCCCCACCCGCGCGCCGCGATCGCTCGCGAGCACGCGACCGATGGCCTCGTCGATCAGCTCGCACTCGATCGCGTTGCGGGCGTTGACCTCGCGCACCTGGTCGGCGGTCAGCGTCGCCGGGACCCAGTCGTGCGGCGCCTCGTAGTTGGACACGAGCGTGCCGTCGTACCACGCCCGCCAGTGGCGCGGCTTGGCGTCGAGCACGGCCTCGCGGGCGGTGGCGTCGGCGATGTAGCCGTCCGGGAGCGGCACGTCGCGCCAGTCGATGCGGTCGAGCTCGGAGGCCGGCGGATCCCACGGGTGGTGCGGGTCCGGGAAGCTCATCCAGCAGAACCAGTCGTCGTCGGCGGCCAGCGACTCCAGCCAGGCGATGGTGCGGTCGGCGACCCAGTCGGTGTGGTACCACCCGCGGGGGATCGCGTTGTCGTGGACCTGCGGCGCGCCGGTCGCCCCGCCGCCGGCGGCGTTGACCTCCAGCGAGCCGTCGAGCACCGGGTAGAACATCCCGACCGCCTCCGGGTGCGTCGGCCGCCAGCCAGCGGGCGTAGTGCAGCTGCCCGGCGCCGCTGTGGGTGGCCGCCTCGAAGTGCTCGAACCCGCGGTGCGGCCCGTCCATCCCGTCGCGGGCGAAGCGGTTCTCGGCGAAGCGGGCGAACGGGTCGAGGAACGGCTCGAAGTGCGGCTTGCCGACGAGGGCGGTGCGGTAGCCGGCGTCGCGCAGCACGGCGGCGACCGACGGCGCGTCGACGGGGAGCGGCACGCCGTTCATCCACACGCCGTGCGTGCTCGGGTGCTGCCCGGTGATCATCGTCGAGCGCGACGGCATGCAGACGACCGACTGCGGCTGCGCCCGTTCGTAGCGGTACCCGCTCGCGGCCAGGCCGTCGACCACCGGCGTGCGCGCCAGCGTGCCGCCGTTGCAGCCGAGCGTGTCGTAGCGCTGCTGGTCAGTGGTGACGAAGAGGATGCGGCGTCCCATCAGGTGGCTCCGTCCGTGGGGTCGAGGAGGCGCCGCAGCTCGTCGAGGGCACCGGCCGTGCCGCCGCCGATCGTCAGGGCCATCGTGCGCGGATCGGCGTCGGTGGCGTAGACGACGAGGCAGCTGCCGTCGTCGAGGTCGATGACGTCGATCGTGCCGCGGTGGTGGCGCACGATCGGCGCCGTGATGCGGTACTGGAAGCGGCGCTGCACGTCGTCGCGGACGAGGATCTCCTCGGGCATCGGCAGGCCGGTGCCCGTCGTGATGACGCGCGAGGTCCCGTCGACCGTGCAGGCGACGATGCCGGGGAACCACTCGGGCAGCCGGGCCGGGTCGCCGACGAGCGCCCACACCTCGGCGGCGGGGCGGTGGATGCGGACCTCGTGGCGGACCGATCCGAGCGTCATGCCCGCACCGCGGCCGCGGCGAGCAGGGCGCGAACACCGCCCGTCATGACGTCGGCGGCCTCCGCCACGGTCCGTCCGTGGCCCTCGCGCAGCAGCCGGAAGGACTCGAACGAGCACAGCACGTCGGCGGCGGCCACGATCGAGTCGGCGGCGTCCACATCGAGCGTGTCGAGCTCGGGTCGGAGGGTCGCCCGGAGGCGGTCGCGCAGGAGCCGCCGGGCGGCGTCGAGCTGCTCGGCGACGAGCGGCTGGAACGGCGCCCGGAGGCGAGCGAACGTGCCGACGCTGCCCACCGCCTCGAACAGCTCGACGCGCTGGTCGACGAGCGCGGCGATGCGCTCGTCGAGCGGGCCGGCAGCGCTGATCTCGGTGCGCAGGACGGGTCGCACGGCGGCCAGCTGGTGGGTGATGGCGACCCGGCACAGGTCGTCGATGTCGTCGAAGTAGCGGAACACGGACCGCGCGGAGAGGCCGGCGTGGGCGGCCACGGCGTCGGCGCTCGGCGCCATCTCGCCGGAACGGATGAGCTCGAGGAGGGCATCGACGACCGCGTCGCGGTTGCGGTCGCGGCGCAGGCGACGTCCGTCAGCGGCAGGCATGCTGCCACGCTAACAACTGTCAGTTGGTCTGACAATGGTTGTGCGAGTGGTCGTCCTACAGCGGTTCGTTGCCGTGCTTGCGGGCGACGAGGACCTCGCGCTTGTCGGCCAGCAGGGCGAGCGCCGCAGCCACCTCGCGGCGGGTGTCGGCGGGGTCGATGACGGCGTCGATGAAGCCCCGCTCGGCGGCGACGTACGGGTTCAGCAGGCGCTCGGCGTAGTCCGCCTCGAAGGCGGCGCGCTCCTCCGGCGTCGCCCGCCGCTGCAGGATGGCGGCCGCCTGGCCGGCGCCCATGACGGCGAGCTCGGCCCACGGCCACGCGAGGCACAGGTCGTTGCCCATGCGCTTGGAGTCCATGACGATGTAGGCGCCGCCGTAGCTCTTGCGCAGGATGACGCAGATCCGCGGCACCGACGCCCGCGCGTAGGCGTACACCAACTGGGCACCGTGGCGGATCATGCCCCGCCACTCGAGGTCCTTGCCGGGGTAGAAGCCGGGGGTGTCGACGAGGGTGATGATCGGCAGGTTGTAGGCGTCGCAGAAGGCGACGAAGCGGGCGGCCTTCTGCGACGCCGGGATGTCCAGCGTGCCGGCCAGTGCGAGCGGCTGGTTGGCGACGATCCCGAGCGGGCGTCCGCCGACGGTCGCGAACGCGGTCACGACGTTGGCGGCCCAGCGGGCGCGGACCTCGAGCAGGCTGTCGGCGTCGACGATGGCCGCCGCCACCTTGCGCACGTCGTAGCTGCCGGTCGACACCGGCGGGATCAGCTCGCCGGCTTCCGGGCACGGGCGGTCGACGGGGTCGTCGTTCGGCCAGGTGGGCGGGTCCTCGTCGACGCTGCCCGGCAGGTAGGCGAGGAGGTCGCCGACGGCCTCGATCGCCGCCTCCCGCGTCGCCACGACGAGTGACGGCACGCCCGTGTGCCTGGCCAGTTCACCGGCGCCGCCGAGCTCGTCGGTCGTGACGCGCACGCCGGTGAACTCCTCGACCATCACCGGGCCGTTGACGAAGCCGTAGCTGGCCTCGGTCATCACGACGAGGTCGGCGACGCCGAGCAGCAGCGCCGGACCGGACACGGCCGGGCCGTCGACGACGACGATCGTCGGCACGACGCCCGAGCAGTCGACGAGCGCCCGCGCCAGGCTGCCCCAGCCCTCCAGGGCGGCGATGCCCTCGAGGATGTCGGAGCCGCTCGATGCCATCTGCACGACGAGGGGCAGGTGCTCGGCGCGGGCGGTCCGTGCCGCTTCGGCGGCGACGGCGGAGATCGTCGACGACAGCGGCACGCCGCGGAACCCCGATGCGGTCTCGCCGCCGGACTCGATCCACACGACCCGCCGCGGGCCGACGGCGGTGTCGAGGACGCGGACCTCGGCCGTGACCGGCGCCGACGTGCCACGCCGGAGCCCGATGACGGCGGCGCGGGCGGCGGGTGACATGCGTGGCGACCCTAGGTGAGAAATTTCGAGAGCCGCCCGCGTCGATCGGTGCACGAACGTCGGACCGGTCCTGACGAGATCGACGGCGGCCGAGGAGTCGGAATTTCTCACCTACTCGGCGTCGCCGCGGCGGGTGATCAGATCGCCCTGCTGAGCGGGAAGGCGCTCGTGCCGACGCGCACGCCGGGCTGCTGGCGCGCCTGCTCGCCGACGACCTCGCGGAGCACCTCGAACAGGGCGCGGGTCGGCGCGCTCGGTGCGGGCCGCCGCTGGTGGGCGAGGGCGACGACGCGGGGCGGCAGCTCCGGCACGCGCACGACGCCGAAGCGGCCGGTGTCGGAGTGCGGCACCGCGGTGGCCGGGACGATGGCCGCGCCGTGGCCGTCGGCGGCCAGGCTGGACAGGAGGCGGACCCCGTCGATCTCGGCCTGGGCCCGCAACTGCACGCCGACGCTGCCGGCGGCCCGGTCGAGGACGCGGCGCAGCGCCGCGCCGGCCGGTGGGAGCAGCAGGCGGTGCGTCGCCACCTCGGCGAGCGCCAGCTCGCCACGCCCCGCGAGCGGGTGCTCGGCGTGGGCGACGAGGACGAGGTCCTCGGCGAACAGCGGCTCGATGACGAGCTCGGGATCGTCGACGGGGAGGTGGATGATGGCGGCGCTGACGCGGCCGGTGAGGACCGCCGGGATCAGCACGGACGTGCTGCCCTCCGAGACGATGGCGCGCACGTTGGGGTGGCGCTCCTCGAGCGCGGCGAGCAGGTGGGGGAGCAGCCAGCGCGCCGTCGTCCCGAGGATCCCGATGCGCACGTCGCCGGTGACCTGGCCGTCGATGGGCGCCACGTCGGCGGCGATCTCGTCCATCTCACGCAGGATGCGACGGGCCCGCTCGACGACCCGTTGCCCGTCCTCCGTGAGCCCGCCCTGGGCCCGGTCGACGAGCGTGGTGCCGAGCTCGCGCTCGAGGCGGGAGATGTGGGTCGACACGTTCGACTGCACCGTGAACAGGGCCCGGGCGGCGGCGGAGAACGTGCCGTGGTCGGCGATCGCCACGAGGGCCGAGAGCTGGCGGACGTCCATCAGGTGCGGCAGGCCTGCGCCGACGTGGTGGTCATCTCCCGAGACGATAGCCCGTATCTGATTGTTCTACTTGCCAGATCGGCCGCATGTGCGTAGGCTCACAAGCACAGAGATCGACGCGATACACCCCCCATGTACCGCTCGATGGAACCCACGAGGTCGACCCCCCATCGACCGGGTTCAGGTTGAGAGGCCCCGCTCCCCCGGCGGGGCTTCTCCCGTTTTCCGGGTTCCGCTGCGCCGCCTACCATCACGACGTGCCGGGTGCTGCGTTCTTCGATCTCGACCGCACCCTGCTGGCCGGCGCGTCGGGCGAGGTGTTCTCCACCGCGATGCGGGCGGCCGGGTTCACGTCGCGCAGCCTGCCGGGGGAGAAGGCCGTCTACGGCCTGTTCAACCGCATCGGCGAGACGCGCCCGTCGATGGCCCTGGCCCGCCGGGGCGCCAACCTCGCCAAGGGTCGATCGCAGGCGTCGATGCAGGCCGCCGGCGAGGCCGCCGCCGACGGGCTGGCGGCGATGGTCCAACCGTTCGCCCGCCGGCTGTTCGACGAGCACCGCCGCGCCGGCCGGCCGATCGTGCTGGCGACGACCTCGCCGTACGACCTCGTCAAGCCGCTGGCCGACCGCCTCGGCCTCGACGACGTCGTGGCGACGCGGTACGGCGTCAACGCCGACGGCACCTACGACGGCTCGCTCGACGGCCCGTTCGTGTGGGCCGCCGGCAAGCTCGATGCGGTCAGGACGTGGGCCGCCGCCCACCACGTCGACCTGAAGGAGAGCTATGCCTACTCGGACAGCTTCTACGACGCGCCGCTGCTGTCAGCGGTCGGCACGCCGATCGTCGTCAACCCCGATCCCCGGATGGTCGGCCTGGCCCTCCTGCGCCGCTGGCCCATCCTCAACCTCGACGTGTCACCGGGCGTGGTGAAGATCCCGGTGCTCGGCGTCGAGCTGCAGTCGCTGGCGATGCAGTTCTCGCGGCCCGAGCTGATGCCGTACGCCCGCTTCGACATCACCGGCATCGAGCACATCCCGGCCGGCGGCCCGGCGATCCTCGTCGCCAACCACCGCAGCTACTTCGACTCGGCGGCGATGTCGATGGCCATCGCCCGCAGCGGACGCACCGTGCGCTTCCTCGGCAAGAAGGAGGTGTTCGACGCGCCGGTCATCGGCCAGCTGGCGACGGCGATGGGCGGCATCCGCGTCGACCGCGGCACGGGGTCCGACGAGCCGTTGCAGGCCGCTGCCGACGCCCTCACCGGCGGCGAGGTCGTGGCGATCATGCCGCAGGGGACGATCCCGCGTGGCCCGGCGTTCTTCGACCCCGAGCTGAAGGGGCGCTGGGGCGCGGCCCGGCTGGCGGCGCTGACGAAGGCGCCGGTGATCCCGATCGGCCTCTGGGGCACCGAGCGCGTCTGGCCGCGGTCGAGCCGGCTGCCGAACATGCTGAACATGGCCGACCCGCCACTGGTGAGCGTGCGCGTCGGCGAGCCGGTCGGGCTCAAGTACCGGTCCCTCGACGCCGACACCAAGCGGATCATGGACGCGATCAGCGACCTGCTGCCCGACGAGGCCCACCTCGAGCACGACCCCACGCCGGAGGAGCTCGCCAGGACGTATCCGCCCGGCTACAAGGGGGACCCGACGGCCGAGTCGATCCGCCGGCCGGGCCGCGATTCGTGAGCGGGGGTCTGATGAGCGAGCTCACACCGCACCCGATCGCCGTCGCCGATGGCGAGCTCGACGACCTGCGCGAGCGGCTCGCCCGCACCCGCTGGCCGGAGCAGGAGGCGGTCGACGACTGGTCGCAGGGCATCCCGCTCGCCTACGTGCAGGAGCTGTGCGCCCACTGGGCCGACGGCTACGACTGGCGACGGGTCGAGTCCGAGCTCAACCACTTCGAGCAGCTGCGCTTCGTGCCCGACGTCGGCGCGCCCGACCGCCTCGGCATCCAGGTGCTCCACGCCCCGTCCCCGCACCCCGGCGCGCTGCCGCTCGTGCTGACCCATGGCTGGCCGGGCTCCGTCGTCGAGTTCCTCGATGTGATCGAGCCGCTGCGCGATCCGCCGAGCCACGGCGGTGATCCGCAGGACGCCTTCCACGTCGTGTGCCCGACGATGCCCGGCTACGGCTTCAGCGACAAGCCGACGGCGACGGGCTGGGGGGTCGAGCGCATCGCCGACGCCTGGGTCGAGCTGATGGTGGCCCTCGGCTACGACTCGTTCGGCGCCCAGGGCGGCGACTGGGGCTCCGCCATCACGACGGCCCTCGGCGCCCATCACGCCGACCACGTCGTCGGCATCCACCTCAACATGGTGTCGGCCGGGCCCGGCAAGGACCCCGGCGAGCTGACCGAGGCGGAGCAGCGCGCGCTGGACCGGCTCGAGGACCACCGCAAGTGGGGGATGGGCTACTCGACGCAGCAGTCGACCCGCCCGCAGACGCTCGGCTACGGGCTCGTCGACTCGCCGGCCGCCCAGGCGGCGTGGATCGTCGAGAAGTTCTGGGCGTGGGCCGACCATGACGGCCACCCGGAGGACGCCGTGTCGCGCGACCGCCTGCTCGACAACGTCATGCACTACTGGCTGCCCGCCGCGGGGGCGTCCTCGGGCCGGCTGTACTGGGAGAGCTTCAACACGTTCGGGTCGCGCGATCCGATCGGCGTGCCGTCCGGGATGTCGATCTTCCCGGCGGAGATCTTCGCCCCGTCGCGCCGCTGGGCGGAGCGCCGCTTCACCGACATCCGGGAGTGGAGCGAGCACGACCGCGGCGGGCACTTCGCGGCCTTCGAGCAGCCGGGGCCGTTCGTCGACGACGTCCGCGCCTTCTTCCGCCACGTGCGGCCTGCGGCGACGGCGTAGGGCTCAGACCGGCTGGTCCGGGGGGAGCCGGCCGGGCGCGTCCCACGGCTCGCCGTCGCCGGGCCGGATCCGGTCGCTCGACCCCTGGCGGGCGAGCCACCCGTCCACGAACAGCCGCTCGCCCTCGTCGAGCCCGGCGAGCACGTCGTCGGGCGGCGCGGCGCCGGCGAACAGGACGCCGGCGGGCAGCGCGCCCGGTGCTGTCGTCACGAACACCCGCGGCGACACGGCGTGGACGACGTCGACGGCGGGGGCCGCCGCGCCGGGGCCGAGGATCACGAGGACCTCCGATGGCGGTGGTGGCACGGCTGCATTGTCGATCCGGACGGCGCAGCGGTCAAGGTGCCGAATTCGGTGGACATCCTGTCCCTCCGTCCGTACGGTGCGGTGCGGGGTCCGGATCGACGAGGGAGACGACGATGTCGGGTGATGTCGGGATCAGCGAACGTCTGGTGGTGCTCGGCGACGGTGCCGCGGCCGGCGCTGCCGCGGCGGCCATCGAGGCGTCGCCGTCGACCCATGTGCTGCACCAGTACGGCGACTCCGTGCTCGTGGTCGCCGTGGCCGACGGCGACGAGCACGACGACGCGCTCGCCGCGCTGCTGCCGCGAGACGTCCGGCCACGTGGCGCGGCGGAGGTCGACGCCGACGGCGCCGGGGTCGACGCGACAGGGGCCCTCGGGATCCTCGGACTGGCCCTGCGCGAGAGCGACGAGTACGCCGCCCTCAAGGCCAGCCGGCCGCTGGAAGGCGCGCCGTGGGACACCGACGACGGGGCGACGCCGGGCTGCGCCTTCCTGACCGCCGCCGACGACGTCAACGGCGCGCCCGGGGCCCGCGCCCGCGCGGCCGGCGAGCCCGAGGCCGGCGCGGCCCCGCTCCCGACGAGCCAGCGCCTGTCCGGGTCGGTCGCTGTCGGGCTCGTGATCGTCGAGGGTCCGACCGCCGCGCTGCAGTTCTCGGCCGCCGAGCGAGCGACCGTCGTGGCCGAGACGCAGAACGGCCTGTCATGGCTCGGTGCCCGCCATCCCACCCAGCCCGTCACGTGGCGCTGGGACATCGACGTCGTGCGCCTGGCCGTCGCCGCCGACGCACCGGCGCCCGACAACGAGACCCGCTTCCGCGATCCGGCGCTGGCGGCGCTCGGCTTCGGTGCCGGGCACGCCGGCGCCCGCGCCTACGCCGAGGACCTGCGCCGGCGGCTCGGCACGAACTGGGCCTACGTCGCCTTCTTCACGAAGTACCCGGTGAACCACTTCGCCTACGCGTTCATCGGCGGGCCGCTGCTCGTCATGGACTACGCCAACGACGGCTGGGGGCCGTCGAACATCGACCGCGTCTTCGCCCACGAGACCGGCCACATCTTCGGGGCGCCGGACGAGTACGCCTCGAGCGGGTGCAACTGCGGCGGCTCGTGGGGGTACTACGGCAAGCCCAACGCGAACTGCGCGAACTGCGCCGCGGGCGGCGGGGTCGACTGCCTCATGCGGGCGAACTCGTGGGCGATGTGCTCGCACACGCCGTGGCACCTCGGGTTCCCGATGTGTCCCGGCCGCCTCGGGGTGCAGTTCACCGGCACGGTGGCCGCGAACGCCACGAAGCGCTGGTTCACCCACTCCTGGCCCGCCGACTGCCACGTCGAGTGGACCGTCGTGCCGACCACCCCACGGCCCGGCGCGCCCCAGATCCAGTGGGACGTGCACGCCGAGCGGGCGAGCACCGGCTTCGTCACCTACTGGATCTCGATCACCAACCTGACGCCCGTGTCGGTCGGCATCGAGGCCCGCTACGCCGTCCTCGGCGCGACCTGACCAGCCCACTCGAGCAGGAGGGAACCCATGTCTGTCGGAGTGCAGTACCGCGGCACCGTCGGTGCCAATGCGACGCAACGCGTGTTCACGTTCAACTGGGCGGCGAGCCAACACGTCATCTGGTACGTGACGCCCACCACGCCGAGGTCTGGCGCCCCGCAGCTCGACTGGGACACCCAGGTCGAGCGGGCGTCGGCCGACCGCATCACGTACTGGATCATCGTGCGCAACCTCACGGCCAGCCCGGTCGACTACGAGATGCGCTACGCGATCCTCAGTTAGCCGGACGCGACGCCTGATCAGACGTGAAGGAGCAGCCATGCGGATCGTGATCGAGATCGACGACGCCGGCCGGGTCGGTGCCGAGGGTGAGCAGCCGGCGGTCACCGTGGCCGCGCCCGACGCGGATGCCGGCGCGGCGCCCGCCGCGGCGGAGGCGATGACACCGGGTGCACCCGGTCGCGGCGACGTCGTCGACGGCGGCGCCGCGGGTGGCCCCGGCGGCGCGGTGGCGCCGCCGGATCCGCGCGGCGGCGATGGGGACGACGGGGACGATGGTGACGGTGCCATCGACGCCGGCGGGGCGCCCGGCGACTGACGCTCACGACGGGACGGGCCGGGCCGGGGCGGGCCGCGCCGGTCGCTGACACGTCCTGACGGGGTGCGCCCGTCACGATGACGGGATGCCGTCCCGTCACGAGGTCGTCGTCGACCACCTGGACCCGCAGCCCGCCGACCGCATCGCCGAGGTCGGCTGCGGCTGGGGCGTCGCGGCCACCCTCGTGCTCGAGCGGTTGACGATCGGGACCTACGTCGGCGTCGACCGCTCGGCGACGATGGTGACGGCCGCGGCCGCGCGCAACGCCACAGCCGTGGCGGCGGGGCGAGCGAGGTTCGTCGCGGCGCGTGCCGAGGAGCTCGCCGGGGGCCCGTTCGAGCGGGTGTTCGCCGCGCGCGTGCGGGCGCTGGCCACCGTCCCGGCCCTCGCCGCGGCGCGCGGCGCGCTCGTCGCGGGCGGTGTCCTGCTGGTGGCGATCGACGCCCCGTCGCTGCCTGCGGCGAGCGCGTCGGCCGACCTCGTCGCGAGCGCGATGGGCGACGCCGGGTTCCGGGATGTGCGTCGCGTCGAGGCGCCGTTCGACGGCGGCGTCGTCGTGTGCGTCCGCGCCCTCAGGCCGTGAACACGGC
>CAVVSE010000008.1:0-165429 GCA_963750905.1 uncultured Acidimicrobiia bacterium
CACGTGACGGCCCTTCGGTGCTCCGCGAGCTGCTCGGTCGGTTGCGCGACGACGCTTCGTTCCCGACCGCGCCGCTTGCCGAGCAGCGCCTCTCAGCCGACACGGCGACCGCCCCACGTTGTGACACGCCGAGAAGGTCCGAGAACACCAACACGTTCGGCGCCTTCGCCGGTCCGATCGCGGCCCTCCCTGGTCTGTGATCTGCCGAGAACTCGCAAGTCGCACGACACATCGGCGCGCCATGTACAGCACCATGTACGTGGCGTGAGACCGCAGTGTCGTGGGCGGATGAAGATCAGGGCGTGGGGATTGGCCGGTTTCGCTCAGTTGAGGTCGAAGCGGTCGTTCTCCATCACCTTGACCCAGCCCCGGATGAACGTCGAGCATGAGGTCCTCGCCGCCGGCGGAGGCGTACTCCTCGACGATGGCCCGGAGCTGGCTGTTGGCGCCGAACACGAGGTCGGCCCGGGTGGCGGTCCACTTCACGTCACTGCTGGTGCGGTCGCGGCCCTCGAAGACGTCCTCCTCCTCGCCGACGGACGCCCACACCGTGCCCATGTCGATGAGGTTCACGAAGAAGTCGTTGGTCAATTGACCGGGGCGGTCCGTGAGCACGCCGTACCCCTCGTCACCGACGTTGTTGCCCAGCACCCGGAGGCCGCCGAGGAGGGCGGTCATCTCGGGCGCGGTGAGGTTGAGCATGAACGCCTTGTCGATGAGGTGGTGCTCGGACGGCACGGGGCCGTGCTTCTTGACGTAGTTGCGGAACCCGTCGTAGTTGGGCTCGAGCCACTGGAACGAGTCGACGTCGGTGTCCTCCTGGCTGGCGTCGGTCCGGCCAGGGGTGAACGGGACGGTGATGTCGTGGCCGGCCGCCTTGGCGGCGGACTCGATGGCGGCACCGCCGCCGAGCACGATCAGGTCGGCGAGCGAGACCTGCGCACCGGCCTTGCCGTTGAACGACGACTGGATCTCTTCGAGCTTGGCGATGGTCGTCGACACGCCGGCCTGCACGTTGACGTCCCACTCGGCCTGCGGCGACAGGCGGATGCGGGCGCCGTTGGCGCCGCCGCGGTAGTCGGTGGTGCGGTACGTCGCTGCCGCCGCCCACGCCGCCTTGACGAGCTGTGCGGTCGTCAGCCCGGAGTCGAGGATCGTCGACTTCAGCTCGGCGATCTCGGCGTCGCCGATCATCGGGCCCTCGTGCGCCGGGACGTTGTCCTGCCACAGCAGCTTCTCGCTCGGTACCTGCGGGCCGACGTAGCGGATGGCCGGGCCCATGTCGCGGTGGAGCAGCTTGAACCAGGCGCGAGCGAACGCGTCGGCGAGCTGATCCGGGTGCTCGTGGAACCGCGTGGCGATCTCGAGGTAGGCCGGATCGGTGATCATGGCCATGTCGGCCGTCGACATGGTCGGCGGGTTGAGCTTGCCCTCGACGTGCGCGTCGGGCACCCAGTAGCCGTCCTTGACCTCCCGTGGCTGCCACTGCTTGGCGCCGGCGGGCGACTCGACGAGCTCCCACTCGTGGGCGAAGATCGTGTCGAGGTACTTGTTGTCCCACTGGGTCGGCGTCGGCGTCCACGCCCCCTCCAGACCGGAGGTGATCGTGTACTCGCCGAAGCCGGTCTCGTGGCTGTTGGCCCATCCGATCCCCTGGGCCATCAGGCCAGCGCCCTCCGGCTCGCGGCCGACGAAGTCCTCGGCGACGGCACCGTGCATCTTGCCGAACGTGTGGCCGCCGACCGTGAGCGCCACGGTCTCCTCGTCGTTCATCGCCATCCGGCTGAACGTCTCGCGGATGTCCTGGGCGGAGCGCATCGCGTCGGGGACGCCGTTCGGGCCCTGCGGGTTGACGTAGATCAGCCCCATCTGGACCGCGGCGAGCGGGTTGTCGAGCGTGCGGCTGCCGTCCTCCCAGCTGCCGGTGTAGCGCTCGTCCTGGGTGGCCAGCCACTCGTTCTCGGGGCCCCAGTAGATGTCGTCCTCGGGCGCCCAGATGTCCTCGCGCCCGAACGAGAAGCCGAACGTCTTGAAGCCCATCGTCTCCAGCGCCCGGTTGCCGGCGAACACGAACAGGTCAGCCCACGAGATCGACTTGCCCCACTTCTTCTTGATCGGCAGCAGCAGCCGCCGGGCCTTGTCCAGGTTGCCGTTGTCGGGCCACGAGTTCAGCGGGGCGTAGCGCTGGGCGCCGGTGCCGCCGCCGCCGCGACCGTCGACCACCCGGTACGTGCCAGCGGCATGCCACGACATGCGGATGAAGAACGGTCCGTAGTGACCCCAGTCGGCGGGCCACCAGGGCTGCGAGTCGGTCATCAGCGCGTCGACATCAGCGGGTCAACTCGTCGATGTCGATGCCGGCCACCGTCGCGCGGTAGTCGAAGGCGTCCCCCAGCGGCGACGAACCCGGGTGACGCTGGTGGAGCATCCGCAGGTTCAGCGCGTCCGGCCACCACTTCTCGTTGGACTGGAACTCACTCGAGGTCAGCGAGCCCCACTCGGACTTCAGGTTCTGCGCGGTTTCAGCCATCGGATGCTCCTCAGCTTCTCGGTTCCGTAGAGCGGACGTTTGACGTGGCGGCGGCGCGGCAGCTCGGGCACGTGCCCCAGTAGATGACCTCTGCTTCATCGACGACGAAGTCTCAGGTCGTCCGCCGGGACGAGGCAGGGGGCCTGCCCGATGGCGCAGTCGACGTCGTCGAGTCGGCCGCAGCTGCGGCAGACCAGGTGGTGGTGGTTGTCACCGACGCGGCATTCGTAGCGGGCGGGCGAGCCCGCCGGCTCGATACGACGCACGATCCCCTTCGCCGTCAGCACACCGAGCGCGTCGTAGACCGACTTGCGCGAGATGGCGCCGATGTCAGCGCGCACGGCATCGGCGACCGCATCTGCCGTGGCGTGGGGTACTGCCGTCACTGCACGCAACACAGCGAGCCGCTGTGCCGTCACGGACAGGCCGTGCTGTCGCAGCAGCAGCGACGCGTCTTCCGTCACAGGATTTACATTGGCTCTCACCTTTCAGCCCGTCAAGACCACGATGCCTCGACGAGCAGCGTGGCCTTCGCCACGCCTGACGGCGGACAGACAACGGGACCGCTCAGGAGACAACGTGAACACCTCCTCGCCCCTCGAGCCCGGTCGTTCACGGTCAGCGGTGCGGGTCGGCCTCGTCGATCGAGCTCAGTCGTCGCCGGTCTGCTGGTGGGGTGCGTGGACGGGCTTCGATTCGGCGGAGCCACGTTGGCGCAGGAACATCGAGAGCACGACGATCGTGCCGACGGCGAGGAACTCGCTCTGCCAGTTCTGGAACGACTGGAACCAGAACTCCGACGTCCGCACGAACTGCCACGGGCTGATGCCGGCAGCGCTGTGCTCGTGCTGCTCGGCGCTGTACTCGTGGGCGCCGGCGACGGCGTGGCCGACGAACGAGCCGAGGAACAGCACGGTGAAGGCGATCACCAGGCTGTGCTCGTAGACGCTCAGCCAGACTCCGCCGCGGCGCACCGGCCACGGCGCTCCGGGGTCACCGCGGTGGTCGCGTGGGTCTTCGTCGCGCGGGTCGTCGCGCTCCTGCTTGGACTCGCCCGAGCCGCGCTGAAGGAGGAACACGGTGAGCAGGACGAACGCGCCCATCTGCAGGAACTCGCTCTCCCAGTTCTCGAACGTCGCCTCGGCGAAGTGACCGGTGGTGAGGTACGTCCAGTAGGAGAACCCCGCCTCGCCGTGCTGGACGGCGTCGGCGACCGCGGTGCGCCACCCGGTCAGGCTCTGGGCGACGAGGAACACCGCGAAGAAGGCGAAGCAGGCCAGGCTCAACGCGTTGCGATGCCAGAAGTCGTCGCCGCGCCGATCACCGCCTGACGGGTCACCGAAGTCTGGTTGGTCGAGAAGCACGCACCGACTCCAGCACACCGCAGCGTCGGTACACAGATCTTCACCCTCGTGAGCGAATGCGGCCTTGCGGGCGTGAACCCCGAGCCAGGTCGCTTGCCCCAAAGGGCAACGGGCGAGGAGAAGGCTGTCGACGTGCTCCTGATGAGCGAGATGCCGCCGTCGAGCAACTGTTACGACGAGCTGGTTTCGCCGCACGTGGAGCGTTCAGCAAGTGCTGAGGGCCGGTACGGCCAGGGTCGAACGGCGCGATGAGTGTCCGAGACTGACGATTCCACGACGCCCCCAGCGGCGGGTACGGGCGCCCTGTGGTTCGGGGTTCGCCGTGGCGGGTAGCGCGTCGACAACGCGTCGTTCAGCAAGGTGCGGCGCTGCGCGAGGAGGAGGGTCCGAGATGGCGGCTGGGACCTTGGAGCTGTCGGCGGCCACGCCGGCGGAGATCACCGTGGCGCGGCATGCAGTCGAGGGGCGGCTGCGCGAATGGGGTTGTGATCATCCCGAAGACGTGCTGCTGGTGTTCTCGGAGCTGGTGACGAACGCGGTGAGCCATGCGGGGTCCGCCGAGCGCGTTCAGGTCCGGCTCGACGAGACGGCCGTCACGGTGCTGGTCGACGACCCCAGCGCCTCGAGTCCGCTGATGCGGGCGGAGGGCGACGATTCAGGCGGGTTCGGACTGAGGATCGTCGATCAGCTCGCAACCGAGTGGGGCTCGGCGCAGACCAACACCGGCAAGACGGTGTGGGCCAGCGTGCGCTGCTTCGACTGACGGGGCGTTCACCACCCGGCCCTCCGTACTTGCACGCCGACGCCGGGCGATGTGTCGCTTGACCTGTCGGCGGTCACGTTCGTCGCTGCGGGTCAGACGGATCGCGCCCACCGTGGGCCATCTCGACGAACCGTCTCGGAGTTCGCGTCGGTCCTGTTGGGCGCGGGCCGTCGGGCTCACGCCGATGGGTCCCGTGCGCGGGCGAACGCGATGATCCGCTCGGCGGCCGTCTCGTCGTCGGTGGTGGAGACATCGATGACGAGGGGATCGAGCGCCAGGACGAGTGGCTCGCGGACGGCGAGCTGGTGTTCGAGGAGTGCGACCGGATCGTGATCGTCGACGAGCGGTCGGTGGTCCTTCTCGACCGCCGTGCGGGCGAGCAGCTCGACCGGCCCGCTGAGCCAGACCACGATGTGGTCAGCCAGGTGATCGCGCACCACCGCTGATTCGCAGACTGACGCTGCCGGTCCGATCACGGACGGGTCGCTGGACGCCAACGCGGTGAGTGCGATGTCGCTCTCGAGGACGTGCAACGCGTCGATGCCCTCGGTCGCGGCCACGTCGGCCGCCGTGCGTCCGCCCGTACGGTCCGCGAGCCGATCGTCGCCGTCGACGAGCGGGCGACCGAGTCGATCGGCCACGACGCGGCCGATCGAGGTCTTGCCCGCCCCCATCAACCCGAGCAGGACCACATGGCGCACCACGGCGGCTCCCCCGACCTGTCAGTGGATTCCGGCGCGATCGGGCCGGAACGCACTGACGGTTCGGGAGCCTGCTGTTGTTCGTGCTGTGAGGCGCGCCGGCGTGGTCGCCGAGGTGCTGCCCGCCCCCGCCGCCATCATCGGGCGAGGCTCGTGTCGGGGTTGGCAGCGAGGATGACGGCGTAGGAGCCGATGACGCGGAGGGCGGCGCCGGCGACCGTGCGTCCGTCGTCGAGCGCGACGACGTCGACGCGGCCCGTCGGGTCGATGAGCAGGTCGGCGAGCTGTCCGAGCTCGTCGCCGTCGGTGTCGAGGACGCGTCGGCCGAGCGCAGCCGGGGCGCTCGTCGCCCAGCTCGGCGACGCGCTCGCCAGCGCGGCGAGGCGCTTCGCCGGTGCGGACCCGCAGGCGCTCGCGGCACGCGAGGTGGATCGGCGGGACCGTCGGGCTCGCCGTCGCTGGCTCGGCCGACTCGCAGCCGTGGTCGACCCAGCATCCGTCGACGATGCCACGACGGTACGCCGCCGCCGCCCGTTCGGCGTGAGCGTCGAGGGTGAGCGGGTCGTGCTGACGACCGCGGACCGACGGCTCTCCCTCCCCGGCACGACGCTGGAGGCGCTGCATCGACTGTCCGCGCCGAAGCAGCTCAGCGTCGGCGAGCTCCCGGGCCTCGACGCTGCCGATCGGGCGGGCCTCGTCCGACGCCTCGTCCGCGAAGGCGTCGTGCAGATCGTGACGTGAGCCTGCGACCGCGCTTGCGCGACGATCACGCCCCAGCCGATCACGTCACAGGGGGCGCATCGACCCTCGTCACCCACGTGTGGAGAGGGAGACCGATACTCCGCTCGTTGGATCTGCGGCCGGGCGACGTCACCCGGTGCCGTCGTCTCCGGGTGGCGCGTTGTTGACGGCTGGGCTCGTCGGCTGGTTGTTGAGCACGGTGCCCGTGGGTCCTCCCGTGCTGTCCAATGGCTCCAACGTGCCGTCCACGAACGGCATCGTCGTCACCGGCGACTCGTCGGCAGGACCGTCGTCGTCGCCGCATGCAGACAGTGCGCTGGCGAGCAGGAGGGCAGCGGCGATGGTGCGAAACGGCCTGACGGCTCCGGCGGTCATGGTGATCCTTCCTGGCTGGGTCCGTCTCACCGTGCCCGCAGGAGTCGGTCTCCAGCCGCGTTCCCGCAATGAGCGTTGCGCACCATGATCATGTGACGATGTCGCGAACTCGACGCGCGGCGGCCTTGTTCAGGTTGGCGGCGACATCGAGCGGGGCGGTGAGCACTTGGGCAACGATGTTGCCGGGCGGAGTGTCGGGCGCCTCGGGGTGCGGTCGGGTCGGCGCGGTCCGCTTGGCGGCGACGAGCTCGTCCCCGATGTCGCGGAGCTGAGCCCGGTCGAGCGTGTTGCGGACGCTGGGGAACAGCTCGCGTTCTTCCTCTTTGACGTGGTGGCGGACGCTCTCGATCAGGACGGTCACCTTGGCGCCGTAGCGCTCGTGGCTGGGATCCATCGTCTCGAGCTCCGCGAGCGTCAGCTTGACGAGGTGGTGCTCTTCGAGTGCCTCCAACACGTCGTCGACGCCATCGCGGCCGACGCGCCGGGCGGCCGGGTAGAAGATCTCCTCTTCGATCGAAGCGTGCACGGACAACGCCTCCGTGATGCGCTGAACGAGGTCCTGACGACGTTTGTGCGCGCCGTCGCCCGTCTGCTCGAAGCGGACGAACAACTCCTCCACCCGACGATGGTCCTCGGTGAGCACGTGGATCGCATCGGGGTGCTGTCGACCGTCTTTCGCCTTCGAGCTCGTCTTGCCGGTGGCCGTGCGCTTGGCCGCGCCGGCGGCCCGGGTCACCGGATCGGCGACCTTCTTGGCGGCTCGGGATGCACTCTTGGAGGCACTCGTCGTAGCTCGCTTCGCTGCGGACTTGGTCCCGGCCGACTTCCGGACGCCGGTGGACGGCGTCCGCGGTGCGCTCTTCGACGTGGTCGCTGACTTCTTCGCGGGCGGCATGAGCTTGCGCTACCCGGCGGTCGGCTGGCGCAACCGGTGGACGCGACAGCTCGGCAGTCGTCACTGCGTTGGCATCCCCGTGAGCGACCTCAGCGGGGCGATCGACTGGTTCGGGCGATTCCTCGATGAGGTGAGGCTGCTGGCCGACCTGACTCGGTCCGTCGGGACTCGGTCCGGTCCGGAGTCGTCGCTCGCCGCGCCATCGCACGGCTGCCCCGCTGCGAAATCGCTCGGGATGTGAGGCCCGTCGCCGGCGCGGCACCGCCCATGGGATCGTCGACCACGGCGATGTCTGGCTGCCGATGTCCCCGTCCGGGTGTCGTATCAGCGCGGCCGGGGCGGGTAGCCGGTGCGGGCGGGAGGGGATCCACGGCTTGGAGGTTGGCAATGACCGATCAGATGACGACGCCATCTCGCACCGGCGACGGTGCGGGGAAGGCAGAGGCCGTCAAGGAGGTGGCGGGTCGGGCGGCGGAGCGGGCGGGCGACGTCGCCGGGGAGGCCCAGGCGCAGGCGCAGGCCGTCGCGCGGCAGGCCAAGGAACAGGTGCATGACCTCGTCGATCGGGGCCGTCGTGATCTCGGGGCCGAGGCGGCGACGCGCAGCCGGCAGATGGCGGGGTCGGTGCGCACGTTGGCCGATCAGGTCGGGGCGTTGGCCGACGGCGACCCGCAGTCGGCCGGCCCGTTGACCGATCTCCTGCAGGAGGGTCGCGACCGGTTGCAGTCGTTCGCCGGGCGACTCGACGACGGCCCGAACGCCGTGCTGGACGACATGCGGCGGTTCGCCCGCCGGCAGCCGCTGCTGTTCCTGGCCACGGCGGGGGCCATCGGGTTCGTCGCCGGCCGCCTGGTGCGCGCGGGACGCGAGGCCTCGTCGCAGCGGTCGGCGGCGAGCGGGTCGATGGCGCCGACGTCGCTCGCGTCGTCGGCCGCGCTGCCACCGCCGGCGGCACCGTTCGAGCCGGCGGTCCCGGTCACGGGGACCCCGACGGGTATCGACGTGCCCGGCGGAGCGGTGTTGCCGTGAGCGACGTGGATCATCGGACCGAACCGAAACGCCCGGAGCAGTCGCTGGGCGAGCTCATCGCGGAGATGACCCGGGAGCTCGGTGACCTGTTCCGACAGGAGGTCGAGCTGGCCAAGGCCGAGACCCGCACCGAGGTGAGCCGCGCCGGCACGGCGGTCGCGGTCATGGTCGCCGGCGCCGTCGCCGCACTGCTGATGTTGACGCTGGCGTCGCTCGCGCTCGCCGAGCTGCTCGACCAGGGCATCAACCGGGCCCTGTCGTTCGCCATCGTCGCGGCGCTGTGGGCCGTCGTCGCGGCGATCGCGATCTCGACCGGGCGCACGAAGCTGCGCCAAGTGCGCCCGCTTCCCGAGACCACACGATCACTCAAGGAGGACAAGGAATGGGCCAAGAACCTGACGAGCTGAGGCGCGACATCGAACGGCGCCGTGACGAGCTCGGGGACACGATCGACGCGATCGGCGACCGGGTCAGCCCGGGTCGCATCATCGAACGACGCCGCAACCGGATGACCGACGGGGTGCGGTCCTTCCGTGATCGGGTGATGGGGACGGTGAGCGCGGGCACCGACTCGATCGGCGATGTCGCCGGCAGCGTCCGCGACCACGTCGGACCCGACGCCGTCCGGCAGCAGGCGGCCGGAAGTCCGCTCGGTGCCGGACTCGTCGCGTTCGGGATCGGCTTCATCGTCGCCGCCGCCTTCCCGCCGACCGAGCCGGAGATCGCCGCCGCCGACCGCGCGACAGACGCCCTCGAACCGGCCAAGGACGCCGCGCTCGAGGCGGCCCGCAACGTCGCCGACGACGTCAAGCAGGGTGCCGCGGACGCCGCCCAGCAGGTCAAGGCGACGGCCGCTGACGCGGCCGGCACGGTCATCGAGGACGCCAAGCAGCAGGCCGCCACGACCAAGGACGAGGCGCAGCAGGCGGCGCACGGCTGACCGAACGACGTCGGACTGCCGGCGGCGGCCTCCCGTCGCCGTGGCCGTCTCTGGGTTCATGCCGCCGGCCCCGGCCCTCGCGTTCCGGGGCCGGCGGCGCGTCCAGAACATGCTCCACGAGCGGAGAAGACCTCTATCTGGAGTTGACAGTTTGCTCCTCCCGGCGACAACGATCTCGTTCTCCTGCGAGGGAGTCTGAGCAACGAGCGGAGCACTGGACATGTTGATGCGCACCGACCCGTTCCGAGAGCTCGACCGGGTCGCTCAGCAGGTCTTCGGGACGACGGCGCGGGCGGCCGCGATCGACAGTCTCTGACACCAAGGTGGGTGCACGCTCACCACGTCGCGCTCACCGGATCGTGACAATGGAGGCGTTGGACTGCGCGAGGTATCCGGCTTGGGGAGGGCCGGCTGCCGGGTGCGGCCGTCATCGACGATTCGATCAGCCGAGCTGTTCGCTCGACCCGCTTCGCGTATCGGACGAACGTCTCGATCGCGTCAGCACGGGTGGCAGCCGGGAGGTCGTCGTTGAGCTCGGCCCTGCACCAATCCTGACGGGCGATCAGGCGGTCGTCGTCGGTCGTGGCCCCGGCGGTGATCTCGGTGGCGAGGTCACGCTCCAGCGCTGCGATCGTGTCGACGGCCGCGTCGTGGCTGTGCCACCTGACCTTGGGGATGGTGGCCAGCTCGCCGGTTCGCGACGTGCGGCCGGTGCTGCGCTGCGACCGCTGGCACGAGGGGCCGTGAAATGCACGCGACATCTCGGGAACGTCGCTCTTAGCGTGCCGTGTCGGGGATGTCCATGTGAGCAGGAGGGGGCATCGTGGCGACCACCGAGCACGAGCAACGACAGCGACTGGTGCAGGATCACCCGCTGTTGCAGGCACCGCCCGAGGTGCCGGCTGATCTCGCCGCGGCGGCCGAGGCGCAGGGCTGGCCCGACGCACTGCTGCAGCGAGCCGTTCATCTCCGGGTGCCACGCGCCGATGTCCGGTTGTGGCTGGACGACCCGCAGTTCGACGCGACGAGGGTGGGCTGGCTGCTCGATGTCCTCGGCAAGACGTTCGACGGAGCGCTGCGGGTGCGCGAGGCCACATGGCGCGACGCCGAGGCGGTGACCGACCTGTACGCGAGTGCCCCGGAGGGTGTCGGCGAGTGGCGGCTCGACGTCTTGCGGGGACCGAACCCGTTCGCCCCGCTCCGATTGCAGGAGCATCCCAACCTGCAGCTCGTCGAGTGCCGCGGTGTCGTGCTCGGCGCCGCCGCGCACGCCACCCGCAACTCCCTCGTCGACGGTCAGCGGCTGACGGTCCACTTCATCTCGGCATGGCGGGTCCGGGACGGCTTCCGTGGCTACGGCCTCGCCAACGTGTTGCAGACGTGCGCCGGGCCGGCGACCGCGTGGTTCGGGATCCTCACCTATTGGTACGAGCGCATCGGCAACACGTCGCAGGGCTGGTTGGACAAGGTCAAAGAGCGCGACGGGGACGAGTTGACGGTCTCCGTCCACGTGATCCCGGCCGTGGCGCCTGCGGATGGTGCCGATGGCGGCGACGGGATCGTCCGGCCGGTGCGGGCTGACGACCTGCCCCGCTGCGTCGAGCTGATCAACCGCACGCACGAAGGTCTGGATCTCTTCCGGCCGTACACGGTCGACTTCCTCGAGGACCACCTGAACGATCCGGCGTGGGGTCCGAAGCCGGCGTTCTGGTCGCCCGTGTTCGGTTGGGACGACTACGCAGTGGTCGAGGACGGCACCGGCGCCGTGGTGGCGTGCGGTGGCCTCTGGGACCGCGGGCGCGACATCCGCGAGGTGTGGCGCAACGAACAGTCGGGGCAGGGGCGCACGATCGAGGCGACGGCCCTCCTCGATTGGGGCTACGAGTGGGGCCGTGCCGACGCCATGGCGCTGTTGCTGCGGTCCTTCCTCGGTCGCACGGCGGCTCTCGGCCGGTCCCACCTGTTGGCCCCGTTCGAGCACGCTCCGGACGTCGCCGCGCTGGTGGCCGGACTCGGTCCCGAGCTGGAGGTGCGTCGCATCCGCACGATGACGTTCCAGGATGAGGGGGTCCAGGTGGTCGCCGAGCTGTCGAGGCCCTACACCGACCTCGCGTATTGGTGATGGCGTTCCGGTTCGACGCCGACGGTCCGATCCGGGAGCGCCCGCCGCTCTCCGGCGTGTACCGCCGGATCGGCCGGTTCGTCCTCGAGTTCCGTGGCGGCGTGGCACTCGGGCTCGGCCTGTCGGCGGTCTCGACGTTGCTGTTCGTGCTGCTGCCGTTCCCGATCAAGTGGCTGATCGACGGCGTGTTGATCGGCGACTCGCTGAGCCTGGGACCCTTCGGGGATGTCAGCACGGCCACCACTGGCGAGAAGCTGACCGTCGCGGCGTGGATCGCGGTCGCCTACGTCGTGCTGTCGGTGGCCCAGGTCGTCACCAACGCCGCATCGTTCTACGTCATCGCCCGCACGGCGTTGCTGATGATCCACACGCTGCGGTCGCGGCTGGTGGCCCATCTCCGCACGCTCTCGTTGCGCTACTTCTCCAACACGTCGGTGGGGGAGTTGATCTTCCGGTCGATCAACGACGCCCGCTCGATCCAGGAGGTGATGATCTTCGGCTTCGGCACGTGGGCGACGCTCGCCCTGCGCATCGTGCTGATGGCGGTGTTCATGGCGTTCCTCGACCCGTGGCTCACGCTCGTCGCGCTCCTCGTGGTGCCGGCGCTCGCCGTCACCATCCGGCTGCTCGCCCGCCGGATCCAGGCCGAGTCACAGATGAGCCGGCAGCACATGGGGGCGCTGACATCGCACATCGAGCAGACCGTTGGCACGATCCGCGCCGTCCAGGTGTTTGGCGATGACGCCGACGAGCGGGAGCGGCTCGAGGCCATCAGCATGAAGTTCGTGCGGGCGCAACTGAAGTTCCGGTGGGCCGAGCAGCAGCTGAACATCGCGACCGTCAGCATCACGGCGATCGCCACCGCGGTCGTGCTGTGGATGGCGTCGCGCAGCGTCATCGAGGGCGCCGTGACGGTGGGGTCGTTGTGGGTCTTCGTCACCTACATGCAGGCGATCTACCAGCTGATGAACCAGGTGATGTTCGTGTTCGGGCCGTTCCAGGACGCCGTCGTCGGCGTCGGGCGGGCGTTCCAGGTGCTCGACACCGCGCCCGACATCACCGAGCGGCCGGGCGCCGTCGACCTGGCGCCGTTCCATCAAGAGCTGCGGCTCGAGGCGGCCGCGCTGATCCACGAGGGTGGGAGCGTCGCTCTCGACGGCGTCGACATCATGGTGCGCCACGGCGAGAAGGTGGCGTTGGTCGGTGAGACGGGGTCAGGCAAGACCTCGGTGTTGAACCTGCTGCCTCGGCTCTACGACGTCACCGCCGGGCGGGTCACCGTCGACGGCGTCGACGTGCGAGACGTCACCCTGACCTCGTTGCGCCGCCAGATCAGCGTCGTCTCGCAAGAGCCGCTGCTGTTCGCGGCGGCGATCAGCGACAACATCCGCTATGGCCGGCTCGGCGCATCCGACGCCGAGGTGGAGGCCGCCGCGACCGCGGCCCGGGCCCACGACTTCATCATCGCCCTGCCCGACAGCTACGACACCCAGGTCGGTGAGCGGGGCGTGAAGCTGTCGCTCGGACAACAGCAGCGCATCTCGATCGCCCGGGCCTTCCTGAAGGATGCCCCGATCCTGCTGCTCGACGAGCCGACATCAGCACTCGACGCCGCCACCGAGGCCGACTTCCTCACCAGTCTCGAGGCGTTGATGGTCGGGCGGACCGTCGTGATCGTCGCTCACCGACTGTCGACGATCCGAGGTGCCGATCGCATCTACGTGCTGGACCACGGGCAGGTCGTCGAGTGCGGCACCCACAGGGAACTTCTTGACAGCGATGGTGCGTACCGGCGCCTCCACGACCACCAACTCCGCCCGCACGACGACCGATCGGGCGCAACGGCCGGCACTCCGACCTGACCGGACGCGTCAGGCAGTTCGCACGTGCCATCGACGACGTTGGTCCTGGAGGTGGGGCCCGACGTCGTCCTCCCATGGGCGAACGCGGCTGCGGCGCGGGCTCTCACGGGGCGTGGCGGGATGGCACACCGGAGGCCCGGGTCGTCGACGAACTGGGTGATGCCTGGATCACCGGGGGTTCGGAGCCCGCAGACACGCCGAATGCCCATCGTCTCGAGGTCGTCATGACGTGACCTTCCTGCTGGTCGGGGTACGTGCCGGTCGTACGACGTCGACCGAGATCCAGTTCGTGATCTCCGGGGAGGCTGCGTCAGCTCGTCAGACAGCTCCACCTGGCTGGGTCAGGACGTGGCCAGCCCGTGGGCAGAACCCGAGACGGCAATGCGGCGAGATGGTCGAGAACGTTCGACGGCGAGACGTTCCGTACCCCGAGCGGCTCATCGTGCGCCTGACGGGTGGCAAGACGCAGCATCGCTGCCGTCCGGTGCGCAACCGGGGCGTCGCTCGGTGCACGTGTTCGGCATCGGCTGAGTGGATTGACCGGTCGGCGTCATCGACGGGCTGAAGGTGGCGACCTCGATGAGCGAGCATCGCGTTGGGGCCCGGTACGGTCTGGCTCGCCCGCGGAGCACGGGAGGGGCACGATGGCAGCCTTCGATGAAGCCGCAGATCTGTTCGTCTCCGTGGTGGACGAAGTGCCGGACTCAGCCTGGGACCGGCCCGGCCTCGGTTCCTGGAGCGTGCGCGAGCTCGTCGCTCACGGCCTCCGAGCGATCGCCCTCGTCGAGGAGTACCTCCTCCGTCCGGTCACGCCGGTGGCGGACCCGAAGGCGTACGCAGCTCCCGACGCCGTGGCTGCTCGAGCGAGACAAGCGGTGGACGCGCTCGGCCCGGACCCGAAGCGGACGGTGCACGCAGCGCGAGACCGCGTGCTCCGGCTCGTGGCGAGCGCAGCGGTGGATGCCGTTGTCGGGACACCATTCGGTTCGCTACCGCTGCGCGACTACCTGCCGACACGAACGGCGGAGCTCACGATCCACAGTCTCGATCTCGCAGAGGCCATCGGCATGGAGGCCGTCGCGAGCGACACGCTGGTTCGAGAGACCCTTGGTGTCCTCGTCGTCATCGCGGCCAGCAAGGGCCTCGGGCCCGAAGTGATGCGGGCATTGGCCGGGCGCGGTGAGCTCTCCCCGGGCTTCAGCGTCTACTGACTTCGACCGCACGCGCCTCCGTCGGCTCCGGGCTTCGTCGATCCGCAGCTCGCCAGCATGGCGACACCGCCGGTTACCCGGCCGCTGGTGTGGGGGTCGTGGTTGGCCTACCATCCCGGACGACTGCATCGAGAGAGCCCGGCCTCACGGTTGAGGCGATGGCTGCCGTCGAGGCTGGAGCTCGGCGCACGCGGCGCCGTCGGTTGGGTTGTGCCTCGTCTGAGCGGCCACTGTCGGACCCGGGCGTTGTCTGTCCACCGGTGCTCTCACCGAGTTGTCCGACGGACCGTCGCCGACACCGTCACGCGCTCGTCGCGGACGTCTTCGGCTGTGGCCTCGATTCGTCGGAAGTGCCGTCGAAACTCGTGGCCGCCGCGGGCGAAGACGAGTGGAACGCAACGGCGACGGCAGCGCGGAGCCATGCATCAGCATGGAGCTCGGCATTGGCGTCGTTGAGGAGCCGATCGGCGTAGCCAACGACGGTGAACGCATGGTCGGGTCCTGCCAGAGCTGGCCAGGTGGGTGAGCAGCGGCAACGCGACTGCTGGGTCATCGGATGCCCACTCGAAAGCATCTCGCAACCCGCCCGCGAACTCGTCGACGTCGGCAGCGCGGCGGTGGTTGGACGGATCGACTTGTGTCGTGAGCCATCCCAACCACCACGTCACCCGACGATCGTCTCCGCGACGTGACCGGAGAACATCCGCCACGTGGCGGACCGCCACAGGTGGCACCGTTCGGGTCAGCGCCGATCGCCTCGTGGCACCCTGCCGCGACGCGGTTCGGCTGACGGGTCCCGGCTGGGTCCTCCTGAGGGACCTGGTCTGTTGCACACGCGCTCGCAGTGCAGCGATCTTCGTGTCCTCGGCGCACGCCATGCTGTTGCGAATGCGGTCCCGGGTCACGGCGATCCCCGCTCACGCTGGCACGCGCGCTGCCGCGCTCGGGTGCTGTGTCCGATCGGAACGGACCGCCGAATGACCGAGCGCGCCCGTGTCGAGGCCGGCCGCGAGCCGGCACGTCGGGACTGATCCGGGCTTCGGAGGTCGATCGGCCTGGCGGGGAGCTGGCCGGTCGGGCGGATGGTCGATGTACAGCGTCGCCGCTGGTGGCTGACTGCTGGCACGACGTCGAGTCGACGCCGCACCTCGGCTCTTCCGGAGCCAGAGCGCATCGCAAGGAGCACACCCATGAAGCAACACCGATACTTCGTCGCGGCTTGCCGGTCACTGCCGATCATGGCCGTCCCGATGGCCAACGCATCCGCAGCACCGCTGTCCGCTCCGGCGGATTTGACAGCGATGTCACATTCGAAACCCGGTGAACACTCACCCAGACCCCACGCGTCGACGCCGCACGCGAGAGCCGCTTCATGCGTGGTGGATGTCAGCGATTGGCCGATCGGCATCCTCCCGGACGATGCGTCGGCGGCGTTCGGACCAACCGTCCTCGCCGCCTGCATCGCAGCTGTCGCCGATTGGCCCTCCGGCGCACTGCCCGAGGATCCCTGCTCCCTCTTCGGGGCGTGACGGGGCCAGGCGGCCGCGAGCGACATTGCCAGCCGCCCGCGATCCGGCCCATGTCGAGGTCGCTCAACAGCAGCGGTACGCCGACGACGATCTCGCCCGCCGGGCCGCGACGTCAGAGGCCCGTCGTGCGAGACCGTTGGAGGTCCGCCTGGCGACGCACCGGGGATCGATGACCATCGCGATCCGGTCCTGCATGGTCGGACGCGTGGGTCACCGCCGATCGTGCTCGATCGGCTCCGGGACGATGACTCCGACGAGAGCGGGGTCAGGGCGGTCGTCGAGACGCAGTCGCGGCCAGTTCGGATCGGGTGGCAATGCCGAGTTTGGTGAAGATGTGGTGGACGTGGCTCTTGACGGTGCTCGTCTCGATGAACATCCGCTCGGCGATCTGTGGGTTGGTGAGGCCCTCGGCGACGAGGGCGACGATGTCATGTTCGGTTGGGGTGAGGCTGTCCCAGCCGTGCGTAGGGCGCCGGCGTTCGCCACGCATCCGTTGGGCGTAGGAGGCCGCCTCCTGCCAGGTGAGGCCGGCTCCTTCGGTCCACGCCGTTTCGAAGCCGGCGCCGAGCGAGGCGCGAGCGTCGACGAGGAGCTGGTCGAGGCGTCGGCGGATGGCGGGGAGCTCGAGCCGGAAACCGATGTCGTCGCGGAGGTGGGCGGCGGCGGCGGCGAGGCGCACGGCGCGGTCGGCAGCACCGGCGGGTTGGATGCTGGCGAGCGTCTCGATGGACGCGATGACCGCGGCGACCATGCCTTCGGGGGCGGTCAGGGCGAGGGCTTCGTGGGCGAGGTCCTCGGCGCGGGCCACGTCACCGTCGGCGGCGGCGAGGACCGCTTCGGGCTGGGCCCGCGACGCTCGCCCGGCGAGGCTGAGACTGAGGACACCGGCACCCGTCTGATCGAGGATGGCACGGGCGGTGTCCAGGTCGTCGCACCACAACGCGACGGTCGCCGCACCGAGGGATCTCGTGACCTCGGGTTGTCCGGCGAAGCCGCGCCGGTGGGTGCTGCGGGCGAGTTCGGCGGCGGCGGCGTGGTCGCCGCGGAACGCGGCGTCGTAGGTCTGGAGGTCGTTGGCGGCGGCCGTGTAGGCGCCGTGTGTGCGTTCGTCGGGAAGCAATGTGCGTGCGGTGTGCAGCCAATCGGGGTTCTGCGTCATGACGGCGGCCCACCCGAGCCCTTGGGCGGCCATCGCGCGATACACGGGCGGGAACCGGTCGCTGTGCTTGCCGATGAGCCGGTGGATGTCCCCGAAACGGCCGGACAGGCTGGCGATGTAGATGTCGGCGAGCATGATGAAGTGGCCGTACAGCCAATCGTCGTGGTCGCGGCCGTCGAGTCGGGCGCGATAGTGGCGGGCCCGGCGGAGCTGGAAGACCCCAGCGGCTGAGCGGGCGGCGATCGCGGTGGCGAGCAGCTCGCCTGCTTCGTCGCCGTCGGCGGCGGCGAGCTCGATCGCCCGGTCGAACTGGACGAACATGTCGGTGTCGGGTCGCACGAGGACCCGGTAGAGGGGGTTGTTCGACAGGATGCGGGTCTGCGCCCAGCGGTCGTCGTGTCGCACAGCGGCTTCGAGCGCCCGGTCCATGACGTCGATGTTGAAGTGCAGGTCGCCGACGGTGGTGCGGGGGTGGGCGACGATGGCGATCGTGGTGACCCATGGAGGTGAGCCTTCCGGGAGGCGGGCGAGGACCCGGTCACTCCACACGACCGAGTCGGTGAGCCGTGACCGGTAGGCCCACACGGCGGCCAATGGGTGCAGCAACGCGACCGCCGCCTCGCCTCCGAGCGACCAGTCGAGCGCGGCGAGCAGGTTGGCGTAGTCGGCGTCGACCTCCTCGCACCCGGCGACCGTCGGCACGCGACGGTCCAGACCCCAGCGCGCCGCAAGGTCCGAGCACCAGCGAAGGTGGCGGTCACGGATCTCGGCGAGCTCACCGGTGGCGGTCGCCCGGTCGAGGACGTACTGGCGGACCGTCTCGAGCAGCCGGTAACGCCCGTTCGAGTCGTCGAGCTGGACGAGGCTCTTGTCGACCAAACGGCTGAGGAGGTCAAACACGTCGTAGGGGTCGAGGTGTTCGTCGCCGCACACCGCTTCGGCGGCGTCGAGACTGAACCCGCCGACGAACGCGCCGAGGCGGCGCAGCACCGTCTGTTCGTTGTCGTCGAGGAGGTCGTAGCTCCAGTCGACGGAGGCGGCCAGGGTCCGCTGGCGGGGCAACGCGGTGCGGGCCCCACCGGTGAGCACCCGGAAGCGGTGGTCGAGCTCGACGGCGAGACGCTCCACCGGCAGAGTCCGCACCCGGGCGGCGGCCAACTCGAGGGCCAAGGCGATGCCATCGAGGCGTTGACAGATCTGCGCCACCGCCGCCGCGTTGGCGGCAGTGACGGCGAAGTTGGGACGCGCCTGACGCGCCCGCTCGACGAACAGCACCACCGCGTCATACCCATCCAACCCGTCCGGCGCGGCCGGTGACTCGAGCGGCGGGACCGACAGCGACGGCGCCCGCCACGTCGTCTCACCGCTCACGCCGAGCGGTTCCCGGCTGGTCGCCATCACGTGCACGCCGGCACAGCCCTCGAGCAGCCGATGGACCACCGCGGCGACCGGCGCCACGACATGCTCGCAGTTGTCGATCACGAACAACGTCGACGACTTCCGCAACACCGACACCAACTCGTCAACGAGGCCCCGGCCCGGAACCTCCACCAGGCCGGCGGCCGCCGCCACCACATCGCCGACACGGTCGGCGTCGACAACGGCGGCGAGGTCGACCCACCAGACGCCGTCGGGGAACCGGTCGACCAACTCGGCGGCGACCTGTTGGGCGAGGCGCGTCTTGCCCACCCCGCCGGCCCCGGTCACAGTCACCAGCCGCTGATCTGCGGCGAGGCGGCGCAGCTCGACCAGCTCGGCGATCCGCCCGACCAGCGCAGTCGCCGGGCTCGGGAGGTTGTGGCGGAACTCGTTCACCGTCCGAAGTGTGTCGACGTCGTCGGCGAGATCGGAACGGACCATCTGCCAGACCCGCTCGGGACGCGCCCCATCGCGCGAGTGGTGCACGCCGAGATCGCGGAGGGTGGCCTCGGCGGGAAGCTGATCGGCCACCGAGCGAGCGGCGACGCCCGACAGCAGCGCCTGACCCCGTGGTCGCAGGCCGGCGGCCAGGCACAGCGGATCACCGCGTGACCCACGTCGTTGTGTCCGTGACGCAGCTCTGCTTCACCGCTGTGCACCATGCGCACCCCCACGCCGGACACCTCGTGCGCCAGCGCCCGTCGCACATCCACCGCCGAGGCGACCGCATCCGACGCCCGTGTGAACGCGGCCACAACGCCGCTGGCCTCCACCTGTTCGACCGAACGTATCCCACGATGAGCCACCCCTCGTCGATCACAGGACCGGGGCGGGCCACAACCGAATCGAACGTCGACAGTGCCCGCTCCCACAGCATCGACCGCTCGAATTCGGCTGACAGGAACGTGACCGTGCCCGTCGACCCCACCAGCCGCGTCCCTGCTGCCACCGGCACCTCCACGACCAGCGGATCACCCGTCATCCCAACGACTCCCATCCTCCATGCTGCACCGAATCCACCGCCGCCAACATCCATCGATGGATGGAGACGCCATGACCACACGCCCGTGTCGATCTCGCCGGATCGGACGATGTTTCAGGGCTCGCGCAGAGCCGATGCTGGATGGCGAGCCAGCGAGACGTTCGTGAGGCCGGCACGACCGGCCCTTGGCAGCGAGGACCACGCCATGTGCAGTCAGCAACGCACCGCCACAGCACGCCCGACCTCTGATTCGACGCCCACCGAACCCGACCAGCCTCGAGGCTTGGCGTCTCCGCATGCGGCGCTCACACTCGCCGCTGCTCTGCTCAGCGGGACCACCGAGCACGCCGCCCGGTACATCGCGCTCCTCGCACAACTGGAGTCGACAGCGCGCCCCGCAGGGCAACTGCCAGCGTCGAACCATCGCAAGCGATCTCAAGCGCTCACGGATGTCTGTGGTCCGACCTGGGCACCGAAAGCGTCCTTCACGTCGACCAATGAACAAGGGAGCAAGACATGAAGCGTTCATCGTGATGACGTCGGCTGCGGTGTTCGCCGTCGCTGGGTTGCGTGTCGTCGTCAACACATGCAACGACTGACTGTTCGCGTCGTCGCCGACCGCACTGGGCTTGCTCCACCCAGTTCCGCAGCGACTCCATGCCGATGCCGAACAGGGACCGGCCGTGATGTCGAGCGGAGACGACCGACACGTGGACGAGGTGATTGAGCGCGCCATCGCCGCAGCGGCGAAGGCGGGCCTACCCAACGGAGGACACCGAGTGGGCGCGACGTGCGCGGTTCCGCGAGCACGGACGAGCACGCGCCTGGCCACTGACCAACATCCGAGGACGCCGGTGGGGTGGTCAGCGCGGACAGGCGAGTCAGCGGCGCTGGACCAGACCCAGGATGTTGCCGTGGGGGTCCCGCACCCGGGCGATCCGCAGGTCGTCGATCTCAGGGATGGTGGTCGGCGGGAGGATGAGCTCGGCCCCCAGCGCCTCAGCAGACTCGCACGTCGCAGCGAGGTCATCGACCTCGACGTACACGGTGATGAAGGCGGCCCCGTCCGCTGCTCCGATGCCTCCGCCGATGCCGCCGTCGGGCGCTGGCACAGGGGAGAACTGTGCGTAGCCGTGAATCGGCTCGCCGACGTCGACCGGCCAGCCGAACAAGGACCTGTAGAAGGCCGGAAGTTCCGAGCCCTCGCCTCCCATGATCTCGAAGTGCACCACCCTGTTCGGCATCTCGGGCCGCCTCCTGGTTCTGCGTGGGCTGCGTCGCCATCGTCGCACCCCGTGGCGAGCCCACTCTCAGCCGGGCAGCGGATCCCGGACGGCGGATGGTCCATCGACGTCTCTTGCTGACAGTGCGTCAACGCTCTCCGCGACCCGAACGTCACGGTGCGAGCCGAGTCCTCCCTGTCGATGGCCCGACTCGGTGGAGTCCGCGCCGCACTGGAGCCGTCCGATACCAGCGAGCTTGAACGCGTCCTCGAACGTCCGCGACCGCCGGGTCGACGGAGACACCGCGGCGGCGGGTCGACCGGGTGGCATCTCGTCCGAGGGTTGCAGGGAGTGCCTTTGACAGCTCTGGCTCGCTCGCTCGGCGTTCGGACTCCGGCTGATCTGCCAACCTGCTTCTTCGCGCTGTCGTTCGGGCAGGCGGCGGTGAGGGGGTCGCATGGATGATGCAGCCTTGTGGACGGACTATCTGTCGTACCTGCGGCGAGCACCCGACGCGTCAGGCCCCGTGGCGCTCTTCCAGGGCTACCGGCATCAGCTGGCGGCTGCTGGAGTCGCCCCCGACGTCGTCGCCGCCCGGCTCATCCGGCTCGCCGAACTGAGCCTGGAACGCGATGACTGGGCGGCGCCGATGTATGACCGCATCTATACGGATGACCGTCCGCAGTTCAGCCTGGCGCCCAACGAGTTCCTGGTTCGCATCGCCGGCGACCTGCGACCCGGCCGCGCCCTGGACGTGGCCATGGGACAGGGCCGCAACAGCATCTACCTGGCCCGAGCGGGCTGGGACGTCACCGGGTTCGACCTGTCCACCGAGGGCCTCGCCTCGGCGAGGCGGGCGGTGGCGGCGCAAGGGCTGTCGGTGCACACGATGGTCGCCTCATGCGACGAGTTCGACTACGGCGTGGCGAACTGGGATCTCGTGGTCATGACCTACGTGACGTTCGAGGTCGCATCATGGCGCTTCGCCGCCAGGATCGTGGAGGCGCTGCGCCCGGGCGGCGTCGTGGTCCTCGAGAGCGGTGCCGCGGACCCCGACGGTCCACGCCTGAACCGTGTCTTGATCGATCCCGACGAGATGCGGGCCGCCTATGGCGCGCTCACCGAGATCGCATTCGAGCAGTCGCTGTCGACATCCGACTGGGGACTTCGTGCACTGCCGCTCGTCCGGCTCGCAGCACGACGAGACAGCCGCCCGAGCCCGGCCGCAACACCGGCGTGACGGCGACGGCACCAGCCGCGCCGAGCGTCCATCGAGCGGACCCACCGTCGGCGACCGCCGGCCGGAGGACCAGCGCGTGGTCGAGCTTCCTCGCGACTGGAGATGGGCCGCGGCGATCACTCTCGCTTCCAACGGCGTGGAACCCCATGGACGCTGCCGTTGGGCAGCGGTGCGCAGGGTTTTCGGGCCCACCTGCCGATCCGGTGCCGATCGGCGATCGGACGAGGCCGCGTCGCGCAGCGCGCGTCCAGGCAGCGGCGGGCGCTGAGGCCCCCGCCCCGGGAGTACGGTCGTCGACCACGCACGATCGTGGAGGTTGTCATGGCCGATCTCGTCGACCAGCTGCTGGCTCGTCCCGGGCTGTATCTCGGCGTGCAAACGCGGCCGGGCGACACCTCGGACGAGCCGCCGGGCGTGGCGCGCATCGAGGTGACGCCGCTGCCGGGCGGCAGTGGTGTGATGCTGGCCTATGAGGTGCTCGCTCCGAGCGGGGAGCTCGCTCATCATGAGCACGCCGTCCTGGCCCGATCGTCGACCGGGCTCGTGCTCGTGACGTCGCACACCCACGCCGACATCACGACGGTCATCGCCGAGGACGGCCCCGGCCACTTTCCTGCTGTCGCGGGAACAGCCCCGTTCCCCATGGCCGTCGACCTCGACGTGCCCGCCGCGGGCCACCTCGTCTACAAGTGGTCGTACGGTTGGGGCGACGAGCCGATCGCGCTGCGCGACGTCGGCGACGTCCACGCTGTCAACTGACCCATCGCCGAGGACGTGTCGGAACCCAGCGCTCGTCAACGAGATGTTCGTCCCACGGATCTCGCCCGCCGTCGTCCTTGGTGATCACGAGGCAGGATGACCGGGGTCGACCGCCGGTCGGGCCTTCCGGCCACGAGCTGTAACGCTTCGGGTCGGCGGGATCGTTCGTCCCGGCTGGCGCTTCGCCGGGGTGTGGGATGCCGACGAACATCGTCCGCTCGTCGGGTGTCACGAAGACGCCGGTGATCTCACACCCGTTGGGTCCGACGAGGAAGCGCCGGGTCTCCCGGGTGGCCGGATCGGCGCGGCGCATCTGGTTGTTGCCGTAGCCGGCGTAGGCACGGGAGTTGATCGTGCTGCCCGACACGTCGGTCTGGATCCACAGCCGTCCGCTCGGTGCGACGTACAGGCCGTCCGGCGAGCCGTACGTGTCGCCCACGATGGTGGAGCCGTCGTCGGGCACCGGCACGTTCGGGTCCGGGTCGCCGCCGAGGGCGAAGATGTCCCAGCCGAACGTCGGCTCGGTGAAGTCGTGCTCGTCGTACCAGCGCAGGATGTGGCCGTAGGCGTTGCGGGGCGCGGGTTGGCGGGGTCGACGTCGGGGTTCGGCTGGAGGGTGCGCGGGTTGGTGCCGGTCGTGCCGTCGGCGGCGCCACGCGTGTTGATGACGATGTCGTTCAGCGTCCAGCCGGCGAGAGCAGGGTGGCTGTCGGTGGTGTGGCGAGCAGGGCAGGCGGGCGGATGTTACGGTCCCGTGTCGGGCCGCTCGCGAGGCCAGATCGAGCCAGCACATGGGGAGGGCAACCGTGGGTGCAAGGCGGAGCCAGTGTGAGGTCGAGCTGATCACCGACCCGATCCGCGACGACGACTCGGAACGTGTCGTACGGAACCTGCCCGGCTGGCGAGGGTTCCATGGGTCTCCGATCGCGGACGGCACCCCGCGGGCGAGCCGCTCCCGGTTCGTGCTCACGGACCAGGAGCTCGACGCCGGCGGCCTCGAGGCCCGGCTCGACCTCCTCGCCACCTACGGCATCTCGGTGCATCGCGTCGTCGGCGAGCACCCGGCCGTCCATCGCGCCAACCATCGCCTGGGCTACGTCTGACCCGCCCGGGCGGCCGATCCGACGAGGCGGTCGCCCCCGCCGCCAGTCGCCGGCCGCGCCTCGCACGCCGAACGCGAGGGCACCGACCGCCCACGTCGAGCGGCCTGACGGATCACCTCTGCGCCCCACGGGCGACGTCGTCGTGCCCACTCGCGCCGTCGCGGCTGTCCAGTCCGCTCAGCGGTACGGGGTCAGATCGGCCCGGGGGTAGCGCGTCTGGGTGTCGGCCAAGGTCTGCTCGTCCCAGTACGGGTCGCCCGGCGCGGGGAAGCCGAACACCGACCGCTCCCGCGGAGACGCCCGCTCGACGATCTCGAACCACTCTCGACGCGTCGCCCGCTCGGCCCAGGCGACTCGGCCGGTCCAGCGCGGGGCCCACACGTCGTAGTCGGCGAGCAGCGCGAACCGGGATGAACGTTCGCCGCTGATGCGCGACGCACGGTGAAGGACGTCGGTCCGAAAGGCGAACAGGGTTCCTGCGGGACCGGTCATCGCGACCTCCTCCTCGGCGAACATCCCCGCGGGGAGGTGGTTCGTGATGTCGTGATGCCCAGGGACCGGCCAGTACGGGATGCGCTGGCCGACAGGCAGCGGAACGACCTTGGTCGGGCCGTCCTCGTCGCCGACGTCTGACAGGAGGATCCAGCTCGCCATCTGCGTGGCCGGCTGGGAGCGCTTCGGCACGACGAGGCTGTGGTTGACGAAATCGCGGTGGTGGCGCTGGTCGTAGTCGATGGCGCCGGCGTACTTGGCCCACAGTTCCGCCTCATAGAGCCGCAGGTCGGCCGAGCCCAAGCAGCGCTCCGCCAGGTCGAGCAGGTCAGGGTGGAAGGCGAGTCGGTTCAAGTTCCACGAACGCCACGGTCCGCCGACGATGCCGGCCCATTGGTCGGTTGCCAGCCAGGCGTGCGCGGCCGGGTCGGCGAAGTACTCCTCGGGCCGCGGGAAGTGCAGCCACAACGCATCCTGGGCCGCCGCCAGCTCGTCAGCCTCGAGGAACCCCTCGAACACCAGGTAGCCCCGCTCCGCCAGATCCGCCACGCAACGGTCGGGCACCCGCATCGCCGCCCGAAGCTAGACCGCCTCGTCGTCCGACGAGGTGTGCCTTGTTCAGAAGAGAGCCAGGGTGTCGTCGACGCGGGCGAGGCGCTCGAAGCCCCACGTGCCCACGCCTGGCCGGTCGACTTCGTCCACGACCCGAGCCGCAAGGTCGCCCAGCGCACGGCGCAGCAGACCGAACTCGAGATGGGTCGGGTCGAGATCGACGTCGTCGATGCCGTAGGCGTCGAGGAACCGTCGTGGATGATCGTGGTCGATCACTGTCCAGAGGTCGTGCTCTCGTGGACCGAGCCGGGCCCAGTCCCAATCGAGTGCGGCCACGACCGTGCCATCGTCGCCGATCAGCACGTTGGCGCCGTCGAGGTCGTCATGGCTGAGGACGTTGGGCACCGTGATCGCGCGAGCTCGTGCCAGCACTGACTCGAATCGATCGAGCGAGGCGACGAGCTCGTCCGTGCGATCCGCGATCCACGGATGCGAGAGCCGTGGCCGCAGCAGGTCGAGGGGCCCGTCGGACAATGGAGGTACGGGAAGGACAAGGCCGTCGGTGGGGAGGTCGTGGACCTGACGCAGCAGGCGAGCGACCTCGACGCAGTCGTCGTCGGTGGCGTGCCGGCCGTGCACGTACGGGAACACGGCATACGGACGGCCGTCGTCCGTTCGTGCGAGGTCGGCCCGGAGCGGTCTCGGTACCGGGAGTGCTGCGTCGGCCAGCGCGCCCAGCAAGGCGAGATCGACCGGGGGTTCACGATCGTTCCAGACCTTGATGAACCAGCGTCCGTCTGCGATCCAGCACTCGCTCTCGAAGCCGACGGGCCACAGCACGAACCGGTCGGCGGCGAGGCGAAAGTCACGGCGCAGCTCACGCTCGGGTGGCGTCCGCGCCGCGCCCATCACGGCGACGCTACGACGTGACGACGCGGACCACGGCTCGGGCTCGTGCAACTGCGCCGATGCCGATGGAGGCACCGTCGACCCGCTCTCGCCGTGTCCGGCGGCGCGCTAGGCCAGGAACGGCTGGACGACTGGCCGGAGCATGTCGCTGCGCTGCATGACCTCGGTGTGACGGGTGGCCGGCAGGACGGCGAGCCGGCAGTCGGGGAACAGGTCGAGCATCTCGGCGGCGTGGTCGAGGCGGACGAAGTCGTGGTCGCCGATCACGAGCAAGGTCGGCGCGGCGATGCTGCGGATCTCGTCGGCGGTCCAGCCGGCGAAGTCGTGCACGACCGGCTGCATCCGTTCCAGGAACGGGAAGAAGTCGTCCGGGTTCGGCGCCACCGCCTCGTAGTCGGCCTGCCAGCGAGCGAACTCGCCCGCGGTCGGCAGTCGCGGGTCGTCCTGCTCTGGTGCCGTGATCGAAGCGTGGTAGCCGTCGGGGCGGATGTGCGAGGCGCAGAGCACGAGGCGGCGCACCGTGGACGGATGGCGGAGGGCCAGGCTCGTCGCGGTGAGCGCGCCGAGGCTGAAGCCCCACACGTCCACGGGCCCGCCGCCCGCGACGCGTTCGATCAGCTCGGCGACGTCGTCGGCGAAGCGCTCGATCGACATCGCCCGGCCCGTGTCGGGGGTGTGGCCGTGGCCCTGGAGCTCGACGCCGATCACCCTGCGGTCCTTGGTCAGCCACGGGAGGACGTCGCCAAAGCTGCCCTCGAACGTGACGATGCCGCCGTGCAGGGCGACGAGCGGCGGGCCGTCGGGGTCGCCGTGCTCCTCGTACCAGATGGGGACGCCGTCGATCTGCTCGTGGGGCATGTCCCTACGACGTCAGCAACGGGGCAGGCTCATCGGTCGACTCCCGACGAAGCGCGCCCCATCGACGATGCTGCGGCTCGGTTCCCGTTGGGTCGAGGGTTCGCCGACGCGCCCGGGAGCGGCTCGGGGGCCGGGCGAGCCCGCGACCCGGTACTGTCTGGCCGACGCCGACCTCGGGGGGAGATCCATGTCCTTGCCTCTGACTGCGGGCACCTATCGGCTCGATCACAACCACAGCCAGATCGGGTTCACCGTGACGCACCTCGGCTTGACTCCGGTGCGGGGCCTGTTCCCCGAGTTCGACGGCGTGCTCCGAGTCGGCGAGCGGTTGTCCGACACCGTGCTCACGGTGTCCATCATGATGTCGTCGGTGCAGAGCGGTCACCCGGGACGCGACGAGCACCTGCAGCTGCCCGACTACTTCGACTCCGTCAGCCACCCGGAGATGGTGTTCCAGTCCGAGTCCGTCGACGACGGAGACGAGGGCTGGATCGTTGACGGGAAGCTCACGATCAAGGGCACGACGCAACCTCTGCGGTTGGTGGCCGTCCTGACGGGCCAGCGCCTCTTCCCGCTCGACGAGAAGCAGCACATCGGCTTCGTCGCGAACGGGAGGCTCTCGCGTCTGGCGTACCGCGTCGCCGCTGAGGTTCCCGTCGAGATCTTGAGCGATGAGATCGAGTTGGACATCGCCGCCCAGCTCATCGCCGATTGACACGAGCGCAGTCGACGGACACCCTCGCCTCCTGCACCGCACGAATCCGGTCGGAGCAGCTCTCCGATCGCCGCGCCTGAACAGCCCGCTGTCGACCATCCTCGAACGCGGGATACCCCCTGCGGACTGGGTCGCCGCCGGCTCGACGGGGCGATCGAACGTGGACGCTGCGTGTTCGTACGCCGACGTTCGTCGCCGTGTCGAGGTTGGGCGGTTCGCTGCGACCTACGTCTGCGAGCATCCAGCGTGGATGCGGCATCGACCATCGATCAGCGGAGGCAGTCATGTCCCAGGTCCGTGTGCACAACTTCTCGATCTCCTTGGATGGGTTCGGGACCGGAGACGGCATCAGCTTCGACGCCCCGTTCGGGCACGCCGGGGAGCGCCTGCACGAGTGGTATGTCGCCACCAGGTTCTGGCGCTCGATGGTCGGCGAGCCCGGTGGCACCGCGGGTGTCGACCACTCCTTCGCCGAACGGATCGAGCTCGGCTTCGGTGCCGAGATCATGGGCCGCGGCAAGTTCGGCCCCCAGACCGGTCCGTGGACCGATGTCGGATCCGACGACGAGTGGCGCGGCTGGTGGGGGCCGAACCCGCCGTTCCACACGCCGGTGTTCGTGCTCACGCACCACCCGCGCCCGTCGATCGAGATGGAGGGCGGCACCGTGTTCCACTTCGTCGACGCCAGCCCGCAGGAGGTGCTCGACCTCGCCAGGGAGGCGGCCGGTGACCTCGACGTGCGCATCGGCGGTGGCGCGACGGTCGTGCGCGACTTCCTCGCCGCCGATCTCATCGACGTGCTGCACGTCGTGCAGGTGCCGATGCTGCTCGGCCGCGGCGTGCGCCTGTGGGACGGCGTCGAGGGCGTCGAGGACCGCTACGACATCGAGGCCGTCTCGTCACCGAGCGGCGTCACCCATCTGACCTTCACCCGTCGCTGACCGATCCCGCCGACGTCTCCCCAGGTGCTCGCTCGCCCAGGTCGGCGAGCGTTGCGAGTGGTTCCTCGAGGGAGCTCGCGGCGGCGGCGACGACCTTGCGCGGAAAGGACACGAGGTCCTCGATCGCCGCTTCCGCTTCGTCGCGGGTCATCTCGCGCAACGTCGTGCTCTGTCGGTCGTCCGACAGGCCGGTGTAGCGGTGCCACAGGTCCCTGAACTCGCGCAGGAGCTCACGGGTCAAGCAGGGCTTCATCCACACCATCTGGACGTGCTCGTCCCAAGCGGTCTGCAAGCGGTCGGCCAGTCGATCCTCGCTGATCGCCAGCGAACGAACGGCGGCCATCAGATGATCCGAGGCGTCGTCCAAGCTCAAGCGCGAGCACAGCTTGCCCGATCCGGCATTCCCTGGCTGCCCGAGGGCCGCGCCTCCCACCACCGCGTCCGACTGTCGGCGATCGTCGGTCGGTCGACCTCCAGTCGACCGTCTCGACCCGCCACCGCCGGCGCGGTCGGCCCTAGGGTCGGCGCCCGATGGGTGGATCGCCGGCGCTCGAGGGCATCACGGTGCTCGAGCTGTCGAGCGGCATCCCTGGCGCGTACTGTGGACGGCTGCTGGCGATGGTCGGTGCTGACGTCGTCAAGGTGGAGGTCGCCGGGCGACCTGACGCGGCCCGTTGCGCCGGCGACGGCGGCGACCGCGTCCTGCACGCCCAGAAGCGCTCGCTGGCCATCGACCTGCGGACACCGGACGGAACAGCGCTCCTCGACCGCCTCGTCGCTCCCGCCGACGTGGTGCTCGACGACGGCGCGCTCGGGGCGCCATCGGCCGTGCGGGCTCGCTACGACGCCATGCTCGCCGCCCACCCGCGTCTCGTCCTGGCGTCGTTCTCGCCATACGGGCTCGACGGTCCGAGGGTCGGCTGGGCGTCGACGGAGCTGACCGAGCTGGCGGCCGGCGGCTTCCTGCCCGAGGGCCCCGGGCACGGCCCGGCCGTGATGCCGGGCGTCCCGAGCGCCCATTGCACCGTGGGCACCGTCGGGGCCGTCGGCGTGCTGCTGGCGCTCGCCGCCCGTCGCCGCGACGGCAGGGGCCAGCTCGTCGAGGTCGCCGGGCAGGAGGTGCTCGTCGACCTCCTCGCCGCGCCCACCGTCGTGCACAGCTTCGCCGGCGTCGACATGCCGCGGCTCGGCGACAGCTACCCGTTCGGGATCTACCGCTGCGCCGACGGCTACCTCGGCGTCAACATCCTCACGCAGGGCCACTGGACCGCGCTGTGCCGGCTGATGGACCGCCCCGACCTCGTCGACCACCCGCGCTACCGCACCGGCGTCGAGCGGGCGGACCCGGCGGTGGCGGCCGAGCTCGACGCGATCATCACCGGGTGGGCTGCCACGCAGCCGGCCGCACCGACGTTCCGCGCCGGCCAGGAGCTCCGCTGCCCGATCACGATCGTGCCTGGCGCGACCGAGGTCCTGGCATCGGAGCAGTACGCGGCCCGCAACTTCTGGATCGACGTCGACGACCCCGAGCTCGGGCCGCTGCGGCTGCCCGGGTTCCCGTTCGTCCTGGCCTCGGGTGCGTTCGCCGCGTTCCGCCGCGACGCCGAGGTGGCGACGTGAGCGCGCCACCGCTGCAGGGCGTGCGCGTCCTCGACCTCACGGCGTGGCAGGCCGGACCGGTCTGCGCGATGACGCTCGGCGACTACGGCGCCGACGTCATCAAGTTCGAGGCCCCGCAGCGCGTCGACGGCTGGCGCGGCGCCGCCGGGCTGATGGTCGACAAGGCCTACGAGCGCAACCCGCTGTGGAACGCCGTCAACCGCTCGAAGCGCGGCGTGTCGCTCGACCTGGCGTCGGCGACCGGGCGGGCACTGTTCCTGCGCCTCGTCGCCGACGCCGACGTGGTCGTCGAGAACTTCACGCCGCGTGTGCTCGGCAACCTCGGGCTCGGCTACGACGTGCTGCGCGCCGCCAACCCGCGCCTCGTCGTGGCGTCGCTGTCGGGCTTCGGCCAGACCGGCCCGTGGCGTGACTACGTGGCGTTCGCGTTCCCGACCGAGGAGGTGTCCGGCCTCGCCGCGCTGACCGGCGTGCCGGGCGGCCCGCCGGTCCTGCAGGGTGCGTCGGTGACCGACGCGATGGTGGCCGTGATGGGCGTGTTCGCGATCCTCGCCGCCCTCGAGCGGCGCGAGCAGACCGGTGAGGGCGACGTCATCGACCTCAGCCAGATCGAGGTCCTCACGACGTTCATGGCCGGCGCGCTCGTGCAGGCCCAGGTCACCGGTGAGGACCCGCCGCGCCGCGGCGCGCTGCGCCCCGGCCTGTGCCCGCACGGCCTGTTCCCGTGCGCCGAGCCGGGCCAGCACGTCGCCGTCGCGGTGCGCGGCGACGAGGACTGGGCCCGGCTGTGCGCGGCCATCGAACGCCCCGACCTCGCCGCCGACGCCTCGCTGGCGACCGTGGCCGGCCGCGAGGTGTCTCGTGCCCGCGTCGACGACGCCGTCGCGGCCTGGACCAGCGAGCGCGCCGGCCTGGCCGCCGAGGCCGCGCTGCAGGCGGCGGGGGTGCCGGCCGCGCTGGCGGCGCGCGCCGGGGAGCTGGCCGCCGACGAGCAGCTCTGGGCGCGCGGCTTCTACCGCATCCTGGACCGGGCCGAGGTCGGCGCCCACCCGTACCCGGGCCCGATCGTCGGCCTGCACGCCACGCCGGCCGTCGTCGACCGCCCGGCACCGCTGTACGGCGAGCACACGGCCGAGGTGCTGCGCGAGCTGCTCGGCCTCGACGACGACGAGATCGCCGCGCTGCACGACACCGGGGTGACGTCGACCGTGCCGTTGACGCAGGACTGGAGGTAGCCGTGGACGACGAGGTGATCGAGCAGCTGCAGGCCGAGCGGGCGCTCGCCTACGACGATGCCCGACCGGAGGCCGTGGCCAAGGTCCACGATCGGGGACGGCTGACCGCCCGCGAGCGCATCGACGCCGTCATCGACCCAGGGTCGTTCGTCGAGACCGGCGTGCTCGCCGGGCCCGAGGACGAGCCGGCGGGCGGGCTGGTGGCCGGGCTCGGCACGCTCTACGGCAGGACGATCGCCATCTCGTCCTACGACTACACGGTGTGGGGCGGCACCCAGACCGGCATCAACCACTCCAAGATCGACCGCATCATGGACCTGGCGATCCGCCACCGGTTCCCGTTCGTGTGCTTCGCCGACGGTGGCGGCGCCCGCGCCCAGGGGCTGCGCAGTGCCGGGTTCTTCGGCGCGGCGATGGTCAACGAGGTCGGCACGTTCGACGGCATGGCGCTGATGTCCGGGTGGGTGCCGACCGTCTCGGTGGTGTCCGGGCGCTCGTTCGCGGGCAACGCCAGCATCGCCGGGATGTCCGACGTCGTGTTCGCCACCCGTGGCAGCGCCATCGGGATCGGCGGCCCGCCGCTCGTCGAGGCCGCCCTCGGCATCGCGATGACGCCCGAGGAGCTGGCCCCCTCGGAGATGCAGGAGGAGATCGGCGGCGCCGACCTGCTCATCGACACCGACGCCGAAGGCGCCGAGCTGGTGCGCCACTACCTCGCCTACTTCCTCGTCGACCGCACCGACGGCACGCCGTCGCCGACCCACGACTCGATCCGCTCGATCGTCCCGGACAACCGCCGCGGCGTCTACGACATGCGCCGCGTGATCGCGGCCCTCGCCGACGCCGACAGCGTGTTCGAGCTGCGACCGAACTGGGCCAAGGCGGCGATCACCTCGCTCGTGCGGATGGGTGGCCACGCCGTCGCCGTCATCGCCAACCAACCGATGTCGAACATCGCCGGCGCCATCGACAGTGACGCCGCCGACAAGCTGGCCCGGTTCATCAGCCTCGCCGACGCCTACGACCTGCCGATCCTGTCGCTGATGGACAACCCCGGCTTCATGCTCGGGCCGAAGGCCGAGCGCGGCGGCATCGCCCGCCACCACGCCCGGCCGCTGCTGGCGCAGGTGCACCGCACGGTGCCGCTGTTCCTCGTCCACGTCCGCAAGGCGTACGGCCTCGGACCGATGGCGATGGGCGGCATGTTCCAGCCGACCGACCTCCGGCTGGCGTGGCCGACGGTCGAGGCCGGCGGGATGGCGTTGGAGGGGGCGGCGGCGCTGATCCAGCGGCGCGAGGGCAGCGACGGCGGCCGCGACGAGCGCGACGAGCTGGCGGCCAAGATGCGCGAGGGCAGCCTCGCCGTGAGCGCCGCCCGCCGCTACGCCTACGACGAGGTGATCGATCCCGCCGAGACGCGCGAGCGGATCGTGCGGATGCTCGACCTGCTGCCGGCACCGCCCACTCGCACGGCCAAGAAGCACTACGTCGACACGTGGTGATCACGCGCGGCTCCGACTCCCGCTGACGCGGGCACGACGACCGATGGTCGTCGCCGACGACGAGTGGGAGCTCGTCGGCCGGGAGACGCACGCCGTCGCCCAGCAGGCCAAGGACGCTGGCGTCTGGGTCTTCGGCGGTGGGATCGACCAGAGCGTGCCCCCGGTCCGTGTCGCGGGCGACGGCACGGACACCGAGGGCGCCGACCCCGAGAACGAGCGGCTCTCCGGCGGGTTCGCCGTCCTCGAGCTCCCGGCGCGCCACGCTGCCTTGGAGTGGGCGGCACGTTTCGCCGTCTCGTGCCGGTGCCCGCAAGAGGTCTGGGAGTTCATGTACGACCCGCAGTCCTGAGCCGGCCCGTCGTGGGCCGCGGCGCGCGCCGACGCGGGAACGGCAGCGCACGCCGCGGTCGTCGTTGCTACGTCGGAGCGGGTCGTTGCCGCTCTCGCCGAGGAACAGCCGTGGTCCGGGCACGACGATGGAGAGCGGTGAGGTCGACGCCGGGAGCGGGTCCGTCCGCGCCGGGGAGCCGGCGCCTCGGCGGACATTGCCACGAGTTCGTCACCTGTTCTCCATGCAATGATCGACGGCTGGGCGCACGGTGTCGTCGGGGATCTCGGCAGCGCCGCCCTGCCTCCGTCTCGACGACGACCAGACGTTGCAGTTCGCGCCGATCATCGCCTTCCGCGGTCCGCGGGCCCTCCACGTCTCGTGGGATGACGGCGAACGAGGCGCATCGCCGCCCGCCTGAGCATGACCCGGTTGAACGACCCCGGGGCTCGAGACGGCGCGTCGGCCTGGCACCGGATCGGGCTGCCCCGTGAGCTGAGCTCGTTCGTCGGTCGGGAGGCCGAGCTCACCGCGCTCGAGCAGCGCCTCGAGGAGGGTCGGTTCGTGACCCTCACCGGTGCCGGCGGTGCCGGCAAGAGCCGGCTCGCCGTGCGCGCGGCGGCCCGGCTGACGGACCGCTTCGCCGGCATCCAGCTCGTCGAGTTGGCGCCGTTGACCGACGGCGCGCTCGTGCCGGCCACGGTGGCAGCGGCGCTCGGGTTGCAGGACCGCGCCGGCGCTTCGCTCGTGGACACGGTGGCCGACGCCGTGGGCGACGACGCACTGCTCCTCGTCATGGACAACTGCGAACACCTCGTCCACGAGGTGGCCGACGTCGTGGTCCAGCTCCTCGAGCGCTGTGCGGGCATCAGCGTGTTGGCCACGAGTCGACAGCGGTTCCAAGCACCGGGCGAACTGGTCTTCCCCGTGCAACCCCTCTGCCTGCCGCCGTCGGGTGAACGGTCGGCCGATGCGGTCGCCTCGGCCGAAGCCGTGCTGCTGTTCGTCGAACGGGCGCGGGCGGCCGAGCCGTCGTTCGCCCTCAGGGACGACAACGCGCGCGCGGTCGCCGAGATCTGCATGCGGCCGGCGCCTTCCGCCCGAGTGGCGCCGACGTCGACTTCGATGACCTCGTCAAGGACGTCCGCGGCCGGCTGGCGTACACGGTCGCGATCGCGCGCGCCGACGTCCTCTATGCCGGGCACGATGCGCCGCAGCCACAGGTGTTGCGAGTCACGATGATCTTCCGCTTCGACCACGGTGGATGGAGCATCGTCCACCGCCACGCCGACATGATGGTCGACGTGCAGCTGCCGACGGCCTGAACGGGGGGCGCAGTGAGCGATCGAGTGATGGGTCGGATCGCGGTGGACGGTCCGACGGGGTGGGCAGGAACGACTGCGCAGTTGGTGGCCGAGTCCCTCGGCAGCAGCCGCGGGGCGGTGCACGCATTCCGACAGTCGACGAGTGGCACGGAGGCCATCCGCATCGGCCGTCGAGACGCGAGCGGCAGTGCGCTCGGGCCGAACGACGCCTTCCGCGTCGGCAGTCTCTCGAAGCTCGTCATCGCCACCGTGGTCTTGACGCTGCGCGAGCGCGGCGAACCGCTGATCGATCTCGACGAACCGCTCGCGACGTATCTCGGTGACGACTCGGTCGGCGCCCGAGCAACCATCCGGGCGCTGTTGAGCCATCGCAGTGGCCTACCGAGCTACACCGAGCATCCCCGCTTCAATGAGGAGACCCTCGCCGACCGCGACAAGTGGTGGGAGCCTCGAGAGGTGCTCAGCACCTTCATCGAGAACTGCCCGCCGGGCTCGGCGCTGGCAACCGCTCAGTCGTACTCGAACACGAACTACCTGCTCTTGGGTCTGGCAATCGAGAGCGTCACCGCCCAACCATTGCACGACGTCATCCGGCATGAGCTCGTCGCGCCGCTCGGGCTGTCCCGTACGGTGCTCCCACATGCGGGCTGGGACCGGCCCGACTGGCTCGTGCCCGCCTGGTCACCTGGGACCCTGCGTGGAGACCCTCGAGATCCCTACACGTCCTTCGAATCGGCGGCCTGGGCGGCCGGAGCGATGGTCTCGAGCGCTGCCGACCTCGCATCGCTCATCGACGCGCTCTTCGACGACGCGTTCCTCGACCCCGGACGGCGACGGGAGATGATGACGCCATCGCTGGGTGACCATGGGTTCGGACTGCGGACGATGCAGCTGGGACGCCGGAGGTGGCTCGGCCACTTGGGCATCATCCGGGGATACATGTCAGCGATGCGCTTCGATCGACGCGGCAACCAGAAGATCATCGTGCTCACGAACAACGACCTCATCAACGTCGACGAGTTGGCGAACCAGCTGGCGACAGCTTCTGAGGACCTGAGCGGATAGGCGGGCGGCAACACCGACCGACGCCGCCGATAGCGAGGTCTTGATCAGGTCTCCGACGAGCGCGAGCGCCACGCCGCCATCTGCGTCACGGGCCTCGAAGGACCGACGACCATGGCGCGCTCCAGGCGACAGGACTAGCCGCGGCTGGCTGTGTCGACGCCGCGACCGACGCGCATCGACCGCGCGACGAGTTGGCGGAGCACGTCGAGGTCGACGTCGCGGAGCCGCTTCAGGTAGAGACAGGCCTTCCCAGTCGTGTGCGGGCCGAGCTCGGCCAACAGCTTGGGATACCGGTCCTCGAAACCGGCCACCAGGTACACGACGAGGTTGGCCTTGCGGGGCGAGAACCCGGCGAGCGGGGCGTCGCCCGTGCGGCCGCTCTCGTAGCGGTAGCGGTACGAGCCGAAGCCGACGATGCTCGGGCCCCACATCACCGGCGGTTCGCCGGTGACCGACCGCATGAGCTCGCACAGCGCTCGCGCGTCGGATCGTCGGTGCTCGTTCGGCACCTGGTCGATGAACGCGTCGACGTCCGCCGGTGTGGGCACCATCTTCGCCGCGGATGCCACCGGCCGAAACTACACCGCCGCCCTGGGCGGCGGGCCGGTGGAGCGAGCACGTGCACGTCGAACAGCGCGACCGCGTCGCGCCGAGCTGGAAGCTCCTGGTCTGGCGACCCAGCCGACGCCGGGTCCAGTTGGATGCCGATCCGATGTGCGCGTCAGGTCATTCGATCGCTGGGACATCATCGATCGAGTTGCGCCACACCGGGTCGCGCTTCTCGAGGAATGCCATCACGCCCTCTTTGGCGTCGGGCTGGTGCCCGGCCCACGTGAACATCTTGTTCTCCAGCCGGCCGACACGCTCGATGGGCCCGACGATGTCGTCCCACAGCAGACGCTTGGCAGCCGCCACCGATGTCGGCGCGGCGTTGGCGGCCACGTCGGCCGCCCACGCCACAGCTGCGGGCAGCACCTCCGCGGCCGGCAGCGCCGCCGAGGCCAGTCCGCGCTCGGCGGCTTCGCGCCCGGTGAAGATGCGGCCAGACAGCAGCAGGTCGGCGGCGCTCGACAGCCCGACAACGCGGGGCAGGATGACGTGTGAGGACAGTTCGGGCACGACGCCACGCCGCACGAAGGCGAACTGCACCTTTGCGTCCTCGGCGATGTAGCGCACGTCGGCGGTCAGGGGGAGTGTGATGCCGACGCCGATGGCATGGCCGTTGATCGCCGCAATGACCGGCTTGCGTAGCTGCCACGGGAGCACCAGCGGTTCGCGCGCCTCGCTGTCGGCTGGGCGGTCGGAGTCGAACGTCGCTGGACCCGTCCCCAGATCAGCGCCCGCGCAGAACGCCCGTCCGGCGCCGGTGAGCACGATCACCCGCACGGCAGGGTCGCCATCGAGGGCTCGGAACGCCTGCGAGAGCTCGTGGCCCATCCGAGCTGTCCACGCGTTGAGCCGCTCCGGGCGATCGAGCGTGACGACGGCGACCCCGTCGTCGACCTCGACGTTGATCTCCTCGAACTCGTTCACACCGTCCTCCATCTGTCGTGTCCTGCTCCCGGCAGTCGTGCCGGGCTCCACGTCGTCGAGGCCGCGCCGTGCGACCACACCGTCAGCCGTCAGTCTGCACGGCGCAACCTGGCGACATCGACACCGAGGTCGTGCCCCGCTGCCCGAACGCGACGCGGCCCCCGTGCCGAGGACGCCGACGCGCCGCCAGCCGGACCGTTGCGCCGACAGGCCGAACGGTCGGCCGAACCTCTCGACGGGGACGGCGATGAGCGCGACACTGACGTGGGCGCCCCCGGACCCTGGGCGCAGTCACCCGCAGCGGACTCGGAGGGGGCCGTCGTGGAGCTGCACCAGTTCGTGTCGTGCGAATGGCGTGAGGACCACCGCCTCAGCAGACGTGTCTTCGCTCGTGGTCCACGATCACGCCGACGCCGGCGATCAGCACCCGGTCGCCACCGCCGTCGACCAGGACCGTGCCACTGAGGTGCTGTCGCGCGCGTTGACCAGCTGATCGAGGGGCCGGGTGGTTCTGGCCGGCACCACGGGACAACCCGGCCCCTCCCTTGTGCGTGCGTCGTGCGGGGCGTCCACGCCGGCGGCGAGCACCTCGAGACAGGCGAACGCCGCGACCGAGTCTCCCACCGGTGCTCCCCTCGGTGACCGGGTTGCACGCCAGTGCGACCTACGGTGCGAGAGCCGGAAGGAGGGCGCATGGCTCCGTTCGAGATCGGCAGGCTGTTCCACCTCACCCATGTCGTGAGCGACCTGGACGCCGTAGATCGCTGGTACGACGAGGTCTTCTCGGTGACCCGGTTCTACAACGGCTACGAGGAGCTCGCTGGACGCGACGCATCCTTGGTCGCGATCGGCGACCTCGTGCTCGAGCCGATGGCCCCGGCACGCGGCCGCGAGCTCAAGAACCCCTCCGTGCAGCGGTTCCAGGACCGCTTCGGTCAGCACTTCCACTCCATCGCCTGGTACGTCGACGACGTCGAAGCGATCTCGCACCGCCTCGCTCAGCACGGCCTGCGGCTGTTCAACATCGTCGGCCGGCAGATCGCCCCGAACGACCGGACGGCGGCCATCTGGACCCATCCCAAAGAGACGTTCGGGCAGCTCGAGTTCGCCACGTACGCCGACTACATCGCCGACCCCCGCTTCGACCCTGACTGGTCGGCGACACGTTGGCAGGAGCACCCGCTCGGCATCCTCGGCACCTCCCACATCGTCGTCGTCGTACGCGATCTCGCCGCGGCCTGCGTGCTGTACGGCGACGTGCTCGGTGGAGCGGTGTTCCACGAGGAGGTGGTGCCCGACCGCAAGCGCAGCGCCTTCGTCGCCGTCGGTGACGGCACGGTCGTCGAGCTCGCCGAGCCACTCTCGGCGACGAGTCCGGAAGGACGCGACCTCGAGCGCCACGGAGAGGGCATCCACGCCCTCGTGTTCCGCACCGGCGACCTCGACCGGGCGCGGGCGTTCCTCGAGGAGCACAGGCTGGCACCCGGCCCGGGCGATGACGACACGATCCTGCTCGGACCAGCGGATGCGTTCGGTATGACGGTCGGCTTCACGTGCCGGTTGCTGCCTGACGACCCGAGGCGGTGACCGGAACTCAGAAGCTGCCGTCTCGCTGCGGGGCTGCCTACGATGCCGACGTCACGACGCTCGGAGGTCCTGGTGGAGCACGACGACCTGCACGCGTTGCTCATCGAGCACACCAACGCCTGGAACTCCCATGATCTCGACCGATTGATGCGCATGTTCGCCGACGACTGTGTGTTCGAGGCGTCCTCCGGACCTGGGCCTCACGGACGCCGGTTCGAGGGCCGGATGCAGGTGAGAGCGGCATTCGCCGACGTGCTCGCCTCGATGCCTGACGCCAACTGGGGCGGTGGCCGCCACTTCGTGCTCGCCGACGACTACGGGGTCTCGGAGTGGAGACTGACCGGTACCAAGCCCGACGGTACGCACCTCGACGTCCTCGGCTGCGACTTCCTCACGGTTCGCGACCACGAGATCGTCCGCAAGAACTCATTCCGCAAGCAATCACCAGCGGTCTGACGAGCGTCCCAGAACCTGGTGTTCGCCACATCGCGTGGCGAGGATCGCGACCGACCGGCACGTGGGCGCGCCGAGCGGCTGGGGTGAGCCGTCCCCGGGTGATGGGTCAGGTGGAGTGGGTTGGTGAGAGGCGCACCACCGGGATCTGCCGATCCGTGCGCGCCTGGTACCCGGCGTATCCCCCGTACGACCGGACGGCTTGCCGCCACAGGCGGTCGCGCTCGTCGCCGGTGACGGTCTCGGCGTGCACACGCGTGCGGTGGCCACGCACGTCGACTTCAGCATCTGGATCAGCCTGGAGGTTGAGGTACCAGTCCGGGTCGTGGGGCGACCCTCCATCCGACGCGATCACGACGTAGGTGTCGCCGTCCTTCGTGTACGACAGTGGCGTCTCGCGGGGCTGACCCGAACGGCGACCGGTGGTGTGCAGGACGAGCAGCCGACCGAACGGTGTCGTCGACACGAGCGGGCCCAGCGGGGATTGCAAGAGCATCCGGTGGCCACGGGTGGCCGCCTTCTGGAGCTCGACCATGATGCGGGCGGGCGACGGAATGTCCATACCGAGCCTCCTTCAGCGTTGATGCTGCGTCCTCGCACACTGCTCGGCGGATGGTAGCCATCGCTGCGTGACGTGACGGCAGGTCGGTGAGCGATTGCTTCCAGCGGTGCGCGACGAGACTGGTCGCGACCGGTCAGGGCCCGGGTTCGGGGCACTTCCAGGGTTGGCGTTCGCAGATGGGAGGTGGGGTCGGGTCTGTCGGTCGGTCCCCGGTCGATCCACCAAAGCAGTGGAGCGTCCAGTGGTAGGGACCCTCGTTGGCGTTCGTCGGGTTGAGGTAGTAGCCGGCCATCGCGGTGCCGACGGTGCCGCGGTCGGTCAGGCACGGGCCCCACCGATCCTTGACGCTCGGTACGTGGTGGGCAACCCACGCCAGTTGGGAGTTGCTGAGCTCGGTGAAGCCGGCCGCCTCGTCGCAGCCTTCCGTCAGGAAGAGGACGCCCTCCGAGTTGAAGCTGGCGACGCCGACTTGGATCCACGTCCAGCTGCCGTCCTTGTCGACGAAGAGGGGACCGCCGCTGTCTCCACCGCACGCGGTGTGCCTCGAGTCACCAGCGCCGATGTGCAGCGGCTCGTTCCAATGATCGAACCAGTAGAGGTGGTTGTAGATGTCGTCCATCCAGTCGTCGCTGCGGAGCACGGTGTCGACGGCGCGCAGCTCGGGTGTGACCTCACCGCCCCAGGCTGTGGCGCCGTGGCCGACGATCGTCGCCGGTACGTTGGCCGCAAGGTATGACTCGTCCCACGGTGATCCGACTTGGACGGGTGCGACGTCGTTGGTCGAGTTCGGCGTGAGCGTGATCAGCCCGAGATCGTGGCCGTCGCCGGGGTTCCCGTTCCAGAGCGGATGCACCCGGACGTCTGTCGCCTGCCTGAGCGTGACGTCCCGTACCCGCACGCTGACCTGGGCGGCGGTGACACCGCCGTCGATGCAGTGGCCTGCGGTCAGCACGGTGTCGGGGGCGATGACGGTGCCTCCACACTGCGCACCGGGGCTGTAGACGCGGACGTAGGCCGGATAGATGGACGGCGAGACCTCGACGCCGCCGACGATGGCATCGACGCTGCCGCCCTCGCTGGTGGCCGTGAACACGGTGACGGCGAGGGCAACAGCCCAGGCGATCCCGACCGCTGCCCGCTTGAACGACCGCATCACGTCTCTCCCTTGATCGCCCGCCGAACCATTGGTGCCTCCGTTCGCGGCCCCGATCGAGAGGTCTGACGCGCAGCGTCTCCGAGTCGATGGGCTCGCGAGGGAAGGACTGCGACGGTAGGCGTGACGTCGCGGGAGCGCATCGCCAGCATCGATCATTCTCCGCGCCGAGAGATCAGCCGGCTCGTGATCAATCCTGATCACCAGCCGCCGGGGACGAAGCGACACGCCGAAGCAGCCGTGCGGCGAGGACTCGGCGCACAGCGCATCGCACTCGGGGTCAAGGTCTGCGAGTGGCCATCACGACGTGCTCAGCGGCGCCGACATGCCGTAGGAGCGTTGGATCTCGAACTGGTAGATGATCCGGCGCTCGTCGACCATCTGGGCCTCGAAGGCGACCTCGTCGAGCTCTGCGCCGAACCATCGCAGTGGACCTTCGGGCTTGCCCTGCATCACGCGGAACAGCCGCACCGACTGCTGTGGTACCTCCGGGCCATCGAGGATGGTGACAGTCGTCTCGAGCGCGAGCCAACCAGCGGTCGCGTCGTGCACGTACAGCACACAGCGCGGGTCGTGTCGGAGGCGTCGTGTGCGCACCCGATCCTCCGTGCCGCTCGACCACAGGTGACCGTCGACCCTCGCGACGCCGACGCGGACGACCTTCGGCATTCCATCGGCGGCGATCGTCACCATCGCCGCGGAGTGTTGCTGGTCGAGGAAGGAGACATCGTCCGGAGTGAGCGCCATGCGCCGATGGTACGAACGGAGTCCGCCCGCCGGCGGCCGGGCACGACCTTGCGGGGCCGGCACCTGCCGCAACGTTGGGTGACGAACAGGCGCGTGCCGCGACCTCGACCCGGCGAGTGACCCGCCTGTCGCACGTGGGGCATCGTGTGCTGGGGGTACGTTGCGGCACCGAGCAAGGAGGGGCCGATGAGCGACGGGTTCGAGCACCGTCAGGTGGACGCGAACGGGATCTCGATCCACACCGTGGCGATGGGCGACGGTCCGCTGGTGATCTTCTGCCACGGGTTCCCCGAGTCGTGGTACTCGTGGCGCCATCAACTCCCGGCGGTCGCCGCTGCCGGGTACCGGGCCGTCGCCATCGACATGCGCGGGTACGGGTCGACCAGCCAGCCCGTCGAGGTCGGGGCCTACACCATCAGCCATCTCGTCGGCGACGTCGTCGGCGTCGTCGCCGCCCTCGGCGAGGACCACGCCGTGGTCGTCGGCCACGACTGGGGTGCGCCCGTGGCGTGGTTCGCGGCGCTCATGCGCCCGGACGTGTTCCGCGCCGTTGCCGCGCTGAGCGTGCCCTACATCCCGCCGATCGGTGCACTTCCGGAGGGCATGACGATCAACGACCTGATGCGTGCCGAGGCGGCCGGCCGGGACTACTACCGCCTCTACTTCCAGGAGCCCGGTGTCGCCGAGGCCGACCTCGAGGCCGACGTCGGACGCTCGGTGCTGGGCTTCATGTACACCATCTCCGGCGACATCGTCGCTGACGGCGTGCACGAGATCGGTTGGGACGGGCACTTCCCGATGGGTGAGACGGTCACCGATCAGCTCGTCGTGCCTGAGCAGCTGCCGTCGTGGCTGACGGCCGACGATCTCGCCTTCTACGTCGGTGAGCTGCGCAGCAGCGGCTTCCGGGGCGGCTTGAACTACTACCGCAACATCAACGCATTGCCCGCGATCCTCGCCCCATTCGTCGGCGCCACGATCGACCAACCGGCGCTCTACCTCGGCGGTGAGCTGGACCTCATCGCCGGCAACACGCCCGAGGCGCTGGCGGCACTCCCGAGCACCGTGCCCGGCCTGCGGCGCCTCGAGGTGGTTCCGGGAGCCGGTCACTGGCTGCAACAGGAGCGATCGGACGCGGTGAACGCCGCGCTCGTCGAGTTCCTGCGCGAGATCTGACCCGCGAGCCTGGCGTCGCGATGCATGGTGCCGTCAGGCCGGGGGCGAGGCGGGACGTGACCATCGCCCGGTGAACAGCTGCCATGGGGGAACAGGCCCGGGGAGCGGCTCCGGCGCGGGCGCACGAAGTCCGTCGATCGCGATCGCGACGAGTCGTCGACGCGCGTGTCGGGCGACGTCGAGGAGCTCGACCCGACCCTGCTTGGTGAGCTGCTCGACCAATGGCGATCGGCCGAGCTGTTCGATGAGCAGTGCCACGTCCACCGGCGCGACATCGTCTCGCAGCACCCCCGCCGCCTGGGCTCGGCGGATGACCTTCTCCGCAGCCGCATCACCGCGGGCGGCGACAGCAGACATGGCGTCGGTGACCTCGACCGTCCCGGCGATCGGACCAAGGGCACCGGTGCCGGCGAGCACCGCCGCGGTGACGAAGTGCGCGAAGCCCTCCCACGGGTCGTCACGCGCGAGTCCGTCCTCGGCGGCGGCCGCGTACTCGTTCATCGCGAGCGCGCTCAGCCGCTGGAACAGCTCGTCCTTCGTGCGATACCGGCGGTAGAGCGTCGCCACGCCGACACCAGCGCGGGCCGCGATCGCGGCGACCGACGCGTGGGCGCCGTCCTCGGCCACGACGGCGCGGGCTGCCTCGAGCAGCGCCCGATCGTTGCGCGCGACCTCCGCCCGCCGAACGGTCCGTCTGCGGTCCTCCACGATCCCACTCTCGCGGAATGAACCGCTCCGCACGGTCGTTGACCCATTGTGCGGAGCAGATCGCTCCGCACAATGGATGGAGGTGGAGCGATGTGCTTCGACACCGTCGAGCAGGACGAGTTGGCGATCCGACAACTCGTCGACGACGTGCAGGCCAACCAGTTCGACGTCGAGCCGTTCCTCGCCCTGCACACCGACGACGCGATCATCGTGAACTTCGGTGGCCGTCGGGTTGCCGGCAAGGACGCACTGCGCCAGGCCATGACCGCCGCCCTCGGCACCCCGCTCGCCAAGGTCACGACGACAGCGGAGATCGACGACATCCGGTTCATCCGACCTGACGTCGCGACCGTCAGCGCCACCAAGCACGTGACCGACGATCGCGACCAGGCCGACACCTTGGCGCCGACGGGCAGCCTGACCTACGTCGTCGCCAAGGACGCCGACGCCGGTTGGCGCATCGCCCTCGCCCAAACGACACCGATCGCGGGCCCGTGACGACCACCGTGGCTCGACCGGCTCCAGCCAACGGTCGAACAGGCTCGCCCGCCGACAGCGGACAGACCGTCCGCGCCGCGGTTGTTAGCCTCGATGCACCGCGAGCAAAGGGGTGCGCGATGCGGATGGACTACTTGCAGGCCCATTTCGAGTCCCACATGGGCCGCCGGGACGTGTTCCGACTGGGGGCCGCGGCCGCCGCGACCGGTGCGATCGCCACGATCGGGCGGGGCGAGCAGGCGGCGGCTCGTGCCGACGACGAGCGGGGTGGCCGGCGGGGTCCGACGCCGGCCGTCGACTTCGACGACGAGATGTTCGACGTGGTCGCCGTGCTGGCCGGCGCATGGGACGACACGGCGTTCTACCAGCGCGGCGACCAGCGCGGCACCCTGCAGGAGGTCACGCCGGACAAGACCGAGCAGGCGCTGCGCCTGCTGAAGCGGGGCCGACCGACCGAGACGTACAACCTCGGCGAGCTGATGTTCTCCGGGTTCCCCGCCTACAACACGATCCCGCCGCGAGCGTTCGACCAACGGCTCGTGCTGCTCGGGTACCCGCCGCCGGCCGGCTTCGAGGGGTACGTGCAGGGGACGGCACCGTCGGGACCGAACCAGATCAGCGCCCACGAGGAGCGGTTCCGGGTGCCCGACCCGGCGCGCTTCCCACTTCCCGCCGGCTACGAGAACGTCTACGCGATGACGAATCAGATCGCGACCCAGTTCGACAACCTCAACCACGTCGGTGTGGGCTCCGTGTTCTACGGCGGTCATCGCGGTCCCGACATCGCCGAGACTTGGGGCACGAACAAGCTCGGCGCCGAGAACATGGGCCCGGTGGTGACCCGGGGGATCATGCTCGACATCCTGGCGTTGAAGCTCGATCAGGGCGCCAGTGGCGACCTCTCCCAGACAGCCGCCGGCAGGCCGCTGCTCGTGGACAACTACCGGATCACCGTCGAGGACATCGAGGCCGCGATGCGCCGCCAGCGGATCCGTTCGGTGGAACCCGGCGATGCCGTCCTCTTCCGCACGGGCTGGGGCCAGCTGCTGCAACCCAAGGATCCCAGCGCGCCCGACGATCCGCTCCATCCGGACCATCCGGAGCACGCCCGCTTCCTCGCCATGGAGCCCGGCATCTACCTGCGCGAAGCCCGCTACCTCGCCTCGCGGCGCCCCGCCCTCATCGGTGGCGACACCTGGGCGCTCGAGGTCCTCGGCAACCCGGTCAGCGGAGCCAATGCCTTCCCGGTCCACCAGGAGCTGATCACCCACCACGGTGTTCGCATCGCCGAGTCCGTCCACCTGGAGGGGCTGGCGCAGGACGGCATCAACGAGTTCGTCTACATCGTGACGCCGAACTACGCGTCGGGGGCCACGGCGGGCAACACACCGCCGGCCGCGCTGGCCCAGCCGTCGCGGAGGTAGCGCCGCGGCACGACGAGCGGCGCCCACCGGCAGTCGTGTCCACCTCGGCGTCGGTCGGCGACGGGTCACCGTTGTCGGTCGTCGGGGGCCGTCAGCACGCGGAGTGGGGTGCCGGCGCGTGAACGCCACGATGTCCTCGACGACGTGGCGGTAGAACGTGCGGTAGTTGTCGGTCGTCACGTACCCGATGTGCGGCAGCAGGAGCGTGTTGGGCAACGAACGCAGCGGGTGGTCGACGGGCAACGGCTCGACGTCGTAGACGTCCAGCCCGGCGCCGGCGATCCGGCCGGCGCGCAGCGCATCGACCAGCGCCGACTCGTCGACGATCGGTCCACGCGAGGTGTTGATCAGGTAGGCGGTCGGCTTCATCGACGCCAGGTCGGCGGCCCCGATCAGGCCGCGGCTCCTGGCAGAGAGCGGCATGTGGATGCTGATCACGTCCGCCGTGGCGAACAGCTCGCGCTTGTCCACCGCACGGACGCCGTGGGGTTCGGCCCGCGCCGGGGTGAGGTTCGGCGACCACGCGATCACGTCCATGCCGAAGGCGTGGGCGAGGGTCGCGACCGGGATCCCGAGGCGGCCGAGTCCGACGATCCCGAGCGTCGTGCCGGACAGGCCGGGCCCGATCGTGTGTTGCCAGCCACCCGCGCGGACAGCGGCGTCCTCCCGCGCGAAGTTGCGGGTCAGCGCGATCATCATGCCGATCGTGAGCTCGGGCATCGCGTTGCCGGAGCCGCCCGTCCCGCACACCGTGATCCCGTGGCGCGCCGCCGCGGCGAGGTCGATCGAGGCGTTGACCATCCCGGTCGTGACGAGCAACCGCAAGGCCGGCAGCGCGGCGAGCACGTCCGCGGTGAACGGCGTGCGCTCGCGCATCGCGACGACGATGTCGCTGTGGGCGAGCCGGCGCACCAGCGCCGACTCGTCGGCGAGGTGCTCGGTGAGCACCTCGACGGAGTGCGCTGCCTGCACCGCGGACCAGTCGGCGCTCGCCAGCGCCACCTCCTGGTAGTCGTCCAACACCGTCACCACCGACATGCGCACCTCCTGGCGCCGCCATCATCGCCCACCGCTGCGCCACCTGGCGCCGGCCGCCGGTGGCCGGCGGGGCCTCCGGTACCGTGCGGGCGTGGGCGAGCCGAGCCGTACGAGCTACGACGTGGTGGTCGTGGGGGGCGGCCACAACGGCCTGGCCTGTGCCGCGTACCTGGCCGGGGCCGGACGCTCCGTGGCCGTCCTGGAGCGCCGCGAGGTCCTCGGCGGCGCGGTGCGCTCGGCGCAGGTGTTCCCCGGTCGTGACGCCCTGCTGTCGAAGTACTCGTACCTGGTCAGCCTCCTGCCACGCGTCGTCATCGAGGAGCTCGGCCTCGATGTCGTGCTGCAGCGGCGCCAGGTGTCGTCGTACACGCCAGTCGGCGACGGCGGGGTGCTCGTCGACGCCGCCGACCGGGCGGCGACGCGTCGCTCGCTCGGCGTCGGTGCCGACGCCTGGGACGACCTGTACGCGATGACCGCGCGTGTCGCCGAGCGCGTCTTCCCGACGCTCACCGAGCCGCTGCGTGACCGCGATGCGATGCGCCGCCACGTCGGTGACGAGCAGGCGTGGCGAGATCTCGTCGAGCGCCCGATCGGTGAGCTCGTCGAACGGGCCTTCGCCGACGACACGGTGCGCGGGATCGTGCTGACCGACGCCCTGATCGGCACGTTCACGTCGGCCCACGATCCCGACCTGCTCGCCAACCGTTGCTTCCTCTACCACGTCGTCGGTGGCGGCACCGGGCACTGGGACGTGCCGGTGGGTGGCATGGGCACGGTCGCCGACCAGCTGGCGACAGCCGCCGCGAAGCGGGGCGCCGAGCTCGTGACGGGCGTCCACGTCACGTCGATCGAGACGGACGGGACGACCGCGACGGTCACGACGGGGGATGGTCGCCGCCTCGTGGCCCGGCAGGTGGTCGCCAACGTCGCGCCCGCCGTGCTCGACCGCCTGCTCGGACAGGCATCGACGGAGCCGCCTCCCGAGGGGGCGCAGGTGAAGGTCAACATGCTGCTCGCCCGGCTCCCTCGCCTGCGTGACCGCGCGGTCGACCCGGCGCGGGCGTTCGCCGGGACGTTCCACGTCAACGAGGGCTACGCCCAGCTCGAGCAGGCCTACCGCCAGGCGCGAGCCGGCGCGCTGCCCGACGTCGTCCCGTGCGAGATCTACTGCCACTCGCTGACCGACCCGACGATCCTCGGCCCTGAGCTCCGGTCCGCCGGGGTGCAGACCCTGACCCTGTTCGCCCTGCACACGCCGGCCCGCCTGTTCCGCGACGACCCCGTCGGTGCCCTGGCCCGGGCCCGGGACGCGATCCTGCGGTCGTTGGACAGCGTGCTCGACGAGCCCATCGAGGACTGCCTGCTCGGCCCGGACTGCATCGAGGTCATGGGTCCACTCGAGATCGAGGCCGACCTCGGCATGCCGGGCGGCCACATCTTCCATCGCGACCTGTCGTGGCCGTTCGCCGAGTCGCCGGGCGACGTCGGCCGCTGGGGCGTCGAGACCCGCCACCCCAACGTCGTCGTGTGCGGCGCCGGCGCCCGGCGCGGCGGTGGCGTCTCGGCGATCCCCGGCCGCAACGCCGCCGCCGCGATCCTCGGCCGGACCAGTTTCTGACGACACTTCGTCGGCGTGGAGCCGACGAACTGTCGTCAGAAACGGAATCCCCCCGTGGGTTTACGTCTCGAGCGGCAGGAGGGCGTCGGCGGCGGACGTGAGGTGGGTGTCCCAGTCCTCGGTCGGCTCGGCGATCGGCAGCACGACGAACTTCGTCGTGCCGACGTCGACGAAGCGCTTGATCGTGTCGATGACGGCGTCCCACCCGACCGGCACCAGCGTCGACGGGTCGAGGTCGGGGCGCCGCTTGGCGAGCTGGGCGAGCAGCACGTCGGGTGGCTGCTCCATCGTGTAGGGGATGAGCACGCCGTAGTGGTCGTCCTCGATCTCGCGCTCGTGCTCGGCGGCGACCTGCTCGATGACGGCGCGCCCGGCGGCCGCGTCGGCCGGCGTGACGAACGACGGCAGCCAGCCGTCGGCCATCCGCCCGACCCGCTTGAGCTCCGACGGGGCGATCCCCCCGAGCCACACGTCGAGCCGCTTCGGCTGCGGGCGGACCTTGAGGCCCTCGTAGTGGAAGCGCTCGCCGTCGTGGTCGACGACGTCGTCGTACCAACACTTGCGCATGACCGTCAGCGCCTCGTCGAACCACTTCGCTCGCTCGCCACGCGCCACGCCGAACGCCTGGTGCTCCATGCCGTCGGCGACGCCGAGGCCGAACGCCGGCAGCAACCGCCCACCGGACATGATCGCCAGCGTGGCCATCTCCTTGGCCAGCACGACGGGGTTGCGACCCGGCAGCACGAGCACGCTCATGCCGAACTTGAGCCGCGTCGTACGGCCCGCCGCGTAGCTCATCGCCACGACCGGGTCGGGCGCCTCGCCCGTGATCCGCTCCGAGAGCCACAGGCTGTCGAAGCGCAGCCGCTCGACCGTGTCGACGAAGTCCCCGAACTCGGGCCCGTGGAGCTTCGTCCGCACCCCCAGGCCGACGCCGATGCGCACCTTCATGGGCGCCATCGTCCCACGATCCGCACGGGCCCGACGAGTGACAGGCGTCAGGACCGGCGGGGGACGTCCTCCGGCCCGCTCGCCCGCCACGAGAGGGCGAAGCCGATGATCACGACGGGGATCAGGATGAGCACCGCCGGCAGGTGCATCACGGCCTCGGCGACGATGGCGACGACGGCCGCCACGAGGCTGACGAGCAGCCCGAGGCGCAGCGTCGAGGAGCGCACGGCCGTCCGCGGGGCGGGCGGCGCCGGCGGGGCGGGGCGGTGCAGGTGCAGGGTCGTCTTCATGGCGGGTCGAGCCTCCCAACAAGGTCCTCGTTGGTTCATCGGCACGTACGAGCGAAAACTGCAGCGCGAAATACGATCCGCCGCCATGACCACGTCGCTCGACCCGCTCGCCCTGTTCCGACTCGACGGCAAGGTCGCCGTCGTGACCGGGGCCTCCTCGGGTCTCGGGGACCGCTTCGCCCGGGTGCTCGACGCCGTCGGCGCCCGGGTCGTGATCGCCGCCCGGCGGGCGGATCGGCTCGAGGCGCTCGCGGCCGACCTCACGGACGCCGTCGTCGTGCCGGCCGACCTCGCCCAGCCGGCGGACCGCGAGCGCCTCGTGCAGGTGGCGTTGGACACCTGCGGCCGCCTCGACGTGCTCGTGAACAACGCCGGCATCGGCCGCAAGGTGTCGCTGGAGGACGAACCGCTCGACGACTTCCGGGCCACGATGGAGATCAACGTCACGGCGATCTGGCACCTCTGCCAGCTGTCCCGCGATGCGCTCGTGGCCGACGGCGGGGGCAGCGTCGTCAACGTCGCGTCGATGCTCGGCCACGTCGGCTCGACGCCGGTCAAGCAGGCCAGCTACTGCGCCAGCAAGGGCGCCGTCGTCAACATGACCCGCGAGCTGGCCCTGCAGTTCGCCCGCCGCAACGTCCGCGTCAACGCCCTGTGCCCGGGCTGGTTCCAGTCGGAGATGACCGCCGGCATGGAGACCGACGAGTCGGCGATCGCCTGGATCGGCCAGAACAGCCCGATGCCGCGGATGGGCGACACCCACGAGCTCGACGGGGCGCTGCTGCTGCTGGCGGGTGGCGCCGGGACGTTCATGACCGGCCAGTCGCTCATCGTCGACGGCGGCTGGACGGCGCGGTAGCCGGCGCCGAGCCGTCCTGTCAGCGCGATCGGGCCCGATCGGGCCGATCCGCCATGACAGGACGGGTCACAGGGCCGGGTGGCGGTCGGCCCAGGGGTGGGCCACCTCGAGCTGCGACGCGACGCGGACGAGCACGTCCTCGCGCCCGTAGGCGGCGACGAGCTGGACCCCGATCGGGAGGCCGGCGTCGTTCCAGTGCAGCGGCAGGCTGATCGCCGGCTGGCCGCTCATGTTGAACGGCGGTGTGTAGACGACCCACGTCGCCGATCGCCGCATCTGCGCGGCCGGGTCGCCGGGGACGGGCGCGAACTCCTCGAGCAGGGGCGGCGGCTCGGCGAGCGTCGGCGTGAGCAGGAGGTCCCAGCCTTCGGTCCACCAGGCCTGCACCTCGCGACGGAAGCGGTATGACGCCGCGAGTGCCGCCGCGTAGTCGACGGCCGACATGCCGGCCGCGAACTCGGCCTGGATCCAGTTCACCGGCTCGATGTCGGCCTCGGTGACGTCCCGGCCGAGCGTCGCCGCGAACCCGGCGCGGCCCATCGCCATGTTCGTCGACCACATCGCCATGAACTTCTGGCTCAGGGTCGGGTCGGCGAGCGCCTGCGGCCAGGCCGGCGACACGTCGTGGCCGAGGCCCTCCAGCATCGACGCCGCCGAGCGCACCGCGGCGACGCAGTCGGCGTGCACGTCCCCGCCCGTCGGGTGGACGTCCATCAGCCCGATGCGCAAGCGACCGGGGTCGGTGCCGACCTCCTCCGCGTACGGCCGCGCGGGTGGTGGCGCGATGACGGTGTCGCCGATGCCGGGTCCGCGCACCGCGTCGAGGAGGGCCGCCGAGTCGCGCACGGTGCGGCTGACGCAGTGCTCGACGCTGAGGCTGGCCTCGGCGCGGACCGGGCCGATCGAGGTGCGGCCCTGGCTCGGCTTGAGCCCGACGAGGCCGCACGCCGAGGCCGGGATGCGGATGCTGCCGCCACCGTCGGACGCGTTGGCGAACGGCACCATGCCCGCCGCCACGGCGGCGGCCGCGCCACCGCTCGACCCGCCCGGAGTCCGCGACAGGTCCCAGGGGTTGTGCGTCGGGCCCCACGCGATCGGCTGCGTCGTCGGGAGGCTGCCCATCTCCGGGCTGTTCGTGCGCCCGGCGACGACGAGCCCGGCCGCCTTGTACCGCCCGACCAGCGTCGTGTCGATCGTGTCGACGATCGCCGCGTCGCGCAGCGCCACGCACCCGTTGGAGAGGGTCTGCCCGGCGAACATCGTGTAGAGGTCCTTGAGCAGGAACGGCACGCCGTGGAACGGCCCGGCGGGCAGGTCCGGCGCGGCGGCGATCTCCCGGGCGTGGTCGAACCAGGTGATCGTCAGCGCGTGCACGGCGGGATCGACCGCCTCCATGCGCTCGATCGCGGCTTCCAGCAGCTCGCTCGGTGTGACGTCGCCCCTCGCGACCAGCGCGGCCTGGTCCACGGCGTCCATCCAGCGGGTCTCGTCGGCGAGGTCACTCATGACGTCGTGTGTACCACGCACGGCTACGGTCGCCGGAGGTGCACCCGACCGTCGACGACGCCCCCGCTCCCTCCGGGCGTCAGATGCTGCGGGACCGCGCGGTCGCCACCTACCTGCTCGCGGCGACGGCCCAGACGATCGCCACCACGATGCAGGCCGCCGCCCTCGGCAAGCAGATCTACGACATCACCGACAGCGAGCTCGCCCTCGGGATGCTCGGTCTCGTCGAGTTCCTGCCCGCCCTGATCCTGCTGCCGCTCACCGGATCGGCGGCCGACCGCTTCGACCGTCGCCGCGTCGCCGCCATCGCCCTCGGCGCCGAGGTGCTGACGTCGGTCCTGTACTGCCTCTACGCGGCGAGCGACCCGACGTCGGCGGTGCCGATCTTCCTCATCGCCGCGCTGTTCGGGACGGCCCGGGCGTTCGCTGCGCCGTCGTTCCGCTCCCTCCCGCCGCTCATCGCGCCAGCGGGCGGGCTGCCTCGGCTGATCGCCCTGTACTCGGGGACGTGGCAGTTCGGGCTGATCGTCGGGCCGGCCGCCAGCGGCTTCCTGTACGCCGTGCGCCCGACGGTGCCGTACCTCGTCGCCGCCGTCTTCTTCACCACCGCGTCGTTGATCGTGACGACGCTGACCCTGCGCCGTCCGCAGGTGCGCACGCCGGGCGAGGAGCGACCGACGCTGCACCACGCGATGGAGGGCCTGCGCTTCATCCGCAACCGCCCCGTGCTGCTCGGCGCCATCGCCCTCGACATGTTCGCGGTGCTGTTCGGGGGGGCCGTCGCGCTGCTGCCGGCGATCGCCGAGGACCGCCTCGGTGTCGGCAGCGTCGGCTACGGCTGGCTGCGCGCGGCGCCCGGCGTCGGCGCCGTTCTCGTCACCGCGATGCTGGCGATCCGCCCGGTGCGACGCCACGTCGGCCGGACGCTGTTCGTGGCCGTCGCCGTGTTCGGCGTGGCGACCATCGTCCTCGGGCTCACGGGCAACTTCGCCGTCGCCTTCGTCGCCCTCCTCGTCCTCGCCGGCGCCGATGCCGTCAGCGTCTTCATCCGGGCGACGATCGTGCCGCTCGCGACGCCCGACCGGATGCGCGGGCGCGTGATGGCGGTCGAGAACGTGTTCATCGGGGCGTCCAACGAGCTCGGTGCGTTCGAGTCGGGGGTGGCCGGGGCCGTGCTCGGTGTCGGCCCGGCCGTGTGGGTCGGCGGGGCGCTCACGCTCGGGGTGGTCGGGGTGTGGTCCGTCGCGTTCCCCGCGCTGCGCGACATCGATCGCTTCGCGGACGTCGACGCCGCCGACGAGGACGACGTCCCGGACCCGGGCGCGGGGCATGTGGTTGACTCTGCCCGTTCGTCGGCGGGCGAGGCGAGCGACGTCGTGAGTTGACCTCGGAGGAACGTGTGAAGAAGTACCTGGACGAGTTCAAGGAGTTCATCAACAAGGGCGACGTCGTCACCGTCGCCGTCGGCTTGGTGATGGCCCTGTACTTCAAGGCGATCGTGGACGCCGTGCTCGCCGGGCTCATCAACCCGTTGATCGCGGCGATCTTCGGGGCCCAGAACTTCGAGAGCATCGGCTTCAACATCGGCGATCCGCCGCCCCCGGGCCAGGGCGCGGGCGGTGGTGACAAGGACGTGTCGATCGGCCTGATCATCAACGCCGTCATCAGCTTCATCGTCGTCGCGTTCTTCCTGTTCCTCGTCGTCAAGGCCTACAACAACATGAAGGACCGGATGGCTCGCGAGAACCCGGAGTCGCCTGACGCACCCGGCGCCGACATCGTGCTGCTGACCGAGATCCGCGACGAGCTGCGGGCGAGCCGCGAGGGCTGACGCACTGGGCGCGACGTGCGGGGCCGCGGACCGGACGGTTCAATGTCGTGATGCACCGGCGAGCCGCCTCCCGCGCGCTGGCCGCCCTGCTCGCGCTCGGCGCGCTCGCGGCGTGCGGGTCGAGCGACGCGGCGTCCCCCGACGTCCGGGCGACGGTGGGTGACGTCGGCGCGTTGCCCGGCACCCTCGTCGCGGCGGAGACCTCCGTCGCGGCACCGGAGACGACCCCGGACTCGACGTCTCCCGAGGAGGCACCTCGCGACTCCATCGCCGCGGACTCGGTCCCCGTCGCGGCCGGTCGGGCGACGACGGTCGGACGGCGCGTCGACGGGAACCGCGTGCTCGTCATCGGCGATTCGATCCTGGCCTCGATCTCGGACCGCTACGGCGGCCAGCTCTGCGACCGCCTCGTGCCGCGGGGGTGGGCGGTGGAGGTCGATGCCGAGGTCGGGCGGTTCATCGAGTTCGGTCGGCGCGTCCTCGATCGGCGGCTCGCCGCCGGATGGGACGCCGCCGTCGTGATGCTCGGCAACAACTACAACGGTGATCCGGTGGCGTTCGGGCGCGAGCTCGACGCCCTGCTCGACGAGCTCGCGCCGATGCCGGTGGTGCTGCTCGGGGTGACCCGCTTCGAGCCCGAGCAGGACGAGGTCAACTACGTCCTGTCGTCGGCCGCGCAGACCCATGACGACGTGGTGCTCGTCGACTGGACGGCGCGCACCGCCGAGGGCACGCCAGGCGCCGCGTCGTTGCTGTCCGGCGATGGGCTGCACCTCAGCCCGGCGGGGCAGGCCGCCCTGGCGGCGATGATCTCGGGCGCGTTGGGCAGCGCGCCGCGCGGGTCGCAGGGCAGGTGCCTGGACTCGTCGTTCGACGACGATGCCGCCGGGTCGATCCCCTCCGGGGGCGGCGGCCGCGGGACCGGCGAGGGCGGCGTCAGCGGCGGCGCGGGGAGCGATCCGACGGCCGGAGGGTCGCGGTCGGGGACCGGCGCCTCGGGCGGCAGCGGCGCGGCGGTCACGACCACCACCGCGCCGGCGGTGCGCCCGGCCCCGGTCGTGACGACCACGACGCCGGCACCGCACGCCGATGTGCCGGTCACGACGGCCGCCCCGCCGCCCCGCCCGGACCCGCCGGTGACGGTCGGTGTGCCGCCTGCCGAGCCCGACCCGGCGCCGGCGCCACCGGTGACCACGGTCGCGCCCTGACGCACAACGTGGTTGGAAGCCCACGTCCCGCCTGACACCCTGGTCCGGTGCTCCAGGCCCAGGCGCTCTCGGTCGAGGTCGGCGGCCGTCTCGTCGTCGAGGCGGCCGACTTCACCGTCATGCCCCGGGACAAGGTCGGCCTGGTCGGGCGCAACGGCGCCGGCAAGACCAGCCTGTTCCGCGTGCTGGGCGGCGAGACCGAGCCGTCGGCGGGGCGCGTCGTGCGCAAGGGGATGTTCGGGTACCTGCCGCAGGACCCCCGCATCGCCGGTGTGCTCGACGGCCGCACGGCAGTGGCCCACATCCTGTCCGGGCGCGGGATCGACGCCGAGATGGAGCGCATCGAGAAGCTGCGCATCGCCATGGAGGAGCTCCCGGACGAGCGCAACGTCAGCCGCTACACGCGTGCCGAGGAGGTGTTCCGCACGAACGGCGGCTACGCCGCCGACAGCGAGGCCCGCGCCCTGGCCGCCGGCCTCGGCATCGGGCCGAACCGCATCGAGCACCCGATCGGCGTCCTGTCGGGCGGTGAGCGGCGGCGCGTCGAGCTGGCCCGGATCCTGTTCGCGGGCAGTGACGTGCTGTGCCTCGACGAGCCGACGAACCACCTCGACGTCGACGCCAAGGAGTGGCTGATGGGCTTCCTGCGCGCGTACCGCGGCGCCCTGCTCGTCATCAGCCACGACCTCGACCTGCTCGACGAGGCGATCACCCGCGTGCTGCACCTCGACCGTCCCGACGAGGCCGGCACCGGCCACCTCGTCGAGTACAAGGGCACGTACACGCAGTACCGCGAGTCGCGCGCCGGCGACGAGGAGCGGCAGTCGAAGATGGCCGCGCGGCAGTCCAAGGAGATCGCCCGGCTGCAGAAGTTCGTCGACCGCTTCGGCGCCAAGGCGACGAAGGCCGCTGCCGCCCACAGCATGGAGAAGCGGATCGCCCGCATCGAGGCCGACAAGGTCGACGACGTCCGGGCCGACAAGGTGCTGCGCGTCCGCTTCCCGCCGCCGCCGACACCGGGCCGCACCGTCATCGAGGTGGACCGGCTGGCCAAGTCCTACGGCGGGCCGCCGATCTTCACCGACGTCACGTTCGACCTCGGGCGCGGTGAGCGGCTGCTCGTGCTCGGCCTCAACGGGGCCGGGAAGACGAGCCTGCTGCGGATCCTCGCCGGCGAGACGGAAGCCGACCGGGGTGCCGTCACGTGGGGCCACAACGTCACCGCCGGCTACTACGCCCAGGAGCACGACAACCTCCGCGTGACCGAGTCGCTGCTCGACAACATCCGCCGCGAGGTGCCGCCCGAGGTCATGTTGACCGAGACGCAGCTGCGTGGGCTGCTCGGCATGTTCGGCCTGTCGGGGGAGAAGGTGTTCCAGGAGGCCGGCACGCTCTCCGGGGGTGAGAAGACGAAGCTCGCGCTGTCGATGCTGATGGTCGGGCGCAACAACGTGCTGCTGCTCGACGAGCCGACGAACAACCTCGACCCGGGCAGCCGCCAGTCGGTCGCCGATTCGCTCTCGTCGTGGCCCGGCGCGCTGATCCTCGTCAGCCACGACACCGAGTTCGTCGAGCAGCTCAGCCCGACCAAGGTCCTGCTGATGCCCGACGGCGAGCTCGACTACTTCAACCCCAACTGGCTGGAGCTGGTGGAGCTGGCGTGAGACCGAGAGTGGCTCGCGTCGAGCGTGTCACGCTCGACGCGCGAGGTCACCGGTGACAGCCGGGTAGCGACCGCTTCGGCCCCCGTCCGCAGCGAGCATGATGGGTCAGGTCGAGCGTCGGCCCGCTTCGGGCCGGAGGCGCCAGCCTCAGCGAGACAGCGGAGCGACGAGTCTGCGAGGAGCGGAGCCATGAGATACGGGGTTTTCAGCGGGTCGATCAACGATGGGACGGTCGACGACGTCGTCGCCGAGGCCCGGCAGGCCGAGGCGGAGGGCTTCGACTCCTACTGGGCGTCGCAGATCTTCGGCAACGACGCGTTGACCGCGCTGGCGGTCGTCGCCCACGAGGTGCCGCGGATCGAGCTCGGCACGAGCGTCGTGCCGACGTACCCGCGCCACCCGATGATGCTCGCCCAGCAGGCGATGACCGTGAACGCCGTCAGCGGTGGGCGGCTGTGCCTCGGCATCGGCCTGAGCCACCAGATCGTCATCGAGTCGATGATGGGCATGAGCTTCGACAAGCCGGTGCGCCACCTGCGCGAGTACCTCGGCGTGCTCGGGCCGCTGACCCGCGGCGAGCCGGTGCGCTTCGCCGGCGAGACGTACCGCGTCAACGCCGCCGTGGCCGTGAACGGGTCGACGCCGTTCCCGATCGTCGTCGCCGCCCTCGGCCCGCAGATGCTCAAGGCGACGGCCGAGCTCGCCGACGGGACCCTGACGTGGTGCACGGGACCGCAGACGCTCGCCGACCACATCGTGCCGACGATCAACGCCGCGGCCGACGCCGCCGGCCGACCGGCGCCGCGGGTGATCGCGGCCCTGCCCGTCTGCGTCACCGCGGACGTGACGGGCGCGCTCGAGCGGGCGGCCAAGGTGTTCGAGGTCTACGGCCAGCTGCCGAGCTACCGGGCGATGCTCGATCGTGAGGGCGCGGCCGGCGCGGCCGACATCGCGATCGTCGGCTCGGCGGCCGAGGTCACCGATCGCATCGGCGCGCTCGCCGACCTGGGCGTCACCGACTTCGCGGCGGTCGAGTTCGGCGGCGATCCCGACGAGGTGGCGGCGACCCGCGCCGCGCTGGTCGCGTCGCTGCCGCGTTGATGCGCCGGGCGCCGGGCGCCGGTCTCGCCGGCGCGCTCGTCCTCGCCGCGGCCTGCGCGACCGACCCCGGCGTGCGCACCGAGGGGGCGATGGCGATCGCCTCGGACACGACGGCGACGGCCGACGAGTCCGGCGTGCCCGTCGAGTGGGGTGCGTGTCCCGGCATCGGCGCCCACGAGCTGACGACGGACTGGGAGTGCGGGTGGGTCACGGTCCCGCTCGACCGGGGTGAACCCGGCGGTGCCACGGTCGAGGTCGCCCTGTCGCGTCCCGTGCTGGAGGGCGGCGACGACCGGCGTCCGCTCGTGATCAACCCGGGCGGTCCCGGCGCGCCGGGCGTCGAGTTCGTCTGGACGTTCGCCGACGTCCTGCCGCCCGAGCTGCTGGACGTCTTCTACCCCGTGGGCTGGGATCCCCGCGGTGTCGGGTTGTCGCGACCGGCGATCGAGTGCGGTCCGGCCGACGAGATGGGCATCCCGGATCCGGGCGAGTGCGTCGAGCGCACCGGCGAGCTGCTCGGCTTCGTCGGCGCGGCCGACGCCGCGCTCGACCTCGAGGAGGTGCGCCTCGCCCTGGGCGTCGACCGCCTCGACTACCTCGGCTACAGCTACGGGACGGCGCTCGGCGCGGTCTACGCGATGGCCCACCCGGACGGCGTCGGGCAGTTCGTGCTCGACGGGGCGATCGACCCGTCCGCCGGCGACCCCGACAACCCGCTCGCCCTCGACGGCGCGCCCGACTACTCGGCCGACGAGCTCGACGCCGTCGTCGCCCGCTTCCGCGAGCTGTGCGACGCGTCGACCGAGTGCGCGGCGGGACCCGACAGCGGCGCCGTGATCGACGGCCTCCGCGGCACGATCCGCGGCCTGCCGACGGCGCACTTCGCCGGCGATCCCGAGGAGCTGTCGCGGCTCGACCTCGACGAGCTGATCGACGGCGCGATGTACGACCCGTGGACGTGGGGCCTGATCGGCGACGCCCTGCGCGACGCGGCCGACGGCGACGCCTCGACGCTGGCCGCGCTGTCGGCGTACGGGTTGGAGGTTGCCACCGAGGGCTCCTCCGACCAGTTCGCGGCGGCCAACTTCGCGATCCACTGCGCCGACTTCAGCGACGTGCCGGACCGGTGGGGCTGCGATGGCATGCCGGCCGCCGCCGACCTGCCCGTGATCTCCACCGTCGACGTCGCCGCCCCGATCCTCGTGATCGGCACCCAGTACGACCCGGCGACGCCGGGCCGCCATGCCGAGGAGCTGGCCGCCGCCCTCGGCGACGCCGTGGCGATGCGCTGGGAGGGCCTCGGCCACACGGCATACCCGGTGAGCGAGTGCGTCGACGGGGCGGTCGACGACTTCCTGATCGACGGCCGCCTCCCCGCGGCCGGGACGAGCTGCCCGTTCGTCGACGGCGAGACGACCGACGAGGGCATCGCCGACGTCCTGTTCGGCTACCCGCGGCCCTGGATCGACGGGTGGATCGAGTCCGAGCTGGTCTACGACGGGTCGTCCGAGGAGGAGGCCACGTGCCTCGCCGGCGCGCTCGGCGGGCGAGGACCACCGCGTCCAGACCCACGTCATCCTCGAGGTCACGTCGGACGCCGCCACCACGGCGTTGGACTCGGCCGGCGCATCGTGCTGAGGCCGGCCGGCTTCTGAATCGTTCAAGGTCCCGCTCAGCGCACCCTTGAACGATTCAGAACTCGGAGGCGGCCGTCAGCGGACGGCGATCGGGATGCCCTGGGCCTGGCGGCGGACCTCCTCGAAGAAGTCGTTGCCCTTGTCGTCGACGACGATGAAGGCCGGGAAGTCGACGACCTCGATCCTCCACACGGCCTCCATGCCGAGCTCGGGGTACTCGAGCACCTCGACCTTCGTGATGTTGTCGAGGGCCAAGCGAGCGGCAGGACCGCCGATCGAGCCGAGGTAGAAGCCACCGTGGCGCTGGCAGGCGTCGGTGACCTGCTTGGAGCGGTTGCCCTTGGCGAGCATGACCATCGAGCCGCCGGCGGCCTGGAACTCCTCGACGTAGCTGTCCATCCGTCCCGCCGTCGTCGGGCCGAAGGAGCCGGACGCGTAGCCCTCCGGGGTCTTGGCCGGCCCGGCGTAGTACACGCAGTGGTCGCGCAGGTACTGCGGCATCGGCTCGCCGGCGTCGAGGCGCTCCTTGATCTTGGCGTGGGCGATGTCGCGGGCGACGACCATCGGCCCGGTCAGCATCACACGGGTCTTCACCGGGTACTTCGTGAGCTCGGCGAGGATGTCGGCCATCGGCCGGTTGAGGTCGATGCGCACCGCCGGCGTGTCGTCGAGGTGGTCGGTGACCTCCGGCAGGAAGCGCGCCGGGTCGGTCTCGAGCTGCTCGAGGAACACGCCGTCGCGGGTGATCTTGCCCTTGGCCTGGCGGTCGGCGGAGCACGACACGGCCATCGCCACCGGACAGCTGGCGCCGTGGCGGGGGAGGCGGACGATGCGCACGTCGTGGCAGAAGTACTTGCCGCCGAACTGGGCGCCGATGCCGGTCTGCTGGGACAGCTGCAGGACCTTGCGCTCGAGCTCGACGTCCCGGAACCCGTGGCCGGCGATGGAGCCCTCCGTGGGGAGCGAGTCGAGGTAGTGCGTCGACGCCAGCTTGGCCGTCTCGACGGCGAACTCCGCCGACGTCCCGCCGATGACGACGGCGAGGTGGTACGGCGGGCACGCCGCGGTGCCGAGCGTCTGCATCTTCTCGAAGATCCACGGCAGCAGCGTCGCCTCGTTGAGCAGCGCCTTGGTCTCCTGGTAGAGGTACGACTTGTTGGCGCTGCCGCCGCCCTTGGCGATGAACAGGAACTTGTAGGCGTCGCCATCGACGGCGGAGATCTTGATCTCGGCCGGCAGGTTGGTGCCGGTGTTCTTCTCCTCGTACATCGTGATCGGCGCCATCTGGCTGTAGCGCAGGTTCGACGTCTCGTACGTCTGCTGCACCCCGGCCGCGATGGCCGCCTCGTCGCCGCCGCCCGTGAACACGAACTGGCCCTTCTTGCCCTTGACGATCGCCGTGCCCGTGTCCTGGCACATCGGCAGCACGCCACCGGCGGCGATGGTCGCGTTCTTGAGCAGGTCGAGGGCGACGAAGCGGTCGTTGTCGCTGGCCTCCGGGTCGTCGAGCACCTTGCGCAGCTGGGCGAGGTGGTCGGCGCGCAGGAAGTGGGCGATGTCGTGCATCGCGGCGGCGGTGAGGGCCGTGATCGCGCTCGGGTCGACCTTCAGGAACGTGCCCTCGGGCGTGTCGAACGTCGCGACCCCCTCGGTGGTGACGAGGCGGTACGGGGTGTCGTCCGGGCCGAGCGGGAGGAGCTCGATGTAGTCAGCCATCGGGGCCATCATGCCCGGAGCGGCCGGGACTCATTGCAGTCACGTGGTCGGCGGCTGGCTGTCACCTCGCGACGGGTCGGGCCGCGTCGGTCGGGCCGGCTCGACCGGGGAGTCGTCCCCGTTCCCTGCCGGGCCGCCGGTCCGTACCGTCGGGGCCATGGCACAGCTCGGGGCGGACGACGTCGAGCTCGACCGGTTGGCGACGACGTTCGACCGCACGGCGAGCCGCCTGACGACGAGTGAGGAATCGATCACGTCGTCGGTGCAGTCGGTGACGTGGCTCGGCCCGGACGCCGACGTCTTCCGCACCAAGTGGAAGAGCGGGATGAAGTCGCAGCTGGCAACCGTCTCGCAGCGCCTGACGTCGGTCGCCCGCGACCTCCGGGCGCAGGCCCAGGCGCAGCGCGGGGCGAGCGACGGCGCCGACATCCCGACGACGCCGTCGTGGTTCGAGCGCACCGTCGACGACGTGCGCGACTGGTTCGCCGAGCGGCTCGCCGAGGCGCAGCGGATCGCCGAGCTCGACGAGTGGGCCGACGAGGTCGGGCGCGGCCAGATCCGCGACCTGGCCGATGCCAGTGAGCAGGAGCAGCTGGCATGGTGGAAGGGCCTCACCGCCGAGCAGCAGGCGGCGCTCGTGCGCAACGACCCGGGCGCCCTGTTCGGGCTCGAGGGGTTGCCGGCGCAGGTCCGCGCCGACGCCCGCACCGCCTACCTCGACTCCGTCCGCGGCGACATCCAGCTCAGCAGCACCGAGGACAAGCTGGCCGGCGAGCTCAACATCGCCTGGGTCCACCTCGGCGTGGAGGGCTCGGCGGGCATCGTGCAGCTCGCCGACGGCACGTACCGCGTCGACCTCAAGCTGGACGGCGAGATCGGCGCCAACATCGGCGCCAAGGGCGCCAAGGGCCAGGTCAGCCTCGGCGGCGGCGTCGCCCAGAGCTACACGTTCGACTCGCAGGCCGAGGCCGAGGCGTTCGTCGACGGCCTCTACGAGAAGCTCACGCCGGACCTCGACTGGTCCGTGTTCGCCGGGCCGACCGGGCTGATGGCCGACACCGTCGACGACGTCGTGGACTACCTCGGCGACCACAGCGACCAGCGCACGAAGTTCGAGGGCGAGGTCCGGATCGAGGGCGGCGTCGACCTCGAGCTCGGGGCCTTCGACGTCAAGGTCGAGGGCAAGGCCGGCGCCCGCTACGACTTCGACAGCCACGAGACGACCCTGTTCCTCGGCGGCAACGCCTCCGGCGAGCTGCAGGTGCCGTCGGTCGCTCCGGTCGACGGAGCCGGCGAGACGGGCAGCTACAAGCTGTCGGCCGACGTCGAGGCGGCGGTCAAGTTCGACGACCAGGGCCAGATCAGCGAGCTGTCGTTGAGCGGCAAGTTCGGCGGCGAGGCCAACGTCGGCATCGAGCAGTTCTTCGGCGGCACCAACGCCAGCTCGAAGGTGCCGGAGTCGTTCAGCCTGTCGGTGAACGGCGGCGCCGAGGTCAAGTTCGACGCCAAGCTCGACCTCCAGGACCCGATCGTGCAGCAGCAGGCGGCCGAGCTGCTCAACGGCATGAACAGCGGCGGGATCTCGCTGCAGCAGCTCCAGGACCTCCTCGGCGAGTCCGAGCTGCAGGTCCAGGTGAACGGCCTGAACAGCGCGAGCGACAAGTGGGATGTCGGGATCGCCTCGCTCGAGATCTCCTCGACGAACACGCAGAACCTGCTCACGTGGGTCAAGCCGCCCGGTGGCGACTTCACGTACGTGTCGCAGGGCGAACTGGCAGGTGATGCACGATGAGCACGATGACCGACCGCCTGACCGAGCGCTTCGAGGGCGACGGGTTCACGTTCGCCCACCCGGTGGCGAGCTCGGTCGAGGTCGATCCGGAGCCGGCGGCGCTGCAGTCCGTCGTGATCGCCGATGCCGAGCAGCCCGTGCTCATCGCGGCCACGGTCGAGGAGTCGCCGCTCGAGACGCCGGCGCTGCAGGTGCCCGGCCTGCTCGGCGAGCTGCTGCGCAAGTACGAGGCGCTCGGCGGCTACGAGCAGCGCTCGTACGGTCGCCTGCCGGTCAGCGGCTCGGACGCGGCCGAGGCGGCCGAGATCACCTACGGCGAGGGCGACCCCCGCCAGGCCCTGCTCGTCGCCGCCCGCATCGCCGGCCCGCGCATCGTGACGCTGCAGGTCCACTTCCCCCCGTCGACCGCCGACGTCAACCGCCCCCTGGCGCTCGCCGTCCTCGAGTCGCTCTCCATCCGGAGCGGCCAGGACCCACAGCGCTGACCGCTCGCGGCCGGGTGTCATCCTCGCTCCGTCCCCGCCAACCCATCCGAGTGTTTGCTGCATGCGAGTGTTTCGTGCGGGTGGCCCCCGCTGGAAGCACTCGGATGCACGAAACACTCCGATGAGATCCGCGCTGTCTTCAGCGGCCCGGGGGTTCGTGGCCGGGGTCGGTGGGCCAGCGGTGCTTGGGGTAGCGGCCGGCGAGGTCCTTGCGCACGGCGGCCCACGACCCCGTCCAGAAGCCCGGCAGGTCGGCGGTCACCTGGATCGGGCGGTCGGCCGGCGACAGCAGTGAGAGCGTCAGCGGGACACGGCCGCCGGCGATCGTCGGGTGCTGCTGCACACCGAACACGTCCTGCACGCGCACCGACACCGTCGGCCGCTCCTCGACGTAGTCGATGGCCGCCTCCCGCCCGACCGGCAGGGTCCACGTCCGCGGCGCGAGCTCGTCGAGGTCGGCGCCGAGCGGCCACGGCAGCAGCGACCGCAGCAGGATGACGAGGTCGAGCCGGTCGAGGTCGGCGCGCCCGGTCGCCCCGGCGACGTACGGGGTCAGCCACTCGTCGACCGTCCCGAGCAGGCCGGGGTCGGAGACGTCCGGCCACTCGTCGCCGAGCGTGGCGCGCAGGAACGCGATCCGGGCCCGCAGCTGCGACGATGCCGGCGTCCAGGGCAGCACGGCGAGCCGGGTGGCGCGCACGCGGTCGACGAGGGCCGCCGTCGTCGCCTCGCCGGGCGCCGGGCGGCGCCGCTCCTCGCCGAGGCGCAGCGCGTCGAGGCGACGCTCGACGCGCTCGACGAGGTCGTCGGCGTCGGCGTCCCACTCCAGCCGGCGGTCCTCGATGACCCCGGCGAGCAGCCCGCTGATCTCGCTCGCGTCGACGGCGGCGCCGAGGCGGATGCGGGCGTTCGTCCGCTTGCCGTCGAGGTCGGCGGCGACGAGGAACGGCGCCGTCGCCAGCGGATCATCGTCGGCGACCCACGCCCCGGTGCCGTTGCGCAGCTGGAACTGGGCCGGGCGGCGCCGCGCCGCGAGGCGGTCGGGGAAGCCGGCGAGGAGGGCCACACCCGCGGCGTCGGGGTCGACGCGGTCGGCGTCGAAGCGGATCCCGGCCCGTCGGGCGATGTCCGCCGCCCGCTCCCGGACCCGCTCGGCGGCGCGGCGGTCGGCGCGGTCGTCGCGGACGTGACCGCACACGACGGCGATGCGCAGCGCGAGGTCGGCGGGCAGCCGGTCGGTCCGGCCGCGCAGCACGTCGCGCTCCTCGACGACGGCGGCCACCGCGCACGACAGCGCGTCGGGCCGGGCAACGACCATCCGGGCGAGGCGCGGGTGCACGGGCAGGGCCACCATCGACCGCCCGGCCGGCGTGATCGCGCCGGCCGCGTCGATCGCGCCCAGGTCGGTGAGCAGCTCGACGGCTTGCCGGCGGGCCTTGGCCGGCGGCGCGTCGACGAACGACAGCGCCTCGGCGGGCGTGCCCCAGGCGGCGAGCTCGAGCACGAACCCGGCCAGGTCGACCTGGGTGATCTCGGCCGGTCGGTGCGCTGGGCGCGTGCCGTGCTCCATCCGGCTCCACAGCCGGTACGCCGCCCCGGGCTCCACCCGCCCGGCCCGCCCGGCCCGCTGGTCGGCCGAGTCGCGGCTGATCGACACCGTCGTCAGGCGCGTCATGCCCGTGCCCGGGTCGAAGCGTGGCGCCCGGGCCAGCCCGCTGTCCACGACGACCCGGACGCCGTCCACGGTGAGGGACGTCTCGGCGATGTCGGTGGCCAGCACGACGCGCCGGCGCCCGGGCGGCGACGGGGCGAGCGCCCGGTCCTGCTCCTCGAGGGCCAGCGCGCCCGCCAGCCGGTGGACGTCCACGTCGGGACCGAGCGCGCCGACGAGGTCGTCGGCGAGGCGCGAGATCTCGCCGATGCCGGGCAGGAACGCCAGCACGTCGCCGGTCTCGTCGCGCAGGGCGCGGCGGATGGCGCTCGCCATCGCCGGCTCGAGGCGCTCGTCGCGCGAGCGAGGGACCCAGCGGACGTCGACCGGGTGCATCCGCCCGGCGCTCTCGACGACCGGGGCCGGCGCCCCTTCGGGGCCGAGGAGGCGGGAGAACAGCGCGGTGTCGGCCGTGGCCGACATCGCCGCGAGGCGCAGGTCGGGGCGCAGCGCGGCCGCCGCGTCGAGCGTGAACGCGAGGCCGAGGTCGGTCGTCAGGTTGCGCTCGTGGACTTCATCGAAGATCACCATCCCGACGCCCGGCAGCTCGGGGTCCTGCTGCAGCCGGCGCGTCAGCACGCCTTCGGTCAGGACCTCGATCCGCGTCGACGCGCCGATCCGTCGCTCGTCGCGGGTCTGGTAGCCGACGAGGTCACCGACGTCGGTGCCGGTGATGGCCGCCATGCGGCGCGCCGCGGCCCGGGTCGCCAGGCGTCGCGGCTCGAGCATGACGATGCGGCGGTCGCCGAGCCACGGTGCATCGAGCAGGGCGAGCGGGACGACGGTCGTCTTGCCGGCGCCCGGCGGAGCGGCCACGACGACGCGGCCGGGCCCGGCGAGGGCGTCGCGGAGGCCGCCGAGGATCTCGACGATCGGGAGGTCGGGGAGCGCGAACGAGCGCGGCACGTGTCAGCCGAGCGCGGGCGACCCGTGGAACGGTCCCGGGTCCCCGACGACCGGGATGTCCGGCGAGCGCCACGCGGTGGCCGCGGTGATCGCGTCGGCGACGGCGCGCCAGGACGCGGCCGTCCAGCCCTCGGCGGCGGCGGCGACCGTGCCGTCGACGCGGACGAACACGAACGCCGGCAGCTCGCTCAGGCCCAGCGCCTTGACGGCCACGCGGTCCGGGTCGGTGAACACGAGGAACTCCTTGACCAGCGGGCCGAGGAACGAGCGGGTGTCGCGCTCGTCGGCCGTGACGAGGAAGTTGACCCTCGCGTCGGACCCCCGCAGGCCCTCCAGGACCCGCGTGGCGGTGGGCAGGATCCACGAGCTCTCGTTGGTGTACGGGTCGAGGACCACGCTCGCCAGGTGGAACGTCGTCAACCACTCCTCGAGCGGGCGCGCCTCCGCACCGAGCGGGGCCAGCACGAGGTCCATCGGTGGGTTGGTCGCCACGGGGTGCGACGGTAGCAAGCAGGCTCCGACGGACCCCAACACGCCGCGCCGGATGAGGTACCGGGCCGGCGGTCGGTACCGTGAGGGCGTGCACCCCATCGAGCGCCTGCGGTACGTGGCCCGGGCCCGGGGAGCCGATGCCGAGTCCCTCGTGCGGGAGACCGCCGGGGCCCTGCGTGGGCTCGGCCTGGACATGGCCGGGCTGGTCGTCGCCTGTCGCCGGATCGTCGAGCGGCACCCGACGAGCGGCCCGCTGTGGTGGTTGTGCGCCCGGATGCTCACGAGCACCGACCCGCTCCTCGCCGGGCGCCAGGCCGTCGACGAGATCGAGGACGACCGCACCGTCGACGAGCTCACCGCCGCGCTGCCCGACGGGGCGACCGTCGTGACGATCGGGTGGCCCGACCTCGTCGGCATCGCGCTGGCCCGCCGTGGCGACATCCGCGTGCTCGCCGTCGACGCCGGGCACCACGGCTCGTCGTTCGTGCAGCGCCTCGAGCGCGTCGACGTCGAGAGCGAGCTGATCCCGACCGAGGCCGCGGCGATCGCCGTCAGCGCCGCCGACCTCGTGCTGATCGAAGCCGAGGCCCTCGACGCCACGACCGTCGTGGCGGCGACGGGGTCCGCAGTGCTGGCCGCCGTGGCCGAGCTGCAGGGGACGCCGCTGTGGTGCGTGGCCGGCTGCGGGCGGCGACTGCCGTCGCCGATGATCGCGGCGATCGTCGACCGCGTCGCCCAGCGCTCGATCGAACCCTGGTCACGCGAGGTCGAGGCGTTGCCGACGTCGCTCGTCAGCCACGTCGTCGGCCCCCTCGGACGGATCCCCGCGAGCGACGTGCGCGCCGAGTGCGAGATGGCGCCGGAGCTGCTGCGCACCGGGATCATGTAGGACGGGCTGCGATCGCTACGGTCGGCCACATGCCGAGCCGCCGCAGCAACATCACGATGAGCACCGACGAGGTCGTCGCCTACCTCGAGGAGCAGAAGGTCCTCAACGTGGCCACGATCGGTCCGACGGGACATCCCCACGTCGTGGCCATGTGGTACGTCGTGCTCGACGGCAAGCCGGCGTTCTGGACGTTCGGCAAGAGCCAGAAGGTGATGAACATCCGGCGCGACCCGAAGATCACGGGACTCGTCGAGAGCGGTGAGGCGTACGACCAGCTGCGCGGCGTCGAGCTCGTCGGCACGGCCCGGCTGATCGAGGACTACGACGCGATCCGCGACCTCGGGATCCGCGTGTCGACGAAGTACTCGGGCCCGCCGAGCGACGCGGCCCTGCCGTTCATCGAGAAGCAGGCACAGAAGCGCATCGGTGTCGTGATCGACGTCGAGACGGTCGTCAGCTGGGACCACACGAAGCTCGGCGGCGCCTACTGACCGACCGCGCGGTGTGAACGCCGGCTGAACGGCCTTCACACTTTCGACCCGCCTTCGAAACAAGCGCGAAACGGGCCGTCCTTACTGTCCGCCCCGTCCCACCGTGAACAGAGGGAGATGGGGATGAGACGACGGGCACAGGGCTACCTCGGCGCGCTCGCCGCGCTGACGCTGGTGATGGCGGCATGTGGTGGCGATGACGACGACGACGCGGCGCCGGCCGCGACCGAGGCGGCATCGGAGGCCACGACCGCAGGCACCGAGACGGCAGCCACCGAGCCCGCGGCGACGGAGCCGGCGTCGACGGAGGCCGCGGGCACCGAGCCCGAGGAGACGTCCGCCGAGTCCGAGCAGGACGCCGCCGAGACGGTGACGTGCGACTCGCCGCCGGAGGGCGACACCGTCAAGGTGGGCGTCCTGCACTCGCTGAGCGGCACGATGTCGATCAGCGAGGTGGCCGTCCGCGACTCCGAGCTGCTGGCGATCAAGGAGATCAACGAGGCCGGCGGCGTGCTCGGGCACCAGATCGAGGCGGTCGTCGAGGACGGGGCGTCGGACTGGCCGACGTTCGCCGAGAAGGCCGAGAAGCTGCTGACGACCGACGAGGTCGCCGCCGTCTTCGGCGGATGGACGTCGGCGAGCCGCAAGGCGATGCTGCCGGTCTTCGAGGGCCTCGACGGGCTCCTCTACTACCCGGTGCAGTACGAGGGTCTGGAGGCCTCGCCGAACATCTTCTACACCGGCGCCACGACGAACCAGCAGATCATCCCGGCCTTGGACTACATCAAGGAGCAGGGGATGACGAAGGTGTACCTCGTCGGCTCCGACTACGTGTTCCCCCGCACGGCGAACAAGATCATCAACGCCTACGCGGCGGCCAACGGCCTGGAGATCGTCGGCGAGGACTACCTGCCGCTCGGCGACGTCAACGTCGCGACGATCGTGTCGAAGGTCCTCGACGCCGAGCCCGACATCGTCTTCAACACCCTGAACGGCGACAGCAACGTCGCCTTCTTCAAGGAGCTCAAGGCGAAGGGCAACACGCCCGACCAGATCCAGACGGTGTCCGTGTCGGTGGCCGAGGAGGAGGTCGGCGGCATCGGCCTCGAGAACATCGAGGGCCACCTGACGGCGTGGAACTACTACCAGCTCACCGACACCCCGCTGAACCCCGACTTCGTCGCCGCCTTCAAGGAGGAGTACGGCGAGGACCGGGTGACGGCCGACCCGATCGAGGCCGGCTACAACGCCGTCTACATCTGGGCCGCCTCGGCCGAGAAGGCGTGCTCGTTCGAGGTCGCCGACATCAAGGAGGCGGCGAAGGGGCTCGAGCTCGACACGCCGGAGGGCCCGATCACCGTCGATGAGAGCAACCAGCACATCTCCAAGACGGCCCGCATCGGGCAGATCAACGCCGACGGTCTGATCGACGAGGTCTGGGCGTCCGACGGCCCGATCGAGCCGGACCCGTGCCTCGAGGAGTACGACTGGGCCGCGGGTCTGGCCCAGGGAGAGTGCGACGCCTCCTAGGGGACTGCTGAGCAACGCCCATCCGGCCGAAGAGCAACGCACTCACCAGGAGGAACCATGACGACGGCAGGCCGATCACTCAATTGCTCCGCAGTCCCCTAGTGGAGACGTTCCTCGAGCAGGTCTTCAACGGAGTCAGCCAGGGCTCCATCCTGCTCCTCATCGCGCTCGGCCTGACGTTCACGTTCGGCCAGATGGGCGTGATCAACATGGCCCACGGCGAGCTGATCATGATCGGCGCCTACACGCCGTACGTCTTGCAGACGGAGGTGGCCCTCTTCGCGGGGGCCACCTCCACGGCGTTCATGCTGTCGCTCCCGGTGGCGTTCGTCGCCGCCGGGCTCGTCGGCGTCCTGATGGAGTGGTTGCTGCTGCAACGGATGTACGACCGGCCACTCGACACGCTGCTCGTCACGTTCGGCTGCGCGCTGCTGCTGCAACAAGCGGCGAAGGACTACTTCGGGCAGCAGAACGTCAACGTGGTGGCCCCGTCCTGGCTCGACGGCAACATCGAGATCCTCGGCGTCGTCATGCCGTACACCCGCCTGTTCATCATCGGGCTCGTGATCGTGACGCTGGCGATCGTCTCGCTCGTCCTGGCCCGCACGCCGCAGGGCCGCCGGATGCGGGCGGTCACGGAGAACCGCGACCTCGCCGCGGTCAGCGGCCTGGCCAACCGGCGCGTCGACCGCCTGACGTTCTTCCTCGGCTCCGGCCTGGCGGGCATCGCCGGCGTGGCGATCTCGCTGATCGGCGCCGTCGGCTTCCAGATCGGCCTCACCTACGTGATCGACGCCTTCCTCGTCGTGATCGTCGGCGGCCTCGGCAAGCTCCGCGGCGCCGTCATCGCGGCGTTCGCCCTCGGGCTCGTCAACGCGTTCACGGAGTACTGGACGAGCGCGAGCATCGGCAAGGCCATCCTCTTCGGCCTCGTCATCGTGTTCCTGCAGTTCCGCCCGAACGGCATCGTGTCGTTCCGCTCGCGGGGGCTCACGACATGAGCGAGCGAGTCTTCGAGCGAGCGAATCATCGGGCACGGTCTTCGGCTCAATGGTGCACCTGCTGCGGCGAGAACGCGTCGCTTGTCGTCAGGGTGCACCAGTGAGCGAGCTCTTCCCCGCCGTGTCGCCGGCCGAGACGGTGCCCCAGGCGACGGGCGTGCAGACGCCGCTGTCGTACCTGGGCGGGTCGCGACGCAACCCGTGGATCGGGCGGATCGTGTTCCTCGCGGCGATCGCCCTGCTCGCCGCGCTGCCGACGATCCTCGACGACCCGACGCGGACACGGCAGTGGGCGGAGTACCTCTGCTACGCCGCCCTCGCCATCGGCATCGACATCGCCTGGGGCTACGGCGGCATGCTCGTGCTCGGCCAGGGCCTGTTCTTCGGGCTCGGCGCCTACGCGATGGGCATGCACCTCACGCTGGAGCAGGTCGGGCCCGGGCAGCTCCCGAGCTTCATGTCGCTGTACGGCGACCAGACCGAGCTGCCGCTCGTGTGGAAGCCGTTCGAGAACCTCTGGGTCACGGTCGTGCTGGCGCTGTTCATCCCGATGGCGCTCGCCGGCGCGTTCGGCTGGCTGGTCTTCTCGCGGCGGGTGCGCGGGCCCTACTTCGCCCTGCTGAGCCAGGCGATGGCCCTGATCTTCACGCTGATCATGGTCGGGCAGCTGAAGACGTTCGCCGGCACGAACGGGCTCACCGACTTCCAGACCGTGTTCGGGCGCAACAAGTACGAACCCGGTACCAACACGTTCCTGTACTTCGTGGCGGCCGGGCTGCTCGTCGTCACGTTCCTCGTCGCCCTGCACCTCGTGCGGAGCAGGTACGGACGGCTGTTGCTGGCCGTGCGCGACCGCGAGGACCGCGTCCGCTTCCTCGGCTACAACCCGGCCGTCGCCAAGACGTTCGGCTTCGTCGTGGCGGCGGCGATGGCGGGTGCGGCCGGCGCCGTCGCGGCCCCGGTGATCGGCATCGTCGCACCCAACCAGTTCGGCACGTTGCCGTCGATCCTGATGGTGTGCTGGGTGGCGGTCGGCGGCCGCGGCACCCTGTACGGGGCCGTCCTCGGAGCGATCCTCGTCAACTGGGGCTCCACGCGGGTCAGCGAGCAGTGGCCGGACACCTGGCAGTACGTGCAGGGCCTCGTGTTCATCGTGGTGGTCGCCTTCATCCCGGGTGGTCTCGTCGGGCTCGCCCGCTTGATCGGCGGCCGGTTCGTGCGGCGCCGCACGGCGCCGGCGGCGGCGGTCGCCCCGCCCGAACCAGCGGCGGCGCAGGAGGGGCTGATGGCGACATGAGCGAGGCGTTGCTGACGCTGCGCGGCGTCGTCGTCGACTTCGACGGGTTCAAGGCGGTCGGGGGCGTCGACCTGACGATCGAGCAGGGGGAGCTGCGCTTCCTCATCGGCCCGAACGGCGCCGGCAAGACGTCACTGATCGACGTCATCACCGGGCTCACCAAGCCGTCGGAGGGCGAGATCACGTTCGACGGCCAGTCGATGGCCGGCGTGTCGGCCGCCAAGCGGGTGCGGCTGGGGATGGGCCGCAGCTTCCAGACGCCGACCGTCTTCGACTCCCTGACCGTGGTCGAGAACCTCGACCTCGCCGAGACCTACCGCTTCCCGCTGCGGCGGATGCTGCGGCGGCGCCGCGGCCTCAGCGACGGGGTCGTCGCCACGCTCGAGCGGATCAGCCTGCAGGACCAGGCGAACCGCCCGGCGGGCGTGCTCAGCCACGGGCAGAAGCAGTGGCTGGAGATCGGGATGTTGCTCGTGCAACAACCGAAGCTCGTGCTGATGGACGAGCCGGTCGCCGGCATGAGTGGCTCCGAGCGCCAGGCCACTGGTGAGCTGCTCGAGGAGCTCGCCGAGGACCACACCGTCGTCGTGATCGAGCACGACATGGCGTTCCTGCGCCGCTTCGCCCGCTCGGTGACGGTGCTCCACGAGGGCAAGATCCTGAGCGAGGGGAGCGTCGACTACGTGCAGGGCGACCCGAAGGTGCGCGAGGTCTACCTCGGCCGCTCGCGCGACGAGCGCTCCGGCGCGGTCGCCGAGGGGACGGGGACATGAGCACGGCGAGCGTCAGCGAGCTCGGAGCCGAGCGCAGCGAGGTCGGAGGATGAGACTTCAGGTCGAGGACCTCGACGTCGCCTACGGGCGCACACAGGTCGTGTTCGGCGTGTCGCTCGACGTGCCGTCGGGTTCGCTGACGTGCCTGATGGGGCGCAACGGCGTCGGCAAGACGACGCTGCTCAACACCGTGATGGGGCTGCTGCCGGCGCGGCGCGGGCGCATCCTCCTCGACGGCGAGGACATCACCAAGGCGATCACGTACAAGCGGGCGCGCAAGGGGATCGGCTACGTGCCCCAGGGTCACCAGGTCTTCCCCGGCTTGACGGTCCGCGAGAACCTCAACGTCGTGCACGAGCGGGCGCGCGGCGGTGATGCCGACGCGATCAACGACGCCGTGGACGTGTTCCCGGCGCTGGCCATGATGATGAACCGCCCGGCCGGGCTGCTCTCGGGCGGCCAGGCCCAGCAGCTGGCGATCGCCCGGGCGCTCGTCACCCGCCCGACGCTGCTGGTGCTGGACGAGCCCACGGAGGGCATCCAGCCGTCGATCATCATGCAGATCGAGGACGCCATCGCCCAGCTCCACCGGACGGGCGAGATGACGATCCTGCTCGTCGAGCAGTACGTCGAGTTCGCCCTGCGCCTCGCCCAGCGCTACGCGGTGATGGACAGCGGCCGCATCGAGCGCAGCGGCGAGGTGGCCGACGCCGACCCCGCGATGTTCGCCAGCCTGGTCTCGATCTGACGCGCTAGGAAGAGCCGCATGCGACTGAGCCAGCACGAGCAGGAGCGCCTGCTCGTCCACGTGGCGGCCGACGTGGCCCGCGCCCGCCAGGCGCGCGGCCTCAAGCTGAACCACCCCGAAGCCGTGGCGATCCTCACCGACTGGGTGCTGGAGGCGGCGCGCGATGGGCGCTCGGTGGCCGATCTCATGCAGACCGGGCGCCAGGTGCTGCGGCGCGAGGACGTGATGGAGGGCATCCCCGAGATGATCGACGAGGTCCAGGTCGAGGCCACGTTCCCGGACGGCACGAAGCTGGTCACGCTGCACCAGCCCATCGTCTGACTGTTCAATGCGTTCCCCGGCCACAACACCTGCTGCCTGCGCAGCACATCGAGTGAGGCGACATGGTTCCTGGTGAAGTGGCCGGCGACGGCGGACCGATCGAGATCAACGCCGGGCGCCCGGTCACGGTGCTGCGCGTCGAGAACGCCGGCGACCGGCCGATCCAGGTCGGCTCGCACTACCACTTCGCCGAGGCCAACCCGGCCCTGGCGTTCGACCGGGCGGCCGCCCGCGGCTTGCGTCTCGACGTGCCGGCGGGGACGTCGGTGCGGTTCGAGCCCGGCATCGCGACGGAGGTCGCGCTGGTGCCGTTCGTCGGCCGACGCGTCATCGCCGGCCTGCGCGGCGAGGTCGGGGGCCCGCTGTGACGTTCGTACCCCGCGATCGGTACCGCGCGCTGTACGGGCCGACGACGGGCGACCGCATCCGCCTCGCCGACACCGACATCTGGATCGAGGTCACCGAGGACCGCTGCGCGGGGGGCGACGAGGCCGTGTTCGGCGGCGGCAAGGTGATCCGCGAGTCGATGGGCCAGTCGACGGCGACGCGGGCCGAGGGCACGCCCGACCTCGTCATCACCGGCGCCGTGATCCTCGACCACTGGGGGATCGTCAAGGCCGACGTCGGCGTGCGCGACGGCCGCATCGTCGGCATCGGCAAGGCCGGCAACCCGGACACGATGGACGGGATCGATCCGGCGCTCGTCATCGGTCCCGGCACCGAGGTGATGTCCGGCAACGGGCGCATCCTCACCGCCGGCGCCGTCGATTGCCACGTCCACTTCATCTGCCCGCAGCTGTTCGAGGAGGCGCTCGGCGCGGGCATCACGACCGTCATCGGTGGCGGCACCGGACCGGCCGAGGGGTCGAAGGCGACGACGACGACGCCCGGTGATTGGTACATGGCGCGGATGCTCGAGGCGATCGACCACTGGCCGGTCAACGTCGCCCTGCTCGGGCGCGGCAACACGGTGTCGCACGAGTCGCTCTGGGAGCAGCTGCGCGCCGGCGTGTCCGGGTTCAAGCTGCACGAGGACTGGGGGACGACGCCGGCCGCCATCGACGCCTGCCTGACCGTCGCCGACGCGTCGGGCGTGCAGGTGTCGATCCACACGGACACGCTGAACGAGGCCGGCTACGTCGACAGCACGCTCGCCGCGATCGGCGGGCGGGCGATCCACTCGTACCACACCGAGGGTGCCGGCGGCGGCCACGCCCCGGACATCATGACGGTGGCCTCACACGCCAACGTGCTGCCGTCGTCGACGAACCCGACCCGACCGCACACCGTCAACACGGTCGCCGAGCACCTCGACATGCTGATGGTCTGCCACCACCTCAACCCGGCGGTGGCCGAGGACCTCGCGTTCGCCGAGAGCCGCATCCGGCCGTCGACGATCGCCGCCGAGGACATCCTCCACGACATGGGGGCGATCTCGATCATCGGCTCCGACAGCCAGGCGATGGGCCGCATCGGCGAGGTCGTGATCCGCACGTGGCAGACCGCCCACGTCATGAAGCGGCGGCGCGGGTCGCTTCCGGGAGACGGGATCGCCGACAACAACCGGGCTCGCCGCTACGTCGCCAAGTACACGATCGCGCCGGCGATCACGCATGGCTTCGCCGCCGACATCGGCTCGGTGGAGGTCGGCAAGCTCGCCGATCTCGTGCTGTGGGAGCCGGCGTTCTTCGCCGTCCGCCCGCACGCCGTGCTGAAGGCGGGGATGGTCGCGTGGGCGGCGATGGGCGACGCCAACGCGTCGATCCCGACGCCGCAGCCGATCTTCCCCCGCCCGATGTTCGGCGCCGGGCCGTTCGTCGCGCCGCACCTGTCGCTGGCGTGGGTCGCCCCGGAGGCGATCGAGGCCGGCCTGCCCGAGCGCCTCGGCCTGCGTCGCGAGCTCGTGCCGGTGGCGTCGACGCGGTCGCTGACGAAGGCCGACCTGCCCGAGAACACCGCCCTGCCGCGGATCGAGATCGACCCCGACACGTTCGCCGTCCGCATCGATGGCGAGCTCGTCGAGGAGGCCCCCGCCACCGAGCTCCCCATGGCCCAGCGATACTTCCTCTTCTGATGGGCTCGTTCCGGCTCGAAGACTCGCCTCCGCTCGCCTGTCTCGCTGCGGCTGGCGCCGCCGGCCCGAGGCGGGCCGACGCTCGACCTGACCATCCACGCGAGCTGCGGACGGGGGCCGAAGCAGTCACGGTTCCCCCATCCGAGTGTTTCGTGCATCGGAGCGTTTGGTGAGGGTCCCCCCCGCACCAGGCACTCGGATGAGATCCGGCGCTGCTGCTGCTCGCCGACGGGCGCTTCCCGGCCGGCGCCCACGCCCATTCGGCGGGCGTCGAGGCCGCAGTCCGCTTCGGCGACGTCCACGACGACGCGTCGCTGGCCCGCTACCTCCACGCCCGCCTGGCGTCGACCGGCGTGACCGATGCCGCGTTCGCCGCCGCCTCCGTGGCCGGCGGCCACGCCGAGCTCGACGCCGAGCTGACGGTGCGGATCCTGTCGCCCCGGCTGCGGGACGTCGGTCGGCGGATGGGCCGCCAGCTGCTGCGGGTCGGCCGCCGGGTCTGGCCCGACGCGTCGCTCGACGACCTCGACGGGTGCCAGCAGCCGATCGTCCTCGGCGCCCTCGTGGCAGTCGCCGGCGGCACCGTCCATGACGCGGCGACGATCACGATGCACCACCTCTCCGCGGCCGTGACATCTGCCGGCGTCCGCCTGCTCGGCCTCGACCCGATCGCCGTCGCCGCGATCCAGGCCGCGGCCGCGCCGCTGATCGCTGACCTCGTCGCATCGGCCGACGAGTGGGCGGCGGCCGCGCCGCGCGACCTCCCCGCGCTCGGCGGGGCCCTGACCGACATCCTCGGCGAGGACCACGGGCACTGGACGGCCCGCCTCTTCGTCGCCTGACCCACGGAACGGAGCACCCCATGGGGCACGGCCACCACGACGACCACGACGCCGAGTCGTTCGCTCGCTCGGGGACTCGCTCGGCTCACACACCCGCACCCGCCGGCGCCGGGGAGCGGGCTCGACCGACCCGTGCGCATCGGCATCGGTGGTCCGGTCGGGAGCGGCAAGACGACGCTCGTCGGTGCGCTGTGCGTCCTGCTGCGCGACGAGCTCTCGATGGCCGTCGTCACCAACGACATCTTCACGACCGAGGACGCCGAGGCCCTGCGCCGGGCCGAGGTGCTGCCGGTGGAGCGCATCGTCGCCGTCGAGACCGGCTGCTGCCCGCACACCGCGATCCGTGACGACATCGCCGCCAACCTCGACGCCGCCGAGGCGCTGGAGGCGGCGCTCGGGCACGTCGACGTCACGCTGATCGAGTCCGGCGGCGACAACCTGACCGCGATCTTCAGCCGCGGGCTCGTCGACGCCCAGGTGTTCGTCCTCGACACGGCCGGTGGCGACGACGTGCCGCGCAAGGGCGGACCGGGCGTGGCGTCAGCCGACGTGCTCGTGATCAACAAGGTCGACCTCGCCCCGCACGTCGGCGCGGACGTCGACCGGATGCTCGCCGACGCGACAGCCCGCCGCACCGGCCCGGTGCACCCGACGTCGCTGCGCACCCCGGACGGGGCCGCGGCGATCGCCGATTGGGTGCGCGCGGTCGTCGCCGAGTGGAAGGTCCCGGCGACGACGTGAGGGCCGCGGCGCGCGTGGAGGTCGCCCGGCGCGACGGACGCGACGTCCTCGTCGACGTGCGCTCCGAGCCGCCGCTCGCCCTCCGCCGCGTCGGCGACCGCGTGCTCCTCGTCGGGTCGGCTGCCGCGCCGGTCGGCGGTGACGAGTTGGCCCTCGACGTCGTCGTCGGCCCGGGCGCCCGGCTGTCGCTCGGTTCGGTCGCCGCGACGATGGCGTGGCCGAGTCCCGCGTGGTGACGCCTCGTCGCAGCGCGTGCGGGCGACGGTCGCGGCCGGCGGGCTGCTGTCGTGGGTGCCGGAGCCGCTCGTGCTCGTCGCCGGCTGCCGGCACCGCACGACGACGTTGGTGTCGCTCGCGGCGGGCGCCGCGGCGTGGATCGTCGAGGAGGTCGCGCTCGGCCGCCACGGTGAGCCGTCCGGCGACCTGACGATGTCGTGGCGCGTCGAGCGCGACGGGCGGCCGGTCGTCCACCACGCCGAGCGCCTCGGTCCCGGTTCGCCAGGGTGGGGGAGCGCGGTGGCGACGGCCGGGCACCGCCACCTGCTGGCGGCGGTCGGGGTCGGCGCGCCGGCGCCCGACGTGGCGCCGATCGTGACGCCCGAGGCGGCGATCGCCGTGCTGCGGGTGGCGCCGGACGCGTGGGTCGTCCTGGCGACTGGGACCGATCGCATCGCGCTGCGCCGGGCCCTGCCGTCAGGCTGGGAGGGTGACCTCGTAGAACGTCAGGTCGGCGCTGCAGTCGCTGAGCGCGTGGTCGACACCAGCCGGGACGGCCACGGCATCGCCGACGTCGAGGTGCCGCGTGACGCCGCCGAGCCGCAGCGTCGCCGTGCCCCGCTCGACGAACCACAGCACGAGCTCGGCGTCGTGGCGGGTCGCTCCGAGCGCTGACCCGGTGCCGGTCGCCCGGACGGTCCGCGTGCCGCCGACCCCGCCCGTCGCCGCACCGATGCCGGTGTCGGCGGCCTCGAACCCGGGGCTGCGCCACGGCGTCCACGTCGCCGTCGCCAGCTCGTGGCGCACGAAGCGCTGGCCGCCGAAGTCGCGATCCGGGCGCACCTCGCCGGTCGGCAACGTCATGTCGTGCTCGACGAACGTCGGGTGCTCGGCCGGCCCGGTCAGCTCGAAGACCTCCAGCCCCGGCGAGCTCTCGAGGACGCGGTGGCGGATGTGCGGCGGCTGCAGCACGGTGTCGCCGGCATGCATCGTGAACGGCTCGCCCTGGTCCTCGTAGACGACGCGGACCCAGCCCCGGACGCAGTGGATGACCTGGAACCGCACGTCGTGGTGGTGCACGTAGTCCGGCACCGGCCCGCCGTCGGCGATCGTGATGTGCGACGCGATGAAGCGCCCGCCCTCCCGCTCGGGCAGCAGGTCGCGGTAGGCCATCCCGGCCCGCCCGGCGTCCGGCGCCGGCGCCTCCGGCCGGCGCCGCAGCCGCAGGGCCAGCCCGTCGCCGGAGAGATCGGCCTGCGCCGGGGAGTCCGCCGGCATGATCACGTCGAGCCGCAGCCCCAGTGAGCGCATGGCGGCGACCGCCGCGTCGAGGTCGTCGCACCACAGCGTGAGCGGCTCACCCATCACGCCGAGGGTACCGAGCCCGTTCTGTCAGTCGATTGCGGCCCGATCGGGCCGCTACGCACTGACAGGACGGAGGCTCACCGGTGGTGGGTCTGGCGGGTCGGGGGGCGGGCGGCGGCATGGGCCAGGTCGGTGGCGATCTGGCGGACGTGGTCGTCGGGGCCGGACAGCAGGCCGACGGTGACGCGGAGGTGGTCGTCGTCGGGACGCACGAGGAAGGGCTCGCCGGGCGCGACGCCGATGCCGCGGGCGGCGAGCGCGACGGCTGCCGAGCGCTCGTCGCCGACGCGCACCCACAGGTTGATGCCGTCGACGCCGGACACCCCGATGCCGGCCGCGGACAGCACCTCGCACACGAGGGCGCGGCGCCGGCCGTAGACCTCCCGGGCCCGCGCCATCACCGCGGGCGTGGCGGGGTCCTGGAGCAGCTCGAGCAGCAGCGCCTGCAGGATGCGGCTCGACCAGCCGGGCCCGAGCAGGCGACGGTTGGCGACCGCCGTCACGACGTCGCCGGCGCCACCGACCGCAGCCAGGCGCAGGTCCGGGCCGTGCGACTTCGAGTAGCTGCGGATGTGCACGGTCCGCCCGGGGAGCCACGTGCCGAGGCTGACGAGCCCGGCGGTGGAGATGTCGTTGGCGTGGTCGTCCTCCACGACGATCGCCTCGCTGCCCGCCAGCTCGTCGGCGAGCGCCCTGGCCCGCTCGACGGTCAGGCGCGCGCCGGCCGGGTTCTGCGCCCGCGGCTGCAGGATCACGGCCCGCACGTCGCCCTCGGCGAGAGCGGCCCGCAGGCCGGCGACCGTCGGACCGTCGTCGTCGACGTCGACCCCGACCACGACGCAGTCCATCTGGTCGAGCAGGTCGAGCATCGGCGGGAACCCCGGGTGCTCCACGACGACGCGGTCGCCGAGCCGCAGCACGACCTGGGCGACGCGGTCGAGGGCATCCATCGCCCCGTCGACCACGGTGACCGCCTCGGGAGGGAACGGCCACGTGGCCCGCAGCTCGTCCTCGAGCGCCGGGAGCACGGGGTGGTCGAGGTAGCTCGACGTCAGCGACTGCTTGCCGACCCGCGACACCACCGGCCCGAGGTCGGGGAGCAGGTCCGGGTCCGGTGTGCCGGTCGACAGGTCGAGGTCGAAGTGCCCCGGCCCCTCGGTGATCCGCCGGTAGCGCCGCGGCCCGCCGGGTCCCGTCGGCGGCCGGACGTACGTGCCGTTGCGGCCGCGGGCCTCGATCGCACCGACGGCGGCGAGCGAGTGCCAGGCCTCGCTGACGGTCGTCGGGGACACGCCGAGGCGCGTCGCCAGCTCGCGCACGGTCGGCAGGCGGGTGCCGACGGGCAGCTCACCAGCGGTGATCATGCGCCCGATCACGCCGGCGATCCGGCGGGCGCTGCGGGCCTCGCCGCCCCGCCCGGCGTCGTCGCTGATGCGGGCGACGATGTCGTTCAGCACGACGACGCGTGGGTCATCGCCGGGGAGCCGGCGAGCGCGGCCGGGACGGATGTGAAGCGTTCGTGAACGCAATGTACGGTCACAATGGTCCTATTGTCCAGCACTCCGTGTGACATTACGATCCGGGCTCGACCGCCGTACGAATCGCCTGCACCCAACGGGGGGACCATGGCCAACACCGTCCGAGCCGCCTTGCTGCAGACCGACTGGGCCGGCACCAAGGACGCCATGATCGACAAGCACGAGGAGGCGGCGCGCGAGGCCGCGTCCGACGGGGCCCAGATCATCTGCTTCCAGGAGCTGTTCTACGGCCCCTACTTCTGCCAGGTGCAGGACACCGCCTACTACGACTACACCGAGCCGATCCCCGACGGGCCGACGACGCAGCGCTTCCAGTCCGTCGCCAAGGAGCTCGGGATGGTGATGGTGCTGCCGATGTACGAGGTGGTCCAGGCGGGCGTGTACTACAACACGGCGGCCGTCATCGACGCCGACGGCACGTACCTCGGCCGCTTCCGCAAGCAGCACATCCCGCAGACGAAGGGCTTCTGGGAGAAGTTCTACTTCCGGCCCGGCAACGGCGGGTACCCGATCTTCGACACGGCCGTCGGCAAGGTCGGCGTCTACATCTGCTACGACCGCCACTTCCCGGAGGGCTGGCGGGCGCTCGGCCTGAACGGCGCCGAGATCGTGTTCAACCCGTCGGCCACGAGCCGCGGGCTGTCGGAGTACATCTGGCGCGTCGAGCAGCCGGCGGCCGCGGTGGCGAACATGTACTACGTCGGCGCCATCAACCGCGTCGGCATCGAGGCCGACATCGGCGACGACGACTTCTACGGCCAGAGCTACTTCGTCGACCCGGAGGGCAAGTTCGTCGGTGACGTGGGCGACCCCTACAAGCCGGAGCTGATCGTCCGCGACCTCGACATGGACAAGATCAAGCTGGTGCGCGATCGCTGGGCCTTCTACCGCGATCGCCGCCCCGACGCCTACGGCGAGCTGGTGGAGGCATGAGCCGCGTGAACCACTGCGAGCGACCGAGCGCCAGCGAGGGAGCGGCCAGCAACGGCCTGCGTGGCCGGGGAACGCAATGACGTCCACCACCCTCATCTCAGGTGGCACCGTCGTCAGCCCCAGCGGCCGCGTCGCCGCCGACGTGCTGATCGACGGCGAGACGGTCGCGGCGGTCCTGGCCCCAGGGCAGGCGGATGCCCTGGGGGTCGCCGCCGACACGACGATCGACGCCACCGGCAAGTACGTCGTGCCGGGCGGCGTCGACGTGCACACGCACATGGAGATGCCCTTCGGCGGCACGGAGTCGAGCGACACGTTCGAGACCGGCACGATCGCCGCGGCGTGGGGCGGCATCACGACGATCGTCGACTTCGCCGTGCAGAACACCGGCGCCAGCGTGCAGGACGCCCTCGGCCGCTGGCACGAGAAGGCCGACGGCAACTGCGCCATCGACTACGGCTTCCACCAGATCATCGGCGGCGTCGACGAGGAGTCGCTGAAGGCGATGACGTACCTCGTGGACAACGAGGGCATCACCAGCTTCAAGCTGTTCATGGCCTACCCGGGCGTCCTCTACTCCGACGACGGCCAGATCCTGCGGGCCATGCAGACCGCCAACGAGGCCGGGGCGATGATCATGATGCACGCCGAGAACGGCATCGCCATCGACGTGCTCGTCGGCCAGGCCATCGCCCGCGGCGAGACCGACCCGCGCTACCACTCGCTGACCCGGCCCGCCGAGCTCGAGGGCGAGGCCACGCACCGCGCCATCCAGCTCGCCAAGGTCGCCGGCAACGTGCCGCTGTACGTCGTCCACATGTCGGCGTCGGAGGCCCTCGAGGAGGTCGCCGCGGCCCGCCACAAGGGCCAGAACGTCTTCGCCGAGACGTGCCCGCAGTACCTGTACCTGTCGCTCGAGGACCAGCTCGCCCAGCCCGGCTTCGAGGGCGCCAAGTGGGTCTGCTCGACGCCGCTGCGCACGAAGCACGAGCACCACCAGGCCGACCTCTGGAAGGGCCTGCGGATGAACGAGCTCGCCGTCGTCTCGACCGACCACTGCCCGTTCTGCTTCAAGGACCAGAAGGAGATGGGCATCGGCGACTTCTCCAAGATCCCCAACGGCATCGGCTCCGTCGAGCACCGCATGGAGCTGCTCTACCAAGGTGTCGTCGCCGGCGAGATCTCGCTCGAGCGGTGGGTCGAGACGTGCTGCACGACGCCGGCGCGGATGTTCGGGATGTACCCGCGCAAGGGGATCATCGCTCCCGGCGCCGACGCCGACATCCTCGTGTGGGATCCCAACGGGCACACGTCGATCGGGTTCGGCAAGAAGCACCACATGAACATGGACCACTCGGCGTGGGAGGGCTTCGAGATCGACGGCAAGGTCGACACCGTCCTCAGCCGCGGTCGCGTCATCGTCGAGCACGACACGTTCACGGGCGCCAAGGGCCACGGCCAGTACGTCAAGCCGCGGCCTGTCGCAATATCTCGTCTGAGGAGGGAACAGATGAACCGCATCACTCATTGGATCGACGGCGTCGCCGTCGAGGGGACGTCCGGACGTTCCGGCACGGTGTTCAACCCGGCGACGGGGGAGCAGGCGGCCAGCGTCGACTTCGCCAGCGTTGCCGAAGTCGACGCCGCCGTCGCCGCCGCCAAGGCGGCGTTCCCGGGTTGGCGGGCCACCGGGCTCGGGCGCCGGGCGGAGGTCATGTTCCACCTGCGCGAGCTGGTCGACGCCAACCGCAAGGAGATCGCCTCGCTCGTCACCGCCGAGCACGGCAAGGTGCTCTCGGACGCCCTCGGGGAGCTCGCCCGCGGCCTCGAGAACATCGAGTTCGCGACCGGCATCCCGCACCTCCTGAAGGGCGGCTACAGCGAGCAGGTGTCGACGGGCGTCGACGTGTACTCGATCCGTCAGCCGCTCGGCGTCGTGGCCGGCATCACGCCGTTCAACTTCCCGGCGATGGTGCCGATGTGGATGTTCGCCAACGCCCTGGCGTGCGGCAACACGTTCGTGCTCAAGCCGTCGGAGAAGGACCCGTCGGTGTCCCTGCTGCTGGCCGAGCTGCTGGCGAAGGCGGGGCTGCCGTCCGGCTGCTTCAACGTCGTGCAGGGCGACAAGGTCGCCGTCGACCGGCTGCTCGAGCACCCCGACATCGAGGCCGTCAGCTTCGTCGGGTCGACACCGATCGCCAAGTACATCTACGAGACGGGCACCAGGAACGGCAAGCGCGTGCAGGCCCTCGGCGGGGCCAAGAACCACATGCTCGTGCTGCCGGACGCCGACCTCGACTCGGCCGCCGACGCCGCCGTCTCGGCCGGCTACGGCTCGGCCGGTGAGCGCTGCATGGCGATCAGCGTCGTGCTGGCCGTCGACACGATCGCCGACGACCTCGTCGCCAAGATCGCCGAGCGGATCCCGTCGATCAAGGTCGGGCCGGGCACCGACCCCGACGCCGAGATGGGCCCGCTGATCACGGGCGAGCACCGCGACAAGGTCAAGGGCTACGTCGACGGCGCGTCCTCCGCCGGCGCCACGGTCGTCGTCGACGGCCGCGACGGCCTGCCGGACGACGGCTACTTCCTGAAGCCGACGCTCCTCGACGGCGTGACGCCGGACATGAAGGCGTACCAGGACGAGATCTTCGGCCCGGTGCTGTCGGTGACGCGGGTCGGCTCCTACGACGAGGGCCTCGCCCTGATCAACGCCAACCCGTACGGCAACGGCACCGCGATCTTCACCCGTGACGGTGGCGCCGCCCGCCAGTTCCAGTGGGACGCGAACGTCGGGATGATCGGCGTCAACGTGCCGATCCCTGTCCCGGTCAGCTACTACAGCTTCGGCGGGTGGAAGGCCAGCCTCTTCGGCGACACCCACATGTACGGCCCCGAGGGCGTCAACTTCTACACGCGGGGCAAGGTCATCACCTCGCGCTGGCCCGATCCGCACACGTCGAGCGTCGACCTCGGCTTCCCGACCACCCGCTGACATCGATGGACTTCGGGCTCGTCCTCCAGACCACACCGCCGTCGGCGCGCGTCGTCGACCTCGCGGTGCGCGCCGAGACCTACGGGTTCACGCACGTCTGGACGTTCGACAGCCACATCCTCTGGCAGGAGCCCTACGTCATCTACAGCAAGATCCTCGACGCCACCCGCAACGTCGTGGTCGGGCCGATGGTCACGAACCCGGCGACGCGGGACTGGACGGTCACGGCGAGCGTCTACGCCACGCTCAACGAGATGTACGGCAACCGCACGGTCTGCGGGATCGGGCGGGGCGACTCGGCGGTGCGCGTGACGAACGGCAAGCCGACGACGATCGAGACGCTGCGCCAGGCGGTGCACGTCATCCGCGAGCTCGCCAACGGGCGCAGCGTCGAGTACCACGGATCGACGATCACGTTCCCGTGGGCGGCCAAGAGCGAGCTCGAGGTGTGGGTCGCCGGGTACGGCCCACGGGCGCTGGCGCTGGCCGGCGAGGTCGGCGACGGCTTCATCCTGCAGCTGGCGGACCCCCAGATCGTGGCGTGGACGATCGGCGCGGTGAGGGAGGCGGCGGAGCGAGTGGGCCGGGACCCCGATGCGATCACGATCTGCGTCGCGGCCCCGGCCTACGTCGGCGACGGCTCCGACGCGTCGATGGTCCACCAGCGCGACCAGTGCCGCTGGTTCGGGGGCATGGTCGGCAACCACGTCGCCGACATCGTCGGCCGCTACGGCGACTCGTCCGACGTCCCCGCCGCCCTGACCGCGTACATCAAGGGCCGCCAGGGCTACGACTACAACCAGCACGGCCAGGCCGGCAACACGCACGCCGACTTCGTGCCCGACGAGATCGTCGACCGCTTCTGCATCCTCGGACCCATCGCGGAGCACACCCGCCGCCTCGACGAGCTGGCCGAGCTCGGCGTCGACCAGTTCGCGATCTACCTCCAGCACGACGGCAAGGACACCACCCTGCAGGCGTACGGCGAGCACGTCATCCCGGCACTCACCGCGACCCGGCTCGCCAAGCAGTGAACGAGCGAGTCTTCGAGCGAGAGAACCGATGTGACGGTCTTCGGATGACGGGCACACGTGCTGACCGCCGACGCGAGCTCGTCGCGCTGTGGGAGGACCGCCCGTGATCCGCAAGGTCGCCCTGTTCGTCCTCGCTTTGGCCCTCGTCGTCGCGGCGTGGGAGCTCTACAAGGCCGTCGGTCCCGAGGACGGCGGCCGCGTGCTCGGCGTGCGCATCCTGCCGCGGGCCAACGACACGGCGATGCCACACGTGTGGACCATGGGCAGCCGGCTGTTCGACGACGAGAGCCGGACCTCGGACACGCCGATCATCGTCGTCGTGCTGCGCGGCGCCTGGTACTCGTTCCGCCTCGCCCTCGCCGGGTTCCTGATCGGGACCGCGGTGGGCATCGGGTTGGCGACGCTGATGGCCCGGTTCGGCCTCGCCCGGCGCGGGCTGATGCCGTACCTCGTGATCTCCCAGACGGTCCCGATGATCGCCCTCGCTCCGCTCGTCGTGAGCTGGGGCGGCAAGCTCCACCTCGGCAGCTGGGAGTGGCCGCGCTGGCTCTCCGTCGCCGTGCTCGGCGCGTTCCTCGCGTTCTTCCCCGTCGCGGTCGGCACGCTGCGCGGGCTCGAGTCGGCGTCGGCCACGTCGCTCGAGCTGATGCGCAGCTTCGCCGCCACGAACGCCCAGACGATGCGCAAGCTGCGCTTCCCCGCCGCCGTGCCGCGCATGGTGCCGGCGCTCAAGCTCGCCGCCACGGCGTCGGTCATCGGGGTCGTCGTCGCCGAGATCTCGACCGGCCTGCGCGGCGGCGTCGGCCGGCTGATCATCGAGTACGCCCGCCAGGCATCGGGAGACCCGGCGAAGATGTACACGGCCCTCCTCGGCGCGGCCGTGCTCGGCCTCACGCTCGTCGGCGTCGTGGGCGCCTTCGAGATGGCGGCGACCCGCAACCTCCCGCCGTCGGAGGAGCGGAGGTGAGCGAGGCGCGGGCCAACGCCGTCGAGGTGACGAACGCGGGCAAGGTGTTCAACGCCGGCACGACGAAGCAGGTCGACGCCGTCGTCGACGTCGACCTCGTCGTCGCGCCCGGCGAGTTCGTGAGCCTGATCGGCCCGTCCGGGTGCGGCAAGTCGACGCTCCTGCGCCTGATCGCCAACCTCATCGAGCCCTCCAGCGGCGACGTGCGCGTGAACGGCAAGGCGGCTGCGGCGGCGCGCCTCGACCAGGAGTACGGGATGGCCTTCCAGCAGGCCGGCCTGTTCGAGTGGCGCACCGTCGTCAAGAACGTGGAGCTGCCGCTCGAGCTGAAGGGCTGGGGCAAGGCCGAGCGGCGCCAGCGGGCGATGGAGATGCTGCAGCTCGTGAAGCTCGGCGACTTCGCCGAGCACCGGCCGTGGCAGCTGTCGGGCGGCATGCAGCAGCGCGTCGCCATCGCCCGGGCGCTCGCCGCCCGCCCGCCGCTGCTGCTCATGGACGAGCCGTTCGGCGCCCTCGACGAGATGACCCGCGAGCACATGCAGGCGGAGCTGCTGCGGATCTGCGCCGAGACCGGCACGAGCGTCGTGTTCGTGACCCACTCGATCCCCGAGGCGGTGTACCTGTCCGATCGTGTCGTCGTCATGTCGCCGCGCCCGGGGCGCATCACGCACGTCGTCGACATCGAGCTCGGCTCGCACCGCGACGTCGACACCCGCGAGGACGCCGGGTTCTTCAAGAAGATCACCGAGGTCCGCGAGGCGCTGCGCGGCCACGAGGTCGACGAGCTCGACCTGGCGCGCGGGGTGGAGGATCGATGAGCCTGCGGACGGATCTTCCGGGCGGTGTGGCCGCCGGTCGTGTTCGGCATCGTCTTCCTCGCCCTGTGGGAAGCGGCCGTCGAGGTCTTCGACTGGAAGCCGTACTTCCTGCCCAAGCCGTCGCGCATCTGGGACGCCTTCACGAGCAACATCGATCAGATCTGGGCCGCGGCGCGCGTGTCGGGTGGCAACGCCCTCATCGGCCTCCTCGCCGGCACGATCCTGGGAGTCGCGATGGCGTTCCTCCTGATGCGCTTCCGGCTCCTCCACGACATGCTGACGCCGCTCGCCATCGCCCTCAACGCGATCCCGATCTTCGTGCTCGTGGCGGTCTTCAACAACATGTTCGCGATCACGTCGGAGATCCCGCGCCGGCTGATGGTGACGCTGGTCGTCTACTTCATCGTCCTCGTCAACGTGGCCAAGGGCCTGCGGCAGGTCGAGTCCACGCACCTCGAGCTGCTGCGCTCCTACGCCGCCACGCCGTCGCAGGTGCTCGCCAAGGCACGTGTCCCGAACGCCGTGCCGTACCTCTTCCAGGCGCTCACCATCGCCGCACCGGCCGCTGTCATCACGGCCTTCGTCGCCGAGTACTTCGGCGGCTCGCAGAACGGGCTGGGGACCCGGATCACGTCGAACATGACCGCGAACACCGCGGCGGCCTGGGCCTACGTGCTCGGGGCCTGCCTGCTGGGGCTGGTGTTCTACCTGATCTCCATGGCCTTGGAGAGCTTGACCACCATCACAGGGGCGTGAGCCCAAGGGGAGGAACCACCAGATGAGGACGCGACGAAGGGTCCTGGCGACCGTCAGCGTGCTGGCGCTGGCGCTTGCGGTCGCCGCATGCGGCGACGACGACGATGACGCCGCCAGCGGCGACACCACGGCAGCGAGCGGCGAGGCGGCCACCACGGACGGCGCGCGACGACCGCCGCGACCGAGACGACAGAGGCGGCGACCGAGACGACGAGCGGCGACACGGAGGACACCGACGCGACCGAGGCAACCACTGCCGAGGGTGGCAGCGCGGCTCCGGTCGAGTGCGACACCCCGGATCCGGTGACGTTGCAGCTGCAATGGTTCATCCAGGCCCAGTTCGGCGGCTACTACGCGGCGATCGACCAGGGCTTCTACGACGACATGTGCCTCGACGTGTCGATCGAGGAGGGTGGCGTCGACATCGTGCCGCAGCAGGTGCTGGCCGACGGCGGGGCCGACTTCGCCATCGCCTGGGTGCCGAAGGCGCTGCAGACGCGTGAGCAGGGTGCCGAGATCGTCGACATCGCCCAGATCTTCCAGCGCTCGGGCACGCTGCAGGTGTCGTTCGTCGACCAGGGGATCACCACGCCGGAGGACTTCGCCGGGAAGAAGATCGGCAACTGGGGCTTCGGCAACGAGTACGAGATCTTCGCCGCCCTCGGCGAGGCCGGGCTCGACCCGGCGTCCGACGTCGAGCTCGTGCAGCAGCAGTTCGACATGCTCGCCCTGCTGAACGGCGACATCGACGCCGCCGAGGCGATGACGTACAACGAGTACGCCCAGGTGCTCGAGGCCGTGAACCCCGACACGGGCGAGCTCTTCACGCCCGAGGACTTCAACGTCGTCTCCTACGAGGACGTCGGCGTCGGCATGCTGCAGGACGCCATCTGGGCCGACGCAGCCAAGCTCGAGAGCGACGCCGACTACAAGGACATCGCCACGCGCTTCGTCGCCGCCTCGATCCAGGGCTGGGCCTACTGCCGGGACAACCCCGAGGCGTGCCGTGACATCGTCGTGGCCGCCGGGTCGCAGCTCGGCGACAGCCACCAGCTGTGGCAGATGAACGAGGTCAACAAGCTCATCTGGCCGGCTGCCGGCGGCATCGGCGTGATCGACGAGGACGCGTGGAACCGCACCGTCGAGATCGCCCAGGCGACGCCCAACCTCGAGGGCGCGACCGTGCTGACGGCGCCACCGACGGACGGGGCGTACACGAACGAGATCGTCGAGGCGGCCATCGCCATGCTCGGTGACGCCGTCGACACGACTGGCGACAGCTTCGAGGCGATCGACGTCACCCTCGAGGAGGGCGGCGCCTAGGCAGGCCCATCGTCCGAGCGCGGCGACCCGCGCTCGCACGACCAGTTCGGGCGGGACGACCCGGGGTGCTCAGCGGCGGCGGGCGGCGTTGAGCACCCTGGGCCACGCATCGACGATCACGAGGTGGCCGGCACCGGGGACGACCTCGACAGCGGCCTCCGGGATGTGCGCCGCCCACCACTCACCGTGCGCGGGTGTCACGATCACGTCGGCGTCCCCGTAGACGCACGTCGTCGACGCCCCGATCGCCGCCGGGTCGAAGCCCCAGTCGGCGACGGTGTAGGAGACGATGTCGGCCGCGACACCGGCGTGGCCCTGACGCACGGACTCGGCCAGCATCGTCACGACGCGCTCCCGCAGGGCCGGGTCGCGCTCGAGCGCGGCGCCGTCCGCGGGCCCGGCGGTCAGCGCGGCGAGCTCCGTGGCCGGGTCGTCCGGCGCCGGTCCGAACATCGCCGCCATCTGACCGGTCGCCGCGACGGGGTCGGCGCGCATCATCGCGATCGGCGGCGCGGTGCTCGGCGGGGATCCACGGCACCTCGTCGTCGGGCGCCGGGGTGGCGACGACGAACAGGTCGGTGACGAGATCGGGCCGCGCCGCTGCCAGGGCGGCCGCGACGCGCCCACCCGCCGACCAGCCGGCGACGACGGCGGACCCGATGGCCAGGTGGTCGAGCACGGCGGCGGCGTCGGCCGCGAGGGCCGGGATGGTCGGGACGACGTCGGTGGGGAGCGGGTCGGAGCCGCCGTAGCCGGGCCGGTCGACGGTGACCAGCCGCACCTCCGGCGGTCGTGCGTCGCCGTCGGGTCGGGGTCGAAGCGCCGCGAGCCCGGCGCGGCGTGGCACAGCAGCACGGCGGGGCCGTCGAGCGGTCCGGTGGCCTGGTAGGCGATCGTGCGGCCGTCGGCGAGGGTCAGGGTGGTGGCATCCATGCGTCGATCGTGCACGCCCTACAGTGACAGCGGGATGTCACCGAAACGCGAGATCGGGTGAACCGCACCGAACGGCTCTACGCGATCGCCGAGGCGCTGCGTGCGGCCGGCGACGACGGACGCACGAGCGCCTGGCTGGCGGACCGCTTCGAGGTGTCGACGCGCACGATCAAGCGCGACGTCACCGCGCTCCAGGAGGCCGGCCGCCCGATCGCCGGCTTCGGCGGCCGTGGCGGGGGCTACCGGATCGACCCGACGGCGACGCTGCCGCCGATCGCCTTCACCCCAGGCGGAGGCGATCGCCATCGCCACCCTGATGTCGGTGCACGGCGACGCTCCGTACGCCATCGAGGGGCGGCGGGCGATGGCCAAGGTGCTCGAGGCGATGGTCCCGGGTGGCCGCACGGGCGCGGCGGCGCTGGCCGGGCGGGTCTGGACCCGTGCCGGGGCGGGCGGTGCGGAGCTCGCCGGCGCTGCGCGTCGTCGAGGAGGCCGTCGCCCGCCAGGTCGTCGTCGTCATCGACTACGTCGACGGCGACGGGCAACGTCGAGCCGGCGCCGTCCCGTCGAGCCGATGGCGTTCGCCAACACGCGCGGCTCGTGGTACCTGATGGCGTGGTGCCGCCGGCGGCGGGCCGGACGCTGGTTCCGCGTCGACCGCATCCGCCGGGCCGACCTCACGACGCAGCCGGCCCCGCCCCGCGACCTGACCGACGTCTTCGGGCCGATCCCGGCCGACGCCCACCCGGTCGCGCTGTAGAGCACCGCCGCACCCCCGTTCCGTCAGCGCGAACCTGCCCGATCCGGCCGGATCCGTCTGACAGTTCAGGCCGACGGGGCGCGGCGCCCGTCACGGCGCGCATCGCGGCGCGCACCCGGGCGGCCGGGTCCTGGCGGTAGGTGCTGGCCAGCACCTCGTACAGCGCCGGCTTGCACGTCCTCCATCACCACGGGGCGGGTGAAGAACGTCTCGGTGGCGACGGCGAAGAACTCGCTCGGGTTCGTGCCCGCGTACGGGCGCAGCAGGCTCGGTGCACCGGCGCGGACGGCCTGGTACTCGGCCGTGCACACCTCGACCCAGCGCTGCCGCAGGGCCGGCTCGACGATGGGCGGGGTCCCGTCGAGGGTGCCGTCGAGCATGTCGAGCTTGTGGCTGAACTCGTGCAGCACGACGTCGCGGCCGAGCCGTGGGTTGAGCGCCTCGCGGCGTGCCGACGACCACACCAGCATGATCGGTCCGTCGGCGTGGTGGGCCTCGCCGTCGACCGCGCCGGGTGCGTCCATCAGCACGCCCTTGGCCGGTCCGGCCATCGGGGCGGTGCGACGCATCGCCCGGCTGCGCACGACGATCGTGCCGACGCCGTCGTACGCCGCCTCGTCGAGACCGAGCACGAGCAGGGCGGCGTGACCGGCGACGACGGTGCGCACCTCGTCGGTCAGCTCGAAGCCGCGGGCCGCCTCCCAGCGCTTCGTGCGCAGCACGTGGTCGGCGAGCTCGCCGAGCCGGTCGCGCTCGGCGGCGTCGAGCAGCTGCCACTGCGCCGAGCGGTTGGCGAGGATCGTGCGCCAGTCCGTCGGGCAGCCCCGGACGGTCCCGGTGGAAGAGCGATGCACCCCGAGTCAATCGCAGCCGATCCGGTGCGGAGCCGCAACTCGCACGGACGCAGCGTCGGGGTCAGGCGGTGGCGTGTGCGTCGGCGGCGGCGAGCGCCTCGTCGATGATCGCCAGGCCCTCGCGCATCTCGTCGTCGGTCGTCGTCAGCGGCGGCACGACGTGCAGCCGGTTGAAGTGGGTGAACGGCCACAGGCCCCGCTGCTTGCACGGCGTTGGCGAGCTCGACCATCGGCGCCGCCGCCGGGCCGGCCGCGTTGTAGGGCACGAGCGGCTCGCGGGTCGCCTGGTCGCGCACCAGCTCGATCGCCCAGAACACGCCGAGGCCGCGGACCTCGCCGATCGAGGGGTGGCGCGTCGCCATGTCGGCCAGCGCCGGACCGATGACGTCGGTGCCGAGGTGGCGGGCGTGCTCGATGATGCCCTCCTCCTTGAAGATGCCGATGCTGGCGACGGCGGACGCGCAGGCGAGCGGGTGACCGGAGTACGTGAGGCCGCCGGGGTACGGGCGCTCGGCGAACGAATCGGCGATGCGGCGGCTGATGACGACGCCACCGATCGGCACGTACCCGGAGTTGACGCCCTTGGCGAAGCAGATCAGGTCGGGCGCGACGTCCCAGTGGTCGACGGCGAACCACTCGCCGCAGCGGCCGAAGCCGGCCATCACCTCGTCGGCGATCATCACGATGCCGTGGGCGTCGCACAGCTCGCGGACCCCCTCGAGGTAGCCGTCCGGCGGCACGAGGATGCCGTTCGTGCCGACGACCGTCTCGAGCACGATGGCGGCGATCGTGTGGCCGCCCTCGACCATGATCACGTCGGCGAGGTGGGCCAGGGCGCGGGCGCACTCCTCGGCGTCGTCTGTCGCATGGAACGCCGACCGGTACGTGTACGGGCCCCAGAACTTGACCATGCCGGGGGCACCCGGCTCGTTGCCCCACCGCCGGGGGTCGCCGGTCATCGTGATCGCGCCGTTCGTCGAGCCGTGGTAGCTGCGGTACGTCGTCAGCACCTTGAAGCGGCCGGTGTGGCCGCGGGCCATGCGGATCGCGTTCTCCGTCGCCTCGGCGCCGCCGTTGGTGAAGAACACCATGTCGAGATCGCCCGGCGCCAGCTCGGCGATCAGCCGGGCGGCTTCGCTGCGGGCCTCGTTGGCCATGAACGGGGCGATCGTGCAGAGCTTGTCGGCCTGCTCCTTGATGGCGGCGACGAGCTTCGGGTGCTGGTGGCCGATGTTGACGTTGACGAGCTGGCTGGCGAAGTCGAGGTAGCTGTTGCCCTGGTCGTCCCAGAAGCGCGAGCCCTCGGCGCCGACGACGACGAGCGGATCGAGCGCGGCCTGCGCCGACCAGGAGTGGAACACGTGGGCGCGATCGTCCACGTAGACCTGGGAGCGGGCGGTGTCGATCGCGGTCATGGCGAACGAGGTTATTCGATACACCGGAGGGTGGACAGAAGGGTGAATGTCACTGCACAAAGCTGTTCGGTAGCCTCGTCGGCGCGTGGACACCAATCCAGGAGGAGAGCCCTGATGCAGCGCGCCCTTGCCCTACTCGCCCCGGCCCTGCTGGTCGTCGGCCTCGTCGCGTGCGGCGATGACGACGACGACAGCCCGGACACGACGACCGCTACCGAGGCGACGACCGACGTCACCACCGCCGACGTCACGACGCCCGCCGCCACCGACGGTGAGGAGACCGAGTCCGGCGGGTCGGTCGACGAGGCCGCCACCGACACGATGCGGCAGATCTTCCCGAACCTGAGCGGCGACCAGATCGACTGCCTCGTCGAGCAGGTCGACGACTTCACCGATGCGATCGACCAGTCACAGGCCCAGGCCATCGCCGCCGAGTGCGACATCGACCCGGCCGACCTCGTGCCCGACATGAGCGCGGTGTCGATCCCCGACCTCGGCGACGTGTCGATCCCCGACAACATGGACGAGCTGATCAAGCAGGTGTTCCCGTCGCTGACCGACGAGCAGGCCAGCTGCCTCGCCGAGCAGTTCGGCGCGGACTTCGATGCGTCGAAGGCGGCCGAGGTCGCCGACACGTGCAACATCGACCCGACCGACCTCATCCCGGGCGGCTGATCCCCACGTGAGCCGCTTCGACGCCGTCTGGCTCGATGCCGGCGGCGTGCTGGTGCTGCCCGACCCGACGGTGCTCGCGCCGTTGCTCACCTACTTCGGCGGGTCACCCGACGTCGACCGCCATCGCCGCGCGCACTACGCGGCGATGGCGGTCAAGTCGGCGCAGGGGGCGGGCGAGCTCGACTGGCGGGAGTACGACGAGGCGTACGTGTCGTCCGTCGGCGTTCCCGCCGCCGACGTGGCGGAAGCCGCCGAGACGCTGGGTCGCACCCGCACCGCGGTGCTGTGGCGATGGCCGATCCCCGAGAGCCTGGCTGCGCTGGCCGCCCTCGACGCGGCCGGCATGCCGCTCGGCGTCGTCTCCAACGCCGCCGGACAGATCGAGGCGGTGCTGCGCCGATCGGGCGTCTGCCAGGTCGGCGCCGGGCCCGGCACGCCGATGCGCTGCGTGGTGGACAGCACCGTCGTCGGCGTCGCCAAGCCGGACCCGGCGATCTTCGATCACGCCGAGGTCCACTTCCCGGGTCTCGCCCGGGACCGCATCGCCTACGTCGGCGACTCGGTGACGATGGACGTCGGTGGGGCGACCGCCGCGGGGCTGCACCCCATCCTGCTCGACCCCTACGGCGACCACCCCGACGCCCCGTTCGAGACGATCACCGGCCTCCACGACCTGCTGTGACCCCGACCCGACGAGCCCCGTGCGGTGACCAGGCGCACGGGGCTCGCCGGGCGGCCGCTCAGGTCGGGCGGAAGTTGCGGCGGAGGTTGAACGCGACCACCCGCTCGGCGAGGCGGATGCCGGTCTCGGTCGAGAAGCGGTAGTGCAGGCCCGCCAGGATGCGCGCCTCCCCGACCTCGTGGAGCAGGTCGTCCAGCGTGGCGTAGTGCCGGGTGACGCCGATGTTGAGGGCGTCGACGTCGAGCTCGATCTGCCGGGTGCCCATGACGTCGGCCATCGCGAACGCCATGCTGCCCGTGACGCAGCCGTGGGCCGACGGGAACTCGGGGTGGTTCGGCGTGGGCAGCAGCGGCGTCCAGCCCGGCTCGACGACCGGGACCGACTGCCACGGGCGCCAGAACTGGTACGTGTACTTGGCGTCCCAGCAGGCGACGATGGCGTCGGCCTGCGACGTCATCACGGCGGCGAAGAACCGGGCCGTGCCGGCGAGGTCCCAGCCGAGCGCCTGGGCCTTCGCCCGCAGCGTCCGCTGCCCCTGGGCGATCGGCTGGTCACCCCAGAAGCGGGCAGTCACGGTCTCCTCCGCGGTCCGCTCGGTCGACGTCGCGCTGCCGAGGCGACGCACCTCGTCGAGCGCCCGGCGGAAGCGACCCGAATCGATCGCGGGCGGCGCGGGCGGGCGGAACTGGTCCGCGGTGCGCATCGTGAACGGGGTCGCGTACGCCAGCCACGGCGCCAGTCCGGTCGTGGCGGGTGGCGTCGGCTGCCACACGCCCGGGCCGGCCGGGAGCGATGGCGGCAGCGGGCCGCTCTGCGACCCGTCGCCGAGCCGGTAGGCCAGCGTGCCCCAGCCGGCCGCCTCGCCGACGGCGATGCCGTCGGTCTCCGCCGGGCCGTCGGGGATCGCGGCGAGCGACGTCGCCAGGGCGGCGTCGAACACGGCGGCGCTGCCGGGCAGGAACCCGACCAGCACGCGGTGGGCGGCCGTCGCCGCGGCGGCTGCCGACGAGGCGCCGGCCGGCGCGGTGAGCGCGGTGCCGAACGGCTCGCCGGACCCGTCGATCGCGACGACGGCGTCGTACATCGCGACGTGCATCGCGGCGACCACGAACGGTTGTGTCAGCAGCGGGCGGTTGGACGGCGTCAGCACGTCCATCGCCGTCTTGTTCCACTCCCAGATGACCGCACCATCGGTGGCCGGTGTCGTGAGCGGGTCGTCGTCGGCGGCGGCCGGTGTGGCCACCAGCACCGGCGCCGCGGCAAGGGCTGCCGTGGCGATCCCGATGCGGCGGCGTCGGTGCCGCCGCCGCGTCTCGTCGTGGTCCTTCGTGCAGCGGCCACCCGGGCTGGCGCCCGTCCCACGGGTCGTGCGAAACATGGTCTCCTCCTCGGTCGGCGGGCTGCGTTGCCCGTCGGAGGGCAGCGTGCGCGAGCGCGGCCACGCCAGCTAGTCCACGATGAGGACCCATCCAGTACAGGTTCGGTACCGGTCGGTGCGCCGTTCTCCGGAGACTCGTTGCGCTGGATGCAACGAAGTCTCGGAGAACCGGGCGGATCAGCCGAGGGCGGCCACGAGGTCGCGCCAGATGTCGTCGACGTCCTCGATGCCCACGCTCATCCGCAGCAGGCCCGGGTCCACGTGGGCATCGCCGGCGTACTTCTGCCGACGCTCGATCGTCGTCTCGACGCCACCGAGGCTCGTCGCCGGGACGACCAGGCGCACCCCGGCACAGACGGCGTCGGCGGCCGGGGCCCCGCCGCGGCAGACGAAGGACACCATCGCCCCGTGGCCCGGATAGCGCACCGCGCTCGACAGCCGGGTGCTCACGCAGGCGGGCGACGAGGACGCCGGCGTTGCGCTCGGCGGCGGCGAGGCGGATCGGCAACGTGCGCAGGCCACGCAGGGCGAGGAAGGCCTCCAGCGCGCCGGGCGTCGCCCCCTGGAACGTGCGCGCCTGGACGAGGCGGTCGTGGACGTCGGGGTCGCCGGTGATGCACAGCCCGAGCAGGAGGTCGCTGTGGCCGCCGATGAACTTCGTCGCGCTGTGGATCACCACCGTCGCGCCGTCCTCGAGCGGGCGCTGCCGCAGCGGGGTGGCGAACGTCGAGTCGACGACCGTACGGGCGCCCGCGGCCGCCGCGCCGGCCACGATCGACCGGACGTCGGCGACGTCGAGCGTCGGGTTCGTCGGTGTCTCGATCCACACGACGTCGGCGCCGTCGGCGGCCGCGAGCACCGCCGCGGTGTCCGTCACGTCGACGGGGCGCAGCTCCAGCGCGCCCTGTTCGGCGTGCTCGGCGAGGAGGCTGCGCACGCCGAGGTAGCTCACCGACGGCACGACCACGACGCGTGGGGCCAGCGCGTAGAGGGTGGCCGCGGCGGCAGCCATCCCCGACGCGAACGCCAGGGCCAGCCCGCCCTCGAGGGCCCCGATCGCCTCCTCCAGCGCGGCCCACGTCGCGGTCCCGTGGGTGCGGCTGTAGTCACCGCTGCCGCGCACGTTGGAGGCCAGCACGATCGGTTGGTTGAGCGGTGCGCCGTCGACCACCGGCCGGCCGGCGACGACGGCGACGGTCTCGGGCGCCAGCGGGGGGTCCTGCGTCATGTCGTCACTGTCGCGCCCGGCGGGATCACCGGCCTACGTGAGGCGCCGGGCGATGACCTTGAGGCAGAGCGTCTCGTCGGCGCCCTCGAAGATCGACAGCACCCGGGCGTCGACGAAGAGGCGGCTGACGGCGAACTCCTCGGCGTAGCCCATGCCGCCGTGGATCTGCATCGCTTCCCGGGTCACCCACTCGGCGGCCTTGCACACGTACGCCTTGACCATGCTCGCCTCGGTCGCGCCCTGGCCCTTCGCCATCAGCGTGGCGACGTGGTACATGAACTGCCGGCCGGCCTGGATGAGGATCGACATCCGGCCGAGCTTCGCCCGGGTGAGCTGGTAGTCGACGATGTTCGACCCGAAGACCTTGCGGTTGCGGGCGTACTCGAGGGCCTCCTCGTAGGCCGCCTGCATCACACCGATGGCGCGCGCGGCCGTCTGCAGGCGGCCGTTCTCGAAGCCCTCCATCTGGTAGTAGAAGCCGCGCCCGAGCCCGTCGTCCTCGCCGATCAGATGGTCGGCGGGCACCCACCAGTCCTCGAGGGCGACCTCGTAGCTGTGCATGCCGCGGTACCCGATGGTGTCGATCGGGCGCGCCTCGAGCTTGCCGACCTTGCCGGCGGCGCCGTGCTCCTGGGTGAACTGGAACCCGTGCCCGTCGCCGCGGGGCTTGGGGACGATGAACAGGCTGAGCCCGCGGTGGGCCGCCGCGCGGTCGGGATCCGTGCGCGCCAAGAGCATCAGCACGTCGGCCCGCGCGGCGAACGTGCACCACGTCTTGACGCCGTTGATGACGTAGCCCGGCGCGCCGTCGGGACCCTCGGCCGGCGTCGCCGTGACCTTCAGCCCGGCGACGTCGCTGCCGTAGTCCGGCTCGGTGACGGCCACGGCGGCCATCACCTCGGCCGTCGCCAACTTCGGCAGCCAGTGCTGCTTCTGGGCCTCGGTGCCGCCCTTGACGAGCGCCCGGGTGAGGATCTCGGGCCGCGTGATCAGCGACCCGCCGATCCCGAGGCTGGCCCGGCTGAGCTCCTCGGTGGCGACGACCATGCCGAGGTACTCGCTGTCGCCGCCCTCGCTGTAGCCGCCGTACTCGGCCGGGACCGACAACCCGAAGGCGCCGATCTCGGCGAGCCCCTCGATGACGTCCTCGGGCACGTCGCCGTTCGTGCGGTGGACGTGCTCCGCCTGCGGCGCCACCACGTTGTTGGCGAAGGACCGGAACGTGTCCTGCACGAGCTCCATGTCGGCGTCGAGGTGGCGGGGTCCGCCCGTCTCGGCGAGCGAGGCGAGGAACTCGGGGTCGCGATAGGTCGCGAGGAACGCCTGGGCACCGGCGAGGGTCGCCCCCTCGACGCCCCACACCTGCTCCCGGCCGACGAGGCGCACGTGGAGGTCGTGGACCATGTCGGCGGCGAAGGCACAGGCGATGCGCGCCTCGGTGTCGCCCTTGGCGCCGTAGTCGAGCAGGGCACGGGCCGTCGCCGCACCCGAGGCGGCGTGGGCCACGTCGTAGGCCAGGACCTGGTTGGCCTCGGGCCCGCCGGTGTCGTTGAGGTGGCGGACGGCCGCCCCGATCACCTCGTCGGCGAGGGCGACGGCCTCGGCCGCAGCCGACAGGTCAGCGGTGTTCGTCACGGTCACGACGCGAGGTTACCGAGCGGTACATCCGCCTCGGGAATCGCTGCGGGTGCCCTACCCTGGCCCGATGGCAGGGGGAACGGCGCTGGAGGAGGCGGTCGAGGGGCTCTTCGGCAGGCCGGCCGACGAGGGCGTCTCGCTCGCCCTGGTCGTCCAGCAGCACGGCGAGATCGTCGCCGAGCACTACGGAGTCCGCCCGGGGAACCTCTTCGAGCCGGAGCCGGCGCCCGTCACGGCGGCGACGCCGCTGGTGTCGTGGAGCATCGCCAAGTCGATGGCCCACGCGGCGGTCGCGATGCTGGTCGGCGAGGGCCGCGTCCAGCCGCTCGACCCAGCACCCGTGCCCGAGTGGCGCGGTGACGAGCGCGAGGCGATCACGATCCTCGACCTCCTGGAGATGCGCTCCGGACTGGCGTTCGTCGAGGACTACGTCGACGGTGAGTCGTCCGACGTCATCGACATGCTGTTCGGGGCCGGCATCGCCGACCACGCGGCGTATGCCGCGGCGAAGCCACTGCTGCACCCGCCGGGCACCGTGTGGAGCTACTCCTCGGGGACGTCCAACATCCTCGCCCGCATCCTCGGCGACGTCGTCGCTGGTGGCCCGGGCGGGACGCCTGCGGCGCGCGAGGCGGCGATGCGGACCTTCCTCGACCAGCGGCTGTTCGGACCGCTCGGCATGACCGATGCCGACCCCCGGTTCGACGAGGCCGGCACGTGGGTCGCCTCGTCGTACGTGTACGCCCCGGCGCGGCAGTTCGCCCGCTTCGGCGAGCTGTACCTCCGCGACGGGACGGTCGCTGACGAGCGCATCCTGCCGCCGGGCACGGTGGACCACGCCCGCACCGTGGTCGGCCACGACCCCGAGACCGGGTTCGACTACGGGCGCCACTGGTGGGTGTGGCCCGACCAGCCGGGCTCGCTCGCCGCCCACGGCTACGAAGGGCAGTACGTGATCGTGCTGCCCGAGCACGACGCCGTCGTCGTGCACCTCGGCAAGACGGACGCCACGGTGCGCGACCGCCTGGTGGCGCGCCTGCGGGAGCTGATCGCAGCCCTGTGAGGACTCGTCCCCGCGCCCGAACGCGCCCGATCGGGCGTCACGCGCGCTAGCAAGGTAGCCGTGGTGCCGGAGGAGTCGCGCGAGGTCCCGGGGAACCTCGCCATGGAGACGGGCGAGCTGCCGCCGATCCAGCGCGATCCGTCGAAGCCGCTGAAGCGGCCGCGGTTCCGCCCGATGCGGCTGACGATCAAGGTCGTCCTGTTCGTCGCCGCCATCTACATCTTCGTCCTCCCGCTGATCCCGGACTTCCAGGACGCCGTGCACGAGATCACGCGGGTCGAGCCGCGGTTCCTCGTCATCGGGTTCTCGTTGCAGTTCGCCTCGTGGTTCGCCTACTCGCTGCTCACCCGGTCGGCCCTCGGCGACGCGGGTCACCAGGTGTCGCGCTGGCGCATGTTCCGCATCCAGATGAGCACCAAGGCGCTCTCGAACATCGTCCCCGGCGGCAGCGCGGCGGGGTCGGCCCTCGGCTACCGGCTGCTCACGCTGTCGGGCGTCAGGGGCGCCGATGCCGGCTTCGCCCTCGCCACGGCCGGACTCGGCTCGGCCGTCGTCCTCAACCTCATCTTCTGGACCGCGCTGCTGGTGTCGATCCCGCTGCGCGGGGTCAACCCGCTGTACGTCACGGCGGCGCTCCTCGGCTTGGGGATCATGGTCGTCGTCGCCCTCCTCGTGGTCGGCCTCCAGCACGGCCAGGGCCGCGCCGAGCGCTTCCTGCAGTGGCTCGGGCGCAAGCTGCGCTTCGACCCCGACACCGCGATCAGCGCCCTGCGTCAGATCGGTGAGCGCCTGGAGGAGCTGACCGAGGACCGGGCCCTGCTCAAGCGGGTCATCATGTGGGCCAGCCTGAACTGGTTGCTCGACGCCGCCTCGCTGTACGTGTTCATCCTCGCCTTCGGCGGCTCGATCGAGATCGACGCCCTGCTCATCGCGTTCGGCCTCGCCAACATCTTCGCGGTCATCCCGATCACCCCGGGCGGCCTCGGGATCGTCGAGGGCGTCTACATCCCGACGCTCGTCGGCTTCGGTCTGAGCCGGCGGGTGGCGACGCTCAGCGTGGCGTCGTACCGGCTCGCCCAGCTGTGGCTGCCGATCGTCCTCGGTGGCCTGTTCTACCTCTCGCTGCGCGTCGGCCCATGGTCGATCGAGCGCCGCGACCGCCTCGACCGCCTGCGCGACATCGCCCGCCGCGAGACGTCCGAGAGCGAGCGGCGCATCGAGTTCGCCCTGCGCCAGTGGGAGCGCCGGCGCCCTGGCGTGCCGATCCCGGTCGACGAGGAGGGCAACATCGTGCTGCCGTTCGACGTCATGCCGGAGGCGCTGGAGGCGCTCGACGGCGACGGGAAGCCCATCGAGGCCGACGTCACGGAGGAGGAGCTCGAGGACCAGTACCCGGGTCCGTTCTCGCGGGACACGACGGGCTCCGGCCGCCGCCCGCCGGCGGCTCCGACGAGCGAGCCCGCCGGCCCCGGCGGGTCGTCGGGCGGCGAGGGACCCGCCGACCCCGACCAGCTAGCGTCCCGGGCCATGAGCGGCGCACGACCGGCCCTTCGGGCGGCACCTGGAGGACTTCGTCGTCGGCGACGTGTACCGGCACTGGCCGGGCAAGACGATCACCGAGTACGACGACCACCTGTTCTGCATGATCACGATGAACCACCACCCGTTGCACACCAACGCGTGGTTCGGCGAGACGTCCGTGCAGGGCCGCAACGTCGTCGTCGGCAACCTCGTGTACTCGCTCGTGCTCGGGATGAGCGTCCCCGACGTCAGCGGCGCGGCGATCGCCAACCTCGAGGTCGAGACGCTGCAGCACAAGTTCCCGACGTTCCACGGCGACACGATCCACGCCGAGACGCGGGTGCTCGAGGTCAAGGAGTCGTCGTCGAAGCCCGACCGCGGCATCGTCACCGTCGAGTCCAAGGGCTTCAACCAGGACGGCCAGGAGGTCTGCTACTTCCGCCGCCGGGTGATGGTCTGGAAGCGCGAGTTCGCCCCGGCCCGCACCCGCCCCTACGACGTCGACGCGGCCTGGAGCTGACCGGCATCCGAGTGTTTCATGCGTCCGAGTGTTTCCTGGGGGGAGGCCCCTCACGAAACACTCGGATGCGGCAAACACTCGGATGGGCTACGCGGCGGGCAGGTCGAACGTCACCCGGCCGCCGGGTGGGGCGCCGATCCAGATGCGGCCGCCGTGGGCCTCGACGAGGCCGCGGGCGATCGCCAGGCCGAGCCCGGCACCGCCGGTCGACCGGTTCCGGCTCTCGTCGGCGCGCGTGAAGCGGTCGAAGGCGCGGGCGGAGAAGTCGTCCGGGAACCCCGGTCCCTCGTCGGACACCTCGACACGAGGGCGCATCTCGTCGCCGTCGACCGACGATGCGCACGCTGGAACCGGCCGGGCGCGTGCTGGATGGCGTTGTCGAGCAGGTTGCGCACGACCCGGCCGAGGGCGGTCGGGTTGCCGGCGACGCGGACCCGCTCGGGCGTGTCCCGCTCGATGCGCACGGTGCGGGCCGCCGCCGCCGGGGTCAACGCCTCGACGGCCTCGTCGACGAGCTCGGAGAGGTCGAGCGGCACCCGCTCCAGGTCGAGGTTGCCCGACTCGATGCGCGCCAGCAGGAAGAGGTCGTCGATCAGCGCGCCGAGCGCCTCCACGTCGCGCTGCATCGAGCGCAGGTAGCGATCCGGATCCGGGGCCACACCGTCGGCGAGCGCCTCGACCGCCGCGCGCAGCGCGCTGAGCGGCGTGCGCAGGTCGTGGCCGATGCTCGACAGCATCACCCGTCGCTCCTCCTCGATGGCGCGCCGCTCGTGCTCCATCCGGTCGAGCCGCTCGGTGAGCTCGTCGATGGCCCGGGCGACGTGGCCGAGCTCGTCGGCCCGGCGCACGCCGGTCCGCGCCGAGAGGTCACCGGCCTCGATCCGGCGCAGCGACGCCTCGAGGGTCCGGGCATCGCGCCGCAGCGGCACCGAGGCCGTGAGCACGAGCACGGTCGCGAACACCGCGGTCACCGCGAGGAGCCCGAGGGCCATCCCGACGTCGTCGGCGTCGAGCACCATCAGCCGGGCCAGCGCCAGCGCGGCGGCGGCGCCGACGAGCAGCGAGCCGAACGTGACCACGAGCAGCAGGTGGCGCAGCGAACGGGTGCGCCGAGCGACGAGGCGCAGCGCCCACCCGGCGCCGATGGCGATCGCCAGCAGGACGACGACGGCGACGACCGTCGCCAGCGGGTCGTCGCCGACGTGGTCCCACCAGCTCGTCGCGGTCACGGCTCGAAGCGGTAGCCGACGCCGCGCGCGGTCGTGATCCACCGCGGGTCCTCGGGGTCCGCCTCGAGCTTCTGGCGCAGGCGCCCGACGTGGACCGTGACCGTCGCCGGATCCTGGTACTCCGGCGCCGAGTCCCACACGTCGGCGAGCAGCTGGCGACGGGTGAACACGCGGCGCGGCGATCGGGCCAGCGTCACCAGGAGGTCGAACTCCTTCGGGCGTGAGCGTGACGAGGCGCCCGTCGACGTGGACCTCGCGGGTGGCCGGGTCGATGCGCAGCGGGCCGTGCTCGATCACGCCGCTCGGCGTCGGCGACGGGTGGCGGCGTCGCCCGCCGCAGGACGTTGCGGACGCGGGCGGCGAGCTCGCGCGGCGAGAACGGCTTGACGACGTAGTCGTCGGCGCCGAGCTCGAGGCCGACGACGCGGTCGACCTCGTCGGCGCGCGCCGTCAGCAGGATGACGGGGATCCGGCCCTCGGCGCGGAGCTGGCGGAGGATCGTCAGGCCGTCCGTGCCCGGCAGCATGATGTCGAGCACGACGAGGTCCGGCTGGTGCTCGGCGAGCCAGCGCTAGGGCGGCGGCACCATCGGCCGCCTCGTGCACGACGAGGCCGTCGCGCTGCAGGTAGGTGGCGACGACCTCGCGCACCATCGGCTCGTCGTCGACGACGAGCACCGTCGGTGGGGTGCCCGTGCGGACGTCGAGGGTCGCCGTCACGACGCCGACAGTACGCCCGCACCCGGCCGGCCGGCGCCGGGGCGCGCCGAGTTTCGCGTCCGTTGCGCGGATCGTGCGCCGCTCGTGGCGGGGGAGGCGTACCGTCGTGGCATGGCTGTCGCCACCGAGTCGCCGGCGGATCCGCAGCGACCGTCCGAGCCGCCCGCAGCGGTCGGTTCGCGGCGTCGACGGGGCGGTCGCCGGGGTCGTCGCGGCAGGTGTCGCGCTCGGCCGCCAGCGAGCTCGTGTGCGGGCTCGCCGGGCTCGCAGCCGTCGTTGATCACGGCCGTCGGCACGCAGTTCATCGACCGCTTCGCGGCGTCCCTGAAGGACCTCGCGATCGCCCTGTTCGGCACCAACGACAAGGTCGCCCTGATCACCGGCATCGTGGTCGTGTCGCTGGCCCTCGGCGCCGTGCTCGGCAAGGCGTCGGTGCGTCGCCCGGTCGTCGGCGTCGTCGGCTTCCTCGCCTTCGGCGCGGTCGGCATGTTCTCGTACCTCGACGATCCGCAGGGCACGGCGTGGGTCGGTGTCGTCGCCGCCATCGTCGCCGCCACGGCGGGCATCGGCACGCTGTTCGGGCTCCTCCACCTCCTGCGCCTCGAACGGTCCGCGACGGGCACCGACGGGCAGCCGGCTGCGCCGGGCGGGGGCTCCCGACGGCTGTTCCTGATCTCGGCCGGGTCGCTCACCGTCCTCGCCGCCGGCGCCGCGGTGCTCGGGCGGCGGCTCGGGCGCAGCGACGTCGTCGAGTCGGTGCGGGCGGCCACCGACCTGCCGACGCCGGCGACACAGGTGCCGGTGCCCACGGGCGAGATGCCCGACGTCCAGGGCCTGTCCTCGTACATCACGCCCAACGTCGGCTTCTACCGGATCGACACGGCGCTGGTCGTCCCGCAGGTCGACGTCGCCGACTGGAAGTTGCGCATCGAGGGCGAGGTCGACCACCCCTACGAGCTGACGTTCGACGAGCTCGTCGCGATGGCCGACTTCGAGGACACGGTCACCCTGCAGTGCGTCTCCAACCAGGTCGGCGGCAACCTCGTCGGCAACGCCACGTGGCAGGGCGTGCAGCTGGCGACGCTGCTCGACCGCGCCGGCGTGCGCCCGACCGGGACGCAGGTCGTCGGGCACTCGGTCGACGACTTCACCGCCGGCTTCCCGACCGACGTCGGCCTCGACGGCCGCACGGCGTTGGTCGCCGTCGCCATGAACGGCGAGCCGCTCCCGGCCGAGCACGGCTTCCCGGCCCGGCTGATCGTGGCCGGGCTCTACGGCTACGTGTCGGCGACGAAGTGGCTCGACGCGATCGGGCTCGTGCCGTGGGACGAGTTCGATGGCTACTGGGTGCCCCGCGGCTGGTCGAAGGAGGGCCCGATCAAGACCGCCTCGCGCATCGACGTGCCACGCAGCGGCGCCACGCTGGACGCCGGCCAGCAGGCGATCGCCGGCGTGGCGTGGCAGCCGACGCTCGGCATCGAGAAGGTCGAGGTGCAGGTCGACGACGCGCCCTGGACGGTGGCGACGCTCGGGGACGTGACGAGCGGGAACACGTGGGTGCAGTGGTACGTGCCGTGGAACGCCACGTCGGGCGAGCACCGCATCCGGGTGCGGGCGACGAACACGGCTGGGGTGACGCAGACCGAGGACCGCGCCGACCCGGCGCCCGACGGCGCCACCGGATGGCACTCGCGCACGGTCAAGGTCCGCTGACCACGCCGGTGCCGAGGCCGGTGCCGGTGTCCGTGGATCCGGGCGCCGTCCTGGCATGGGGTGCGCCGCGCCTGCGCGACCTGCCGTGGCGCACCACCCGTGATCCGTGGCGCATCCTCGTCGCCGAGATCATGCTGCAGCAGACCCAGGTGCCGCGCGTGATCCCGAAGTGGCTGGCGTTCCTCGCGGCGTACCCGACGCCGGCGGCGTGCGCGGCGGCGCCGCTCGGCGACGTGCTGCGCCACTGGCAGGGGCTCGGCTACCCACGCCGGGCGCGCAACCTGCACGACGCGGCGGCCGCGATGGTGGCCCGCCACGGCGGCGCCGTGCCCGCCGACCTCGAGGCGCTCCGGGCGCTGCCGGGCATCGGGCCGTACACGGCGCGCGCCGTCCTCGCGTTCGCCTACGAGCAGGACGTCGCCGTCGTCGACACGAACATCGCCCGCGTCCTCGCCCGTGTCGGCGGCGCCCGGCTCACGCCGCGACTGGTGCAGGCCGCGGCCGACGAGCTCGTCCCGGCCGGCGCCGGCTGGGCGTGGAACCAGATGCTCATGGACCTCGGCGCGACCGTCTGCCGGCCGGCGCCGCGCTGCGCCGACTGCCCGCTCGCCGCCTCGTGCGCGTGGCACGTCGCCGGCCACCCGGCACCCGACCCGGCGACCGGCTCGGCCGGCGTCAGCACCCGTCAGGCGCCGTACGCCGGGAGCGACCGCGAGGCTCGCGGCGCGGTGCTCAGGGCCCTCCACGACGGCCCCCGACCCGCCGCGTCGTTCGAGGCCCGCATCGTCGCCGGCCTCGTCGCCGACCGCCTCGTCACCCGCACCGGCGACACCCTCCACCTCCCCTGACATCCGAGTGTTTCGTGCATGCGAGTGTTTCGTGAGGGGGCCACCCGCACGAAACACTCGGGTGCAGCAAACACTCGGATGGGATCAGCGGCGGGGGCGGCGGGTGCGGCGTTCGGCGACGGTCAGGGCGACGGCGATCAGGGCGGCGCCGACGGCGAAGAACGTCACGTTGAACAGCACCGAGTGCTCGTCCGGCGGGAACAGCCACACCTGCGCCGCGGCGAGCGCGAACCAGCCGAAGAAGTACACCCACAGCGGGGCGAAGCCGCGGGGGTGGGCGAAGCCGGCCATGCGCCAGTCTGGCCCGCACGACGTTTGCCGGTGCCCCACCGTCGCTGCGTAGCCTTCCGGCGTGCGTCCCCCGAAGGACTTCTTCCGCCCGCTGGCGATCGGTGCCCCGCAGCCGCTGCAGGACGTCCCGTTCCGGCCGTCGCGGGTCATCCACTTCCTGCCGCCCCACAACCCGAAGATGGTCGGCAAGGTCCCCGACATCGCGCCGACCGTCGACGTCCTGCTGGCCAACCTCGAAGATGCCATCCCGGCGTCCGAGAAGGGCAACGCCCGCGCCGGGCTCGTCGAGATCGCCAAGGCGTGGGACCACCCCGACACGCAGCTGTGGACCCGTGTCAACGCGCTCGACTCGCCGTGGGGCCTCGACGACCTCGTGACGGCCGTGACCGAGGCGGGCGACGCGCTCGACGTCATCATGGTGCCGAAGGTCGAGGGGCCCGAGGACATCCACTACGTCGACCGGCTGCTCGCCCAGCTCGAGGCGAAGGCCGGCCTCGACCGCCCGATCCTCGTCCACGCCATCCTCGAGACCGCCCGCGGCGTCGCCAACGTCGAGGAGATCTGCGCCGCCTCGCCGCGGATGCAGGGCCTCTCCCTCGGCCCGGCCGACCTGGCCGCCAACCGCCGCATGAAGACGACCCGCGTCGGCGGCGGCCACCCCGGCTACCTCGTGCGGGCCGATCCCGACCCGGCCGACGCCGCGGCGCCCCGCCCGACGTTCCAGCAGGACCTCTGGCACTACACGATCGCCCGCATGGTCGACGCCTGCGTGACCTACGGCGTGCTCCCGTACTACGGCCCGTTCGGCGACATCGCCGACACGACGGCCTGCGAGGACCAGTTCCGCAACGCCTACCTCCTCGGCTGCGTCGGGGCGTGGAGCCTGCACCCGGCGCAGGTCGAGATCGCCAAGCGCGTCTTCAGCCCGCCGCCCGAGGACGTCGAGCACGCCCGCCGGGTGATCGAGGCGATGGGCGACGGCACCGGCGCCGTGCTGCTCGACGGCAAGATGGAAGACGACGCCTCGGTGAAGCAGTGCAAGGTCGTCATGGCGCTCGCCGAGCAGCTCGCCGCCCGCGATCCGCAGCTCGCCGCCAGCTACGGGTTCTCCTCGTGAGCGCGGCGCTGCGGCCCCGCCGCTCCGTGCTCTACATGCCGTCGTCGAACGCCAAGGCGCTGGAGAAGGCCAAGACGATCCCCTGCGACGCGATCATCTTCGACCTCGAGGACGCCGTCGCGCCCGACGCCAAGCCAGCTGCTCGCGAGCAGGCCGTCGCCGCGGCGACGTCGGGCGAGTACGGCCATCGCGAGCTGACGATCCGCTGCAACGGGCTCGCCACACCGTGGGGCCGCGACGACATCGCGGCCGCCGGGGCCGCCCAGCCGTCGGCGGTCGTGATCCCGAAGGTCGGGAGCACCGCCGAGCTCGACGCGGTCGCCGCCGGGCTCGACGCCGCCGGGGGCCACGACGTGATGATCTGGGCGATGGTCGAGACGCCGACGGCGATCTTCGACGTCCGCTCGATCGCCGCCCACCCGCGCGTCGCAGTGCTCGTGATGGGCACCAACGACCTGGCCAAGGAGATCCTCGCCCCGCTCGTCCCCGGTCGGGCCAACCTGACGCCCTACCTGGCCACCGCCGTGCTGGCGGCGCGCGAGGCGGGCACGGTGATCCTCGACGGCGTGTACAACGCGATCGCCGACGCCGAGGGCTTCGCGGTGGAGTGCCGCCAGGGTGTCGAGATGGGCTTCGACGGCAAGACGCTCGTGCATCCGAGCCAGGTCGAGCCGGCGAACACGGCCTGGTCGCCCTCGCCCGACGAGGTCGAGCTCTCGCGCCGCGTCATCGCCGCGTACGAGGAGGCCGAGGCCGAGGGCCGTGGCGTCATCACCGTCGACGGCAAGATGATCGAGCACCTCCACGTCGCCAACGCGCGTCGCGTGCTGGCGATCGCCGACGCCATCGCCGCGATCGGCTGACGCTCAGTCGTCGGGCGGCACGCTCGACGGCACCGGCGCGGCCGTCGTGCTGGTGGTGCGTCGTCGTCGTCGACGGGCCCGGTGCGGTCGTCGTCGGGGCCGGCGTCGTCGTGGTCGTCGGCGGGCGGGCGGTGCGGTCGTCGCCGGCGGCGGCGGGGCGGTGGTCGGGGTCGTGGCCGGGAGGTCCGGCGGCGAACCACGAGGGGCCGTCCCGGCGGTCGCGGTCGCGCTCGACGGTCCGGTCGCGCGACGTCCGGGACGTGGTCGGCGTCGATGGGGCGGCGCGCGGGGCGGTGGTGACCGGTGCGGCGGTCGCGGGTGGCGTCGGCGCCGCGGCCGTCGCGGCCGGCGACGTGATCGTCGGGGTCGGCGCCGGCGCGGCGGCAACGGGCGTCGACGCCCGCCCGCCGGTGCGCCCCTGCTCGGTCGCCCGGGGGGCCGTCGTGGCGGCGGCCGCGGCGACGGCGACGTCCGTCGAGGTCGTCGCCGGACCCGGCGTGGTCGATGTCGTCACGAGGACCGTGACCTCCGGCGCGGTCGTCACGGTGACGGCGGGCTCGCTGGTCGCCGGGTGCGTCGCGGCTGGCAGGACGGGCATCCGGTACGGCTGCAGGGCGTGGTCGGCGCCCTCGTCGAGCTCCACCCGGTTCGTCCCGGTGGCGTCGCCGTCCGCGCTCTCCAGCACCCTCGTGTTGACGAGGGCGGCCGTCGCACCGGCGGCGAGGACACCGGTGGCGGTGAGCACTGAGGCCAGCGACGGGTGCTTCATCCGCTGGCGACCGTAGGAGCCACGCGTCGTGCGGACATCCAAGCGAGAGTCGAAGATTCTTCCAAGCTGCCTGGTCACACGCCGTCCCCGCTGACAGGATGCGCGCCGTGAGGATCCTGGTGGTCGAGGACGACCGAGGTGTTGCGGTGTCGCTGGCCGACGGCCTGAGCGATGCCGGCTTCGACGTGAGCCATGCGCCGACGGGGCAGGCCGCCCTCGATGCCGAGGCCGACGAGGACATCGACGTCGTGCTGCTCGACCTCGGGCTCCCGGACATGGACGGGCGCGACGTGTGCCGGCAGTTGCGGTCACGGTCGTCGAACGTCCCGATCATCATGCTCACCGCGCGCAGCGACGAGTTCGACCGGGTGCTCGGCCTCGAGCTGGGCGCCGACGACTACGTGACCAAGCCGTTCAGCATCCGCGAGCTCGTGGCCCGCATCCGGGCCGTCACGCGGCGGGCGACGGGCAGCGTCGACACGATCGAGCCGGACGAGCCCCAGGCGATCGGCCCGCTCACGATCGACCGCCGGACCCGTCGCGTGGCCCACGGCGACCGGCCGGTGAACCTCACGGCCAAGGAGTTCGACCTGCTCGCGTTCCTCGCCACCGACCCAGGTGCGGTGCAGAGCCGGACGGTGATCCTGGAGAACGTCTGGGACACCCACTGGTACGGGCCGACGAAGACCGTCGACGCCCACGTCGCCGCGGTGCGCAAGAAGCTGGGAGACCCGCGCTGGATCGAAGCGGTCCGCGGCGTCGGGCTTCCGCTTCGAAGAACCGCACGGATGACCTCGCCGTGAGGTGGCGGCTGGTGGCGGTCCTCGTCGGGATCGTCGTGCTCGTCCTCGCGGCCCAGAACATCCCGCTGACCCGCCACCTCCGGGGCGTCGAGCGGGACCGCCTCATCACCGCCCTGGAGCGTGATGCCTTCACGCTCGCCGGACGGTCGGCGACGGCCCTCGACCGTGACGGCGCCGCCGACGACCCGGCCGTCGAGCCGCATGGTCAGCGAGTACCGCGGCACGTCGGAGGCTCGCGTGGTGCTGACCGACGAGACCGGAACGGCCGTCGTGTCGAGCGACGAGGAGTCGATCGCCGGCGAGGACTACGCCAGCCGGCCCGGAGATCGCGAGGGCGCTGGGTGGCGATCCGGTCTCCGGGGAACGGCACTCCGACACGCTCGCCACGGACCTCGTCTACGTCGCCGTCCCCGTGCTGGCCGGTGACGACGTGATCGGTGCGGTGCGGATCACCTACCCGGCGCGGGTCATCGCCGATCGCGTCGACGATCGCGTGCGGTCGCTCAGCGTCGTCGCCCTGATCACCGTGGCTGATGGCGGCGATCGTCGCCCTCGTCGTGTCGGCCAGCGTCACCCGACCCCTCCGGTCGCTGCGGCGCACGACGGAGCGGCTCGCCGGCGGCGACCTGGCGGCCCGGGCGGAGACCACCGGCGGGCCGCCCGAGGTCCGCGACCTCGCCCACGCGTTCAACCGGATGTCCGAGCGCACCCAGCGCCTCGTCGACGAGCAGCGGGCGTTCGCAGGCGACGCCTCGCACCAGCTGCGCACCCCGCTCACCGCCCTGCGACTGCGACTCGAGCAGGCCAACGAGCTGCTGGAGTCCGATCCGGCGGGAGCGCGGGAGCGGCTGGAGGCGGCGCAGCGCCGAGAGCGAACGCCTGCAGCACGTCATCACCGGGCTGCTCGCGCTGGCCCGCGCCGACGGCCAGGAGCACCCGTCCGAGCCCGTCGATGTCGTCGCCATCGCCAAGGACCGCGCCGACATGTGGAAGCCGCTCGCCGAGGAGGACGGCGTCGGCGTGCGCCTCGATGTGCTCGACCACGAGTTGCTCGCCCTCGCCGTCCCGGGCGCGCTCGAGCAGATCCTCGACAACCTCGTCGACAACTCGCTCGCCGTCGGCGCCGGTCGACACGGCGATCGAGCTGCGTCTCCGGCGCGCCGCGCAGCAGGTCATCGTGACCGTCTCCGACCGCGGTCCGGGCATGACGCCGGACGCAGATCGCCCGCTCGTTCGACCGCTTCTGGCGGGCGTCCGACGCCGACCGGCCGGGCACCGGGCTCGGCCTGGCCGTCGTGCAGCACCTGGCGCGGGCGAGCGGCGGCGACGTCGGCGCTGGCGGCGCGGCTCGGCGGTGGCCTCGTCGCGACGGTGCGGCTCCCGGTCGCCGCCGACGCGGTCAGGCGGTGATGGCGGCGACGATGTCGTCGAACGCGGCGTCGGCGTAGGCGCGCATCTCGTCGTCGGTCCGATCCTGGATCGGGTGCGGCGTGAAGACACGGGCCATCGTCGGGAAGCCGAGGGACGTCGACTGGGCGACGGCCGCCTGGACGAACTCCATCGACGCGACGAACACGCCCGGCACGCCGCGGATCTCGAGGTCACTGATGTCGTGCACACTGCACGACGTGCAGCTGCCTCAATCGGCGAGCGCCTCGATCACGAGGTCGCACTGGGTCGCGATCTCGTGGCGCAGGTCGACCGGCGCCGGCTTGGTGAACGTCGGCTTGGCGAAGCGCAGCACCTTGGCGCCGGCGTCGGTCAGCCGCAGCTCCAGCTGATCGAGGAAGATGTTGCCGCGGGGCTTGCGGATGTCGAGGAGGCCGATCGTCGCGCCGACGATGGTGGCGGGGCGTTCGAGGCGCTGCCGTTCGGCGAGGTTGCGCTCGCTCGTCGGATCGAGGAGGAACCTCGTCGTCGTGGTCATCGTCGTACCTCCCTGGTGACGGGCGCACTGCCCATCGCCCCGTTGGCCCAGCCCCCGATGATGGCCGAGAACAGGCCTGCTCCGCCACCCGCGTAGGCCATGAGGATCCCGCCGTCGCGGAACTTCGGCAGCGTCCTGTTGCGGAACCCTTCGGGAAGGCCCTCGAGCATGCCGTGGGCGCCCGCGACGAGATCCGCGCCCGGTGTCGTGCCGGCTGCGATCAGCTCGGCGACGATGCGGTCCCGATCCCAGCCGGCCTCGTGGAACACCCGGCCGTGCTCGGGGCCGAGCACGAGGATGGCGTCGAAGCTGAGCACGGACTTGGGGTGGTGGACGGTCTGCAGGCACGCGGCGAGCGACTGCACGAGCGGCTCGGGCTCACGGGCCTTCTGGTCGACGACGCAGCGCGGACCCTCACCGGCGAAGACCGTCAGGGCGTCGGCCCCGGGCGCCGCGCCGCGGGACTCGGCGAGCGACGTGAACGGCGAGTCGGGGTGCTCGCAGAAGCAGAACGAGAGCTTGCCGGGGTTGCCGTGGGCGGCGCGGTCGACGCCCTGGGGGCGGCCGCCGCCGACGTTGCGCACGACGAGCTGCACGGCCCGCCCGATCGTGAGGTTGGCCCGGTTGCCCTGGCCGAGGGCGTTGCCGGCCCCGTTCATGCCGATGGCGTGGGCGCCCGGCCCGCTGCACACGATGACCGGGCCCACCGGCATCGTCGTCGCCAGCACGCCGTGGATGTTGAACTCGTCGTTGCAGATCGCCTCGATCGCCGTCAGCACCCACGGCAGGTACTCCGGCAGGCACCCCGCCATCACGGCGGCGATGGCGATCTTCTCGACGGTGACGTCGACGAGGTCCGGGGGCACGGTGGCGACGATGTCCTGGGCGTCGCGGGACGTGCCCTCGAGCATGCGCAGGACGCGCTCCTCCGTCGGCGGGACGACGGGCAAGCCGTCGGTCCAGCCGCGCGAGAACATCGCCTCGAACTCGTCCTCCAGCTCGGCGAGCTCGATGCGACGGGCGTGCAGCTTGCCCCCCTCGAAGCGCACGCGCAGGCCGTCGACGAGATCGGGGTCGACGCTCAGCGAGCCGCACCCCGGGCGCATCACCGGCAGCTCGGCGCCGAGGTCGGCGACCCCGGTGATCCGCTGCCACTCGGCCTTCGACCAGCCGACGTGCGCTCGACCTCGACGCCGTCGACGACGCGCACGAGCGTCGGCACGGTCTCGATCTGGTGGTGCCAGCTCAGCGCGAGGTCGGCGTCGTGGTAGGCGGTGACACCGGCCGGGAAGTCGGGGTCGTCCTGGGTGAACACGGTGACCGGGGAGCCGCTCGCCGCGGCGAGGTCGGCGAGCAGCGGGGCCACCATCCGGCAGCACTCGCACTCCTCCTTGACGACGACGACGAGCCCGTCCGGCAACGTCGCCCCGGCGGCCCGATCGAGCAGCGGCGCGGTCATGAGCCGACCGTAGTGCGGCATCCCAGAGCGGCTCGGACCCAGCGGGTATCACGCTCAGCAACCGGCCCGTGACCGCTCGATCCGTGTGGGACCGCGTCGCAGCGATGAGACCCGCTCCGCTCCGCGTGTCGCGAGATGACACTTGGTCCGCTGCGCACGTCGCGCGATGACACCCGGCCGCTGAGCCCGTGCCGCAGTGGGTCCCGGCCGCTCCGGGTGTCAACAGTCACCGGAGCCTGCGTTCGCAACAGTCGGACGGCGCGCCTAGCGTGTTCGGGCACTGTTGTCTCATTGGGGGTCGGCGAGGGCGATGTTGGTCAGGTTTCATGGCGTCCGTGGGTCGACCCCTTGCCATGGTGACGACATCGCTCGCTACGGGGGCAACACGTCGTGCGTCTCGGTCATCGCCGACGGTGAGGACCCCCTGCTGTTCGACCTCGGCACCGGGCTGCGCTACTTCGGCCTGAAGTGCGGCCAGCCGTTCCGTGGCACCAGCCTCGTCAGCCACCTGCACTGGGACCACGTGCAGGGCCTGCCGTTCTTCTCCCCGCTCCAGCACCCCGACACCGAGCTCACCGTCTACGCGCCCTCCGAGCACGACGGCCGCTCGGCCTCCGACGTCCTGCGCGAGACGATCTGCCCGCCGCTGTTCCCGGTCGGCCTGGACGCGTTCCCCGGGCGCATCGACGTCCGCGAACCGTCGGCGTCGTTCCGCATCGGCGGGTTCGACGTCGCGACCACCGCGGTGCCCCACGTCGGCGACGCGCTCGGCTACCGCGTGACCCATCAGGGTGCCAGCGTCGCCTACATCAGCGACCACCAGCAGCCGACGTCCGGCGCCCACATCGCCGACGGCGTGTTCGAGCTCTGCCAGGGCGTCGACCTGCTCATCCACGACGCCCAGTACACGCCGGCCGAGTTCGCCCGCAAGAGCACGTGGGGCCACTGCACGGTCGAGTACGCGGTGTGGTTGGCCGCCGAGGTCGGCGCTCGCCGCCTCGCCCTCTACCACCACGATCCGACCCACGACGACGACATGATCGATCGCCTGGCCGCTGGTGCCATCGCGTGCGGGGAGGCGATGGGGGTGGAGGTCTTCGCCGCCCGCGAGGGCCTGGCCGTCGAGCTCGCAGCTCGCTGACGCCGTGGACACGGTCGCCCGCCTCGCCGCCATCGTGCTGGGCACCGTGTTCGTGGTGGCTGCGGTCGCCAAGATCGTCGCCGGTCCGACGTGGGTCGGCCAGGCCCGGGAGCTCGGCGCGCCGGCCCCGGTGGCGACCGTCCTGCCCGGTGTCGAGCTGCTGATCGGCGCCCTGCTGATCGCCGGCATCGGGTCGCCGCTCGTCGCGGTGGCGGCCGCCGGGCTGCTCGTCGTGTTCAGCGTGGCGATCGCCCGTCAGCTCGTCGACGGGCGTCACCCGCCGTGCGCGTGCTTCGGGGCGTGGTCGCAGCGCCCGCTCGGCGAAGGGCACCTCCTGCGCAACGCCGGCCTCATCGTCGTCGCCCTGGTCGCGGTGCTGTAGCCGCGCGTCAGGCGGTCGGTGCCGTGCCGAGCGCGTGCAGCAGGAACGCCAGCGTGCGTGCCTCGTCGCGCCACGCCTCGTAGCGACCGCTCGGCCCGCCGTGCCCTGCGCCCATCTCGGTGCGCAGCAGCAGCAGCCGGTCGCGTCCGGCGCCGACGGCACGCAGGCGGGCGACCCACTTCGCCGGCTCGTGGTAGCTGACCCGCGGATCGTTCAGCCCGGCGGTCACGTAGAGCGCCGGGTACGCCGCCGGCGCGGTGTTGTCGTAGGGCGAGTAGCTCAGCATGTAGGACGCGTAGGGCTCGACGCGGGGATCGCCCCACTCCTCCCACTCGTTGGCGGTCAGCGGCAGGGTCTCGTCGCTCATCGTGGTGACGACGTCGACGAACGGGACCTCGGCGACGGCCGCGCGGAACAGCGCCGGGCGCATCGTGATGCAGGCGCCGACGAGGAGGCCGCCGGCGCTGCCGCCGCGCAGCGCCAGGCGCTGCGGATCGGCGAAGCCCTCGGCGGCGAGGTGCTCGGCGCACGCGAGCGTGTCGGTGAACGTGTTGCGCTTGCTCGTCAGTCGGCCGTCGAGCCACCAGGCGCGGCCGAGCTCGCCGCCGCCGCGCGGGTGGACGAGGGCCCACACGACGCCGCGGTCGAGCAGGGAGAGGCGCGCCGCCGAGAAGTACGGCGGGATCGACGCCTCGTAGGAGCCGTACCCGTAGACGACGGCCGGCGCGGTGCCGTCGAGCGGCGTGTCGACGTGGCGCACCACGTCCACCGGCACCTTCGTGCCGTCCGGCGCCTGCGCCCATGTGCGCACCGAGGTGTAGCGGTCGAGCTCGACGTTCGGCGTCGGCGTCCGCTTGCGCAGCACGCGCTCGCCGCTCTCGACGTCGACGTCGTAGGTGGACGCCGGCGTGGTGAGCGACGTGTAGAGGACGCGCAGCGACGTGGTCGACCACTCCGGGTTCGAGCCGAGCTCGAGGTCGTGCGGCTCGGCGCCGAAGTCGAGGGTGTCCTGCGTCCCGTCCGGGAACAGCACGCGCACCTTGGGCTGGGCGTCGCTCCACTCGTGCAGCACGAGGTGGCCGGCGAACGGGTCGACCTGGGTGAACCGGCGTCCCGGGACGTGGGGGAGCAACTCGGTCCAGGTGCCCGGGTCGTCGAGCGGGGCGGTCATCACGCGGAAGTCGGGGGCGTCGAGGTTGGTCAGCACGACGAAGCGATCGCCCCAGTGGTCGACGCCGTACTCGACGTCGTCGGCGCGGGCCCGCACGAGCGTCGGGGAGGCCGTGGGATCGCCGGCGGGGATCAACGAGACCTCGGACGACGTGCGGCTGTTGGACGTGATCACGAGCCACTGCTCGCTGCGCGTCGCCGACACGTCGAGGTTGCAGCGCACGTCGGGCTCGGCGGCGACCAGGACGTCGTCGGCGACGGGCGTGCCGAGGCGGTGACGCCAGATCTCGTGGGGGCGCATCTGGTCGTCGGGGCGGGCGTAGAACAGCCACTGCCCGTCGCTCGACCAGGCCACCCCGCCCCACGACGACGTGCCGGTCAGCTCGTCGGCGAGCTCGGTGCCGGTGGCGAGGTCGCGCACGCGCAACGTGTACAGCTCGCTGCCGTCGAGGTCGCTCGACCAGGCCAGCAGGCGGTGGTCGGGCGACGGCTCGAGGGCGTGGACGTCGAAGAAGTCGTGTCCCGCCGCCTCGACGTTGCAGTCGAGGATGACGTCGTCGGCGTGGTCGATCGCGGTGCCCCGGCAGAACACCGGGTACGACTGGCCCTCGATCGTGCGCGTGACGTACCACCAGGCGCCGTGGCGCACCGGCACCGACTCGTCGGTCTCCTGGATGCGCGAGCGGATCTCGTCGAAGAGCGCATCGACGTCGCCGGCGTGGGCGTCGAACCAGGCCGTCGAGTAGGCGTTCTCGGCCTCCAGGTAGGCGACCGTGTCGGGGTCGTCCTTGCGCCGCAGCCAGGCGTACGGATCCTCGCTCGGCCCCGTCGGGCGGTCCCACGTGTGGGGCTTGGTCGGCGCGACGGGAGGCGCGGGCAGGCTGGCGACGTCATCCATGGCGAGGCGCCACGGTACTGGCGCCGGTACGGTGCACCTTCCCATGCGAGTGTGGATCGACCAGGACCTGTGCACCGGCGACGGACTGTGCGTCGACCACTGCCCCGACGTCTTCCACCAGCTCGAAGACGGCATCGCCTACGTGCAGGAGGCCGGGCGGTCGCTCAACGACCCGGGCGGATCGGGCTCCCTGGCGAGGGTGCCGGTGCGTGTCGTACAGCAGGTGATCCACGCTGCCGAGGCGTGCCCGGGGGAGTGCATCTACATCGAGATCGACCCCCCCGCCGACGCCGACCTCGACGTCAGCGTCGACAGCCGCATCGCGGCGCGCGTCGAGCTCCGCCCCGACGCCGCGTAAGTGGTTCGCTCGCTCCGAAGACTCCGCTCGCTCTCGTGTCTCGCTGCGGCTGGCGCCGCCCCGGCTCCGCCGGAACGCTCGACCTGACCATCCACGCTCGCTGCGCCGGGGGCCGAAGCGGTCACGGCCCTGCCATCCGAGTACGTGGCGCCGGCCGAGTACGGGGTGCAGGGAGGCCCCGCACCGGGTACTCGGATGCCATGAGCGCCAGCGCGCGACACCGCCGGAAAGGGCCGTCTTGCTGGGGGGACACGGGGCTTCCCCCGTGCGAGGGGGTTCCCCCGTGCGAATTGTTACTATGGCGGTAGTGCAAATCCCCTGGAGCTGCCCATGACCTCCTTCGACCTCGACCTCTCCAAGTACCAGCTCGGCTGGAGCGACGACGCCGTCGAGTACGCGTTCGCCCCGGAGAAGGGCATCAACGACCGCGTCGTCGACCAGATCTCCTGGTGGAAGGGCGAGCCGCGCTGGATGACGAACCTCCGGCTGCGCAGCCTCAAGCTGTTCGACCGCAAGCCGATGGCCGAGTGGTTCGCCGTCAACATGCCCGACATCGACTTCCAGGACATCTACTACTACCTGCGTCCCTCGGGCGACCAGGTCGACGACTGGGACGACCTCCCCGAGCAGATGAAGGCCACCTACGAGAAGCTCGGGATCCCCGAGGCCGAGCGCCAGTACCTCGCCGGCGTCACGGCGCAGTACGAGTCCGAGGTCGTCTACCACCGCAACCGCGACGAGCTGGCCAAGCAGGGGATCCTCTTCTGCGACATGGACACCGCCCTGCGCGAGTACCCCGACCTCGTCAAGCAGTACTTCGGCACCGTGATCCCGCCCGGGGACAACAAGTTCGCCGCCCTCAACACGTCGGTGTGGTCCGGCGGCTCGTTCATCTACGTCCCGCCGGGCGTCGAGTGCGAGATGCCGCTGCAGGCGTACTTCCGGATCAACTCGGAGAACGCCGGCCAGTTCGAGCGCACGCTGATCATCGCCGACGAGGGCTCGCAGGTGCACTACATCGAGGGCTGCTCCGCCCCCGTGTACACGAGCGACTCGCTGCACTCGGCCGTCGTCGAGATCGTCGTCAAGCCGTCGGCCCGGGTCACCTACACGACGATCCAGAACTGGAGCCCGAACGTCTACAACCTCGTCACCAAGCGGGCGCGGGTGGAGGCCGAGGGCCACATGGAGTGGATCGACGGCAACATCGGCTCGAAGCTGACGATGAAGTACCCGAGCGTGTACCTCGTCGGCCCGAAGGCCACCGGTGAGGTCCTGTCGGTCGCCTACGCCGGCGCCGGCCAGCACCAGGACGCCGGGGCGAAGATGATCCACGCCGCCCCGGAGACGACCTCGAAGATCGTGTCGAAGTCGATCAGCAAGGACGGCGGCAAGACCACGTACCGCGGCCTGGTCCGCGTCGACGAGGGCGCCCACGGCTGCAAGTCGCACGTGCAGTGCGACGCGTTGATCCTCGATGACGACTCCGAGAGCTGGACGCTGCCGTACATGGAGGTCGGCGAGCGCGACGCCCAGATCGGCCACGAGGCGACGGTGTCGAAGGTCGCCGACGAGCAGCTCTTCTACCTGATGTCCCGCGGCCTCTCCGAGGAGCAGGCGATGGGCATGGTCGTCAACGGCTTCATCGAGCCGATCACGCGCACGCTGCCGATGGAGTACGCCGTCGAGTGGAGCCGCCTGATCGAGCTGCAGATGGAGGGCAGCGTCGGCTGAGCCGACGCCGCCCCCTCATCACGGCCTCACGGGGCGACGACGACGACCAGCCCGCTCTCGCGGCTGGTGGGCACCGGCAGCAGCGGTGTCAGGGTCACCACGGCGCGGATCTCGTCGTCGAGGTTGACGCCGTTGTCGTCCTCGTTGAGGTCGTCCCAGCCGATCGTCTTGCCGAGCGTGCGGCTCGTCGTGGCCTGGCCGTTCGACCGCAGCCCGCCGAGCGGGAAGAACATGAGCCCCATCGGGATCGTGTCGTCGCCGACGGGCAGGTTGTCGCCGTCCTGACCGGTGTCGTCGCCGATCAGCTTCCAGGTCTCGCTGTACGACAGGTTCGTCAGCTGGTCGAACGCGCTCCAGGTGATCGTGTACGTCACCGTGATGACGGCGTTGTCCACGTCGCGCACGATCGACAGCTGCGGGGTGCTGATGGTTGCCATGGGTGGGTTGGTCTCCCTCATCCGGACGGCCGGATCGCCGTCGCCGCCAACCCTCGGAGGCGTGCGCTAGCCGTGCGCTAGCGGGGCCGCGCCGAGCGTCGCCAGACCGGCGATCGCCACGTCGAGGCAGCCGGCGACGTACGCCGCGTCGAGCGGCTGGCGCCAGACGAGCTTGCGGAAGACGATCGGGCCGACGATGGTGCCGACGACGACCCGCGGATCGAGGTCGACCGGCAGCTCGCCGCGGACCTGGGCGCGTTCGACGATCGCCAGCACCGGCTGCTGGCGCTCGGTGGCGATGCGGTCGAGGAGCAGCTCGATCTCGCTGTCGCGCCCGGCGGCGTCGATCAGGCAGGGCATCAGGTGGCCGACCTTGCCGGTCAGGTCGGCGCGCACCATGCCGCCGAAGTACGCCTCGAGGTCGCCGCGCAGCGAGCCGGTGTCGGGGGTCGAGACGTGCTCGAAGCACGAGCGCACGGTGTCGATGATGAGCGACGCCCGCTCGGGCCAGTGCCGGTAGATCGTCGTCTTGGCGACGCCCGAGCGCAGGGCGACCTCCTCGATCGTGAGGTCGCCGACGCCCTTGTCGACGATCACGTCGACGGCAGCAGCGAGCGCCTTGCGGCGGGCCTCTTCACTCCTCGGACGTGCCATGGGTCACTGGACCTCGTTCGGGCTTCCCTCTCGACCGTTCCCGATCACTACGTTAACGTAGCGGAACGGGGAACGACAGCATCAAGTTGGACAGGACGCGAGACGTGAGTGACTTCGAACGACGAGACGAATCCGTAGCGATCGACGAGATCGACTACGACGGCATCGACCCCCACATCTTCCACAACCGGTGGAAGACGCTGGCCGTCCTGTGCACGTCGCTGCTGATCGTGATCATCGGCAACACCGTGCTCAACGTGGCGCTGCCGACGCTGCAGAAGCCCGTCGAGCAGGGCGGGCTGGGCGCCAGCAACACGCAGGTGCAGTGGATCGTCGACGCCTACGGCCTGATCTTCGCCGGCCTGCTGTTCACGGCGGCCGCCCTCGGCGACCGCTTCGGGCGCAAGGGCGCCCTGCAGGCGGGCCTCCTCGTGTTCGCCCTCGGCTCGACCCTCGGCGCCCTGTCCGACACGCCCGGGATGCTCATCGGGGCACGGGCGATCATGGGCATCGGCGCCGCGTTCGTCATGCCGTCCACGCTGTCGATCCTGACGAACGTCTTCCCGACCCGGGAGCGGGCCAGGGCGATCGCCCTGTGGGCCGGCATCTCCGGCTCCGGCGCGGCGCTCGGCCCGATCGCGTCGGGCCTCCTGCTCGAGCACTTCTGGTGGGGGTCGGTGTTCCTCGTGAACATCCCGATCATCATCGGGGCCCTCGTCGCCGGGTGGGTGTTCGTGCCGAAGTCGAAGGACTCCACGGCCTCGCCGCTCGATCCGGTCGGCGCCCTGCTGTCGATCGTCGGCCTGAGCGCCCTCGTCTACGCCATCATCGAGGGCCCGCACCACGGCTGGTTGAGCACCGCGTCGATCGTGTGGTTCTCGTTCGCCGCCGTCGTGCTCGTCGGGTTCTGCTTCTGGGAGCTGCGCAACCGGCACCCGATGCTCGACCTGCACCTCTTCCAGAACCCACGGTTCGCGGTGTCCTCGGGCGGCATCACGCTCGTGTTCTTCGCCATGTTCGGCACGTTCTTCATGCTCGCCCAGTACCTCCAGGGCGTCCTGCAGTACTCGCCGCTCGGGGCCGCCGTGCGCCTGCTGCCGATGTCGTTCGTGATGATGGCGGTGGCGCCGCAGACCCCGAAGCTGGTGGCCAAGTTCGGCGCCGACAAGGTCGGCGCGCACGGGGCTCTCGTTCGTCGGGGTCGGCCTCATCGGCGTCGCCTTCTTCCAGGTCGACACGCCGTACATCCAGCTCGTCATCACGATGTGCGTGCTGGCCGCCGGGATGTCGATGACGATGACGCCGATGACGACGCAGCTGATGGCGTCGGTGCCCCGCGATCGCGCCGGCATGGGCTCGGCCACCAACGACACGACCCGCGAGCTCGGCGGCGCGCTCGGGGTCGCGGTGCTCGGCTCGCTGCTCGCCAGCCAGTACACGGCGGGGATGGCCGACGCCGTCGCCGGCCTGCCGTCCGAGCTGCAAGACGTCGCCGAGTCGAGCATCGGTGGCGCCCTCGGCCTCGCCCAGCAGGGGCTCGTACCGCAGAGCGTCGTCGATGTCGCCCGCAGCTCGTTCGTCGACGGGCTCAGCCTGGCCGCGGCCACCGGCGCCGTGCTCGTGCTGCTCGCCGCGGTCGCGGTGAAGCGCTACTTGCCGTCGGACAAGTTCAACGCCGAGATCACCGGCGAGCCGGTCGCCGCGCCCGTCGCCGGCGACTGATCGCGACCGGCCGCGGCGGCGGCGGCGCCGTCGAGGCCCGCACGACGAGGCGCACCGGGAACGACACCTCGCGTGGACCGACACCGTCGGCGAGCAGCATGCGCACGGCGGCCGCGCCCTTCTCGGCGTGCGGCTGGTGCACCGTCGTCAGCGGCGGCTCCGACGTCTGGGCGGTGATCGTGTCGTCGAAGCCGGTGACCGACAGGTCGGCGGGGACGCGCAGCCCGAGCTCGCGAGCGGCGTCGATCACGCCGACCGCCATCTCGTCGCTCATCGCCAGCACGGCCGTCGGCCGGTCCGGGCGGTCGAGGAGCTCGCGGGCGACCGCGGCCATCGCCGCCCGGTCGTAGGCGAACCCGTCGACGATCGGCACGTCGGCGGGCTCGAGGCCGTGCTCGCGTGCGGCGGACTGGTAGCCGGCGATGCGGCGCAGCGTGACGGTGTTGATGGTGCCCGTGGTCAACGGCTGGAAGGCGACGATCGCCAGGCGGCGGTGACCGAGGGCGAGGACGTGGTCGGCGGCGTCGTGGGCGCCGCGCTCCTCGTCGATGCCGACGACGGGCTCGTCGGGAGCCGGCGTGCCGTCGAGCACGACGATCGGGAGACGGCGCTCCTCGACGATCGTGCGGCGCTCGTCGTCGAGGGCGTCGCAGTGGGCGACGAACCCGTCGACGACCGCCGAGCGGACGATGTCGTGGGCCGTGTCGCCGTCCGGCCGGCGGGGGATGAGCACGAGCGCCACGCCCGCCTCGTCACACGCCTCGGCCACCCCGCTCAGCATCAGCAGCGATGCCGGGTCGGTCAGCGCCGCGTTGAGCGACTTCTCGATGAGGCCGATGGCGCCGACGACGCCGCGCCGCAGGTTCGCCGCCCGCGGGTCGGGGCCGGCGTAGCCGAGCCGCTTGGCCATCGCGAACACCCGTTCACGCGTCGCCGGGCTGATCTGGTCGGGCCGGTTGTAGGCGTTGGAGACGGTGGTCCGCGACACGCCGAGCGCCTTGGCGATCGTGATCAACGTCACCGGCTCCGACACAGCAGCGAGCGTATCCGGGTTGACGTTCTGAATCGATTCAGGTACGGTCAACAGCATGTCTGAATCGATTCAGAACCCCACCGACCGCTGCCTCACCCTGGACGCCGACGACGTCCGCGAGACGTTCCTGCAGCGCGCCGCCGCCCTCTACGACCGCCCGCTCGCCGTCGACCCGGCGACGCTCGCCGGCACCGACGACACGACGGCGATCCTGCTGTCGTTCCCGTGGCTCGACGACGCCGAGCTCCTCGAGGTCCTCTGGGCGCTCGGCCAGTACCGGTCCGGCGGCGACTTCTGAATCGTTCAAGGGCGCGCTCACCGCAACCTTGAACGATTCAGAAGTGCGTCTCACGGTCCACGACCTACCCTGGCGGCGTGCCCATGCGCCAGGAGTGCAAGCACTTCGAGAGCCGGACGTACGCCAACGGCGACGCCGTGCGCAAGTGCGACCTCGACCTCGCGCCGGACGCCCCGTGGCGCTGCCCCGAGAACTGCCCGAAGTACGAGCGGCGGCTGGCGGCGGTCGCATGGACGCAGGGCTCGCTGGTGTCGCCGCCGACGCCCGATGAGCCGGCCAGCGTCGCCGACGGCACCGCCGCCGCGCTGCTCGACGAGGCCGAGGACCACCTCAACGAGGTCGGGGCCCGCGTCCGCGCCGAGGTCGAGGCCGAGCAGGCCCGTCGCCGCAAGGGCTGGAAGCGCTTCTTCCGGCGCTGACGGGCCGGGGAGTTTCTCCTACGGCGGTAGTAGAATTCCCTCCTCATGCACGCGTTCTCCCCCGACGCCGCGCGCGCCGCTGAGCTCCCCTTCACCGACGCCCGGGTCGCCGCGGCCGAGCGGGCGGCGGCGGCCGACCTGCCGACGCCCGCCGAGGAGATCTGGCGCTACAGCCGCATCGACGAGCTCGACCTCGGCGCCTACGTCCCTGGCATCGCGACGACGACCATCGAGGGCGGTGGCGACCTCGTCGTCGACACCGCCGCCGAGCCGTCCCTTCCCGACGTCATCGACAGGCCCGCGCCGGACGTGTTCGCCGACCTCAACGCGGCCTTCGCCCGGGCGGTCGTCGTACGGGTCCCGAAGGGCCACGTCGCGACCGAGCCGATCGTCGTCACCCACCACGCCGACGCGCCGGGTGTCGCCGTCTTCCCCCGTCTCGTGATCGACGCCGGTGACGACAGCGAGGTCACCGTCGTCGAGCGCTTCACCTCGCCCGCCGGCGCCGACGTCCTCGTCGTGCCGGTCCTGCAGGTGCGCGCCGCCCCCGCGGCCCGGGTCAGCTACCTCGCCGTCAACGAGCTCGCCGACACGGCGTGGCAGATCGGCCACCAGCAGGCCGTCGGGCGATCGCGACTCGACGACGACGCTGGCCACGGTCGCCCTCGGCGGCCACTACGCCCGCGTCCGCACCGAGGCCCGCCTCGTCGGCGCCGGCGGCAGCACCCGCCAGGTCGCGCTGTACTTCGCCGGCGGCCGGCAGATGCACGACTTCCGCACGATCCAGGACCACGACGCCCCGCACACGACGAGCGACCTGCTGTTCAAGGGCGCCGTGCAGGACGAGTCGCGCAGTGTGTACACGGGCCTCATCAAGATCCGCAAGCACGCCCGCGGCACGGTGGCGTTCCAGACCAACCGCAACCTCACGCTGAGCGAGGGCGCGTGGGCCGAGAGCGTGCCGAACCTGGAGATCGAGACGAACGACGTCAAGTGCAGCCACGCCTCGACCGTCGGCCCCATCGACGCCGAGCAGCGCTTCTACCTCGAGAGCCGCGGCATCCCCACGCAGATCGCCGAGCGCCTGATCGTGCTCGGCTTCTTCGACGAGGTGCTCGACCAGCTGCCCGTCGGCCCGCTCGCCGACCAGTTGCGCCAGCGGGTCTCGGCCAAGCTCGACCTCGAGCGCACCCTCACCGGGGCAGCCTGACGTGGCGACCGAGACGGCCACCGCGACGATCCCCCTCGCCGACCTCGCGCCGGGCACGGCGCGGCGCATCGTCGTCGGCGGCATCCCCGTCGCCCTCGTGCGCATCGACGACGACGTCTACGCGATCGGCGACACGTGCACCCACGCCAACGTGTCGCTCGCCGAGGGCGAGGTGTGGTGCGACGAGCGCGAGATCGAGTGCCCCAAGCACTCCAGCACGTTCAGCCTGGTGACCGGTGAGCCGCTGACGCTCCCGGCCACCCAGCCGGTCCCCGTCTTCCGCACCGAGGTCGACGGCGAGACGGTGACGATCCACGTCGGAGGTGCGTCGTGACGACGCTGCAGATCGAGGGCCTGCGGGCCGCCGTCGCCGGTCGCGAGATCCTGCGCGGCATCGACCTCCGGGTCGCCAGCGGCGAGGTGCACGCGGTGATGGGTCCCAACGGCGCCGGCAAGAGCACGCTGTCGGCCGTCATCATGGGCAAGCCGGGCTACGAGGTGCTCGACGGTACGGTCACGCTGGACGGCGTCGACGTGCTCGGCATGGCACCCTGGCAGCGCGCCGCCGCCGGCCTGCACCTCGTCATGCAGTACCCGACCGAGGTGCCCGGCGTCGCGGTCGACGCACATGCTGCGCGAGGCGCTCGCCGCCCGCGGCTCGTCGATCGACGGCCTCGACGCGACGCTGCTCGCCGAGGCGCAGCGCATCGGGCTCGACGAGCGGTTGCTCCACCGCTCGCTCAACGTCGACCTGTCCGGCGGCGAGAAGAAGCGCAACGAGACCGTGCAGCTCGCCGTGCTGGCGCCGAAGATCGCGATCCTCGACGAGCTCGACTCCGGGCTCGACATCGACGCCCTGCGGGCCTGCGCCCGGCGCATCGAGGCGGCCACCCAGCCCGACGGCGACGAGCCCGGGCTCGGCGTGCTGGCGATCACGCACTACAACCGGCTGCTGACCGAGCTGCGCCCCGATCGGGTGCACATCCTCGTCAAGGGCCAGATCGTCGCGGCCGGCGGTCCCGAGGTCGCCGACGAGCTGGAGACGTCGGGCTACGCGGCGTTCGCCGAGGACGACGGCGCCGACCCGGCGACCCGCGTCGCGGTGCGTCCGGGCTCGCTCGACGAGCTCTTCTCCTCACGCTGACGGCGGGCGGCCGCCGCGGGCGTAGTGTCCGTGACATGTCATCGGGGGGTGCCTGGGAGGAACGGGATGGCGCGCTGCGCCGCACGTTCGAGTTCGCCAACTTCTCGGAGGCGTTCGCGTTCATGGCCCGCGTCGCGCTGCTCGCCGAGAAGCGCGACCACCACCCGGACTGGTCGAACTCGTGGAACAAGGTCGACATCGTCCTGTCGACGCACTCCGCCGGCTCGACGGTGACCGACGCCGACCGCGACCTCGCGGCAGCGATCGACGAACTGTTGGGCTGACCCCTCTCCATGACCACCGCGGCGGTCGAGGCGGCGCGCCGTACGGACGTTCGATGAGGAATTTCGAGAACCCGCCCGCGTCGAACGGTGCGGGGGCTGTGGCCGCCACGACCACGGGTTCGACGGCGGCTTCGCTTCGAGATCCCTCATCGAAGTTCCCCGGCGGCCGCGTCGTCACCGGCTGCTTCATCGTCCTCATGGTGTCGTCGGGCCTCGGCTTCTACGGGCTCGCCGTCTACCTCAACGCGTTCAACAAGGAGAAGGGTTGGCCCGTCGCCTCGATCTCGCTGGCGACGACGCTGTACTTCGTCGTCGGCGGCGCCACCGGGCTGTTCGTCGCCCGGCTCATCGCCCGCCGTGACGTCCGCATCGCCATCGTCGGCGGGGCGATCACCGGCGGCGTGTCGCTGGCGCTGCTCGGCCAGGTCCAGGAGAAGTGGCAGCTCTACGCCGTGTACGCCGTGTTCGCCCTGGGCTTCTCGGGCGCTGGGCTGATCCCCGTCACGACGGTCGTCACCCGCTGGTACCACGTGCGGCGCTCCGTCGCCCTCTCGGTCGCCTCGACCGGTCTCAGCGCCGGCGGCATCGTGCTCACCCCGGCGGCGAAGTGGCTGATCGACGACCGCGGCCTGTCGGCGGCGACGCCGATCCTCGGCGGCGTGTGGATCCTCGGCATCCTGCCGTTCGCCCTGTGGCTCGTCCGTCCCGACCCCGTCCGCCTCGGCTGGCGGCCCGACGGCGAGCGCGTGGTGGCCGACGTCGCGCCGCCGGTCATCACGGGCATGGCGTACTCCGATGCCGTGCGGACCCGCTTCTTCGTGTGCGCGACCCTCGCCTACGCGCTCGTGCTCGGGGCCCAGGTCGGCGGCATCCAGCAGCTCGTCAAGCTCGTCGAGGACCGCACCGACGAGAGGACCGCGGCGCTCGCCACGACGGCGCTCGCCGCGATGTCGGTGGTCGCCCGGCTCGTCGGCGGCCGGGTCGTGTCACGCGTGCCGATCGTCGGGTTCACCGCCTGCCTGGCCGCCGTGCAGGCGCTCGCCCTCGCGATGATCGCGTTCGCGTCGTCGACGGTGGCGATCTTCCTCACGATCATCCTGTTCGGGGCGACCGTCGGCAACATCCTGATGCTGCAGCCGCTGCTGATCGCCCAGCGCTTCGGCGTCCTCGACTACCCGCGGATCTTCAGCCGCGGCCAGTTCTTCAGCATGGTGGGAACCGCCGGCGGGCCGTTGCTGCTGGGCTGGCTCTACGACAACGCCGGCGGCTACGAGACGTCGTACCTCGTCGCCGCGGTGTGCTCGTTCACGGGATCCCTCGTGCTCGCGTCGGCCGGTCCCGCTACCGTGCCGGACCCGTGACCTCGGAGACGGACTGGCATCCCAACGTCCAGCGGGTGGTGGCGGCGGCGACCGACCTCGGCCTCTCGATCGAGCCGGTGCGGTTCCCCGACGGCGCCAAGACGGCGGCCGATGCGGCGGCGGCGATCGGCGTCGAGATCGGCCAGATCGTGAAGAGCCTGATCTTCGCCGTCGACGGCGACGTCGTGCTCGCCTACGTGAGCGGTGCCAACCAGCTCGACGAGCGCAAGCTGGCAGCTGCGGCCGGCGGCGAGCGGTGCAGCCGGGTCGACGCCGACACCGTGCGCGCCGTGACCGGCTACCCGATCGGAGGCGTCCCGCCGTTCGGCCACGCCACGCCGCTGCGCGTCTTCATCGACCCCGACCTGCTCGCGTTCGACGAGGTGTGGGCCGCCGCCGGCACGTGGCACGACGTCTTCGCCATCGCCCCCGCCGACCTCGTCACGGCCAGCGGCGGCACCGTCGTCGAGCTGAAGCGGTTCTCCTGAGACTTCGGTGGCCCTCAGGCCACCGAAGTGTCGTCAGATGCGCTCCTCCTCGATCGACTCGCCGATGACGCGGTCGGCCCGCAGCGTGGCGAGCTCGTCGGCGGTCAGGCCGAGGCGGCCGCCGAGGACGGCGTCGTTGTCCTGGCCGAGCGTCGGGCCCGGGCGGTGGACGACGCCAGGCGTGGCCGAGAACTTGAACGGCAGGGCGGTGTAGCGGACGTCGGGCACGTGGGCACGGGACAGCTCGACGCGCGAGCCGCGGGCCAGCAGGTGGCCGTCGTCGTCGAGGTGGGCGGGCGTCAGGACCGGCGCCGCCGGCACGCCGGCGGCCTGGAGGCGGGCGGCGAGCGTCGCGTGGTCGTGCTCGACCGTCCACGCGGCGATGGCGGCGTCGAGGTCGGTCGCGTTGGCGAGCCGCGCCGACGCGGTGGCGAACCGCTCGTCGCGGTCCCAGCCGCGTGCCGCCACGGTCGCCAGCGCGGCCCACTCGGCGTCGGTGCGGGCGCCGAGCACGATCCAGCGGTCGTTGCCGGCCGCCGGGTAGATCCCCTGCGGGGCGACGCCGATGCCGCACGAGCCGTGGCGGGGGAGCGCGGCGCCGGTGAGCTGCTGGTGCAACAGGTCCGGCGCGAGCAGGCTCGTCAGCGCCTCCAGCTGGGACAGGTCGATGTGGGCGCCGCGGCGGCCGGCGTGCAGCGTGGCGAGCAGGGCGAAGCAGCCGGCGAGCCCGGCGCACGGGTCGGCGAGGCTGTTGCCGCTCAGCGCCGGCGGTCCGTCGGGGTAGCCGGTGAGCTCGGGCAGCCCCGACAGCTGCTCGATGGTCGGGGCGAAGCCGACGAACCCGCCCCACGGTCCGGTCAGGCCGAACGCCGGCATCGACAGGATCACGAGGTCGGGGTTCCACGCCAGGAGCACGTCGTCGGTGAGGCCGAAGTTGCCCATCACGCGTGGGCTGAAGTTCTCGATCAGCACGTCGGCCGCCTCGACGAGCGGGCGCAGCAGCTCCTGGCCGCGTGCCGACGTCAGGTCCAGCGTGATCCCTGACTTGTTCAGGTTGACGCCGTTGAAGAGGTTCGAGCTCTCGATGCCGGCGGCGCCGGCGAGGCCGCGCCAGCCGTCGACGCGCTGCACCGACTCGACCTTGACGACGTCGGCGCCGTACTGGGCGCAGAGGTCGGCGGCCAGCGGGCCGGACCAGAACATCGACAGGTCGACGATGCGGAGCCCCGCCAGCGGCCCGCCGTCGAGCGCCGTCCCCCATCTGGGCGGGGATCGTCTCCGGGCGGGAATCCGTCCCGGAAGCCGGGACGGATCCCGCCCAGGAACGGATCCCGCCCAGATGTCGGGACGGTCGTGGCCGACACCGAGCGCCGGGAGCGGGCCGGCCGGCAGGGCGCTCGCCGTCGACGAGGAACGGCACCGTCGGGACGTCGAGCGTCGTCCCATCGGGCCCGGGGACCGCCGTGAAGAACGAGCGCCCGACGTGCTGGTCCATCGACGTGACCTCGTCGACGTGCGGCACGTACCCGAACGGGATGCGCCAGCCCTGGGCGTCGACGAACGTCGCCGCCTTCGGCTTGTCGGCCGCCCACTCGGCGAACAGCGTCGTCAGCTCGGCGGCGTGCGGCGCCCGGTCGGCGGGAGTGGCGAAGCGCGGGTCGTCGAGCAGGTCGATCCGGCCGGTGTACGCGCACAGCAGCTCCCACTGCGTCTGGGTGAGCACGTTGACGCCGAGGTAGCCGTCGGCGGCCGGCACGATCGTCATCGGGAACGGCATCCCGTTGCGGCTCCGCTCGACGCCCGTGTAGGCCACGCCGAGCTCGAAGTAGGGCTGGCCGAGCAGCAGCGCCTCCTGCTGCGACACGTCGACGACCTGGCCGCCGTCCGGTGACCGCGCGCGCCCGCAGGGCCATCAGCGACGCCGACGCCGCGCACAGGCCCGGCACCATCTCGGCGAAGCGGCCACCGAGGGCGAGCGGCGAGCGCTCCGGGCGGCCCGTCGCCTGCAGCCACAGCGACATCGCCAGCAGCACGAGGTCCGACGACGCCCACCCGGCGAGCGGTCCGGAGCGCCCGAACGGCGACACCCACGTGACGACGAGGGCCGGGTCGGCCACCGTCCAGCGGTCGACGGCGCGCTCCGCGGCATACGGCTCGTCGGCGCCCACGACCACGAGATCGGCGGCGCCGACGACGGCGTCGAGGGCGCCGACGTCGTAGGGATCGACCACGCGGCTCGACATCCCCCCGTGGACGGCCGCGAACAGCGCCCGGTCGGCGCGCATCGCATCGCCGCCCGGCGGCTCGATCTGCACGACGTCGGCCCCGACGCCGGCCAACATGGCGCCGCACCAGGCTGCGGCCACCGAGCCCGGCAGCACCACGACGCGCAGGTCGAGCGCGGCCGCGCTCACCAGACGTCGACCCGCCGCGGCACGTCGGGCCGCACCCGGCCGGCCACCGAGCGCAGCCCGTTGGCCAGCCAGTGCCGCGTGTCCATCGGGTCGATGACGTCGTCGACACCGAACACGACGCCCTGGTGGATGGCCTTGCTGCGCTCGTAGGCCTCGGCGACGAGGTGGTCGAAGCGGGCCTTGCGCTCGGCCGGGTCGGCGATGTTCACCAGCTCGTTGCGGTACCCGAGCTTGATCTGGCCCTCGAGGCCCATGCCGGCGAACTCACCGGTCGGCCAGGCGACGCAGAAGAACGGCTCCATGACGCTGCCGCCCGCCATCGCCAGCGCGCCGAGCCCGTAGGCCTTGCGGATGACCACCATGAACATCGGGATCGACAGGTTGGCGCCGGTGATGAAGAGGCGGTTGCAGTGGCGGACGAGGCCGGTCTTCTCGATCTCCGGGCCGACCATGATCCCCGGCGTGTCGCAGAGCACGACGAGCGGGATGTCGAAGGCGTCGCACAGCTGCATGAAGCGGGCCGCCTTGTCGGAGCCGTCGCTGTCGATGGCGCCGGCGAGGAAGTTGGGGTCGTTGGCGAGGATGCCGACGGGGCGGCCGTCGATGCGGCAGAGCGCGGTGACCATGCCGAGGCCGAAGGAGCGACGCAGCTCGAGCACGGAGCCGGTGTCGGCGAGGCCCTCGATGACGGCGCGCATCTCGTACGTGCGCAGCCGGTTGTCCGGCACGACCGTGCGCAACGTGCGCTGATCGGCGTGCGTCCACGTGTCGAGCGGGCCCTGGAAGAACGACAGGTAGTGCTTGGCGGCGGCGACGGCCTCGGCCTCGTCACGGACCTTGATGTCGACGACGCCGCTGCGCGCCTGGACGTCGATCGGGCCGACCTCGTCGGGTGAGAACACGCCGAGCCCGCCGCCCTCGATCATCGCCGGCCCGCCCATGCCGATGTTGGAGTCCTCGGTGGCGATGACGACGTCGCAGGCGCCGAGCAGCGCGGCGTTGCCGGCGAAGCACCGCCCGGAGTTGATGCCGACCGTCGGCACGACCCCGTTCAGGCGGGCCATCGACGCGAACGTCGGCGTCACGAGCGGGCGGGACAGGAAGTTGCCCGACGACGGGTCGCGGCCCTTCTCGCCGGTGCGGTTGCCGCCGGTGCCGGCGCGCCCGCCGCCGCCCTCGGTGAAGAACACGAGCGGGAGGCGCCAGGCCTTGGCCAGCTCGAGCATGCGATCGGTCTTCGGGTGGTTGATGGCGCCCTGCGTGCCGGCGAGGACGGTGTAGTCGTAGGCGCACACGACGGCCCGTGATCGGTCGGGACCGAAGTCGGCGGCGTTGACGTTGCCGACCCCGCAGATCATCCCGTCGGTCGGGAACTTGCGGATGACCTCCTCCATCGGCAGGCCGGTGCCCGGCGTCAGCACGAGGCCACCGTGCTCGACGAACGTCCCGGCGTCGCAGAGGTCGTCGATGTTCTCGCGCGCCGTGCGCTGGTCGGTGGCCCGGCGGCGGGCGACGGCGTCGGGTCGCGCCGCGTCGAGCGTGATGGCGTGGCGCTCGATGATCTGGGCGACGTCCGGGCGGACGGCGTCGAGGTCGACCTCGTCGCGCTCCGTCGTGACGAGGTCGCCGACGTCGGCCGGCTCGACGAACACGAGCGGGTGGCCTTCGAAGACGGTGTCGCCGACGCCGACCCCGACGAGGCGCACGAAGCCGGGCTCGGTCGCGGTGACGACGTGCTCCATCTTCATGGCCTCCATCACGAGCAGCTGCTGGCCGGCGCCGACGGGGTCACCGTCGGCCACGTCGACGGCGACCACGGTGCCCTGCAGGTGGGCGCGCACCGCCGTCGTCCCGGCCGGCCCGTCGAGCTCGTCGGCCATCGTCGGCGCGGCCGCGGCAGCGGCGGGCCGCGCCGCTCCGGACTTGCCGAAGTCGAGGACCGCGAGCGGGTCGACGGCGTCCACCTTGACCCCGGCGAGCCGCGGTCGCGGTCGCCGCGGTGGCGGTGTCGGCGGCGACGTGGCAGCACCGCCTGGTCGGCGGCGGCCGCGACGAGCTCGGCCATGTGGTCGTCGACGAAGCGCGTCGTCGCTCGCCCGGCCCGCACGTCCGGGTGGTCGAGGATCGCCTGCAGGAACGTCGTGTTCGTCGCCACGCCCTCGACGCGCAGCTCGGCGAGGGCGCGGTCGGCCTTGGCCAGGGCGTCGGGCAACGCCGACGACGGCGTGTGCACGATGACCTTGGCGAGCAGCGAATCGAAGCTGGCGCTCGTGCGGTAGCCGACGTAGCCGAACGAATCGGTGCGGTAGCCGTTGCCCGACGGCACCTCGAACGCGGTCAGCACGCCGCCGCCGGGACGGGCGGTGCCGTCGGCGACCATCGTCTCCATGTTGACCCGGCACTGGACGGCGATGCCACGAGGCGCCGCCACCGCCGCCTGGTCGAGGCCGACCTCGCCGAGCGTGCGGCCGGCCGCCAGCTCGAGCTGGGCCCGCACGATGTCGATGCCGAGCACCTCTTCGGTGACGGTGTGCTCGACCTGCAGGCGCGGGTTGGCCTCGATGAACACGTGGCGGCCGGTGTCGGCGTCGACGAGGAACTCGAACGTGCCGAGGCTGCCGTAGGAGACGTCGGTGGCCATGCGGACGGCGTCACCGACCAACGCGTCCCGCGTGCCGTCCGCGAGGCCGGCGGCCGGGGCCATCTCGACGATCTTCTGGTGCCGCCGCTGCAGGCTGCACTCGCGCTCCCAGAGGTGGGTGACGCCGCCGGACGCCGTCGCCGACGATCTGGACCTCGACGTGACGGGCCCGTCCGAGGAGCTCCTCGGCGAACAACGTCCCGTCGCCGAACGCGGAGGTGGCCTCCGACCGGCAGCGCTCGAACGCCCCGGCGAGCTCGGCGACGTCGGTGACGATGCGGCTGCCGCGCCCGCCACCGCCCGCCGTGGCCTTGAGGATGATCGGCCCGCCGAGCGACGTCATGAACGCGGTGGCCGCGGTCGACGTCGATGCCGCCCGGCGTGCCCCGCAGCACAGGGACGCCGAGCCGCTCGGCGAGGGCGCGTGCGGCCGCCTTGTCGCCGAACAGCGCCAGCACGTCCGGCGCCGGGCCGATGAAGGCGATGCCCGCCTCGGCGCAGCGCCGGGCGAAGACGGGGTTCTCCGACAGGAAGCCGTAGCCGGGGTGGATGGCGTCGGCGCCGGCCTCGGCGGCGACGGCGAGGACCGCGTTCGATGTCGAGGTAGGCGGCCGCGCCGCGTCCGCCGAGGGCGCAGGACACGTCGGCCACGCGGGTGTGCAGCGAGGCCGCATCGTCGTCGGAGTGGACGGCCACGGTGCGCAGCCCCAGCTCGGCGGCCGCCCGCATGATCCGGATGGCGATCTCGCCCCGGTTGGCGACCAACACCGTCTGCAACGCCACGTGCACCTCATCTCTCGCTGATCGGGCTCCGCCGACCGTCCCCAACGGCGCCGACGATACGCACGACGAGTGCAGCGGGGTCGAGTCAGCGCGGCGGCACTGACATTCTTGACATTGACAGCAGTGTCAGTACCGGGATGTACCAGGTCGGGTGGTCGCGCCGGCATCGCGGCCGGCTCAGGTCAGGGGACGACGTGGGCCGGCCGTCACGCCGGGCGTCAGGACTTCTTGCGCTTGGCGGGGCGCCTTGCGGACGACGCCGGGGCGGCGGGCCTCCTCGATCGGGACGTCGCCGCGGATCCGCGCGCCGTCGAGGTAGCCGCTGGTGATCGTCCCGAAGTACTCCTCGTCGTCGAAGTGGTAGCCGAGGACGTAGCGGATCGACCCCATCCGCTCGACCATCCCGCCGACGACCAGCGCCATGATCCGCGGGTCGCCCTCGAAGTCCGCCAGGCCTCGCTCGCGGAGTCGGGCCAGGGCGTGGACGGTGTTGGCCTGCAGGGCGTCACGCGTCTCCAGCCAGGCCGCCCGCACGACGCGGTCGGAGATCGAGATCTCCTCGATGAGGTTGATCATCCGCGCCGAGGCCTTGTACGCCTTGAGGTACTGCTCGATCGCGAAGCGGATCGTCTCGCGGAGCGTGCCGGTGCCCTCCATCGGGCGCATCTGGCCCTCGAGGAGGTCGGCCCGCACGGCGTGCACGACGGCGATGAAGATCTCCCGCTTCGACTTGAAGTGCACGTAGAACGTGCCCCGGGCGAGGCCGGAGGCGTTGACGATGTCGGCCACGCTCGCCGCGCCGTAGCCCCGCTTCTCGAACACCGAGCGGGCGCTCCGCAGCAGCCGGGCCCGCGTCGCCTCGCTGCGCTCGGCGTTCATCTGGGTGCGTAGGGTCGTCGTCATCGTCCGGGCCGCCTGGGTCGTGGTCGCAGCCGCCAAGTGTGGCACGCCGGACTCGGAACTCCGAGGGAGGACGACCGGCTACTGACTCTGACATCGCTGTCAGTATGATGCCCGGCGGGGTCTGCTGACGGTGCCGTGCGGTGACCGCCGAACTCGCGAAGGGAACGACCCGGTGACAGGACCTGATGCCCACGAGCTGCTGGAGCTGGTCGGCGCGGCGCGCCGTGCGACGGCCGACGACGCCCGGCCCGGAGCCGTCGCCCGGAGCCATCGGCGCGACAAGCTGACGGCTCGCGAGCGCATCGCCGGGCTCGTCGACGCCGGGACGTTCCGCGAGCTGGGGCCGCTGGCCCGCCTGAAGGAGGGCGAGTACGAGGGACTTCCGGGCATCGACGCCGACGCGGCGACGGCGTACGGGGACGGCGTGATCGCCGGGACCGCCCGCATCGACGGCCGCCCGGTCGTGCTCAGCGTGCAGGACTACGGGACGTTCGGCGGCAGCAGCGGCGAGGTCGGCGGCAAGATCTCCCAGCGCGCCGCGGTGATGGCGCGACAGCGCGGGCTCCCGCTGATCATGGTCCTCGACGGCGGCGGTCACCGGATCCAGGACGGCCTGGACTCGCGGCACTTCGCCAACACCGGCCCGCACTTCATCAACCTCGTGCGCATGTCCGGGTGGGTGCCCGTGATCTGCCTCGTGCTCGGTGACGGCTTCGCTGGCAACACGAACTTCGCCGGACTCGCCGACTTCGTCGTGATGGTGCGCGGGGTGTCGACGATGGGCATCGCCGGCCCGGCGCTCGTCAAGGCATCCACCGGTGAGGACATCAGCAAGGAGGACCTCGGCGGCGCCGCCGTCCAGGTCGACCGCAACGGCATCGCCCACCTCGGCGTGGACTCCGAGCAGGAGGCGTTCGAGGCGACACGGCGCTGGCTGTCCTACGTCCCGACGAACGCCGACGCGGCGCTGCCGTTCGGTCCGACCGACGACGATCCGGTGCGCCGCGATCCCGGCCTGATCGACGTCGTGCCGGCCAACAGCCGGCGGGCGTACGACGTCAAGAAGGTCCTCGTGCCGATCGTCGACGAGGGCAGCTTCTTCGAGCTCCAGCCGACGTTCGCCCGCAACCTCGTGACCGCGTTCGGCCGCCTCCACGGGCGCCCGATCGGCATCGTCGCCAACCAGCCGATGGTGCTCGCCGGCACGCTCGACGCCGATGCGTGCGAGAAGTCGGCCCGCTTCATCTCGTTCTGCGACGCCTACGGCATCCCGCTCGTGTTCTTCGCCGACATCCCGGGCTTCATGGTCGGCTCGACCGCCGAGGACTCGGCGCTCGGCCGCCGCTCGGCGCGGATCATCTTCGAGCTCGGCCGGGCCACCGTGCCACGCCTGTCGGTGGTCCTGCGGAAGGGGTACGGGCTCGGGTACCTGGCGATGTGCGGCGGCCGCAGCTTCGACGCCGACATCTCCGTCGCCTGGCCGACGGCGGAGATCTGTGCCATGAACATCGAGGGCGCCGTCGATGTCGCCTTCCGCAAGGTGTACGAGGCCGAGCCCGACCCGCCCGCGGCGCGCCAGGCGATCATCGACCTCTTCCGCTCGCGCGTCGGTCCGCTGCAGGCTGCGGCCGGGTTCGGGGTCGACGACGTGATCGACCCGGCCGACACGCGCGCCGTGCTCATCGACACGCTCGACCAACTGCCGCGCCGTCGCGCCGACGGCATCGCCACCCGCACGAGGGGGATCTCACCGATATGAGCAACAGCAACGGACCACTCGCCGGACTGCGCGTGCTGGAGATGTCGGCCATCGGGCCAGTGCCGTTCGCCGGCATGGTGCTGGCGGACATGGGCGCCGACGTCGTGCGCGTCGACCGGCCGGGCACGCCCGAGGCCTTCCCGGGCGTCGGCCGCGGCGCCGACGTCCTCGGCCGCGGCAAGCGGTCGGTGACCGTCGACCTCAAGCACGCGGACGGCGCCGGCGTCGTGCTCGAGCTCGTGAAGACGGCGGACGTGCTGCTCGAGGGCCTGCGCCCCGGCGTCATGGAGCGCCTCGGCGTCGGGCCCGACGAGTGCCTCGCCGTCAACGAGCGCCTGGTGTACGGGCGGATGACGGGCTTCGGCCAGGAGGGCCCGCTGGCGAACGAGGCCGGCCACGACATCAACTACATCTCCGTCGCCGGGGTGCTGGCACGCATCGGCCGGCCCGGCGCCGCGCCGGTCCCGCCGCTCAACCTCGTCGGCGACTTCGGCGGCGGCGCGATGTTCCTCGTCACCGGCGTGCTCGGCGCGCTCGTCGAGCGGGCCGTCTCCGGCAAGGGCCAGGTCGTCGACGCGGCGATGATCGACGGCGCCGCGCTGCTCACCGCCGGGACGTTCAGCGGCGTGCCGCAACCGGCGCGTGGCGAGGGCGTGCTCGACGGTGGCGGCCCGTTCTACGACGCCTACGAGACGTCCGACGGGCGGTACCTGTCGGCGGGGCCGATCGAGCCTCGGTTCTGGGCCAACTTCGTCGCCGTCCTCGGGCTCGACCCGGCCACCGTGACGCAGGACCGGGCCGGCTGGGCCGACGCCAAGGCGCAGGTCGCGGCGACGATCAGGACGAAGACCCGCGACGAGTGGATGGCGCTGTTCATGGGCGCCGACGCGTGCGTCGCGCCGGTGCTCGACCCCTCCGAGCTGTTCGACCACCCGCACCACAAGGCCCGGGAGGGCTTCGTCGAGGTCGACGGCGTGCTCCAGCCGGCGCCGGCGCCGCGGTTCTCGCGCTCCGTCGCCGGCGTGCCGGGCGGCGCGCCGGGCCACGGTTCGGCGACCGACGAGGTCCTGGCCGCCGCCGGCATCGCGGCGGAACGCATCGCCGAGCTGCGGACGTCCGGCGCCGTCGGCAGCTGATCCTGGTCGTTCGAGCAGAAGGCAGAGCACATGGTCACGGAGAACGAGGCGGTCGACGAGTTCCGGCGGCGGCGCGAGGTCATCCGCGTCGAGATGGGCGGCACGGCGCGGATCGCCGCCCTGCGCGCCGACGGCAAGCTGACCGCCCGCGAGCGCATCGAGAAGTTCGTCGACGCCGGCAGCTTCGAGGAGGTCGGCACGTTCGCCACCTCGGAGACGCCGGGCGACCGCGACTCGACCCCGGGCGACGGCACGATCGCCGGTCACGCCACGCTCGGCGGCGCACCGGTGTCGGTCGCCGCCGACGACATCACGGTCAAGCGAGCGAGCAGCTCCGTCATCAGCCAGAAGCGCTCGCACCGCGTGTACGAGCAGGCGGTGCTCAGCGGCAACCCGTTCGTGTACTTCGCCGAGCGGGGCGGCGCCCGCATCCCCGACAGCCTCGGGTCGGAGGGCTTCGCCAAGGTCGGCGGCTCGCCGTCGTCGCTCGGCGTCCGCCGCCGCCGCATCCCCTACGTGACCGCCGTGCTCGGCGACTCGTTCGGCGGGTCCACGATCACCGCCCTCGGCAGCGATCTGACGATCCAGCTCGACGGCACGTGCATGGCGATGACGTCGCCGCGCGTCATCGAGATCGCCACCGGCCAGCAGGTCACCAACGAGGAGCTCGGTGGGAGCGCCGTGCACGACCGGCGGACCGGCATGATCGACCGCGTCGCCCGCGACGAGGACCACGCGTTCGAGCTCGCCGCCGCGTTCCTGTCGTACCTGCCGCCGAACGCCTGGACGCCGCCCGTCGTGGCGCCCCTCGCCGACGAGCCCGTCACCGACCCCGGGCTGGCCGACCTCGTGCCCGTCTCCCGGCGCCGCACGTACGACATGGCGGCGGTGCTGCAACGGCTGACCGACGACGGCACCTACTTCGAGCTGCGGGCCGGGACGGGTCGCGGGCTGATCACGGCGCTCGGTCGCATCGGCGGCCAGACGGTCGGCATCGTCGCCAGCCAGCCCCGTTTCGAGGGCGGCGTGCTGACGCCGAAGTCGTGCGACAAGGCGACGCGGTTGCTGTGCCTCTGCGACGCCTTCAGCATCCCGGTCGTGTTCCTGCTCGACACGCCCGGCTTCCTCGTGGGCACCGACGTCGAGCACGACGGCCTCGTGCCGAAGGCGGTGCTGTTCCAGCAGGCCCTCGCCCAGCTCGCCGTCCCGAAGCTCACCGTCGTGCTGCGCAAGGCGTTCGGCCTGGCGTTCTTCAGCCTGGCCGGCAGCCCGGAGGTCGCCGACCTCGTGCTCGCCTGGCCGGGCGCCGAGATCGGGTTCATGGACCCGCAGGTCGGCGCCAACGTGCTCTACAGCGACGCCCTGCAGGCGCTCCCCGAGGAGGAGCGAGCCGCCGAGCTGCAGCGCCGCGCCGCCGGACTCGCCGCGGCGACCGACCCGTACGCCCCGGCCGGGATCATGCGCCTCGACGAGATCATCGACCCGGCCGACACCCGCGTCGCCCTCGTCCGGGCGCTCCGGCGTCACGCCGGGCGACCGTTCTCGCCAGGATGGGAGCGACCGCTGGCCGCCTGGCCGACCATCTGGTGAGGGGCGCCGACACGATGAGAGGGGTTCATCGATGACCGAGACGGACCGCGCCTTCCGGGTGCTCGACCTCACGACGACGCTCGGCGGCGCCTACGCCGCCCACCTCCTCTCGTCGGGCGGCATCGAGGTGACGCGCGTCGATCCGCCGGGCGGTCATCCGTTGCGTCGGTGGAGCGCGTCGGGCGCGGCGATCCCCGAGGGCGGCTCGGGTCCGCTGTTCCAGTGGCTCGCCGGTGGCCAGCAGGCGATCGGCGTCGACCCCGACTCGGCGGCGGACGTCGCCGCGCTGCTGTCGTGGGCGCCGACGTTCGACCTCGTGCTGTGGTCACCGGACGCCGTCGTCGGGCTCGACGCGCTCGAGACGGCCGCGCCGGACGTCACCATCGTGACGATCACCCACTTCGGGCTGCGCGGCCCGTGGGCCGACCGGGCGGCGACGGAGTTCACGCTGCAGGCGCTGTCGGGCGCGCCCGCCCAGCGTGGGTCGCGGGCGTGGCCGCCGATGTCGTCCGGCGGCCAGCACGGCGAGTACATGCAGGGCGTGTTCGCCGCCGTCGCGGCCCTCATCGCGCTGCGCCGCGTCGTCGTCACCGGCGGGGGAGGCGTCGTCGACCTGTCCGGGTTCGAGGCGGTGCTGATGACGCAGCTGTTCAACCCGATCACGATGCAGACACAGGTCGGCGGCGTGCGCGTGCGGCGCTCCAAGGCCACCGTGGCCGACGTCGTGCCGTCGAAGGACGGCTACGTCGGCTTCGCCGTCGTCAACCGGGTCCAGCACTGGCACGACTTCTGCGCCATGATCGGCCGACCCGACTGGGCCGAGGACGCCACGCTCGACAACGTCGCCGCCCGCACCGAGCGCAGCGGCGAGCTGAACCCCGTGATCCGGGAGTGGACGGCCGACCAGACGACGGCCGACATCGTCGAGCTCGCGTCGCTCATGCGCATCCCGTGCATCGAGGTCGGCAACGGCGAGACGATCCCGCGCATGGACCACTTCGCGTCCGAGCCGTTCTACGAGGTCAACCCCGACGGCGGCTTCCTGCAGCCGGCGCCACCGTTCCGGATGCACCCGCCGATCCCCGGCGTCGCCGTCGTCGCGGGCGCGCCGGCCGTGGGGCCGTCGATCACGGCCGTCGAGCGGCCGCTGCCACCAGTCGCGTTCGAGCCGGCGGCGACGGTCGGCACCCGACCGTTCGAGGGCGTGCGCGTCGCCGACTTCACGTCGTTCTGGGCCGGGCCGTTCTTCGCCCACACGCTCGGCATGTTCGGCGCCGACGTCATCCACATCGAGTCGACCGTGCGGCCCGACGGCGCCCGGCTGATGAACCAGCACCCGCGCACGATGGCGCGGTGGTGGGAGCGCTCGCCGTACTTCCACGCCACCAACACGAACAAGCGCGACGTCACGATCGACATGTCGGTCGAGGAGGGGCGGGCGCTGGCCCGGCGGCTCATCGCCGAGTGCGACGTGCTCGTCGAGAACTACAGCCCACGCGTGATGGAGTCGTTCGGGCTGTCGTGGGACGAGGTCCGCGAGATCAAGCCCGACCTCATCATGGTGCGGATGCCGGCGTTCGGGCTGACGGGTCCGTGGCGCGACCGCACCGGGTTCGCCATGACGATGGAGCAGGTGTCGGGCATGGCGTGGCTGACCGGCTTCCCCGAGCACGACCCGGGCGCGCTGTTCGGGCCGTGCGACCCGGGCGCCGGGCTGCACGCCCTGATCGGGCTGTTCGTCGCCCTCGAGCGGCGGCGGCGGACCGGCGAGGGCCGCCTCGTCGAGTGCCCGATGGTCGCCAACGCCCTGAACGTCGCCGGCGAGCAGGTCATCGAGTTCTCCGCCCACGGCGTGCGCCTCGACCGCATGGGCAACCGCGGCCTCGCCGCGGCGCCGCAGAACAGCTACGCCTGCGCCGACTGGGACGACGACCTCGGCCAGCACCGCTGGGTGTCGCTCGCCGTCGCCACCGACGAGCAGTGGGTGGCGCTGCGCGGCGCGCTCGGCGATCCGGCGTGGGCGGCCGACCCGGCGCTCGCCACGATGGCCGGGCGGATGGCCCGCCACGACGACCTCGACGCCGAGCTCGCGGCGTGGTGCGCGGCGCGCCCGGCCGCCGAGGTCGTCGAGACCCTGTGGCCGGCGGGTGTGCCCGGTCGCCGTGTGCGTGCACCCGTGCGACCAGCTGGAGTTCCCGCAGCTCGTCGCCCGCGACTTCTTCGAGCACGTCGAGCACCCCGTGCACGGCGACTCGGTGCACATCCGCTTCCCGTTCCGCCTGCCCGGCGAGTCCGGCCCCGTGCACCGCCGCCCGGCGCCGCTGCTCGGCGAGCACAACACCGAGGTCTTCGGCGGCCTCCTCGGCCTCTCCACCGCCGAGCTCGACGCCCTCACCGCCGCCGGCGTCATCGGCACCGAGCTGGCGGACTGATCGTTTCTGACGACACTTCGGTGCGCTCAGCGCACCGAAGTGTCGTCAGAAGCGAGGCGGGCCGGCGCTGGGTCTCACAGCGGCCGGTGGCCGTCGCCGGGGCCGGGCGTGACGTGGACGAGGTGGATCGGCTCGACGATCTCGACCCGGTGCCAGACGCCGCGCGGCACGATGAACGCCTCACCGGGCCCGACGTCGTAGCGGGTCTCGGCACCGACCGTGGCCTCGTCGCCGTCGTCGAGGACGACCCGCATGCGCCCGGACACGACGTACAAGAACTCGTCGCGGTCGATCCCACGAGTCTGACGACACTTCTGCCCGCTCAGCGGGCAGCAACTGTCGTCAGAACCCGATCTGCTCAGCCCTCGTCGGGGGGAGCGGGGAGCTGCTGGGTGCCGTCGTCGAAGACGCTCGGGTCGACGCTGATGAACGTCGCCCGGCCGCGGGCCACGACGGGCTGGCCCTCGGTCGTCAGGTCGACGAGCTCGCCTTCGATGAACAGCTTGCGGCCCTCGCGCCGGGCGAGGCGGCCGCGGCAGGCGATCGGGCGGTGCAGCGGCGTCGGGGCCTCGTAGCGGATCGTCAGCTCGCCCGTGAAGGCGGCCTCCTGGACGACGTCGAGGACGAACCCGAACACGTCGTCGAACAGGCCGGCGACGATGCCACCGTGCGATCGTTCCGGCGCCCCCTCGTGGGCCGCCCGCAGCGTGAGGATCGCCTCGATCTCGTTGCCGTGGCGGTGCACCTCGAGGTCGACGCCCCACGGCGACGACCGGCCGGAGAACGGGCGCTCGTCGTAGCTCGACATGCGGCCGCCGTCGGCGACGGGCTCCACCCAGCGGTCGGCCCGGTTCTCGCGCACCCGGTGGCGGATCTCGCCGTCGCCGAGTCGCTTCGTGAGATCGTCGAGCGTGGCGGCGACCTCGTCGATCAGCTCGACGTCGGCGACGTGGCCGACGAGCTCGTGGCCGAGGTCGCGGATCGCCCGGCCGGCGCGCGCCCGGGCTTCGGTGATCTCCGGCGACTCCACCCGGCGCTCAGACCGTCTGCGGCTGGTCGAGCGCCTCGAGCAGGGTGTTCCACGCCAGCGTGGCGCACTTGATGCGCACCGGGAACTTGACGACGCCCTGCAACGCCTCGAGATCGCCGAGCGGCACCTCGGTCGCCGGCGCGGCCCCGTCGCCGTTGCCGTCGGCGTCCTCGATCGACATCATGCCCTTGAAGCGCTTCACGAGCGCCCGCACCTCGTCGACGGTGTGGCCCTTGATGGCCTGGCTCATCATCGACGCCGAGCTCTGCGAGATCGAGCAGCCCTGGCCGCCGACCTTGACATCGTTGACGGTGTCGCCGTCGAGCTGCAGGTAGACCGTGATCTCGTCGCCGCACAGCGGGTTGTGGCCCTGGGCGACGACGGCCGGTGGCGTGGGGAGCTCGCCGCGGTTCCGCGGCGTGCGGTAGTGGTCGAGGATGATCTCGCGGTACAGGTCTTCGAGACCGGGCATGGTGGTGACTTGCTCCGTTTCGAACCGAGGGGTCGTCAGAGGCCGAAGATGTCGGACGCGCCGTCGAGCGCATCGGCCAGCGCGTCGACGTCGTCGCGGTCGTTGTACACGTAGAAGCTGGCCCGCGCCGTGGCGGCGGCGCCGAGCAGGCGCATCAGCGGCTTGGCGCAGTGGTGGCCGGCGCGGATGCACACGTTGCGCTGGTCGAGGACCTGGCTGACGTCGTGCGGGTGGAGGTCGCGGAAGGCGAAGCTGACGACGCCGCCGCGGTGGTCCATGTCGGCCGGGCCGTGGATGACGATGTCGGCGCCGAAGCGGTCGGTCAACGTCTCCAGCGCGTAGCCGGTGACCTCGATCTCGTGGGCGCGCACGGCGTCCATGCCGAGGGCGCTCATCCAGTCGGCGGCCGCCCCGAAGCCGATGGCCTCGGTGATCGGCGGCGTGCCGGCCTCGAACTTCGCCGGCACCGGCGCCGGCGTGAAGCCGTCGAGGCGGACGTCGGCGATCATGTTGCCGCCGCCCGAGGAACGGCGGCGTGGCGTCGAGCAGCTCGGCCCGCCCCCACAGCGCGCCGATGCCCGACGGTCCGCACATCTTGTGGCTGGAGAAGGCGGCGAAGTCGGCGCCCCAGGCCTGCACGTCGGTGACGTTGTGGGGCACGAACTGGCAGGCATCGACGACGGCCAGGGCGCCGGCGTCGTGGGCCGCCGTGCACAGCTCGGTGACGGGTGCCAGCGTGCCGAGCACGTTGCTCATCGCCGAGAACGACAGCACCTTGGCGCCGTCGAGCAAGCGGGGCAGGTCGGTGAGGTCGAGGCGACCGTCGTCGGTCAGCGGGATCCAGCGCAGCTCGATGCCCCGCTCGGCGGCGAGCATGTGCCACGGCACGACGTTGGCATGGTGCTCCATGTGGGTGAGCACGACGACGTCGCCGGCGCCGAGGTTGGCGCGGCCCCACGCCTGGGCGACGAGGTTGAGCGCCTCGGTGGCGTTCTTCGTGAAGACGATCTCGTCGGCGTGGCCGGCGTTGACGAAGCGGGCGACCTTGGCCCGGGCGCCCTCGTAGGCGTCGGTGGCCTCGGCGGCGAGGCGGTAGGCGCTGCGGTTGATCGGCGCGTAGCTCGTCTCGGTGAACGTGGTCATCGCGTCGATGACGCACTGCGGCTTCTGCGACGTGTTCGCCGAGTCGAGGTAGTGCAGCGGGGCCCCGTCGATCAGTCGGCGCAGCAGCGGGAACTGCGCCTTGACGGCGGCGGTGTCGAACGCGCGGGTCGGCGTCGTGACGTCGACGGTCATGTGGAGCCTCCCGTCGTGGCGAGCTCGCGGTAGGCCTCGTAGCCGTCGCGCTCGAGGGTCTCGGCGATCTCCATGCCGCCCGACGTCACGATCCGCCCGCCCATCAGCACGTGGACGTGGTCGGGCGCCAGCTCGTCGAGCAGCCGCTGGTAGTGGGTGATCAGCACGACGCCCATCTCCGGGCGGTCGGCGCGCACCTCGTGGATGCCCTTGGCGACGATGCGCAGGGCGTCGATGTCGAGGCCGGAGTCGGTCTCGTCGAGGATCGCCAGCTGCGGCTCGAGGATCGCCAGCTGCATGATCTCGTTGCGCTTCTTCTCGCCGCCGGAGAAGCCCTCGTTGAGGTAGCGGTCGACGAACGAGGAGTCCATCCCGAGGCGCTGCATCCACTCCATCGCGGCGACGCGCAGCTCGAGGACGGACAGGTCGATGCCCTTGCGGGCCGAGAGCGCCTGGCGCAGGAACTGGATCACCGAGACGCCCGGGATCTCCTGCGGGTACTGGAAGGCGAGGAACATGCCCGCCTTCGCCCGCTCGTCGGCCGGCCAGGCGGTGACGTCGTCGCCGTTGAACGTGATCGTCCCGGCCGACACCTCGTACTCCGGGGAGCCCATCAGCGTCGACGCCAGCGTGCTCTTGCCCGAGCCGTTCGGGCCCATGATGGCGTGCACCTCGCCGGCGCCGATGGCCAGGTCGAGCCCACGGAGGATCGGCTCCGGGCTGCCGCCACCGGACACCGCGTCCTCGGTGGGCGCCGCCCAGAGACCGTCGACGCGGAACAGCTCAGCCATGCCTTCCGAGCATATCGACGGGGTGGGGGTGGTTTCTCCTACGCGGATAGGGGAAATGGTCGGGACCTGGCCGTTCGCGTCCGGACGCGGACCGGCCGCCCGGCCACCGCGGCTGCGGTGGTCCGGACGGCCGGCTCGGTCGCGGGTCCGGCGGTCAGCTGCCGACGGACATGTTGCGGAAGTCCATCTCGCCGCCGGCCAGCAGGTTGAAGCCCTGGACCTGCTCGCTGTAGGCGTTGATGTTGAAGTCGTGGGCCAGCGGGATGGTGAAGGCGTTCTTCACCACCTCGCCCTCCATCGCCTGCAGCGCGGCTTCCCGCTCGGCGGGCTCACGGGCTGCCTTGGCCGCCTCGCTCAGCGCCACGTACTCGTCGGTGGTCTGGTCACCGGCGTTGAGGAAGCCCGTCGGGGAGTACTGCAGGTCCATCGTGATCTGCGGGTCCGAGCGGCCGCCGAACTGGGCGATCATCGAGTCGCTGGCGTCCTGGGCGAACATGATGTCGCCCGCCGAGGCGGCGTCGATCGTCTCCAGCGTCAACGTGATGCCGACCTCGCCGAGCATCTGCTGGACGACCTGGGCGCCGAGCGTGTAGGTCGACAGGTTCGGGACGAGCATCTCGAACGTGAAGCCGTCGGGGACGCCGGCCTCGGCCAGCAGCTCCTTGGCCTTCTCCGGGTCGAACTCGTAGTAGTCGGCCGGGTAGTCCGGGTTGTAGGCGTAGTAGCTCTCGGGGAAGTCCTGCACGGTCGGCAGGCCGGCGCCGAACAGCACGGCCTCGACGAAGGCCTCGCGGTCGATCGCGTGGCTGAGCGCCTGGCGCACGAGGATGTTGTCGAACTCCGACTTCGCCCGGTTGAGGTAGATCGTCTGGTAGCTCAGCGTCGGGCGGGGGTCGACGGTGAAGCCGGCGCCCTCGGCGTCCTGCTGCTGGGCGCCCGTGATCAGGGCGGCGTCGACTTCGCCGGCGCGCAGGGCGTTGAGGCGCGTCGTCTCGTCCGGCAGGATCCGCCACTCGACGGCGTCCGGGCCCCCGTAGGTCGGATCCCAGTACTCGTCGAACTTCTCGAACTGGATCACGTCGTTGGGCCGGTAGTCGGTGACCCGGTACGGGCCGGTGCCGACCGGCGCGAGGTCGAGGTCGTCACCGAAGGCGGCGGGGCTGACCATCGACCCGGCGCGGCTGGACAGGATGCCCGGCAGCGCCGAGTTCGGCGCGTCCAGCACGAGCGTGACGGTCATCGGGTCCACGACCTGGACCTCGGTGATGCTGGAGAGGTCGGCCACGACGGCGGAGCCCTCGACCGTCTGGCCGCGCTCGATGTTGGCCTTCACGGCCTCGGCGTCGAAGGGCTCCCCGTCGTGGAACGTGACGCCCTCCTGCAGTTGCAGCGTGAGCTGCAGGCCGTCCTCGGAGAACTCCCAGGACTTGGCGAGCCCGGGCACGAGCGTGCCGGTCTCGTCGTAGTGGACGAGGCGGTCGTAGACGAGCGTGAAGATGCGGATGTCCTGGCCGACCGTCGAGCGGTGCGGGTCGAAGCGGCTGGGGCCGATGGGGTAGGCGTAGCGCAGCGTGCCGCCGGAGCCGCCGGCGCTCTCGCCGTCGGCGTCGGTGCCGTCGGCCGGTGTCGAGCTGACGCCGACGTCAGATCCGGGCGTGGTGGCCGTGGTGCCGTCATCGGCGCCAGCCTCCGTCGTCGCCGCGGTGCCGTCGGTGGACGCATCGTCATCGTCGTCCCCGCCACAGGCGGCGGCCGTCAGGGCGAGGGCGGCGGCGACGGCGGTGAACCGGAGCCAGCGCGCGCGCGCCGGATGGGTGGTCGATCGGTGGAGCAATGAACCCTCTGTTTCACTGGGCGGGGGTGGAGCGCGCCGATGCCGACAAAATCGGCCGGCGCGCGCGCCAGAGGTTACGGGGCGGCGACCACAGCCGACGAATCGAGCTGACGCTGACGTCAACTTCAGTGGTCGCGCAGGTCTTCCTTCCACGCCCGGAAGCGGTCGTGGACGGCACCGCTCGGGCCGGCCCCCTCGGCCCGGCCGTCGGGGAACAGGCGCAGCCGGTAGCTCGTCGCGGTGTCGTCGGCGCGGGCCGCCCAGTAGCGGGCGTCGCCGCCGGACGCCGGTCCGGCCCGCCACAGCAGCCACGGGCCGATGCGCCGCTTGTACTCGGCGACGGGTGAACCCGGCAGGTCGGCGCCGAGGACGAGCAGCTCGCGCGGCGCCTCGACCCAGGCCGTCGCCGGGATGTTCCGGTCGCGGATCGGGGTCGCCGGGAGGTCGGCGGTGTGGACCGGCGTGTCGTCGATCGGCCGCTCGTCGTAGCGCATCGTCAGCGCGTCCCGGTCACCAGCCCCTGGTGATCCACTCGTCGAGCGAGGGTCGTTCGGCGCCGATCGTCGTGTCGACGCCGTGGCCCGGCAACACGATCGTCGTGTCCGGGAACGTGAACAGCCGCGACTCGATCGAGCGGATGATCGTGGGGAAGTCGCCGTCGTCGAACTTCGTGTTGCCGGGACCGCCGGGGAACAGCGTGTCGCCGGTGAACAGCAGCGGCGTGCCACGGACGTGGAACGAGATCGAGCCGGGGGTGTGGCCGGGGTTGTGGATGGCGTCGAGGCGGAGGTCGCCGACCTCGATGACCTCGGCGTCGTCGAGGAACACGTCGTAGCCGACGTCCTGCAGCTTCGGCGCGTCGAGCTTCGTCACGGCGACCTCGTAGCCCGCCTCGCGGATCGCCGGCACGGCCTGGATGTGGTCCCAGTGACCGTGCGTCTCGAGGACCCGGCGGACACCGAGGCGCTGGCACAGCTCCAGCAGCCGCTCGTGCTCGTTGGCGGCGTCGATGAGGACGGCCTCGCCGGTGCGGCGGCAGCGCACGACGAACACGTTGTTGTCGTACGGCCCGACGACGACCTTGTGCACCTCGACGTCCGCGTTGACCCAGTGCAGGGAGGTGGTGGTGACCATGCCCCGAGTCTCCCAGAGCGCGGCGCTCAGGCGGACACGACGTCGAGCCCGAGGCCGAGGGCGACGCCGAGCTGGCCGGGGTCGAACGTCACGAAGCGCACGGGTGCGGGCATCCGCTCGGCCGCCGCGAGGTGGATGGCGCTGGTGAGGCGCACCGGCTGCTCGCGGGCGAGGCCGGCGGCACGGTCGAGGCAGCGCTGGTCGACGGGGACGACGTGGACGTGGTCCCACGCCAGGCGCACGGCGTCCTCCAGATCGAGCCGCAGCACGGCCTCGTCGGTCAGGCGGTCGATGGCCGGCAGCGCCTCGGTGAGGGCGAGGGCCGACGCCGACCACAGCGGATCGCCGTCGAGCGCCTCGAGCACGATGGCCCGCTGGGCGCCGTCGACGGCGATGGCCAGCAGCGCCGAGGTGTCGAGGGCGACCGTCACGACCCGGCACCGTCCCGCCATCTGGGCGGGATCCGTTCCTGGGCGGGATCCGTCCCGGTTCCCGGGACGATCCCCGCCCGGAGACGATCCCCGCCCAGATGGGGGTGCCGCACCGTCAGCCCCGGAGCTCGACGAGGGCGCGGTCGATGCGCACGCCGGACCACACCGGGACAGGGGCGGGCGGACGCCACGGCGACGTGCGACGGGGCGGCAGCACGGCGCCGCTGGCGAGCAGCCGCTCGAGGTCGGGCGCTTGGTCGTCGAGCGGGCCGAGCTGGGCGCTCGGGCGGCCGTTCACCGTGACCACCGTGCGCTCGCCCTGGGCGGCGCGGCGCACGGCGGCCGCCAGCTCGGCGCGCAGGGCACGGACGGACGCTGATGTGGACACGCGTGTACACAAGCAGGTTGGACGATGCCGCGCAAGCCGCGCCACCATGACGCCCCATGAACTTCGCCTTCACCGACGAACAGGAAGAGCTGCGCAAGACCGTGCGGGCCTTCATGGACTCCAAGAGCTCGGAGGCCACCGTCCGCGAGCTGATGGAGACCGAGGACGGCTACGACGAGGCGGTCTGGAAGCAGGCCGCCGAGCAGCTCGGCCTGCAGGGCCTGGCGATCCCCGAGGAGTTCGGTGGCTCGGGCTACGGCTTCGTCGAGCTCGGCATCGTGCTCGAGGAGATGGGCCGCGCCCTGTTCACGGCGCCGTTCTTCTCGACGGTCGTGCTCGCCGGCGACGACGCTGCTGCACGCCGGTGACGACGCCGCCAAGAAGGACTACCTGCCGGGCATCGCCAGCGGCGAGACGATCGCCACGCTCGCCTTCACCGAGCCCTCGGGCAAGTGGGACGAGTCGGGCATCGAGGCCACGGCCACCAAGAGCGGTGACGGCTGGACGATCAACGGCACGAAGAGCTTCGTCATCGACGGCCACCTGGCGAACCTGATCATCGTCGCCGCCAAGACCGGCAAGGGCGTCAGCCTGTTCGCCGTCGAGGGCGACGCCGTCGGGCCTCACCAAGACGTCGCTGTCGACGATGGACCAGACCCGCAAGCAGGCCAAGCTCGAGCTCTCAGAACACGCCGGGCAAGCTCATCGGCACCGAGGGCGACGGCTGGGACGTGCTCGAGCAAGGTGCTCGACCTGATCGTCGTCGGCCTCGCCGCCGAGCAGGTCGGCGGCGCCCAGAAGGTCCTCGACATGGCCGTCGAGTACGCCAAGGTGCGCGTCCAGTTCGGCCGCCCGATCGGCTCGTTCCAGGCGATCAAGCACAAGTGCGCCGACATGCTGCTCGAGGTCGAGTCGGCCAAGTCGGCCGCCTACTACGGCCTGTGGTGCGCCAGCGAGGAGAACGACGAGCTGCCGTCGGTCGCCTCGCTCGCCAAGGCCTACTGCTCCGAGGCGTACTTCCACGCCGCCGCCGAGAACATCCAGATCCACGGTGGCATCGGCTTCACGTGGGAGCACCCGGCGCACCTCTACTTCAAGCGGGCCAAGAGCTCCGAGCTGCTGTTCGGCGACCCGACGTACCACCGCGAGCTGCTCGCCCAGCGCATCGGCATCTAGCACTGCGAACTGTCCGTCAGTTCCGGCCCGATCGGGCCGGAATCGACGGACAGTTCCGCGTTCGTCCATAGCCTCGGGGCCGGTGGAACCGATCACGTGGGTGTTCGCCGGCCTCGCCGCGGTGCTCGTGTTCGTGATGGCCGCCGTCGTGATCGGCCGGGAGGCCCGCCGCCTCGACGCCGTCGCCCCGCGGGTCATCTACAACATCGACGAGGCCGTCGAGTTCGTCGGTGACCGCATGCCCGCGGCGACCCAGGCCCGCCTCACGCCCGGCGAGCTCGAGCAGCTGCTCGTGTTCCACCTGCGCTGGCTGCACGCCAAGGGCCTCCAGCCCGTCGACGTCGTCGACCGCCGCCAGGACATCGCCACGCCCACGGTCATCGACGAGGACACCGTCGTCGGCTTCGTCCTCGGCGAGGCCGAGCGCGAGGGCGTCGAGGTCCTCGACGACGTCGACGTGGTGGCGGTCGTCGACGCCCACCTCGCCTACTTCGACGCGATCGGTGCCGTCGGCCCGCAGGCCGCCGGCGACGACATCACCGACCTCGATCAGCGCTGACGGAGCATCCGCCGCCGGCCCGGCCGGGCGTGCTTGGTGATCACGACGATCGCCCGCACGCCGTCACGCCAGCCGATCTTCTTGCCGTCGTCGTAGGTGCGTCCGTGGTAGGAGATGCCGACCTCGTAGATGCGCACCTTGAGGGCGGCGACCTTGGCGGTCAGCTCCGGCTCGACCCCGAAGCGGTCCTCCTCGATCTCGATCTGCTCGAGGACCTCCCGCCGGAAGACCTTGTAGCAGGTCTCCATGTCGGTGAGGTTGAGGTTCGTCAGCATGTTCGAGTACAGCGTGAGGACGCGGTTGCCGACGCTGTGCCAGAAGTACAGGACGCGTCGGGCCTCGGTGCTCACGAACCGCGACCCGTAGACGACGTCGGCATGGCCGGCGAGCAGCGGGCGAGGAGCAGGCCGAGGTCGGCCGGGTCGTACTCGAGGTCGGCATCGTGGATGCCGACGAAGCGCCCGGTGGCGGACCGGAAGCCGGTGCGCAGCGCGGCCCCCTTGCCCATGTTGCGCTCGTGGTGGACGACGCGGAGGCGGGGGTCGTCGAGCTTCTCGAGGATCTCGCGGGTGCCGTCCGTGGAGCAGTCGTCGACGACGACGAGCTCGTGGACGAACGGCTGGGCGAGCACGCGGCGGATCGATTCCTCCACGGTCGCCGCCTCGTTGAAGCACGGTGTGACGACGGAGAGCACCCGTTCCGGCGGCGTCTGGTTGGCGTCGGTCACGGGTCAAGGAGGGTAGTGGTCGAGTCGGCCGAGGTGGCGGAGCACCGGGCTGCCGGTGGCGGGCAGCTGGTGCCGCGGACCCGACTGACGCTGAGCAATCTGTTGGGGGTGCTCGCGTTTTGGGTTGCGGATGGAAAAGAATGGTGGGCGTGCAGGGCACGTCGGATCCGAACCGGGAGTTGTTGGACGCGGCGGCGCTGGTCGGGCATCTGGTGCCGGCCGGGTCGGTGTACGCGTTCTTGGCTGAGCATCGCCAGCGTCTGTTCCCGGACGAGTTGTTCGCTGATCTGTTCGGCTCCGGTCGGGGCCGTCCGTCGGTCCCGGCCGACGAGATCGCCACGGTGATGGTGTTGCAGTCGTTGGAGGGCCTGTCGGACCGTGACGCGGTGCAGGCGTTGCGCACCGATCTGCGCTGGAAGGTGGCCGCCGGCCTGGCCCTCGATGACGAAGGGTTCCATCCGACGGTGTTGACGTTGTGGCGCAACAAGCTGCGCGCGAGCGACCGTCCGCAACGCATCTTCGACGCCGTCCGCGACGTCGTCGCGGCGACGGGGGTGCTGACCGGCAAGACCCGCCGAGCGTTGGACTCGACGTTGCTGGATGACGCGGTGGCCACGCAGGACACGGTGACGCAGTTGGTGTCGATGATCCGTCGGGTCCGCCGGGCCATCCCCGCCGCGGCCGCGGTGATCGTGTCCGCGCATGACTACGAGACGGCCGGCAAGCCGGCGTGCGCGTGGGACGACCCGGCCGCCCGCGACGAGCTCGTCACCGGGCTCGTCAACGACGCCCGAGCGATCCTCGACGCCGTCAGCCGACGGTGTGGCCCTTGACGCCGACCAGGAGGCGTTGGTCGGGTTGCTCGCTCTGGTCGCCGGTCAAGACGTCGAAGAAGGCGACACGCCGGGGTCGTGGCGGATCGCCCGCAAGGTCGCCAAGGACCGCACGATCTCGACGGTCGACCCTGAGACCCGGCACATGCACAAGTCCCGGTCGAACTACCGCGACGGCTACAAAGCCCACATCGGTGTCGAACCGGAGACCGGGATCATCACCGGTGTCGAGCTGACCCCGGCCAACACCGGTGACGGCCCGACCGGCGTGCAACTGCTCGACGACGAGGACCCCGGCCTCGAGGTGCTCGGCGACTCCGCCTACGGGTCCGGCCCGGTGCGCGCCGACCTCGCCGCCCGCGGCCACACCGCGGTGATCAAGCCATGGCCAACCGCTCGCAACCCGTTGCTCGACGACGACCAGTTCCACCGTGACGACTTCCGGATCGACTACACGGCTCGCACCGTCACCTGCCCCAACCAGGTCACCGTCACCATCGCGGGCCAACGGCACACGCCAACTTCGCCGGTGCGCTGCGCGGCTGTCCGCTGCGCATCCGCTGCACCACCGAGCGTCAACGGTCGAGTGTTCAGCGTCAGCGAGCACGACGAACTCCTCGCCGCCGCCCGAGCCGATTGGCGCGCCGGCACCCACACAGACGACTACCGCCAGTGGCGGCCACTCGTCGAACGAACCATCGCCTGGCTCGTCGCTGACGGCCACCGCCGCGTCCGCTACCGCGGCGTCGAACGCAACCGCCACGCCCTCAGCGTCCGCGCCGCCGCCATCAACCTGCGACGCCTGCTCAACCTCGGCCTCACCCACACCGACAACGGCTGGAACCTCGCCACCTGACAGCGGGCCCGGGGCAGACAACGAGGGAACGACACCTTCGGCGATCAGCCATCCAGCGCGGCCGACTCACACCCTCCACATCGGCTCTTCGGTCGGTCATGTCCCCGGACCCACCAACACGCTACGACGACTGACGAACCAGCGAAAGAGGCCGTTGCCGTGACAGGCATCGTTGACGGGCCGCTGGCGGGGCGAGCTGGCTGGTGACAGCGGACCCGCCGCGATCGGCAACGATGGCGGCATGGGGATCGACTTCGTGGACTTCCACTTCGACGTGATGTGCCCGTGGGCGTACCAGACCTCGCGGTGGATGCGCGAGGTCCGTGACCTCACCGGGCTGGAGGTCCGCTGGCGCTTCTTCAGCCTCGAGGAGATCAACCGGCAGGAGGGCAAGAAGCACCCCTGGGAGCGCGAGTGGTCGTACGGCTGGTCGATGCTGCGCATCGCCGCCCTGCTGCGGCGCAAGGACCCGGCGCTCGTCGACACGTGGTACGAGCGGGCCGGGCGGGCGCTCCACGAGGAGGGCCGCCAGCCGCACCGCCCCGAGGTCGCCGAGGAGCTGCTCGCCGAGATCGGCATCGACCCCGGCGTCGTCGCCGAGGCGATCGCCGACCCGTCGACCCACGACGACGTGCGCGCCGACCACGACCGCGTCGTCGCGGCCGGCGGGTTCGGCGTGCCGACGCTGTTCTTCCCCGACGGCCAGTGCCTGTTCGGGCCGGTCGTCGTCGACCCGCCGCGCGGCGACGAGGCGCTGGCGCTGTGGGACGTCGTGCAGTCCTGGCTGCGCTTCCCGCGGCTCTACGAGATCCAGCGCCCGAAGGCCCGCGCCGACCAGGAGCTGATCGCCGAGACGTTCAGGCCGTACCTGACGGCACGCGACTGGAAGACGATCCAGAACCCGACGCCCTGACGAGCGCCTCACCGCCACCACGTCACCACCACGAGGAGCCGACCCGTGCCCACCCAGCTGCCCAAGGAACCCGTCGTCGCCGCCCTGCACGACGTCTGGGACCGCCTCGACGCCCTGCTCGCCGGCCTCGACGACGCCGACTGGAAGCGCCCGACGTGCCTGCCGGGCTGGAACGTGCAGGCCGTCGCGGCCCACGTCATCGGCACCGAGAACATGCTGCTCGGCGTCAGCCTGCCGGCGATCGCGATCTCCGAGTCGACGCACCCGCACGTCAAGAACGACATCGGCGGCTTCAACGAGGCGTGGGTGGAGGCGCTGTCGGCGGAGGCGCCGGCGGACGTGCTGGCGCGCTTCCGGGCCGACGTGGCCCAGCGCAAGGAGATGCTCGCGGCGATCTCCCAGGAGGACTGGGACAAGGTCGGGTTCACGCCGGCCGGCCAGGACACGTACGGCCGGTTCATGCGCATCCGGGTCTTCGACCAGTGGCTCCACGAGCTCGACATCCGCGACGCCGTCGGCGAACCCGGCGGCGACAGCGGGCCGGCCGCCGAGGTCGGGCTCGACGAGATGGCGGTGGCGATGGGCTTCGTGGTCGGCAAGAAGGCGGGCGCGCCGCAGGGCTCGCGGGTGCGCCTCGCCCTCACCGGCGATGCCGGGCGCGACATCAACGTCGAGGTCGGCGAGCGGGCGGCCGTCGTCGACGAGCTGTCGGGACCGCCGACGTTGACGGTGACGATGCCGGCGGGCGTGTTCGCCCGCCTCGGCGGCGGCCGGGTCGACCCGGCGACGCTGCGCGACCAGATCGAGCTCGACGGCGACGAGGAGCTCGGCGAGCGTCTGATCGCGAACTTCGGGTACACGATCTGACGTGACCATCGAGCGCGTGCGCGCCGGCTCCCGGCCAGGAGTCGGTGTGGGACTACCCGCGGCCGCCGTCGCTCGCCGTCACGGATCGCCACGTCGTGGTCGAGCTCGGCGGCGAGGTCATCGCCGACACGACGCGGGCGTGGCGGGTCTGCGAGACGAGCCACCCGCCGGTGTACTACGTGCCGCGCGAGGACGTCGCCGACGGCGTGCTGCGGCCGTCCACCGGTGGCTCGTTCTGCGAGTGGAAGGGCGAGGCGACGTACTGGAACGTCGAGGCCGGCGGGCGGGCGGAGCCCGACGCGGCGTGGTCGTACGAGTCGCCGACCGGCCGCTTCGCCGCGATGGCCGGTGCGGTGGCGTTCTACCCGTCACGCATGGACCGCTGCACCGTCGACGGCGAGGTCGTGCGCCCGCAGGCCGGCGGGTTCTACGGCGGCTGGATCACCGCCGAGGTCGTCGGGCCGTTCAAGGGCGATCCCGGGACGTTGCACTGGTGACGCTCCGGCCGGGCGCCTGCCAGGTTCCGTACACTCCGCGCCGTGATCACAGCAGCTGGTGGACGCTGATGGCCGAGATCGGGATCGCCGGTGCCGGCTTCTCCGGCGCCGTCATCGCCCGGGAGCTGGCCGACGGCCGGGCACCGCGTGACGGTGTTCGACACCCGCGACCACATCGCCGGCAACTGCCACACCGAGCGCGACGCCGACAGCGACGTGATGGTCCACGTCTACGGGCCGCACATCTTCCACACCCAGCACGAGCACGTGTGGGAGTACATCAACCGCTTCGGCGTCATGAAGCCGCTACAACCACCGCGTCAAGGCGACGTCGGGCGGCCGGGTGTACTCGCTGCCGGTCAACCTGCACACGATCAACCAGTTCTTCGGCACGACGATGAGCCCGGCCGAGGCGCAGGCGTTCATCGCCGCCAAGGCCGAGCCGCGCGACGAGATCGTGTCGTTCGAGGACCAGGGCCTGGCGTTCGTCGGGCGCGAGATCTACGACGCCTTCCTGGCCGGCTACACGCGCAAGCAGTGGGGCACCGACCCGACGGACCTGCCGGCGAGCATCCTGCAGCGCCTGCCGCTGCGCTTCAACTACGAGGACAGCTACTTCAACCACCCGTACCAGGCGATCCCGGCCGAGGGCTACACGCCGATCGTGGCGGCCATCCTCGACCACCCGGGCATCGAGGTCCGCCTGTCGACGGCGCTGCACCGCGGCGACCCGTTCGACCACGTCGTGTGGACCGGGCCCGATCGACGCCTACTTCGAGTTCGAGCACGGCCGCCTCGGCTACCGCACGCTCGACTTCCAGCGCGACGTCCACGACGGCGACTTCCAGGGCTGCCCGGTCATGAACTACTGCGATCCCGACGTGCCGTACACGCGGATCACCGAGCACAAGCACTTCGCCCCGTGGGAGTCGCACGACCGCACGCGTCACGTACACCGAGTTCAGCCGCGGCCGCCGAGCCCGACGACATCCCGTACTACCCGATCCGCCGGGTCAAGGAGAAGGCCCAGCTGCTCGAGTACGTCGGCCTCGCCCGCGCCGTCGAGCACGTCACGTTCGTCGGGCGCCTCGGCACGTACCGCTACCTCGACATGGACGTGACGATCAAGGAGGCCCTCGACGCCGCCGCCGTCATCCGTGACGGCCTGGCGACGGGGGAGCCGATCCCGGCGTTCAGCGTCGACCCGCTGGCCTGATCCCGCGTCGTGCCGCGACCGATTCCGCCAGGATCACCCGAAATGGCGTCGACGCGGGGTTGACGTCGTGTGCTTGACTGGTGCCACCAGAGGAAGGAGGTGGTCCAACACGATGAGTGAATGTTCGCAAGGGACCCTGGAGGTGGTTGGCCACTAGGTCGACAGGCTGGACCGCCTGGTGGAATCCCACCAACTTCCGCTGATCGCAGCTGCCGGAACTCGTCCCCCCGGCGCGAAGGGCTCGATCGGTACCCAGTCAGGAGACGGGGAGGCGCAGCATCGCGCCTCCCCGTCTCGCGTCCCGGGCCACGTCACGCCGCTGCGACGCGGCGTCCGTCCACTACCGTGCAGGCGCGATGGAGCGGCCGATCAAGTTCGAGCACTCGCGGTTCGTGGGTGACAAGCGCACACAGCTCGTCTACGACCTCGACGAGTGGGACGACCCGGCGCCGATCGAGAGCCTGCTCGCCGCCGAGACCGGGATCTGCTTCGGCCCCGACACGCTCGCCGAGGCCCGCAACCGCGGGTACACGCTGGCGACGCCCGGCAAGCACCGCCGGTACCGCCGCCCGCGCGCCTGATGCGGGAGGCCGGCTGGTGAACGGCACGTTCACGTCGAACGGCCTGACGCTCGCCCGCCACCTGGTCGTGCCGTCGGGGCGCGACGAGCCCCGTCCCGGCGTGATCCTCTGCCACGGCTTCCCGATCGGCCCCCTCGACGCCCGCCGCTCGGCCGGCACGTTCCCCCAGCTCATCGACCGCATCGCCCACGACCTCGGCTACGCCGCGATGACGTTCAACTTCCGCGGCACCGGCTCCAGCGAGGGCGACTTCTCCCTGCAGGGCTGGGTCGACGACCTGCGCCGGGCGATCGACTACCTGATGCGCGAGACGAAGCCGACCGAGATCGTGCTGCTCGGCACGAACACCGGTGGCTCGATCGCCATCTGCGTCGGCGCCGACGACCCGCGGGTGCGGGCCTGCGGCCTGCTCAGCCCGCGTGCCGACTTCGACGACTGGGCCGAGCACCCCCGCCGGTTCCTCGAGCACGCCCGCGAGATCGGCGCCGTCCGGTCACCGAGCTTCCCGACGTCGCTCGACGACTGGAGCCGGGCGTTCCGCCGCTTCCGGCCGACCGACGCGGCGCGCCGCTTCGCGCCCCGCCCGCTGCTCGTGATGCACGGCGACGACGACGAGAGCGTGCCGACCTCCGACGCCCGCCAGCTCGCCGAGGCCCACGGCGACGCCGAGCTCAGCCTGTTCGCCGGCGCCGGTCACCGGCTGCGCCACGACCCGCGAGCGATCGCCGTGCTGCTCGGCTGGCTCGACCGGGTGCGCAACATCGCCGCGGCCTGAGCCAGGCCCGCGGGACGCCGTCAGAACGGGCAGCCGGGGAGGCCGAAGTTGGCGGCGCTGACGTTGATGTGGACGCCGGCTCCCGGGGCGAGGTCGACGCAGGCCGTCGCGGTCCGCCCGGTCGCGTTGTCGCCGAGCTCGAGGATGTACGTGCCGGGCCAGACGTAGCCCGCCGTCCACTGGCTGTTGCGGCTCGTCGAGATGTTGAACGCGCCGGGCGTGCCGTCCTTGTTGACGAGCTGGAAGGCGTACACGCGCAGGCGGCCATCGGCGACCGGGGCGTTGCCGGCCGACGCCGACCCGACGAAGTGGAACGCGCCGTTGGGGCCGAAGGGCAGCCGCAGCCCGTTCATGGCGCGGCCGTCCGGGTTCCAGATGTGGAGACCGCCGGGCACGCCGGTGTTCCAGGCGTCGTTGGAGCCCCAGTCGCCGAAGCGGGCGTCCGGGTAGAACTCGATGCGCCCCATCTCGACGCCGGCCGGCTCGACCGGTACGCCGCCGCCGTCGACGCTGCCGTTCGTGCTGGAAGTTGCGCAACGCCCAGTAGCCGCAGTTGCGGTCGGGACAGATCTTGTTGCCGGCGCCGTTGAGCCAGTCGACGCCGACGTGACCGCCGAAGCCGTACGTCTCGACCGCGCCGATCGAGATGAACGTGTTCTGGCGCAGGTCGCCCGCTCCCGGTCCCGGGGCCGGCGCGCACTGCGGTGCGCACTGGGCCAGGAAGACCATCGGGATCGCCAGGATGCTGAACAGATGCCGCTTCATCGGGCCTCCACCGTTTGACTGCGCCCGGTCATGTGACGGTTACGTTACAACACGCCAGCCACGATGTTCCCGTCGCCGGTGACAGAACCCCGTCCGGGGGACGTTCACACCGACTTCGAGTGCCAGCGGTAGGCGGTGTCGATGATCTCGCCCAGCCCCTGGCGGGCCCGCCACCCGAGCACGGCCTCGGCACGGGCGGGATCGGCAAAGGTCGCCGAGGGATCACCGGGTCGCCGGGCGACGATCTCGTGCGGCACCTCCCGCCCGGCGACCTCGGCCGTCGCCCGGATCACCTCGAGGACCGACGAGCCGACCCCCGTACCGAGGTTGACGGCGAGCGCGTGCTCGCCGTCGGGCAGACCGCGAGCGAGCACGTCGACGGCCTTGATGTGGGCGTCGGCGAGGTCCTCGACGTGGATGTAGTCGCGGATCCCGGTGCCGTCGGGCGTCGGGTAGTCGTCCCCGAAGACCTTGACCGGCGGGCCGGCGCCGAGCACGGCCTTCATGACGAGTGGGATCAGGTTGATCGAGAAGTCCCAGTCCTCGCCGATCACGGCGTCGTGGCTGGCGCCGGCGGCGTTGAAGTAGCGCAGGCTCGCCGAGCGCAGGCCCTTGGTGACGCCGTACCAGCGCAGCACCCGCTCGACCATCGCCTTGCTCTCGGCGTACACGCTCTCGGGCTCGATCGTCGCCGTCTCCACCACGGGGACCTCGGCGGGGGTGCCGTACACCGAGCACGACGACGAGAACACGATGTCGCGCACGCCCGCCCGCATCGCCGCCTCCACCAGGCTGGCGGTCCCGTCGACGTTGTTGTGCCAGTACTTGCCCGGCGACTGCATCGACTCGCCGACGGACTTGTAGGCGGCGAAGTGGACGATCGCGGTGACGTCACGGTCACGGCAGACCTGCTCGACGAGCGCACGGTCGCGGATGTCGCCCTCGACGAGCGGCGCGCCGAGCAGGGCGTCGGCGCGCCCGAGCTCGAGCGAGTCCAGCACGACGACCTCGCGACCCTCGGCGACCATCGCCCGGACGGTGTGCGACCCGATGTAGCCGGCGCCGCCGGTGACGAGGATGGTCATCGATGATCGCTCGGGACGGCCATCGCGCCGACGCTACTGCGGCGTGGTGGCGCGGGGCCCGGCCTTCCCGTCACCGCGGATCACGAGGGTCCACCAGAGGGCGACGAGCTGACGCGCCGAGCGGGCGATGGCTGGCAGCCGGAAGAACTGCGACCGCCCGTGGGGCCGTTCGTGGTGGCTGACGCCGACCTCGGCGAACGTGGCCCCGGCGTCCTGGAAGCGGCGCATCATCTCGACGCAGATCACCCCCGACGTCGACCTCAGCTCGACCTTGTCGAGCAGGTCGCGCCGGATCAGGCGGAAGTCGCAGTCGGTGTCCCGGACGCGCAGCCGGAACAGCACGCGGACCGTGTGGTGGTACGCGCGCCCGATCACGATGCGATACCAGGAGTCGCCGCGGCCGAGCTTGAAGCCCTGGACGATGTCGATGCCGGGCTCGGCCGCGTCGATGCAGCGCACGACCTCCGACGCGTCGTACTGGGCGTCGCCGTCGGTGTAGAACACCCACTCCCGCGTCGACGCCTCGAACCCGCTGCGCAGGGCTCCGCCATAGCCGCGGTTGGTCGGGTGCTCCACGACGCGCAGCTCGGGGACCTCCTCGGCGAGGGCGTGCAGGACGGCGACCGAGTCGTCGGACGACCCGTCGTCGACGACGATGATCTCGAAGTCGTCGACGGCCCCGACGAGCGCCCGGCGGACGTCGCGGACCATCGTCGGGATGGCGAGCTCGTCGTTGTAGCAGGGGAAGAAGGCCGAGACCGCCCGGACCTCGGGGTTCCGGGGCGTCACTGGTCGAGGTGCTCCAGGGCGGCGACGACGATGTCGACCTCCTCGTCGGACAGCTCGGGGAAGCACGGCAGTGAGACGCACGTCGCGGCCCACGCCTCGGCGCGTGGGCAGGCCGGCGCCGGCAGGTCGCGGTAGGCCGGCTGCTGGGTGATGGCCAGCGGGTAGTGCACGCCGGTCGCCACGCTCCGTGCCGCGAGCGCGCGGCGCGTGGCGTGGCGGTCTGCGGCTCGCAACACGCACTGGTGGAAGACGTGATCCAGGTGGTCGGCCTGCCAGCAGCGCTCGGGCGCTGCCGCGCGGTACCGCCGGGCGATCGCCGCCCGCCGCCGGTTGTCGTCTGCCAGGTTCGGTAGTTGCAGGCGCAACCACGCCGCCTCGAGCTCGCTCATGCGGTGGTTCTGGCTGATCTCGGTGTGCACGTACTGCTCGGTCATCCCGTGGGCGCGCAGGCGGCGGATCGTCGATCGCCAGCCCGATGTCCGTCGTGAGGACGGCGCCGCCGTCGCCGATGCCACCGACGTTCTTCGTCGGGTAGAACGAGTACACCGCTGCCGCGCCAGTGACCCGGTGCAGCGCACCGTGCGCCTGGGCGGCGTCCTCGACGACGGGGATGCCGAGCGCGAGCAGCGGCGCGACGTCCGCCGGTCGCCCGTAGAGGTGCACCGTGATGATCGCCGCGGTCGCCGTCGTGACGGCGTCTGCGACGGCGGCCGGGTCGAGCGCGGCGGTGTGCTCGTCGACGTCGACGGCGACGGGGCGGGCGCCGACCGCGCAGACCGCGGAGGCGGTGGGCACGGCCGTGAAGGCCGGGACGATCACTTCGTCGCCGGGACCGACGCCGAGTCCGGCGAGCGTCAGCTGCAGCGCGCTGGCGCCGCTGCCCACCGCCACGGCGTGCTCGTTCGTCGCCCCGGCACCGTGGAGGGCGGCCGGGAGCTCGGCCTCCAACGCTTCCGTCTCGGTGCCGAGCAGCACGGTGCCGGACGCGAGGACGCGGCGGGTCGCGGCGACGAAGGGCTCCTCGTAGCGCCGGTGGCGCCTGGTCAGGTCGACGACGGGGACCACGAACGCTCGAGGTAGGAGCGGACCGTGCTGTCGATGCCGTCGGCGAACGTCACGTGCGGCGACCACCCGAGGATCCGCTTGGCCTTGGCGAAGTCACCCTGGAAGCTGCCGATGTCGATGCGCTCGAGCTCGGCGTCCCACGCCTCGCACCGCAGCCCTCCGGACGACCCGGCGGCCGCCTGCGTGAGGGTGGCGATCTCGCGCAGCGTCAGCGAGTCGGGGTGGCCGAGGTTCAGCGTCTCCCCGTCGGCCTCCGGCACGACGGCGGCCAGCACCAGCGCCTCGACCACGTCGTCGACGTGCACGCAGTCGCGCCGCTGGCTGCCGTCGCCGAACAGGACGATCTCCTCGCCGAGCAGGGCATGGCGGACGAACACGGGCAGGAAGCCGAGCCCGTCGCGCTCGAGGTGCTGGCGCGGCCCGTACACGTTCGTCAGGCGCAGCACGACGACGCCGAGGCCGTGCTGGCGGCCGTAGAGCAGGTGCAGCTGCTCGCAGGCGAGCTTGTCGATGCCGTTCACGTCGAGCGGCTGGGTCGGGTGGTCCTCGTCGACGGGGAGGTACCGCGGCCGCCCGTACACCTGCCGGGTCGACGTCAGCACGATCCTCGCCGTCGGCGCGACGGCGCGCACCGACTCGAGGAACGCGAGGTGGCTGCGCACGTTGAGGTCGAGGTCGCGCATCGGCTGCTTCATCGAGGCGAGGTGGCTGACCTGGCCGGCGATGTTGAAGATCAGGTCGGCGCCGGCGCAGCGCCTCGCCGCCCTCGGACGTGCAGATGTCGGCCACGACGACCTCGACGTCGGCGCCCGGCGGGAGCCCGTCGAGGTTGCGCGGGTCACCGCCGTGCTCGGGCACGAGGGCGTCGATCACGATGACCGAGGCGCCCTCGGCCGCCAGCCGGTGCACGACGTTGGACCCGATGAAGCCCAGCCCACCCGTCACGACGCAGCGCGCGCCGCGGAGCGCGGGGCGCGGGTGACCGCCGGCGGTGTCGTCGCGCGAGCTCATAGGACGATCGAACCGTAGTTCCCCACGCGCCCTGTCCCCCGCCGCGTCACGGCAGCCAGGTCTTGCGCACGACGAGGAAGGCAAGGGCGAACATCCCGCTCGCCGACACGATGAGGCCGACGACGGCCGGCCAGCGGCGCCATCCGGCCAGCACGTCGGCCGCCGCGAACGGCAGCGGGAAGGCGAGGATGGCGTAGCGCGCGGTCCCCTCGAGGCCGAGCACGAGCGGCGGCAGCACGCCCAGCACGACGAGCACCGCCCAGCCGGGCGGTTGCCGGCGAACCCGCATCAGCCACGGCACGGTGAGCGCGAGGGCGAAGAGCAGGTGGAACAGGGCCGCCGAGTGGTCGCCGGAGAACGGATCGCTGACGAGCGCCCCGATCGTCACCTCGTCCCACGCCGACTTGGCGTCGTAGAAGACGAGTGGATCGCCGGTGACGGACCACAGGTACCAGCACCAGCCGACCACGAAGGCCGCCGAGGGCACGACGACGGCGACGAGCGCCCGCCACCCGGCGCGGGCGACGAGGACGGTGACGACGACGGCGGCGACGGCGATCCAGCCGTTGGGCCGGCTGGCGGTGGCGACGGCGCCGAGCAGCCCGGCCGCCCACCAGCGCCGATCCTCGACGAGCACGAGCGCCCACACCGCGCCGGCGAGGTAGAGGCTGTCGGAGTAGCCCATCACCATCGTGACGGCGCCCGGCGCCAGGGCGAGGAACCACGTCGCCCACGGCGCCGTGGTCGCCGGCAGGTGCCGCACGGCCAGCCGGTGGGCGCCGGCGATGGCGGCGAGGGAGGCCAGCCAGGAGATGCCGACCAGCGAGTACAGCGCCGGCACGCCGAGCTTGATCGAGGCCCGCCGGCGAGCGTCGGGTACAGCGGGAAGAACGGGTACGAGCTCCACAGCCCCGGCGTGTACGGCCCGTCGTACCACCGGGTGGCGATCTGCTGGAACCACTGCCCGTCGAGCAGCGTGAGCCGGCCGAAGCGCAGGTTCGCCGGCTGTGCCGGGAGCCGCATCGGCCGACGACGACGATGACGCGAGCGACGACCCACGGCAGCACGACGGTGCTGAGCGGGACGTACTCGTGGGCCCACGCGCGCACGGAGGACGCCGGGGTACGCGCCGTATCGTGCTGCGTCGAGATGCTCAGCCCGGTCGCCATCTCGACGGAAGCCTAGGAGGGTCCGAGATGGAGCTCGACGAGTACCGCCGCATGGCCGCGGTCGAGGACTCGCACTGGTGGTACCGCTCGACCCGCGCCCTCCTGCAGCAGCTGCTCGCCGATCGCCTGCCGAACCGGCGGTCGCTTCCTCGACCTCGGCGCCGGCACCGGGGCGACCGGCGCGTGGCTGGCCGAGCACGGCTCGCTCGTCTCGGCCGACTTCGAACCGCTCGCGCTCTCGCTCCACCGCGAGCTGCCACCCGGCCGCCGACGTCGTTGCCTGCGACGCCCGTCGACTCCCGTTCGCCGACGCCTCGTTCGACGCCGTGCTGTGCGTCACGGTGCTCTGCCACCGCTCGATCGAGTCGCCGGTCGCCGCCGTCGGCGAGATGGCCCGGGTGGTCCGTCCCGGCGGGCTCGTGTGCCTGTGGGAGCCGGGCGTGCGGCGGCTGCGCCGGGCGCACGACCGGGTCACCCACACCGGCCGCCGCTTCTCCCGTCGTGACCTGGCCGAGCTGCTGACGGCGAACGGCCTGACGCTCGAGCGGTCCACCGGGGCCTACTCGTTCCTCGTCCCGCCGGCCGCGGTCGAAGACCGTGCTCGAACGAGGCGACACGTCGAGCGACCTCGACCGCAACGGCAGCGGCCTCGGCGGCGTCCTGCCGGCGGTGGCGACGGGCGAGCGTCGCCTGTTGCGCCGCGTCAGCCTGCCGTTCGGCCTGTCGGTCGTGGCCGTCGGGGTCCGCGTGAGGCTCGGCTTGCGTCGGCGATGGCCGACGCGACAGCGACGTGATCGCGCTGCGACCAGATCGGTCGCTTGCTCGCGAACACTCGTGGTGGTTACGATCGTTCCCGTGGTGCCACTGACAGCAGCGGCACTCTTCGCGGCGATCACGGTTGGCGTCGTCGCAGTTCTCGTGGTGATCGTTCGGCCCGTGGCGACCCGCTGGGGCCTGCCGTCGTACTTGGAACTGATCGTCGCCTACGGCGTCGTCGCGCTGTTCGGCTACTGCGTGTTCTGGCTGTACTTCCTGTCGCCCGCTGTTGGTTCGGTAGCGGTAACTGGTGGGTGGGCCGCTCTTCTCGTGGTCGGCATCGTCCGCTTCGCGAAACGCGATCGAGCAGGTCCGTGTGTCGAGTGACGTGACGATCCCAGCTCTGTGCACGCTCGCCGCCGGGCTCGATGTTCCTCGGCCTGCTCTACCTCTGGCGGCGCCCCGAGCCGGCGGCCGCGCTCGTCACCGGACGCTGGGTCCGCGGGGGCCTGCCGAGCGACAACATCATCCCCGAGCTCTTCGCCGATCGTCTATTGCGAGGTGAGAGCCCCGAAGATGCTGCTCGGAGACTGGCTGAGCAGCGATCGTCCGCCGCTCGCAACCGGGCTGGATCCTTGCGTTCCAGAAGCCGCTCGAGTTCCTCGGTGTGACACGCACGCACTGCGTACTTCGCCGGAGCCTTTGCGTTCCAGCTCAGCTGGGTGGCTGGGCTCTGGGCGCTGCTCCGGTCGGTCCGGTTCAACGACTTCGCCACCGTCTGCGCCGTCGTCGTGACGTCGTGCACGAGTGTCGCTCTGATTTCTGCTGGC
>CAVVSE010000009.1:0-66647 GCA_963750905.1 uncultured Acidimicrobiia bacterium
CGACGGTCTGCTCGGCATCGGTGGCGGCGATCAGCGTGGCGCCGTCCCAGCGGTGGGGTACCTCACCCTCGACGAGGGCCTGCTCAAGGGTCTGGCGGTCGGCGGGCGGCCACTCGTCGAGCCCGAACTCGACCCCGGCGTCGTCGTCGGCGAGACCGATGGCGAACGGACCGAGGAGGCCCTCCAACCGGTCGAAGAGCTCGTCGGTGTCGGCCTCGAGCTCCTCCGGCACGACGACCTCGGTCCCCTCCCAGACATGGGCGAGGTCGGCCTCGGCGAGCGCCTCGGCCAGCTCGGCCCGCTGGTCGACCGACCACCCGGACACGTCGTAGTGCACCTTCACGGTGTCGGGGTCGTTGGGGTTCCACTCCAGCACGAGCCGCGACGCTACTGCCGCCGACGGCCGGCGGCCCTTCGCCGCCGCCGGGGTCGAACGGTACGCTGCGCCCATGCCGACGTCCTCCCGCCGACCCGACCGCAACCTGGCCATGGAGCTGGTCCGGGTGACCGAGTCGGCGGCGCTGGCGGCCTCCCGCTGGGTGGGGCGCGGCGACAAGAACGGGGCCGACGGGGCCGCCGTCGCGGCGATGCGTGCCGTCCTGAGCACGGTCACGATGGACGGCATCGTCGTCATCGGTGAAGGCGAGAAGGACCACGCACCGATGCTCTACAACGGGGAGAACGTGGGCGACGGCACGCCGCCGCTCGTCGACGCTCGCGGTAGACCCGATCGACGGCACGACCCTGACCGCCCAGGGCCGCACGAACGCCCTGTCGGTCATCGCGGTAAGCGGCCCGCGAGTCGATGTTCGACCCCGGACCCTCGTACTACATGGAGAAGGTCGCGGATGGCCCGGAGGCGGTCGGATCGATCGACATCACCGCGACGGCGTCGCAGAACCTGCGCTGGATCGCCAAGGCCAAGCGGGAGAACGTCCGCGACCTCACGGTGGTCATCCTCGATCGGCCGCGCCACGCCGAGCTCATCGACGAGGTCCGCGCCAGCGGGGCGCAGTTCGTCTGATCAGCGACGGTGACGTCTACGGGGCGATCGCCGCCGGGTCGATGCAGTCCGGCGTCGACGTGCTGATGGGCACCGGCGGGACGCCCGAGGGCATCATCGCGGCGGCCGCCCTGAAGTGCATGGGCGGCGAGATCCAGGGTCGCCTCTGGCCCCAGGACGACGTGGAGCGGGCGACGATCGAAGCGGCCGGCCTCGACCCGGCGGCCGTGCTGACGACCGAGGACCTCGTCAAGGGCGACAACTGCTTCTTCGCCACGACGGGCATCACCGACGGCCCGCTCCTCGACGGGGTCCGCTTCGACGCCCACGGCGTGACCACGCAGAGCCTCGTGATGCGCAGCCGCAGCGGCACCGTCCGGCGCATCGACGCCCACCACCAGCTCGCCAAGCTCCAGGAGTACTCCGACGTGGATTACTCCTGAGTGGCTCGCTCCGCTCGCTGGGCCGGGGCAAGGCCCGGCGGGGCTCTCACGCTCGCTGCGGACGGGGGCCGAAGCGGTCACGTGCACTCGTGTGAGCGGATACCCGCCGATCGGGCCGGAACCGGATGACAGAGCGCGTTCAGGTGCGCTGGACGCGGCCGCTGGCGACGCGGCGCAGCCACCGGGGCGTGATCCCGATGGCCCAGCCGGCGCTCTTGTAGAGGGCGCCGGGGACGACGACCGCCCGCCCTTGACGGTCGCCTCCAGGGCCGCCGTGGCGACCTCCGGGAGCGGCAGCCAGAGGACCTCGGGGAAATCGGTCTGGTAGTGCCCGGTGTTGCTCACCGTCTGGAACTCCGTGCGCACGAGGCCAGGGCACAGCGTCGTCACGACGACCCCGCGACCCTTGACCTCCTCGTGCAGGCTCTCCCAGGCTCGTCACGAAGGCCTTCGTCGCCGCGTACACGGCGAGGCGCGGCGCGGGCTGGAAGCTGGCGAAGCTCGACACGTTGAGCACCCCCCGCACTGCCGCGGCACCATCACCCCGAGCGCCGCGTGGGTGAGCCGAGTGAGCGCGTCGACGTTGAGGGCGATCTCGGCGCTCAGGCGGTCGACGTCGAGGTCGGCGAAGGCCCCGCTGGTGCCGAAGCCGGCGTTGTTGACGACCAGGTCGACCGGGCGATCGGGGTCCGAGATCCGCGCCGCCACGAGCTCCTGGCCGGCGCGACCACCGAGGTCGGCGGCGAGGACCTCCACCGTGCCGAGCTCGGCCGCGAGGGCTGCGAGGCGGTCGGCGCGTCGAGCCACGGCGACGACGGGCACGCCGCCGGCGGCGAGCTGACGGGTCAACTCGGCGCCGATGCCGCTCGACGCACCGGTCACGAGCGCCGAACGGAACGGGAACGCGGCGGCCATCCGGCGACCGTACCGCTGCCGCACGATGGCGGCAGGCGTTGGCGCCGGCCGGGACCCTAGGAGTCGACGGGTCGGTCGTGATCGCCGGTGGCCCCGTCGATCAGCTCCACCGCGATGTCGAGGTGCTCGGCGTGACGGCAGTTCTCCGCGAGCATGTGGATGATCACCCAGCGCAAGGTGACGGTCTCGCCGAACCACGCCGTGCCGGTGTCCTCCAGGGCCAGCTCGGCGACGGTCTCGTTGGCGGCCGCCCGCGCCCGCCCGTAGAACGCCAGCACGTCAGCGGTCGTCTCGTCGGGACCGACGCGCAGGTCGGCGTCGGGGTCGTCCTCGTCGAACGGCAAGGGCTCCGTCGGCCGCCGAACGTCTCGCAGAACCAGCCGTACCGACCGCGCCGAGGTGCTTGACGAGCCCGAGCACGGACGTGCCCGACGGGGTCACCGGTCGACGCAGCTGCTCGTCGTCGAGTCCCTGCACCTTCCACAGCACGACGTCGCGATGACGTTCGATCGCCGCCAGCAGGCTCTCCTGCTCACCACCGGTGAACGGCACGACACGGACCACGCGCCGACCCTACGCGTACCGCCAGTGGGGCGCCGGCGCAGACACGCCGGTGCGGCGCGGACATCGCGACGGAGCGAGGATGTCCCGTGACCGCGCAGCACGTCGACGTCGACGCCTACATCGCGACGTTCCCACCGACGTCCAGGCCGTCCTCGCCAGCGCCCGCGCCGCGGTGCACGAGGCGGTGCCCGGGAGCGGCGAGACGATCAGCTACCAGATGCCGACCTTCACCCACGACGGCGCCGCGTTCCTGTACCTGGGCGCCTGGAAGCGGCACCTCGGGGTGTACCCCGTGCCCGTCTTCGACGGGCCGCTCGAGGCCGAGGTCGCGCCGTTCCGCTCCGGGCGCGACACACTCCAGTTCCCCTATCGCCGCGGCGTGCCGAGCGAGCTCATCGGGCGGATCGCCGCGGCGGCGCTGGCGCGCCGCGTCGGCGGTGACCCGGCGGGTTGATCACGGCGCTGCCGGTCCGTCCGACCCGGCACCTGACCGGTCGTGCTGCGTCAGCGGCGTCGTGCGGCTCGCCGTCGCGTTCTGGCCGCCGTGCTCGAACGTGACCGCGACGTCCTGGAAGCCCTTGTGGCGCTGGGCCCGCGCCGCATCACCGTACGCCCGTACGTCCGCCGACGTCAGGTCGACGTCGTCCGTGAACGGCGTGAGCAGCGCCCGCGGGTAGAGCCGCTTGCTGCGCACGACGTTGAGCTCGACGCCGAACACGACGCCGAGGGCGACGAGGAACGTCCAACCGAACAGGCCGAGCACGAGGGCGAAGACGCCGTACGTCGGTGTCGAGTCCTTGACGACGCCGGCGGCGTACGCCGTCCCGAACACCTGCATCAACTGCCAGACGACGGCCGACAGCACGGCGCCCGGCAGCACGTCGCGGATGCGCAACCGCGTGGCCGTGGCGATCCGGTAGACGGTCGCGAAGATCACGGAGTTGAGCAGGACGGCGCCGACGGTCGCCGGGATCGCCGCCTCGCTGCTCATCACCCCGTCCGTCGCCCCGAACGAGCCGGCGAGCACCGACACCGTGGTCGTGGCCAGCACGGCGATGCCGCCCGTGGCGATGAGGAGCAGGCTGCGCAGGCGCGCCGTCACCGGGTTCGGCCGGTCGTTGCGCGGCACCGCCCAGGCGATGTTCATCGCGTTCTGCAGGGCCTGGCCGACACCGAGCGCGCCGTACAGGGCGACGAGCGCCCCGACGACGAGGGCCACGCCGCTGCCGTCGAGACCACGCGGATCGCGCAGCTGCTCGCCGATCACCGGGAACTGGCTGATCGTGGAGTCGAGGATGCGCTCCTGGAGGTCGGGGTCGTCCCGCAGCACGAAGCCGAGCGCCGACGCCAGGAGGAGCAACAGCGGGAACAACGAGAGGAACCCGTAGTACGTGATGAGGGCGGCGAGGTAGACGCCCTGGTCGTCGAAGAACTTGTAGACGACGGCGATCGGGAAGCCGAGCACCGGATGGCGCCGCTGGAACCCGTCGACCGCCGTCGCGACACCCATCCGCGCCCACTCTGGCACCCCCACCGACCCCGGGACCGACTCCCGCAACATCCCCCCATGTCCCCTGGCGAGCTGCGCCGGCACGACGTACGGTGGCGCCGTGGGCCTTCGGTCGCGATGCCTCGCGCCGGTCTGGACCGCGCCCCGAGTGAGGAGGGCCACGTGGCACGACCACTCGTGACGTCGGTCTCCCCGGCCTTCCCGCTGTCGTGGAGCAGCGAGGTCATCGAGGGCACGCGCACGGCGATCGTCGCCGTCGAGGGCGAGCTCGACCGCAACACGGCGCCGGCGCTGCGGGACCACATCGAGTGGCTGCTCGCCGGCGACTGCCGACGCCTCGTCCTCGACATCGGCGCCGTCACGTTCGCCGACGTGGGCGCGTTCGACGTGCTGCGCGCCATCGGAGCCCGCGCCGAGGAGGCCGGCTGCGCCGTCGTGGTGGCGTCCGCGGGCGAACCGCTGCAGCGCCTGCTGGCGATGCTGGGCACGCCGGACGGCGTCACGCTCGAGCAGTGGTGACCCCTGGCGCAGCTGAGCTGCTCGGCTTCGGCGGCGGCTCCCCTACGCGTCGACCGTCGGGCGCGCGCCGCTGAGCGCGGTGAGCCACGACGGGTAGCTCGACGGCTCCCCGCGGTCGTCGAGGACGAGGCGCCAGGCGGTACGTCGTCCAGTACGGCGCCGGGCAGATCCTCGAGCACCTCGTCGGCGGCGCCGCTCGGCGACCGTGACAGGTCCAGGCAGAGGGTCCACGCGACCTCGCCGGCGGCATCCACCGCGACGCGCGCGACCTCCAGGCCGTCGGTCCGCCACACGGCTTTCGACACCACGACCCAGCTCCCGTCGAGCAGCAGGCGGCGGTCCCGGAAGCGCTCCTTCGACCACCGTTCGGCGAAGCCGGCGACCCCGTGCGGGTGCAACGAGCTCGACCCGGCCGATCCGTTCCTTGCGCTCGAGGAACGGGGATGCGCCGCGCCGCTTCACGGCATGGTGCGAACGCAACGAATCGAGCTCGTAGGCGTCGTGACGCCGCGCCGGACGGCCGCTCGGCCGCAGCCGACGGGGTGCGTCGCCGGGCACGAACCAGCGGACCTCCGGCCGTGCCGACCGATCCACTCCCGCCGCTCCCTCCGCTCCCTCCCGTCCTGCGTCGCCACGCCACGCCACGCTGAACCCTGTACCCCGTCGGCGCCTCCGCTGCCCCAATTTCCGCACCCGCCGCCCACCGGCGAGCGGCCCGCCCGGGCGACCTGCCAGGATCGGCGGCGTGCCCGGCCGTCGTGACAGCGCCGACGAGCGGCTGCGGGCGTACCGCGCCAAGCGCGACTTCTCGATCACGGCCGAGCCGGCCGGCACCGCACCACCCGCGGCGAACGGTTGGCGCTTCGTCGTGCAACGCCACCGGGCCAGCCGGCTGCACTACGACCTGCGCCTGGAGGCGGGTGGGGTCCTCGTCAGCTGGGCCGTCCCGAAGGGTCCGACGCTCGACCCGGCCGCCCGTCGCCTCGCCGTGCACGTCGAGGACCACCCGCTCGACTACTACGACTTCGAGGGGGTGATCGCCGCCGGCGAGTACGGCGGCGGCGACGTGATCGTGTGGGATTGGGGCACGTGGGCGCTCGCCGAGGGCGACGATGCGCTCGCCGAGATCGCGGCCGGTGACCTCCACCTCGCGCTGCACGGCGACAAGCTGCGCGGCCGGTTCGCGCTCGTGCGGCGCGGGACGGACGGTCGCGAGCAGTGGCTGCTGATCAAGAAGCGCGACGAGGACGCGGTCGCCGGCTGGGATCCCGAGGCGCACCCCCGCTCGGTGAAGTCCGGGCGCACGAACGACGAGGTGCGCACCGCCCCGGCCGCCAGCTGGAGCGGGCAGGCGAGCTGGGCCGGGCCGACCGCCGACGAGCTGGCGGCCCTGGACGCCCTCGGTCGGGCGGGCACCTGGAGCCTGGGCGGTCGCGAGCTGCACCTGACGGACCTCGACGCGCCGGTCGTCCCCGGGCGCGGCCGCGGCCGTCCGCTGACCAAGCGCGACCTCGTCCGCCACCACGCGGTGATGGCGCCGGTCGTGCTGCCCTACCTCGCCGACCGTCCGGTCGAGGCGCACCGCCGCGCGCGCGGCGCCGGCCGCGCGATCGTGGAGGTGCCCGTCGACGCGCCCGACTGGCTGCGGCGCTGGCGCGACCGCGACGCGGATCGTGGCCACCCGCGCCAGCTCGTCGTGCCCGACTCCGCCGCCGCGCTCGTGTTCCTCGCCGAGCTGGGCGCCGTCGAGCTGCGCCCGTGGATCTCGACGGTCGACGATCCCCACGCGCCGACCTGGGCCCTGTTCCACATCGAGCCCGGCCGTCGCGAGGGCGCCGCGACGACGCTCGAGCTCGCCCGCCTCCACCGCACCGCCCTGGCCCACCTCGGGGTCGAGGGGAGGCCGGTGCTCACCGGCGCCCGGGCGATCCAGATCTGGGTGCCGGTCGCGCGGGGCGCCACGTTCGCCCGGACCCGGCAGTGGGTCGACGCCGTCGCGCAGGCGATCGGCGCGTCCGTGCCCGACCTCGTCGACCGGGAGTCCGGCGGCGCGCGGGGCGGCGGTCACGCCCACCTCGACACGACGCAGAACGCGTTCGAGGATCGGCTGGTCACCCCGTTCGGTCCGCGACACGCGCCGGGCGGGCCCGTCGCGGTGCCGATCGGCTGGGACGAGCTCGACGACGACCGGCTGCGCGCTGATCATTGGACGGTCCGCAACATCGGCGCCCGCCTACGACGCGACGGCGACCCGCTGGCGCCCCTCATCGGCGCCCAGCAGCGCCTCCCCGCGCTCTGATCGCCGGCCGACACGCGGGCGGCGTGGGCGCGCCGATGTCGCCGCCGGCGCGGCGTGGCGCGACGCTGTCGCCCGTGCCGAGCGAGTCCGGGTCCGTCGCCGTCCTCTGGGACCTCGACGGCACCCTCCTGCACGCTCGTGGCGCCGGTGCCCGCTGCTTCCGCGACGCCCTCGCCGAGCTCGGCCACGAGTGGCCGACGGAGCGGCCGGACTTCGGCGGGCGCACCGACCGGGACATCGCCGGCGCCCTGTTGCGGGCCTGCCACCCCGAACGGCTGGCGCCCGATGCCGACGCGACGGTCCGGTTGCTGCAGCTCGTCGAGGACCTCTACCGGACCCGCGAAGCGGAGTACGCGGCGCGCACCGAGGCGCTGCCGAACGTGCCGGCGGTCGTGCAGCTGCTGGCGGCGACGGCGGCCGTGCAATCGGTCGTGACCGGCAACGTGGAGTCGATCGCCCGCCGCAAGGTCGCCGCTGTCGGCCTGACCGGGGCCCTCGACCTCGACGTCGGCGCGTACGGCGACCACCACGACGACCGCCACCACCTCGTGCACCTCGCCCGCGAGCGCATCGCCACGGCCGGCCACGACGTGGCACCGGAGCGCTGCTGGATCGTCGGCGACACACCGCGGGACCTCGCCGCGGCGCGCGTGGCCGGCGTGCGCTGCGCGCTCGTGGCGACCGGCACGTTCGGCCTCGACGAGCTGGCGGCACTCGACGCCGACCTCGTGCTGCCGGACCTCACCGGCGTCGATGTGCTGGTGGCCGCGATGCGCTGAGCGTCAGGCCGACGCCTGGTCGACCGGGAGCACGTTCCCGTAGTGCCCGACCGGCGGGAGGCCGAGGTGCTCGCGCAGCGTCGTCGTCTCGTACTCGCTGCGGAACGCGCCGCGGTCCTGCAGCAGCGGCACGACCTGGTCGACGAAGTCGTCGAGGCCGTGCGGCGTGATGTGCGGCACCAGGATCACGCCGTCGGCGCCGTCGAGCTGGACGAAGTCGTCGATCTGGTCGGCGACCTGGCTCGGGGTGCCGATGAACGACTGGCGCCCGGTGACGTCGATGATCAGGTCACGGATGCTCAGCCCCTTGGCCGCGGCCCGGGCCCGGTACTCGGCCGCCGTCTTCATCGGGTCGGCGTGCATGCGGGCCCGTCCCTGGATGATCGACGTCGAGCTGACGTCGGGATCGATCTCGGGCAGCGGACCCTCGGCGTCGTACGCCGACAGGTCGCGGTTCCAGACCTGCTCGAGGAGCAGGATCGCGGTCTGCGGGCTGACCTGCTGGCGGCGGATGTGGTGGGCCCTGTCGGCCGCTTCCTGCTCCGTGTCGCCGAGCACGTATGTCGCGGCGGGGATGATCTTCAGCTCGTCGCGCGAGCGGCCGTAGCGGGCGAGGCGCGACTTCACGTCCTCGTAGAACGCCTGCCCGGCCGCCAGCTTGGAGTGGCGCGAGAAGATGGCGTCGGCGGTGGCGGCCGCCAGCTCGCGGCCGCCCGTGCTGTCCCCGGCCTGCAGGACGATGGGGTGGCGCTGCGGGCTGCGCGGCAGCGGGAAGTGGCCACGGACGTCGAACTGCTCCCCATGGATGTCGAACGCGCCCGGTGGGCCGGTGCGCACGAACCGCCCCGACCGGGGATCGGCGACGAGCTCGTCCTCGGCCCACGAGTCCCACAGCTCGCGTGCGGCGCGGATGAACTCGCCGGCGCGGACGTAGCGGTCCGCGTAGTCGAGGAAGCCGCCACGGCGGAAGTTCTCCCCGGTGAAGGCGTCCGAGGACGTGACCACGTTCCACGCTGCCCGGCCGCCGGAGAGGTGGTCGAGGGTGGAGAGCTGACGGGCCAGCTCGTAGACCTCGTGGTACGTGGCGTTGAGGGTCCCCGCGAGGCCGAGGTGGGTCGTGACGGCGGCCACGGCGGACAGGATCGCCAGCGTGTCCGGGCGGCCGACGACGTCGAGGTCGTGGATCTTGCCGCGCTGCTCGCGCAGGCGCAGGCCCTCGGCGAGGAAGAAGAAGTCGAACTTGCCCCGCTCCGCCGTCTGGGCGAGGTGCACGAAGGAGTCGAACTCGACCTGGCTGCGGGCCGCCGGGTCGCTCCACACGCTCGTGTTGTTGACGCCCGGGAAGTGGGCGCCGAGGATGATCTGCTTGCGCGGTCGGTCACTCACGGTCATGCGCTCCTCGCGTAGCGGCTGACGGGCCGGGCCAGGCCGAGGCGCTCGCGCAGCGTCTCGGACGGGTAGACCCGGCGGAACACCTCGCGCCGCTGCAGGCGCGGCACGAGGTCATCGACGATCGCACCGAGGTCGCGCCCGTTGACGGCGGGCCGCAGGCGGAACCCCTCGACGCCGAGGTCGTGCCAGGCGACGACGAGATCGGCCAGCTCGTCGGCCGTGCCGGTGAAGGACATCGCGTCGGAGCGGTGCTCGAACCCGGCCCGTTCGTCGAGCGCCGCCTTGCGGGCGGCCGCCGCGCCGGGCGAGTCCGCCAGGTAGACGACGAGGTCGGCGAACAGCCGCAGCGGCTCGCCGCTGCGCCCGACGGCCGCCTCCGCACCGCGCACGGCGGCGATCCAACGGGCGACGTCGTCGGTGTCCGCCGGCGTGACGAACACGACGTCGCCGCTGCGGGCGGCGAACTCGAACGGGATCGGCTGGTGCGCCAGCACGGCGACGATCGGCTGGCCCTGCGGTGGGCGGGGCACGATCGACGGCCCCTTGACGCTGAAGAAGCGGCCCTCGAAGTCGATGTAGTGCAACTTGTCGCGGTCGACGAAGCGTCCGGTGGCGACGTCCTTGATGATCGCGTCGTCCTCCCAGCTGTCCCACAGCCGCCGGACGACCTCGACGGCATCGGCGGCCTCGTCGAAGAGGTCACGCAGCCCGGTCTCCGGGTCGGGGGCCGGGCGCACGCCGACGAGCTCGGCGTCGCTCGGGCGCCCGGACACGCGGGGCTGCCAGCCGCCCCGCCCCTTGCTCACCCAGTCCAGCGTCGAGACGGCGGAGGCGATGTGGAACGGCTCCGGGTACGTCGTCGTGGCGACCGGCAGGAGCCCGATGCGCTGCGTCGCCGGTGCCACCCGCGACGCCAGCAGGACCGCGTCGAGGCGGCCGCGGACCTGGTCGGTGTGCGTGTCGACCTCGCGCCGGCGGCCCGATTGGATGCCGAACTCGTCGTCGAACGACACGAAGTCGAGGAGCCCGTGCTCGGCGCGTCGCACCTGGTCGACCCAGTAGCCGGCGCTGAACAGCTCGGCGGGCCGCGATGACGGGTCGCGCCACGACGCCGGGTGGTAGCCGGCACCGTCCAGGCTGACGGCCAGGTGCACGTGGCGTGGCAACGACGGGTTCGGCACTGACGCTCCTCGGTCTCGGGCCCGGGACGACATCGTCGCGCCGGCACCGGCCGTTCCGCTACGACGCAATCTCGACCGGCCAGGTCGACTTTAACGTAGGCTGGCTCGGTGGCAACCCACGAGATCGCCGTCGTGGGCGCCGGCCCGACGGCGGCGTCCCTCGTCGAGCGCCTCGTCGCCAACGCCGACCTGCTCGACGGGGCGACGTTGCGGATCCACCTCGTCGACCCGCACCGCCGCGGCCTGGGTCGCGTCTGGCGGCCGGACCAGCACCCGCGCCTCTGGATGAACTCGATGGCCGAGGACGTCACGATGTTCACCGACGACTCGGTGCGCTGCGAGGGTCCGATCCGGCCGGGGCCGTCGCTCGCCGAGTGGGCCTGCGCCGTCGACGACGGCACGCTCGCCCGCCTCGCGCCGCCCGACGTCGCGGCCGAGATCCGCGGGCTCGACGGCACGACGTTCCCGACGCGCCTCGTGCAGTCGGCGTACCTCGAGTGGTTCCTCGAGGCGGTCCTCGCGTCGGCCCCGCCGTCCGTCGAGGTCGTCGATCACGTTGCCACGGCGATCGACGTGACGGACGAGCCAGATGGTCGCCAGCGCATCGTGCTCGCGGGACGTGACGAGGACCTCGTCGTCGACCGTGTCGTGCTCGCGCTCGGCCACCTCGACACGGACCCACCCGACCGGGGCGCGCTGCAACAGGCGGCGCGCGAGCGAGGCCTCGTGCACCTGCCGGCCGGGCACACCGCCGAGCAGGACCTCTCCGTGCTGCAGCCCGGCGCCGACGTCATCGCCCTCGGGTTCGGCCAGGCGTTCACCGACCTCGTCGTCCTCGTCACCGAGGCACGCGGCGGTCGCTTCGTCGACGCCGGCGATGGGACGCTGCGCTACGCGGCCAGCGGCGAGGAGCCGGTCCTGCACGTCGGGTCGCGGCGCGGTGTGCCGTACCGGGCCAAGCTCGACTACCGGCTGCAGGCCCCGCTGGCACCGCTCCCGCGCTTCCTCGACCACGCGGCCGTCGATCGCCTGGTGGCCACGGGGCGACCGATCGAGTTCCAGCGCGACCTCTACCCACTCGTCGCCAAGGACGTCGGCTGGGCCTACTACCACGAGCTGTTCCAGGCCCACGGCGAGCGCACGACGTGCGGATGGGACGACTTCGCGGCGCGCTACGCGGCCGCTCCGTTCGGCGCCGACCTCGACGCGGTCGTGGCGGACTGCGTCCCCGCGCCCGCCGACCGCTTCGACATCCCGAGCATCGACCGTCCGCTGGCCGGGCGCCACTTCGCCGGTCGCGACGAGCTCCACGACTGGGTCGCCGGACACGTCGCGGCCGACATCGCGCGGCGGACCGATCCCGCCTACAGCGCCGACCTCGGTGCCTTCATGGGCCTGCTGCTGACGTTCGGCATCCTCGGTCGGATCGGCGCCTCCGGGCAGATGGCGCCGCGATCGCGCGTGCGCGAGCTCGGCAGCCGCTGGTTCAGCTTCTTCATGTACTACGCCAGCGGACCGCCACCGGCCCGGCTGCGCCAGCTGCTGGCGCTCGCCGACGCCGGGCTGGTCCGCTTCATCGGCGCCGCCACGACCGTGCAGCTCGATCCGGACCTCGGTCGCTTCGTCGCCCGCAGCGCGAGCCACGACGACGTCGTCGTGGCCGACGGCTACGTCGACGCCCGCATCGCGCCGATCGCCATCAGCCGCTCGCCGGACCGCCTCGCCCGCGCCCTGCACGACCGCGGCGACGTCGTCGAGGAGGTCGTGACCGACGGCGACTGGTCCGCCAACACCGGCAAGCTGCTCACCGACACCGACCTGCGCGTCGTCAGCGCGGCGGGCGCGTCGCACCCGCGCCGCTTCGCCGTCGGCACGTTCACCAACCGCCCGGCGGCCGGCGCCTTCGCCCGGCCCCGCACGAACGCCCCCGCGTTCCGCCAGAACGACGCCCTCGCCCGCACGATCCTGCGTGACCTCGCCGCCCGCGACGACGCCGGTCGCACCGACGACGCCACCGTGGCGTCCTGACGGCGCGTCGCGGACGCGGTCCCGCGCGGCACCCAATTCATGGAGGGACGGCGCCGGGTCGCGTCGGGGCCGCCTGGGCGTGCGCCTCCTCAGGCCGTGCGGACGCTCGCCACGGCGGCCGCGAAGCGGGCGAGGCGCTCGCCCTGATGGCGTGCCGCGGCCAGCGCGGTGTCGTCGGGCGCGGCGCCCTTGCGAGACACCCAGCTGGCGCCGTACGGGTTCCCGAGGGCGCTCGCCGCCTCGCCCGTGTAGCCGACGGGCAGCACCAACGAGCCCCAGTGGTACAGGACCGTGTTGATCGACAGCACGGTCGCCTCGAGCCCGCCGTGGCCCGTCGACGCCGACGTGAACGCCGTGCCGACCTTGTCGGCGAGGGCGCCCCTGGCCCACAGCCCGCCGGTCTGGTCGAGGAACTGCTTGAGCTGCGCCGACGGCAGGCCGAACCGCGTCGGGCTCCCGAAGGCGAAGCCGTCGGCCCACTCGAGGTCGTCGAGCGCGGCCACGGGGTCGTCTCTGGTCGCCTCGCGGTGCGCCGACCAGCGGGCGTTCTGGGCGATCGCCTCGGCCGGGGCCAGCTCGGCGACGGGCCGCAGGCGGACCTCGGCCCCCGCCGACTCCGCGCCCTCGGCCAGCGCGGCGGCCAGGCGGTGGACGTTGCCGGTCGAGCTGTAGAAGATCACTGCGATGCGTGCAGGCACGGCGGAAGCCTAGGGAGGGCGAGGCAATTCCGACCAGTTCGGTCAGGTATGGGAGCATGGCGGCGATGGGCGAGACGTGGCCGCACGAGGAGCTGCCGGCGGTGCTGGCAGCGATCGCCGCCCGGGCGGCCGAGCACGACCGCGACGGCTCGTTCCCGTTCGAGGCGTTCGACGCCCTGTTCACGACCGGCGCCCTCCGCCTGACGATCCCGGCCGCCGACGGCGGGCTCGGCGGCGGCCTCGCCGCGGCGACCGAGCTCGTCGTCGCCGTCGGTGAGGCCGATCCCTCCGTCGCCCTCGTGCTCGCCCAGCACGCCCTGTTCCACGCCGGGATCGGCGAGGCGGGCTGGCCCGCCGGCATCGTCGCGGCGGTCCGCGCGTCGGCGCTCGAGGGCGTCGCGCTCGGCAACGCCCTGCGCGTCGAGCGCGACCTCGGCACGCCGGCACGCGGCGGGCTGCCGGCCACGATCGCCGCCCGGCTGCCCGACGGCGCGGGCTGGCGGCTGACCGGCCGCAAGATCTACAGCACGGGCATCCCGCTGCTGCGCTGGCTCCTCGTCTACGCCCGCACCGACGATCCCGAACCGCTCGTCGGCAACATCCTGGTGCCGGCGGGCACGCCCGGCGTCCGCGTCGAGCGGACCTGGGACCCGCTCGGCATGCGCGCCACCCGCAGCGACGACGTCGTGTTCGACGAGGCGGTCGTGCCGCTCGACCACGGGCTCGCGCTGGCGGCGACGGCCCCGCCGCCGACACAGATCTCGATTGCCTGGAACTGCATCCTCATGGCGGCGGTGTACCACGGGGTCGCCCGCGCTGCCCGCGACTGGGTGGCCCGCTACCTGACCGAGCGCACGCCGGCCAACCTCGGCGCGCCGCTGTCGTCGCTGCCACGGTTCCAGGAGGCCGTCGGGCGCATCGACGCGACGGTCGCCGTGGGTGACCAGCTGCTGCGCACGACGGCCGTCGCGTTCGACGCCGGCGATCCCACGGCGGCGCGCCACTCGATGATCGTCAAGCACCAGGTGACGAACGGCGCCATCGACGCCGTGCTGGAGGCGGTGCGACTGACCGGCAACCCCGGGCTGCTGCGCGCCAACCCGCTGGAGCGCCACCTGCGCAACGTCCTGCACGGCCGTGTCCACACCCCGCAGGACGACACGATCCTCGTGGCCGCCGGGAAGGCCGCGTTCGCGGCCCACAGCGACTGACTCACGTGCTCGTCCGGATCGCGGCCGCAGGTGCGACCGGGATCCGGACGAGGACGAGGTCGACGGAGCTCAGCCCGCCGAGCGGCGGCGGGCGGTGAGCCAGAGGGCGCTCCCCGCGAGCAGCACGATCGCGGCGCCACCCACGAGCGGCGCCGGGCTCGAGCCCGTCGACGGCAGGGTGCCGCCGGTCTGGCCGCTGGAGCCCGAGCCGGATGAGCCGGCGACAGTGGTGGTCGTCGTCGTGGTCGCCGGGGCGGCCGTCGTCGTCGTCGCCGCCTGGAGGACCTGGGTGACCTCGGTCGGCGTCGTCGTCGACGTCGCCGGGACCGTCGTCGGCGGCTGCGTCGTCGTCGGCGGCTGCGTCGTCGTCGGCGGCTGCGTCGTCGCCGGCGGCTGCGTCGTCGTCGGCGGCTGCGTCGTCGCCGGAGGCTGCGTCGTCACCGGCGGCGGCGGCGGCGGAGGCGGCTGCGTCGTCACCGGCGGCGGCGGCGGTGGCGGTGGCGTCGTCGTGGTCGTGGTCGACTCCGTCGTGACGCAGGCCTCCTGCGTGCCGCCGAAGTCCCGGTCGAAGCCCTCAGCGACACCGTCGACGTGGACGGACCACGTGTGGTTGCTCGTGTTGGACCACGGGAAGTCCTCGTTCACCCCGTCCTGACGGACGATCGTCGTCCCGTCGATCGTGATGGTGGTGGTCACGCCCTCCTCATACAGCCCGACGATGACTTCGAGGCCATCGCACGTCGCCGTGGCACTCGCAAAGTGCGCCAATGCCACCCCAGGTGCTGCCAAGAGTCCTATGGCCGTGAGCGCGCTCGCGCCCGCAACTAGTCGCCCGAATTTCATGTGTGCCCTTTCTGGGGCATCCGCGCGCCCGCCGCGCGTCGTCACGCACGTGTGGAGTCGGCTTGCCCGCCTGTGTCCGCTTTTGCATCGACGACGTTCCCGCCGCCGATGGGGGGCACCGTACCCCACGGCGCCCCGCGGCACGCAATGCGCTCGCCCGGAACGCGAACTGTCCTCCGGATCCGGCCCGATCGGGCCGGTCCCGGAGGACAGTTCGAAGCGGCGCCGCTAGGAGACGAGGATGCTCACGACGTCGTGGCTGACCTCGACGAAGCCACCCTCGATGTCGAAGTGCTGCACGCTGCCGTCGGCCAGGTAGACCCGGGTCTCACCGGGCGCGAGGGCGCCGAGGAACGGGGCGTGGCCGGCGAGGAAGGCGATATCGCCCTCCGTCGTCCGCGTGATGACCTGGGTGGCCTCGCCGTCGAACAGCACCTGCTCTGGCGACACGACCGCGACGTTCATTGCGTTCCCCGGCCACGCCAGGCCCTCGCTCGCTGCGCTCGCTCGCTCGCTGCTGGGCGACGCGGCCGACTGGTACACACGCTCAGGAACCTTCCTGCAGGCTCTTCGCCTTCGCCAGCGCCTGTTCGACGCTGCCGACGTTCAGGAACGCCTGCTCGGGCACGTCGTCGAGCTCGCCGTCGGCGATCGCCTGGAAGCTCTCGACGGTGTCGGCGACGGGCACGTACTCGCCCTTCAGGCCGGTGAAGACCTCGGCGACGAAGAACGGCTGCGACAGGAAGCGCTGGATCTTACGGGCCCGGTAGACGGTCGAACGGTCCTCCTCGGAGAGCTCGTCGAGACCGAGGATGGCGATGATGTCCTGCAGCTCCTTGTAGCGCTGGAGGATCTCCTGGACCCGACGGGCGACCGCGTAGTGGCGGTCGCCGACGACCTCCGGCGACAGGATCGTCGATGTCGAGGCGAGCGGGTCCACGGCCGGGTAGATGCCGAGGGCAGCGACCTGGCGGGAGAGCTCCGTCGTCGCGTCGAGGTGCGTGAACGTCGTGAACGGCGCCGGGTCGGTGTAGTCGTCGGCGGGCACGTAGACGGCCTGCAGCGACGTGATCGAGCGGCCCTTCGTCGACGTGATGCGCTCCTGCAGCTGGCCCATCTCGTCGGCCAGCGTCGGCTGGTAGCCCACGGCCGATGGCATGCGGCCGAGCAGCGTCGACACCTCGGAGCCCGCCTGCACGAAGCGGAAGATGTTGTCGACGAACAGCAGCACGTCCTGGTTCTGGACGTCGCGGAAGTACTCCGCCATCGTCAGCGCCGACAGGGCGACGCGCAGGCGAACGCCCGGCGGCTCGTCCATCTGGCCGAAGACGAGGGCGGCCTTCTCGAACACGCCCGACTCCATCATCTCCAGACGGAGGTCGGTGCCCTCACGGGTGCGCTCACCGACGCCGGCGAACACGGACACACCGCCGTGCTGGGAGGCGACGCGGTTGATCATCTCGGTGATGAGCACCGTCTTGCCGACGCCGGCCCCGCCGAACAGGCCGATCTTGCCGCCGGCCACGTAGGGGGTCAGCAGGTCGATGACCTTGATGCCCGTCTCGAACATGCGGGCTGACGGCTCGAGGGCGTCGAACGACGGGGGCAGGGCGGTGGATCTCCCACCGCTCCATGTCGGCGTAGCCCTCCGGCGGCTCGTCGAGGGCGTCGCCCCACGCGTTCCAGATGTGGCCGAGGACCTTGTCCCCGACCGGCACCGAGATGCCGCGGCCGGTGTTGCGCACCGCCGTGCCACGTGTGAGTCCGTCGGTCGGCTTCATGCAGATGGCGCGGACGCGACCCTCGCCGAGCTGCTGGGCGACCTCGGCGAGCACCACGGTCTTCTCGCCCTCGACGGTGATGTCGAACTCGAGCGCGGTGTTGATCTCGGGGAGCGATCCACGTGGGAACTCGACGTCGATGACCGGGCCGGCGATGCCGACGACGCGCCCGTCCGTGGCGCGACCGCTCGCGGCCGGTGCGTTCTCCGTGATGGTCATCACAATCCTCCTGAAACTGCGCCGACCTCGAGCTCGTCGAGGATGCGGATGGCGGGGGTCTCGCCGCCGCCGGTGCCGAGGGCCTCGGCACCGGAGACGATCTCCATGATCTCGGTCGTGATCGAGTCCTGACGAGCCCGGTTCATGATCCGGCTGAGCGTCTTGATGAGCTCTTCCGCGTTGTCCGTCGCCGCCTTCATCGCCCGCTGGCGGAAGGCGTGCTCCGACGCTGCCGCGTTGAGCATGGCGGCGTAGATGCGGGCCTCGACGTAGCTCGGCAGCAACGCCTCGAGGATCGTCGTCGGGTCCGGCTCGAACTCGTAGTCGCCGGGCGGTTGATCCGACGACCCGGCGGTGCGCCCGTCGCCACCGGCGACGGTGTCGGCCGACAGCGGCACCAGCGGCCGCAGCACGACCTCCTGGTTGCCGGCCGTGATGAAGCGGGTGTAGACGAGCTCGACCCGGTCGACCTGACCGCTCGTGAAGAGGTCGACGACGTGGGCGGCGACCCGTTTGGCGTCGCTGATGCTCGGGCTGTCGGTGAACCCGCTGAAGCCCTCGCCCAGCTGGTAGCCGCGGAAGCGGAAGTAGCCGTCGGCCTTCCGCCCCACGGGGATCACCTGGTACTGCTTGCCGGCGAGCACGTCGGCCTTGATCTCGCCCTCGGCGGCGCGCTGCACACCGGCGTTGTAGCCGCCGCACAGGCCGCGGTCGGCGGCGATGACGACGTAGGCCGTCGTCCTGACCTCGTCGCGACCGGCGAGCAGTGGCGAGCCCTGCCCCGCACCGGCGGCGGCGAGGTCGCGCACGACCTCGGTGATCTTCTCCGAGTACGGCACGGCGGCATGCACGCGCTGCTGGGCCTTGACGATCCGCGACGCGGCGATGAGCTCCATCGCACGCGTGATCTTCTTCGTCGACTGGATCGTGCGGATGCGTCCCCGCAGGATCCGTTCCTGGCCACCTGCCATGACTCGTTACTCCGTCGCCAGGGTCTTGTTGCTCCGCGCGTCGCCGAGCTCGTCGGCGTCGACCGCGGTCGGGTCGGCGGCTGCCGCGGAGCCGTCGCTGGCACGGAACTGGCTCTTGAAGGCGGCGATGGCGTCGCCGAGGTCGTCGGGGACGCCGCTCGTGCGGATGCTGTCGAGCAGCGCGCCGTGGCGGGTGCGGAAGAAGTCGAGCAGCTCGTTCTCGAAGCGCTTCACGTCGGCAACCGGCACGTCGTCGATGTAGCCGCGGGTGCCGGCGAAGATCGCCACCACCTGCTCCTCGACCGGCATCGGGCTGTTCAGCGGCTGCTTGAGCAGCTCGACGAGGCGGTAACCGCGAGCGAGCTGGGCCGCCGACACGGCGTCGAGCTCGGAGCCGAACGTGGCGAACGCCTCGAGCTCGCGGAACTGGGCGAGGTCGAGCTTGAGCGTGCCGGCGACGGACTTCATCGACTTGATCTGCGCCGCGCTGCCCACGCGGGACACCGAGTTGCCGACGTCGACAGCCGGCCGCACACCCGACTTGAACAGGTTGTCCTGGACGTACACCTGGCCGTCGGTGATCGAGATCACGTTCGTCGGGATGTACGCCGAGATGTCGCCGGCCTTCGTCTCGATGATCGGAAGTGCCGTCAACGAGCCGGCGCCGTTCTCGTCCGACAGCTTGGCGGCCCGCTCGAGCAGGCGGCTGTGGAGGTAGAAGACGTCACCGGGGTACGCCTCGCGCCCCGGCGGACGGCGAAGCAGCAGGGACACCTGGCGGTAGGCCTCGGCCTGCTTGGAGAGGTCGTCGTAGATGATCAGCGCGTGCTCGCCGTTCTCCATCCAGTGCTGGCCCATGGCGCAGCCGGCGTAGGGGGCGAGGTACTTGAACGGGGCCGGGTCGGCGGCGGGCGCCGTCACGACGACCGTGTAGTCCATGGCCCCGTTCTGGCGCAGCGTCTCCACGGTCTGGGCGACGGTCGAGCCCTTCTGACCGATCGCCACGTAGATGCACTTCACGCCCTGACCCTTCTGGTTCAGGATCGTGTCGACGGCGATGGTGGTCTTGCCGGTCTTGCGGTCGCCGATGATCAGCTCGCGCTGGCCACGACCGATGGGCGTCATCGCGTCGATGGCCTTGATGCCGGTCTGCATCGGCTCGCCCACGGGCTGGCGGCCCATGATGCCGGGCGCCTGGATCTCCATGCGCCGCTGCTGGACGCCGACGAGCTCGCCCTTGCCGTCGACGGGCTCGCCGAGCGCGTTGACGACGCGGCCGAGGACGCCGTCACCGACGGCGACGGAGAGGATGCGACCGGTCGACTTGACGGTTTGGCCCTCTTCGATCTCGTCGACGTCGCCGAGCACGACGGCGCCGATCGAACCCTCGTCGAGGTTGAGGGCGAGGCCGACGGTGCCGTTCTCGAACTCGAGCAGCTCGTTCACCGCCGCATCGGGCAGGCCCGAGACGCGGGCGATGCCGTCGCCGACCTCGGCGACCCGGCCGACGGTGCGGGCCTCCAACGACGGTTCGAAGCCGTCGAGGTTCTTCGTGAGCGCCGCCGCGATGTCGGAGGCAGAGAGGGTCAGTTCAGCCATGGGGGCAAGTCCTTCGTGTCCGGTTACAGCCGGCTCTTGAGCTGGTCGAGATGGGTGCGGACGGTGCCGTCGATGACCACGTCGCCCACGGTGGCGACGAGGCCCCCGAGCACCGTCGGGTCGACGACGACCTTGAGGTCGACGTTCTTGCCGGTCGCATTGGCCAGCGCGGCCTTCAGGCGGTCTTGCTGGTCGGGAGACAGCTCGATGGCCGAACGGACCTCGGCGACCGTGAGGTCCTTGCTCGCTGCGGCGCGCTCGACCATGCGGTCGATGATCGCCGGCAGGTCGCGGCTGTGACCGGAACCGACCACCATCGACACGAGCTGCACCGTGGTGTGTGTCGCCTTGCCGCCGAGGAGGTCCTCGACGATCGCCTGCCGCCGGGACGCCGGGATCTGGTCGTCGCTGAGCGCCTTGCGCAGCTCGTCGCTCGACTCGTACGAGCGGGCGAAGCGGAAGAGCTCGTCCTCGACCTCGTCGAGCGTGCCTTCGGCGCGGGCGACCTCGAACAGACCCCTGGCGTACCCGTCGATGCGCGATTCGTTGCTCATGGCGCTGCTCCTGCTCCGACACGAGAGATGAACTCCTCGACCAAGCGCTGTTGCGTCTCGGCGTCGAGCGTCTGCTCGACGCTGCGATCGGCCGCCGCGGACGCGAGGTGGGCGATCTCGAAGCGCAACTCGTCGTTGCCCCGGCCGAGGGCTGCGACGATGTCGGCGTCGGCCTTGGCGTGCAGCTCGGTGATCTCGAGGTCCAGGCGGGCCCGCCCATCGGCGAGCAGGGCCTCACCCTGCGCATCGGCTTCGGCGAGGAGTCGGGAGCGCTCGGCGCTGATGTCGCCGAGCGCCCGGCGGATCTCGACCGACTCCGCCTCTGCTCCCGTCAACGCCTCGGCGGCGCTGTCGATCTCGTCCTGGATCCGCGCCGTGCGCGCCGCCATCGACTTCTTGACCAGCGGGCCGGCCTTCCAGAACAACAGCCCGAAGATGATGACCGACGCCAGCGAGCCGAAGAAGAGCTCGTAGCCCTCGGGCCAGATCCACGAGTGGGTCCGGTCGATGTGCTCCTCGTCGGCAGCGGCGACGAGGAGTGCCGTCAGCGACATCATGGTCGGGCCCCCGCGCTCGTCAGATCCTCGACGGCATCGCGTACTGCGGCCCCATCCGGACGCCGCCCGGTGCTCAGCTCCACGAGCCGGGATGCGACCGCGACCGCGGCCTCCTCGATGCTCGTACGAGCCGCGGCCTTCGCTTCCTCCGCCTCAGCGGCGGCGGCCGAGCGTCGCTCGGCGATCGCGGCGTTGGCCTCGGCGAAGCGATCCGCGCGCTCGCCCTCGAGCACGCGCCGGGCCGCTTCGATGCGCATCGCCGCCTCACCGCGCACCGCGGCGAGCTGCGCCTCGTACTCGGCGACCTCGTCCTTGGCGTCGTCGCGCATCGTCTCGGCGGTCTCCAGGTCAGTGCGGACCTTGCCGTAGCGCGCCTGCATCCCCGCCTTGACCTTGGGGATGAGGTACAGCCGCATGGCGGCGAGCAGGACCAGGAAGGCGCCGAGGCTCCAGAGCAGCTCCTTGACCTCGGGGACGATCGGGCTGGGACCCTCGTCCGGCTCGGTGACCGCTTGGCCGGCCGCGCCGACCAGCGACTTGGCGACGCCGTGAGCGCTGGAGGGGAGGAGTTCCCGGAGGCTGCCCGCGCCGTCGATCAGGACGGAAACGGTGTGCACGATGTTGTCCTCACAGTCCGAGGAGGATGAAGACCACGAAGCCGATCAACGCCAGCGCCTCGGTGAAGGCGATGCCGAGGAACATCGTGGTGCGGACCATGCCGGCGGCCTCGGGCTGACGGGCCATCGCCTCGATGGCCTTGCCGACCACGTACCCGATGCCGATGCCGGGACCGATGGCCGCGAGGCCATATGCGAAGCCGGCGCCGATGGCTGCGTTGGCCGTCTTCTGGTCCGAGGCGGAGAGATCGGCCTGGGCGACGAGTACGGCGAGCGATTCCATGTCTGGTGGTGCTCCTGTGTGCTGGTGGATTGGTGAACGGGAGACGGAGGTCAGTGCTCGGGGTGAGCAGCGAGACCGATGTAGACCGCGGTGAGGATCGTGAAGATGTACGCCTGCAGGAGGCCGACGAGCACTTCGAAGGCAGTGAGGAACAGGAGCATGAAGAACGGCAGGACCGCCATCGGCTTGAGCAACAGCTGCTTCGTCTCGGCGAACACCATGGCGTTCGTCAGCAGGGCGAACGTGACGAGCAGCATGTGCCCGGCGAGCATGTTGGCGAAGAGTCGGACTGCCAGGCTGAACGGGCGCAGGATGACACTCGAGAGGAACTCGATGAGACCAACGAGCGGGCGCATCGCGACAGGGACGTTGCGCGGCCAGAGCATGCCGGTGAGGTACGAGATGCCGTTGTGCTTGAAGCCGACGACGTTGTAGGTCAACCACACGATGATGGCGAGGAAGAACGGGATCGCCATTCGCGCCGTGGCCGGCATGTAGATGATCGGGATGATCCCGGGCAGGTTGCAGAGGTACACGAAGATGAAGATCGACAGCAGGAACGGTGTCCAGCCGAGCCCATCGCGACCGATCGTCTGCATCACGATCTGGTCCTCGATGAACTCGACGCCGGTCTCGGCAACGTTGCGCACCCCCGTCGGCGCCACCATCGGGTCCCGGCGAGCGGCGATGAGGTAGATCGTGATTCCGATCAGCGACGCCGCGCACGCGATCAAGGCGATCTTGTTGAACGTCGGGAAGACATCCTGCCAGCGGATGACCTCGTTGATCGGAGGGAACTCGAGGGCGAGCATCGGCGAATTACCTCGTCGGCTTGAGGCCCGGGTAGGCCAGGGAGAGGGCTAGGTACTTGAGCTCCCACACCAGGAGCCCCAGATGGGTCGCAATGATGGTCGATCCGAGGGCGGGCAGCGAAATCCACGCGGCGTCCTTGACCGCGTACACCGCGGCGAAGATCAGGCCGAGTCGCAGCAGGTACCCGAACAACACTCCGGCGAGCATCACGACGAGCGAGATCCTGATCGTGAGTGCGATCAGCCCGGCAGCGAGGGCGAAGTTGGCGAGGACGATGGCGATGCCATAGGCGGACGACCACGCTCCGTCGCCTCCCCAGATCACTGCGCACACGGCGACGAGCACCGGCGCCACGACGAGCCCGCGCTTGATGATGTCGGTCGAGACCTCGACCTCGGGCGCCGGGCCCTCCACCCGCGTCGTGAACAGGTGCGTCGCAGGCTCAGCCATCGCGGCCGTCCGACCTTCTCGGCCGTCGACCGTGCGACGCGCTCCGCTTCGTGGGCGTCCATGCGGGCGTCGTACTGGTACTTGAACTTGGCGAAGAAGCCCACGCCTGCCAGCACGGTCATCGTGATCATGAAGATGGGCGCCGTGCCGAGCCAACGGTCGAGGCCGTACCCGATCCCGAGCATCAGGGCGACGGTGAGCGCGACGTCGATGCCGTTGCCGACCGTGTCGTTGGTCTGGCTCGCTCGGGCGGGGGAGGGGAGCAGTTTCATCTTCCTCGATGATCGTCGAAGCTGCCGGGGGGCGCTTGTGAACGTAAGAACAAACTATCGGTTCGCTCCAGCCGATGGCAATTCCCTCCGAGGTCATGGTGCGACACAATCCTCGTCATGACGAACGAAGCGACCCGTGACCGGTTCCGCGCCCTGCACGTCCCGGGGTCACCGCTCGTGATGCCGAACGCGTGGGACGCCGGTTCGGCGAAGCTGTTCGCGTCGCTCGGCTTCCAGGCGATCGCCACGACGAGCTCCGGCTTCGCGGCGACGCTCGGCCGCGCCGACGGCGGCGTGTCGCGGGAGGAGGCGATCGCCCACACCGCCGATCTCGCCGCGGCGACACCGCTGCCGGTCAACGCCGATCTCGAGGACTGCTTCGCCGACGACCCGGCAGGCGTGGCGGCGACCATCACCGCGGCGGCCGACGCCGGCGCGGCGGGCGCCTCGGTGGAGGACTACGACCGCACGGGCATCCACCCCGTCGGCGCTGCGGCGGAGCGCGTCGCGGCGGCGGTCGAGGCGGCCCGGCCGCACGGCGTCGTGATCACCGGCCGGGCGGAGAACCTGATCCGCGGCGTGTCGGACCTCGCCGACACCATCGCCCGCCTGCAGGCCTACCAGGAGGCCGGCGCCGACGTCCTGTACGCCCCGGGCCTGTTCACGATCGAGGACGTCCGGGCCGTCGTGACGTCAGTGGACCGGCCGGTGAACGTGCTCCTGGTCCCGGGGGGTGGGCCGTCCGTGCCGGAGCTGGCAGACGCCGGTGTCGCCCGGGTGTCCGTCGGCGGCACGCTGGCGTGGGTGGCGTGGGGCGCCGTCGCGCAGGCCGCCCAGGAGCTGCTCGCGGCAGGCACCCAGGGCTACGCCGACCTCGCCAAGGCCGGCGGGAAGGCGGCGCGCGCCGCCCTGCAGTGAGTCTCAGTGAGCCGCGCCGTTGCCGTTGGCCCGGCGGGCCTGGCGCACCGAGGGGTGCAGCACCGTGAACAGCACGATGAAGATGGCCAGCATGCCGAACGGCAGGTAGGTCGGGTTCTCGCCCGACAGCACGGGATAGAGGACGAACGCCGACAGCAGCGCCGTCCACGTCCACAGGATCAGGACGCTGCGGCGGTGGCCGTGGCCGAGGTTCATCAGGCGGTGGTGGAGGTGGCCCTTGTCGGCGACGTCGAGGGCCTTGCGCTTGGTCGCCCGTCGGATGATCGCGAACAGCAGGTCGAGCACGGGCACGCCGAGGATGAACAGCGGCAGCACGAGGGGGCGAGGAAGAAGAACGTCTGGCCGATGAAGCGCTGGTCGGTGTCGGCCCGGCCGCCGACGACGCTCGTCGACACCGCCATCAGCATCCCGAGCAGCAACGCCCCGCTGTCGCCCATGAAGATGCGCGCCGGGTTGAAGTTGTGCGGGAGGAAGCCGAGGCACAGGCCGACGGCGAGGATGGCGACGAGCGGGCCGATGTTCGGCTCCCGCAGCAGCTCGAGGTCGCTGAGCTTCTGGCTGTAGAGGAAGAAGGCGCCGGCGCCGATCGCCACGATGCCCGCGGCCAGCCCGTCGAGGCCGTCGATCAGGTTGATCGCCTGCGTCATCCCGAGCAGCCACAGCACGGTGACGAGCGGGATCCAGTCGTCGGACAGCACGAAGACGCCGAGGAACGGCAGCCGGAAGTAGTACATCGTCACGCCGAACCAGACGAGGATGAGGCCGGCGAACACCGTCGCCGTCACCTTCGCCGGCGCCGACATCCCCTTGATGTCGTCCCACAGCCCGGCGGCGACGATCACGGTCAGGGCGAGGACGAGCCCCTGCGGCTCGGAGTTGCGGGCGAACAGCGGGTCGAAGCGGTCCATCAGGCGGGCCACCGTCATGGCGACGAGGAACCCGCCGTACATCGCCAGCCCACCGAACGCCGGGATCGGCTCGGTGTGCACGGTGCGGTCGTTGGGCTGGTACAGCCAGCCCGTGCGCCGCGCCAGCCACCCGACGAGCGGGGTGAGCAGGAAGGTCGTGATGCCCGCCACGGCGCCGATGAAGAGGTAGGCACCCGTCGACGGCACGAGCCGTGAGCCTACGAGTCACCCCCGTCCCGACCGCAGCATGCGCTCGGGCCCGTCGTCTCGTTCTGTGACGCGGCTATGGGTAGGCCGGGAAGCGGGCGCAGAGGGTGGCGACGTCGGCCTTGATGGCGGCGAGGGCCGCGGTGTCGTCGCGGGACCGCAGGGCCTGCGAGATGAACGACGCGATGGCGGCCATCTCCGGCTCCTCCATGCCCTGCGTCGTCACCGACGGGGTGCCGATGCGCAGGCCACTCGTCACGAACGGGCTGCGCGGGTCGTCGGGGATCGTGTTCTTGTTCAGCGTGATCCCGGCCTCGTCGAGCGTCGTCTGGGCGACCTTGCCCGTCACGTCGGCGTCGAACGGGCGCAGGTCGACGACCATCATGTGGTTGTCGGTGCCGCCCGAGACCAGCCGGAACCCCTCCCCCGCCAGCGCCTCCGCCAGCGCCGAGGCGTTGGCGACGATCTGGTGGGCGTACTCCTTGAACGACGGGTGCGCGGCCTCCTTGAACGCCACGGCCTTGCCGGCGATGACGTGCTCGAGCGGGCCGCCCTGCCAGCCGGGGAACACGGCCTTGTCGATCTTCTGGGCGTGCGCCGCCTTCGACACGATGCAGCCGCCACGGGGGCCGCGCAGCGTCTTGTGCGTCGTGAACGTGACGACGTCGGCGAACGGCACCGGGTCGGGCGCGGCGCCGCCGGCGATGAGGCCGGCGATGTGGGCGGCGTCGAACATGAACAGCGCGCCGACCTCGTCGGCGATCGCCCGGAACGGCTCCGGGTCGAGGCGGCGCGGGTACGACGTCGTGCCGGCGACGATCATCTTCGGGCGGTGCTCGAGGGCGAGGTCGCGCACCTGGTCCATGTCGATGCGCTCGTCGCCGGGCGTCACCTTGTAGGCCACGAAGCGGTAGAGCATGCCGCTGGCGTTGACCGGCGAGCCGTGGGTGAGGTGGCCGCCGTGGTCGAGCGACAGGCCGAGCACGGTGTCGCCCGGCTCCAGCAACGCCTGGTAGACGCACATGTTGGCGTTGGCCCCGGAGTGCGGCTGGACGTTGGCGTGCTCGGCGCCGAACAGCGCCTTGACCCGCTCGATCGCCAGCGACTCGACGTCGTCGACCACCTGGTTGCCGCCGTAGTAGCGCTTGCCGGGGTAGCCCTCGGAGTACTTGTTCGTGAGCACCGAGCCGACGGCGCTCATGACGGCGCGCGACGTGAAGTTCTCGCTGGCGATCAGCTGGAGGCCGGTCGTCTGGCGCTCGAGCTCACGGGCGAGCAGCGCCTCGACCTCGGTGTCGGGCTCGGTGTCGGACGGGAACGGCATGGCGGCTCCATTTCTGATGCGGCCGGCGAGGCGCTGGAGCGCCCGCCGTGCCGAACCGGGTGTTCGCCGGTGCCCGGCGTTTCCATCGTTGTCGGATCAGGTCAGAACTGTGCTTCGAGGTCGCTGATCTGGGCGACCCGTCGGGCGTGGCGACCGCCCTCGAACTCGGTGGCCAGGAACGTCGCCAGGATCTCCTCGGCGAGCCCCGTGCCGACCACCCGCGCCCCGATCGACAGGACGTTGGCGTCGTTGTGGGCCCGCGCCAGGCGGGCCGTGAACAGATCGTTGCAGAGGGCGGCGCGCACGCCGCGGACCTTGTTGGCGGCCAGCTGCTCGCCCTGGCCGCTGCCGCCGATGACGATCCCGACCTCGGCCTGCCCGTCACGCACCGAGCGGCCGACGGCGGCGCAGATCGGCGGGTAGTCGGTGGCCGCCGTCGAGTCGGTGCCGTGGTCGATGATCTCGTGGCCGTCGCTGCCGAGGAGCTCGACGAAGTGCGACTTCAGCTCGAAGCCGGCGTGGTCGGACCCGATCGCGATGCGTGCCATGCAGCCCACGATCCTAAGGCTCGATGCGCCCGCTCCTAGGGTGCGATCCGTGACGATCGATCCCCGTACTCCCGTCATCATCGGCGTCGGCCAGCACCTCCACCGCGCCAAGGGCCTCGAGGACGCCATGGAGCCGGCCGCGCTGATGGAGGCGGCGATCGTCGAGGCGGCGACCGACGCCGGCCTGTCGGGGCCGCCGGCGTTCGACTCGATCCGCGTCGTCAGCTCGCTGTCGTGGAAGTACGGCAACCCGGCGTGGGTGATCGCCGAGCGGCTCGGCCAGACGCCGGCGGAGCTCGCCCACACGACGGCCGGCGGCAACACGCCCCAGACCCTGATCAACACGACGTCGCAGGAGATCCTCGCCGGCACGTTCGACGTCGTGGCGCTGACCGGAGGGGAGGCGTGGCGCACGCGGATGCGCGCCCGCAAGCAGAACGCCCGGCTGACGTGGCCGACGGCGCCGGAGGACCAGCCGCCGGTCATGCTCGGCGAGGACCTCGACATGACCCACCCGGCCGAGGCCGAGCGGGGCGTGTACCTCCCGGTGCAGATCTACCCGATGTTCGAGACGGCGATCCGGGCCGCGGCCGGCCGCGACCCCGAGGAGCACCTCGTCAAGGTCAGCGAGCTGTGGGCCCGGTTCAGTGCCGTCGCCGCCGACAACCCGGCCGCGTGGATCCGCGACGCCAAGACGCCCGAGGAGATCCGCACGACGTCGGCCCAGAACCGCCTCATCGGGCTGCCCTACCGCAAGTACATGAACTCGAACAACGACGTCGACATGGCGGCGGCGATCATCATCTGCTCGGTCGAGGCGGCCGAGCGACTCGGTGCGCCGCGCGATCGCTGGGTCTTCCCGCTGTCGGGCGCCGACTGCCACGAGCACCCGTTCGTCTCCAACCGCGACACGTTCGCCCGCACACCCGCCATCGAGCTCGGCGGCAAGCGGGCGCTCGAGCTCGCCGGGGCCGACATCGACGACGTGCCGATCGTCGACCTCTACTCGTGCTTCCCGTCGGCGGTCCAGCTCGGCGCCCAGTCGCTCGGCCTGTCGACCACCGATCGCCAGCTGACGCGCACCGGCGGCCTCCCGTTCGCCGGTGGGCCGTGGAACAACTACGTGATGCACGCCATCGCCACCGTCACCAAGGACCTCCGCGAGCAGCCCGGCGAGAAGGGCCTCGTGTGGGCGAACGGGGGCTACGCGACGAAGCACGCCTTCGGTGTCTACGGCACGGAGCCGCCCACGGGCGGGTTCAAGCACGCCTACCCGCAGGACGAGATCGACGCCCTGCCGCGCCGCGAGCTGGCCACCGGCGAGGACGCCGCCGGCCCGGCGACGATCGAGGCGTTCACCGTGATGCACGGCCGCGAGGGCACGCCGGAGCAGGCGATCGCCACCGTGCTGCTCGACGACGGCCGCCGGGCGTGGGGTCTGTCGACCGACGCCGACGTGATGGGGGCGTTGAGCGAGGGAGAGTGGGTCGGTCACCGGGTGACGGTGTCGGCCACGGGCGACCTGCTGCTGTGAGCGACGCGCGCCGCTTCTGCTGAGACTTCGGTGGCCCTGGGCCACCGAAGTGCTGTCAGAAACGCGGGGTGGCACAGTGGCGGGGTGCGTCCCCGGATCATCCTCGACTGCGACCCGGGCCACGACGACGCCGTCGCGATCGTCGTCGCCGCCCGCCACGCCGACCTCCTCGGCATCACGACCGTCGGCGGCAACGCCCCGCTCGAGCGCACCACCTACAACGCCCGCGTGATGCGCGACCTGCTCGACGTCGACGTGCCCGTGCACAGCGGCGCCGACCGGCCGCTCGTCGAGCCGCTCGTGACGGGTCCTGCCGCCCACGGCGTGTCGGGACTCGACGGCGCCGACCTGCCGGCGCCGCACCGCCCGCTCGACGGCACTGACGCCGTCGGCTTCATCGTCGAGACGTGCCGGGCGACGGAGGGGACCTGGCTCGTCGGCGTCGGTCCGCTGACGAACATCGCCCTCGCCCTGCGCGCCGCGCCGGACCTCGCGTCGCGCCTGGCCGGGATCTCGATCATGGGCGGCGGCGCGTTCGGCAACCGCACACCGGTCGCCGAGTACAACATCTGGGCCGACCCGGAGGCGGGCGCGGCCGTGTTCGCATCCGGCGTGCCGATGGTGATGGCCGGGCTCGACCTGACCCACCAGCTGCTCGCCACGCCGGCGCGGATCGAGGCGGTGCGCGGTCAGCGGGTCCGCTGGCCGCCGTCCTTGCCGACCTGTTCGGCTTCTACTCGGCCGGCTACCGCGAGCGCGACCCGTCGATGGCGGGCGCGGCCGTCCACGACCCGTGTGCGGTGCTGGCGCTGACCCACCCGGCGCTGTTCGAGCGCGCCGCCCTCCACGTGGCGGTCGAGACCGCAGGGCGACTGACGCGCGGCATGACCGTCATCGACCGCCGCACGGCGCGCGACCGGCCGGCGGCCAACTGTGACGTGCTGACACGCATCGACGCCGACGCGGCCTGGGCCGTCATCGTCGACGCCGTCGCCTCCTACGCCTGAGCCGGCCGGACCAGCCCGGCGTCGTAGGCCAGCACGATCGCTGCCGCTCGGTCGCGGGCGCCGAGCTTCGTGAAGATGCTGCCGACGTGACCCTTCACGGTGCGCTCGCTGACGAACAGCGCGTCGGCGATCTCGGTGTTCGACGCCCCGCGAGCGATCAGTGCGAGGACCTCGACCTCGCGCTCGGACAGCGGCGCCAGCACGGCCGACGCCGGGCCGCCGCTCGGCCGCGCACTGCGCAGGGCGAGGAGCAGTCGCGGCGTCACGCGTGGATCGATCCACGACCCGCCGTCGGCGACGGTGCGGATCGCCCGGATGATGTCGTCGGCCGACGTGTCCTTGAGGAGGAAGCCGGCGGCGCCGGCCTCGACGGCGCCCCAGAGCACGTCGTCGTCGTCGAACGTCGTGAGCACGAGCACGGGCGGGCCGCCGGCGGCGCGGATCCGGCGCGTCGCCTCGAGCCCGTCGAGCACCGGCATGCGCACGTCCATCAGCACGACGTCGGGACGGTGGTCGGCGACGGCGACGAGCCCGAGCTCGCCGTTGCCGGCCTCCGAGGCGACGTCGATGCCCGGCTCGGTCGAGAGGATGAACGCGATGCCGGCCCGCACGAGCGGCTGGTCGTCGACGAGGACGACGGTCAACGGCCGCTCGGCGGGCTGTTCAGACATGGCGGGCCGCCGCGGGCGCATCGGTGCGCGCGGGCAGCCACGCCGAGACCAACCAACCACCGGCGCGGGTGGCGACCGCGTCGAACGTGCCGCCGACCGCGCGCACCCGCTCGCCCATGCCCCGTGTCCCGAGCCCGGCGCGTCCGGTGCGCGGCGGCGGCGCCGACGTTGGCGGGCCGTTGCCGATCCTGACCTCCACGCCCTCGCCGTCGTCGGCGAGCACGACGGTCGCCGGCGCACCGGGCGCGTGCTGCAGCACGTTGGCCAACGACTCCTGCACGACCCGGTAGATCACGAGCTCGACCGTCGGGTCGACGACGGCGCGGCCGTCCATCGTCAGGGCGACGTCGAGGCCCGCCCGGCGGTAGCCGTCGACGAGATCGGGGATGCCGTCCAGCGTCGGCTGCGGCAACGGCGCGCCCGAGGCCGGATCGCGCAACAGCCCCATCACCTGGCGGATCGAGTCGAGGCTGTCGCGACCGACCACCTCGGCGCGCGCCAGCGCCTCGTCGGCCCGCTCCGGATCGGTGGCCAGCGCCTTGCGGGCTCCGGTGAGGTTGAGCATGACGACCGTCAACGAGTGGGCGACGACGTCGTGGACGTCCCGCGCGAGGCGCGCCCGTTCGGTGGCTGCCATCTGCTCCACCTGGGCGTCGCGCATCGCCTCGACCTGCGCCGTCAGGGCCGCCTGCCGGCGCAGCAGCAAGCCGGACATCCACGCGATGCCGAGGCCACCCGTGAAGTACACGATCCCCGAGTCGTCCATCGAGCCCTTCTCGAACGTGCAGTCGAGGATGGCGAGGAACGCCGCGGCCGCGGCGACCGCCGGGAGCCAGAGCGACCGCGACGTCAGCGTGAGCCACACGATGACGAGCATCAGCGGGAACATGCCGCCCGGGTTGTTGGCGACCGTGACGATCACGACGCCCGGCGGGACGGCGAGCACGAGGAACAGCCAGGGCCGGAGGCGGACCCCGCCGGCGACGAGCGCCCACGGCACGAGACCGAGCAGCGCGCACGCGAGCGTGAGGGGAGCGAACGCACCCTCTTCCCCGGTCAGCGTCAACAGCGCCGCGATCACCGCGGCGATCGCCATGACCAGCGTCGTCGAGATGCCCGCCTCGACCGTCGGCTCCTCCGGCACCCCACAACCCTAGGCACCGGGGTCCGTCGCGGGCACCGGACCACGGTCCGGTCGCGAGTGGACTGCGGTCCGGGTGGGAGGCGACCGCAGCCGGATGCGCGACCCGGTGCCGGTGCGGACGATGGCAGGGCCACCCGTCGTGGCGCGAAGGAGGAGATCCCATGCTCACCCGACTCGGCCGGTTCACGGTCCGCCGACGCCGCCTCGTGTTGTCGTTCACGGTCCTGTTCATGGTCGCCGCCGCCGTGCTCGGCACACGCGCGTTCGGCGTGCTCCAGGACGACGGCTTCGCCGACCCGTCGTCGGAGAGCTCGCGCGCCGACGCCGTGCTCGACGCGCGCTTCGACACCGCCGAGCCGAACGTCCTCGTCGTCGTGACGGCCGAGGGCGGCGATGTCGACGACCCCGCGGTGGCCGCCGCGGCCGACGACCTCGCCGATGCCATCCGTGCCGTGCCCCACGTCGTCGACGTCACGTCGTACTGGGACCTCGACGGCGCCGCGTCGCTGCGCAGCACCGACGGCGACCGCGCCCTCGTGCTGACGACGCTGGAGGCGGACGGCGACGACGAGGATGGCCGCCATCGAGGCGATCCGCGACCTCGCCGCCGCGGCACCGGACCGGCATCACGGCGGCGGTCGGTGGCGAGGACGCCGCCAACCTCGACATCGCGACGACGATCGAGGGCGACCTCGGGCGGGCCGAGCTGATCGCCGTGCCGATCACGCTCGTGCTGCTGCTGCTCGTGTTCGGCGGGTTGGTCGCCGCGTCGCTGCCGCTGTTCGTCGGCATCATCGCCGTGCTCGGCACGTTCCTGTCGCTGTACGTCATCGGGTCGCTCACCGACGTGTCGGTGTACGCGATCAACCTGACGACGGCGCTCGGGCTCGGGCTCGCCATCGACTACAGCCTGTTCATCGTCTCCCGCTACCGCGAGGAGCTGCGCGCCGGACGCAGCGTCGAGGACGCCGTGGTGCGGTCCGTCGAGACGGCCGGGCGGACGGTGACGATCAGCGCCCTCACCGTCGCCGTCTCCCTCGCCGCCCTGCTCGTGTTCCCGCAGTACTTCCTGCGCTCCTTCGCCTACGCCGGCATCACCGTCGTGCTGCTGGCGATGGTGGCCTCCGTCGTCGCCCTGCCGGCGCTGCTCGGCGTCGTCGGCACGCGGATCGACGCCGTCCGCGTCTTCCGCCACCGCGCCCGCGGCCCGAGCACGAGGGCTTCTGGTACCGCCAGGCGCGGCGCGTGATGCGCCGGCCGCTCGTCGTGGCGATCGGTGTCGTCGCCGTGCTGCTCTTCCTCGGATCGCCGTTCCTGCGGGTCAGCTTCGGTGCGCCGGACGACCGGGTCCTGCCGACGACGGCACCGGCGCGCGTCGCCAACGACCAGCTGCGCGAGAGCTTCGCCGGCAACGCCGCCGAGACGTTCCCGGTGGTCGTCGAGGGTGCCTCGGCCGGCGACGGCGCGGCGCTCGACGCCCTCGCCGCCGACATCTCCGACCTGTCCGGCGTCGCACGGGTCGACGGCCCGCGCGGCACGTTCGTGGACGGTGCCCTCGCCGCCCCGGCGAGCGATCAGTCGGCGCAGTACGCGACCGACGGCGCCGTGCGCCTGGCGGTCGTCCCGGCGATCGAGATCGTGTCACCGGAGGGCGAGGCGTTGATCCGCGACGTCCGCGACGTCAGCACCCCGCTCGACGTGGCGGTCGGTGGCGAGACGGCACGGCTCGTCGACACCAAGTCGTCGATCTCGTCGCGGCTGCCCCTCGCGTTGGCCCTCGTCGTCGTGTCGACGGCCGTCCTGCTGTTCCTGCTGTCGGGCAGCGTGCTCGTGCCGATCAAGGCGCTCGTGCTCAACGCCCTCAGCCTCACGGCGACGTTCGGGGCGATGGTCTGGATCTTCCAGGAGGGGAACCTGTCCGGGCTCTTCGACTTCACGGCCACCGGCACGATCGACACGTCGATGCCGATCCTCATGTTCTGCATCGCCTTCGGGCTCTCGATGGACTACGAGGTCTTCATGCTCTCGCGGATCAAGGAGGAGCACGACCGGACGGGCGACAACGACGAGGCGGTGGCCCTCGGGCTCGAGCGCACGGGGCGCATCGTCACCGCCGCTGCGCTGCTGCTGGCGGTGACGTTCTTCGCGTTCGCCAGCTCCGGCGTCTCGTTCATCGTGATGTTCGGCCTCGGGCTCGGTCTGGCCGTGCTGATGGACGCGTTCGTGATCCGCGGCACGCTCGTCCCGGCGTTCATGAAGCTCGCCGGTGAGGCGAACTGGTGGGCACCCGGCCCGCTGCGGCGGTTCCACGACCGCTTCGGTGTGCACGAGGGCGAGGCGCCGGCTGCTCCGGGTGAGGCCGGCGACCGCGAGCCGGAGCGCGAGCGCGAGCTCGTCGCCCCCTGATCCCGGGGCCGCAGTCGGGCGGGGTGGAATACGGTGCACGCCGAGATGAGCGCCGATCCGACCACCCCGCCCGATGGCGCGAGCTCCTACCCCCGGGAGTCCGCCCGCACCCAGCGCTACACGCTCGGCGAGCCGCGCAACGTGGTCGTCTCGCCCGACGGGGCGCGCATCGTGTTCCTGCGCAGCCGGCACGGCACGGACACCAGGAACTGCCTGTGGGTCGTCGACGCGGCGACCGGCGAGGAACGGCTCGTGGCCGATCCCGAGACCCTGCTCGGCGGCCGTGACGACGACGACCTCCCGCCCGAGGAGCTGGCCCGCCGCGAGCGGGCCCGCGAGCAGGCGGGGGGCATCACGGCGTTCGCCACCGACGCCGACGTCACCGTGACCGCGTTCGCCGTCGCCGGGCGGCTGTTCGTCGGCGGCCTGCTCTCCGGCCAGGCCCGCGAGCTGCCCGTCGCCGGGCCGGTCTTCGACCCCCGTCCCGACCCGCGGGCACGGCGCGTCGCCTACGTGAGCGGCCGGCTGCTGTGCATCGGGGAGCTCGACGGGCGCTGGCGGGTGCTCGCCGGCGGTGAGGACGACGAGCCCGAGGACGTCACCTGGGGCAGTGCCGAGTTCGTCGCCGCCGAGGAGATGGGGCGCATGCGCGGCTACTGGTGGAGTCCCGACGGATCGGCGCTGGCCGTCGCGCGCGTCGACATCCGCCCGGTCCAGCGCTGGTACCTGGGCGACCCGGCCGATCCGGCCACCGCGCCGACGGAGATGGCGTACCCGGCGGCCGGGACGCCGAACGCCGACGTGACGCTCCACGTCATCGGGCTCGACGGCACCGTCGTGGACGTCGAGTGGGACCGCGCGTCGAGCCCGTACCTGGCCGACGTCCACTGGAGCGACGGCGGCCTGATCGTCACCGTGCAAGCCCGCGACCAGCGCACCGTGACGGTGCTGCGCGCCGACCCGGCGACGGGTGCCACCGACGTCGTGTTCGAGGATCGCGACGACATCTGGGTCGATCTCGTCGACGGCGTCCCGCGGCTGCTCCCCGACGGCTCGCTCGTGACGTGCGCCGATCGCGACGGCGCCCGCCGCGTGCTGGTCGACGGCGAGCCGGTCACGCCCGCCGATCTCCAGGTCCGCGCCGTGTCGTGCGTCGACGACGCCGGCGTCGTGTTCACGGCCAACGCCATCGACGACTCGACGTCGGTGCAGGTCTGGAGGTGGACGCGCGACGGCGGAGCGGTCGCGCTCACCGACGAGCCCGGCGTGCACGGCGCCGCGGCGGGCGGCGCGACGGTCGTCGTGCGGGCGACCACACTGGCCGAGCCCGGTGCGCAGTGGGCGACGCTCGACGGCGTCGAGCTGGCGAGCCACGCGGCGACCCCGGGGTCGCGCGCCGTCGCCGACATCTCCTTCGCCGGACCGTCGCGGATCGCCACGGCCGTGCTCCTCCCCCGCGACCACGACGGCTCCCCGCTGCCCGTCCTGATGGACCCCTACGGCGGGCCCCACGGGCCTCGCGTGCTGCGGGCCCACAACGCCCACCTCGCCTCGCAGTGGTTCGCCGACCAGGGCTTCGCCGTCGTCGTCGCCGACGGCCGTGGGACACCGGGGCGCGGCACGGCATGGGAGCGCGCCGTGCACCACGACCTCGCCACGCCCGTCCTCGACGACCAGATCACCGCCCTGCAGCACGCCGCCGAGCTGCACCCGGAGCTCGACCTCACACGCGTCGCCATCCGCGGCTGGAGCTTCGGCGGCTACCTCGCCGCGCTGGCCGTCCTGCGCCGCCCCGACGTCTTCCACGCCGCCATCGCCGGCGCCCCGGTCACGGAGTGGCGGCTCTACGACACCCACTACACGGAGCGCTACCTCGGCGACCCCGCGGCGTCGCCCGACGTCTACGACGCCAGCTCGCTGCTCCCGCTCGCCGCCGGTCTCACCCGCCCGCTGTTGCTCGTCCACGGCCTCGCCGACGACAACGTCGTCGCCGCCCACTCGCTGCAGCTGTCGTCCGCCCTCCTGGCGGCGGGGCGGCCGCACGAGGTGCTGCCGCTCGTCGGCATGACGCACATGGCCGCTGACGAGGTCGTCGCCGAGCACCTGCTGCTGCACCAGCTCGACTTCCTGCGACGTTCGTTGGGCTCGCCGCGGCGTGACTACGGTGCGACGTGATGGAGGAGCGCCTCACCGAGCTCTACCAGGGGGTCGCCGTCCACACGACCGCCGACCGCGAGCACATGGCCGCGCTCGAGCTGCTCGCCGTCGTGATGCTCGCCGACCACCACGTCGGTGACGCCGAGCTCGGTGTGCTCAAGGAGCTGACCGAGGACTGGCGGGGCACCGCGTTCTCCGTCGACCAGTACCTCGGGCAGGCGATCGCCACCGCGCGCTCGGCGTGGGCCCACGACACCGTGACCGACCTGCTCGACTCGATCGACGCCCGCATCACGAGCCGCGTGCTGCGCCGGGCCCTGTTCTCGGCTGCCCGCGAGCTCGTCGGGGTCGATGCCGACGTGACGCCCGAGGAGGGCACGCTGCTCTCCGAGATCGCCGTCCGCTTCGGCTGACTCAGCGCACGCGGCCCACCGCGACGCGGTCGCGGCCGGCGAGGTCGGGCCGGATCGCCACGTCGTCGTAGCCGGCGTCGCGGAGCAGGCGCTCGACGGACGGTCCCTGGTCGGCGCCGATCTCGAGCACCAGCCAGCCGCCGGCGCGCACCCGGCCCGGCGCTGCCGTGACGATGGTGCGGATGTCGGCGAGCCCGTCGGGTCCGGCGAACAGCGCCGCACCCGGCTCCCAGCCGCGCACCGACTCGTCGACGTCGGGGGAGCCGACGGCGATGTAGGGGGGGTTGGCGACGGCGAGGTCGAGCACCACGCCGTCGGGCAGGGCGTCGAACCACGACCCCTCGGCGATGCGCACGTTGGCGCCCCGGCGGCCGATGCCGGCGAGGTTCGCCCGAGCGACGTCGAGGGCGTCCGGCGAGGCGTCCGTGAGCCAGACCGTCACGCCGTCGACCGGCAGCTCGTCGGCCATCGCCAGCCCGATGGCTCCCGAGCCGGTGCCGAGGTCGGCGACCGTGACGGGCGCCGGCCGGGCCCGGGCCAGGTCGATGGCGACACCGGCGACCACCTCGGTCTCCGGCCGGGGGATGAGCACGCGGGCGTCGACGGCGAGATCGAGGTGGCGGAAGCCCCACCGCCCGAGGACGTACGCGAGCGGCTCGCCGGTCCGGTGGCGCGCCAGCATGGCGTCGAGGTGGCCCACCATGCGCTGCCGTGACCGGCTCGTCGAGGACGTCCTCGATGCGGTCGGCGCCGCTCGCCACCTCGCACAGCCACCGCGCGGCCGGCCGTTCGCCGACGACAGCGGTCGTCTCGGCGAGCAGCTGGCGCCAGTCCACGAGCGCCGTCACGCCTCCGCGTCGGCGAGCTGGCGGGCCCGCTCGTCGGCGGTGAGCGCGGCGACGACGTCGTCGAGGTCACCGGCCAGCACGTCGGCCAGGCGGTAGATCGTGAAGCCGATGCGGTGGTCGGTGACGCGGTTCTCCTTGAAGTTGTAGGTGCGGATCTTCTCCCCGCGCCCGCCGCCGCCGACCTGTGAGCGCCGCTCGATCGAGCGCTCGGCATCCCGCTCGCGCTCGGCCGCCTCGAGCAGCCGCGCCCGCAGCACCTGCATGGCGCGCTGCCGGTTCTGCAGCTGGCTGCGCTCGTCCTGCATCGACACGACGATGCCGCGTCGGCACGTGCGTGATGCGCACCGCCGAGTCGGTCGTGTTGACGCTCTGGCCGCCGGGACCGCTGGCGCGGAACACGTCGATGTGGAGGTCCTTGTCGTCGACCGCGACCTCGACCTCATCGGCCTCCGGCAGCACCAGCACGGTGGCCGACGACGTGTGGATGCGGCCCTGGCTCTCGGTGACCGGCACGCGCTGCACGCGGTGCGGACCGCCCTCGAACTTGAAGCGCGGCCAGGCATCGGTGCCCTGGACCGAGAACGTCACCTCGTTGTACCCGCCGAGGTCGCTGCTGTCGGCCGACAACGTCTCCACCTTGAGACCGTGGCGGCCGGCGTAGGCCCGGTACATGTCGTAGAGGTCGCGGGCGAAGAGGTTGGCCTCCTCGCCGCCCTCGGCGCCGCGGATCTCGACGATCACGTCGCGCCCGGCGTGCGGGTCGGGAGGGACCATCAGGTCGCGCAGCTCGTCGGCGACGGCCGCCAGCGCCGCCGTGGTGGCGGCGAGGTCCTCCTCGAGCATCGCCCGCTCGTCGCCGGTGGCGTCGGCGAGCAGCTCGCGCGCCGCCCCGGCGTCCGCTTCCAGGCCGCGTTGGCGGCGGGCGGCCGCGACGATCGGGTCGAGCTGGCGGTAGCGGGTGGTCACCCGGCGCAGCTCGCCGGGATCGGTGGCGACGGCCGCGTCGGCGAGGCGCGCCTCGAGGTCGGCGTGCTCCTGCTCCATGGCAGCCAGGCGGGCGGGGACGGCCCCGGACGATTCGGACACGGCCCGTCGAGGCTACAAGCGCCCCTCCCTCGGATCGATGATCAGATTTCTTGAGTTGCATCGACTCAAGAGATGTGTATGGTGATGATGTCCTCACCGACCGACACCCCTCACCAGGAGACACCACCGATGCTCGTCCGCACTCGCCCGTACCGTCCCTCCGTCGCCGTCCGCACGTTCGACCGGTCGTTCGACCGGGTCTTCGAGCAGCTGACCAGCTCCTTCACGAGCGCGCCCCGCACCCCCGTCGTCGACGCCACCTGGCGCGACGGTGACCTCGTGCTGACCGTCGACCTCCCCGGCGTCGCCGCCGACCAGGTCGGTGTCTCGGTGTCGGGCCGCACGCTGACGCTGTCGGCGACGACCGAGCACTCCTCGTGGGAGCGCAGCGTCACCATCGGTGCCGCCCTCGACGCCGAGTCGGTGGCGGCCCAGCACGTCGACGGCCGTCTCACCGTCACGATCGGCGCCGCGGCCAAGCCGGCAGTGCGCACGATCGAGATCGCGACGGCCCCCGCGGCGATCGAGACCGCGTCGACCGAGGAGTCGGCCGACGCCGAGGGTCAGCCGGAGAACGGCACCAACGACAACGCCTGATCCGCCAGCGCCGCGAGCTCGGCCGTCACCGGCACGAGGTCGCGGGGCGGCGTGACCAGCCAGACCCCGAGGTCCTCCCCCCGTCCGACGCCCGGCGTCGCCGCGATCGCGGCGGTCCGGGCGTCGAGCGCGTACGGGATCAGGTCGAGGTCGACACCGACCGAGCAGACGAGCAGCACCGGGAGCCCGGCGTCGTCCACCGCCGTGGCGACGCACGGCACGCGGTCCTTGACGTTGGGGCGCGGCAGCGGGGGCTGGGCCGACGCGACGGAGCGCAGCCCGAGCATGCGTCGGGTCCTGCTCGAGCTGCCAGCGCAGGAGGCGCTCGGGCACCAGCCGGCTCAGCGGGTGCTGGGCGGCGCCGGGCTGGCGATGCTGCTCGGCCGCCCGCACGACGCCCGCCAGCGCCTCGACCGTCGGCACGTCGCCGTGCATGATCGTGAACGCCTCGCGGTCGTGGGCCCCGACGCCGACCTCGAGCCGCACGGCGCCGGTGTAGGCGTCGTCGACGACGCGGCAGACCTCGAGCCCGCGAACCTCGCCGGTGACGACGCCGTGCTCGACGACCGGCACCGCGCCGCCGGCGACGATGGTGTCGACGAGCGCGAGGTGCTCCGGCCGCGCCGGCGGCGGGGGCTCCAGCGGCTCGACGAGGGCCGGCAGCAGCGTCCGCTCGGCGACGTGCCACACCTCGATCGGGAAGCGGATCCCCGCGGCACGGCGGGCCAGCGTGCCGGTGTCGCGCTCGGCCAGCACGTCGAGTGAGGTCGCCCCGTTGCGCAGGGCCCACGCCAGCGCCGGACCGAGGGCGCGGCCCGGGTCGTCCTCGGCGAGCACCCAGGCCCCGCCGTCCGCGGTGATGGCCGCGCCCGGCGGGAACGTCCCGGGTGTCGCGTCGAGCTCGTGACCGAGGTGGTCACGGACGAGGGCGTGCAGCTTGACGCCGCGCAGCCGACTGCGCCGGCCGCTCTGGTCGACGTCGGTCACGCCGGACGTCGCCTCAGGCGAGCGTCACTTGGCGGCGGGCTTGCGGGCGCCGTAGCGCTTGTTGAAGCGCTCGACGCGACCACCCGAGTCGACGAGCTTCTGCTTGCCGGTGAAGAACGGGTGGCACTCGTTGCAGAGCTCGATGTGCAGCTCGCCGCCCTTGGTGGAGCGGGTCGTGAAGGTGTTGCCGCACGAGCACTTGACGAGCGTCTCGGCATACGTGGGATGGACGTCGGTCTTCATGGCTGCACTCCAGGCGAAACGGGACGTCTCAGTGTACCGGCGGCACGCCCCGGCGCCGCGTCGGCCCGAGTGCCCGGACGGCGGCGCCTGACGGGCGCAGCGTCACTCCGATCTGCGGCGCGGAACCGTCATCCGGGCGCGACCGGCTCCGGATCCCGGAACGACCCCGGCGCAGGACGAGATCCCGGCCCAGATGTCGCCGCGACGGCACGTCAGCGTCCGCCGACGGTCACATCGACGGTTGCTTGGCGATCTCGTTCAGGAACTCGTCGTTCGTGCGGAACGTCTTCAGGCGGTCGATCAGCAGCTCGAGGCCGGGGGCGGCGTTGCCATCGGCGGCGAGGCCGGACAGCACCCGGCGCAGCTTCCAGACCATCTGCAGCTGCTTGCGGTCGAACAGCAGCTCCTCGTGGCGCGTGCTGGACGCGTCGACGTCGATGGCCGGGTAGATGCGGCGCTCGGAGAGGCGCCGGTCGAGGCGCAGCTCCATGTTGCCCGTGCCCTTGAACTCCTCGAAGATCGCCTCGTCCATGCGGCTGTTGGTGTCGACCAGCGCGGTGGCGAGGATCGTCAGCGAGCCGCCCTCCTCGATGTTGCGGGCCGCCCCGAAGAACTTCTTCGGCGGGTACAGCGCGCCGGCGTCGATGCCGCCGGAGAGGATGCGGCCGCTCGCCGGCGCGGCGAGGTTGTACGCGCGGGACAGGCGCGTGATGCCGTCGAGGATGACGACGACGTCGTCGCCCTGCTCGACGAGGCGCTTGGCCTTCTCGATCGCCAGCTCGGCGACGTGCGTGTGCTCGTCGCTCGGGCGGTCGAACGTCGAGGAGATGACCTCGCCCTGGACCGTCCGCCGGATGTCGGTGACCTCCTCGGGCCGCTCGTCGATGAGCAGCACGATGAGCTTGACCTCGGGGTTGTTGGCCTCGATCGACTTGGCGATCGTCTTCATGACGGTCGTCTTGCCGGCCTTGGGCGGCGACACGATGATGCCGCGCTGGCCCTTGCCGATCGGCGACACGAGGTCGATGATGCGCGCCGTCATGTTCGTCGGGTCCGACGGGTCCTCGAGGCGCAGCCGCTCGTCCGGGAACAGCGCCGTGAGGTCCTCGAAGCGGGGCCGCCGGCGGGCCGCCTCGGGATCGCCGCCGTTGACGGTCTGGATGTCGAGCAGCGCCGGGTTCTTCTCGTTGCGGCCGGCCGGCCGGCTCGTGCCGGTGACGTGGTCGCCCTTGCGCAGGCCGTACTGGCGGGCCAGCTTCACCGGGATGTAGGCGTCGTCGCGGCTCGGCAGGTAGCCCTTCACGCGGAGGAAGCCGTAGCCCTCGTCACGCATGTCGAGGTACCCCGACACCTCGACGATCTCGCTCGCGGGCGCCGTCGGCTGCTGCTGCGGCTGCTCGGCGACCTCGTCGCCGGCATCGTCGCCCTGGGGTCCGTCGACCCCGCGACCGGAACCACCCTTGCGCCGGCGGCGCCGGCGGCGGTTGCGGCTCTCGCCGTCCTCCTGGACTCCGCCAGCCTGCTGCTGGCCGCCCTGGCCGCCACCGCCCTGACGGTCGTTCGTGCGGCGCGGCTGCTGCTCGACGTCGGCCGGCGTGCTGCCGAGGCCGTCGTTGGCGGCGACCGTCGCATCGTCATCGGTGGTGACCGTGTCATCGGCGCCGCTCTCGCGCAGCGCCAGCTCCCACTCGGCGAGCGGCTCGCCGTCCTCACCGAGGATCGGCGCGTCGTCGCTCGACACCGCCGCGTCGGCGGTGACGACGGCGTCCAGCGGCAGCTCGACCTCCGTGATCTCGACCACCTCGGCCGGCGCGTCGGACGTCACGGTCGTGTCGCCGTTCGTCCCGTTGCCGTTCACCGTGACGATCGCGCCGCCGTTGGACGGCGCCGGGGCGTCGCCGTTGACCGGGCGCGAGACGCCGCCGGTGGTCTCCAGGATCTGGCCGATGATGTCGGACTTCTTCGTCCGGGCGCTGGCCTTCAGGCCGAGCGCCTTGGCGATCGCCAGCAGTTGGTCCTTGTCCTTGGCTTCCAGGACGGACTGTTCGAGTGCCTCTGCGGCCACGAGTGCCTCTTCCTCGGTGAGACGTCGTGGGAGGCAGACGCGCGGTCGGTGCCCGAATGACCCGGCTGCGGACCGGTGCTGTCGCCCCACGAAACTTGGAATCGCACCCGTGCAGCACGTTCGGGGGAACGTGGAACGGGGTGCTCCCTGGCAACCCAGGTGGCCCCACGATACCGACACTGCAGGCCGCGAGCAAACATCCATGGCGAGTCGCCCGTCACGTCCACCGCCGGCGACCTGGGCGCATCCGCCCGACACGCTCCCCGGCGTCAACTGACACTATCGTCAGTTGTCCGCTCAGCTCAGGGGGGTGCATGCAGCGAGTCGACCGACGCCAGCGCCGCGCGGCACGACCTGCCGATCGCGCCGCTCGCCGGCATCCGCGTGGTGTCGTGCGGCAGCACGATCGGCGGCGCCTACGCCGGACGGCTGCTCGCTGACCTCGGGGCCGACGTCGTCACCGTCGAACCGCCCGGCGGCCACGCGCTGCGCCGGCGCGGACCGTTCGTCGGCGGGAGCACCGACCCGACGCGCAGCGCGGCCGCCGCCTACTTCCTGGCCGGCACGCGCTCGGTCGGACCCGACGCGACGGGCACCCTGCTCGCCGCCGCTGACGTCGTGCTCCGCGCCGGGCCGATCGGGTCGGGCGGACCGTCCGACGCCGAGCTCGACCGGGCCGTCGCGGCCAACCCGGGTCTCGTGGTCGTCGACGTCTCCACGTGGGGGCGCACCGGGCCGCTCGCCGGTCGTCCCGACCTCGACCTGCTGGCCCTCGCCGAGAGCGCCATGCTGTCGGTGATCTCGACGAACCCGGCCGCCGGACCGATGACGCCGGTGCGCCACCGCGGCGAGCTGACCGAGGTGTTCGTCGCCTGCCACGCGGTGATCGCGACGCTCGGCGCGCTGCACGCCCGCCTCGCCGACGGCCGCGGGCAGCGCATCGACGTGGCCGCGCTCGAGTCGATGGTGACCACGATGGCGACGTGCCTGCCGACGGTCACCTACGCCGGGCTGGTGCCGGTGGCGGGCGGCAACCGCGCCGTGTGCCCGTGGGGGATCTACACCGCTGCGCGACGGCTCGGTGCTCGTGCAGTGCACCGAGGATGGTCAGTGGCAGGCCCTCGTCGGGATGCTCGGCGACCCCGACTGGGGCCACCTCGACGTGTTCGCGACGACCGCCCAGCGGTCCGAGCAGTACGACGCCGTCGAGGCGCTCGTCGCCGCGGCCGTCGCCGACTTCGCGGTCGAGGAGTTCCTCACGACGGCGCACGCCGTCGGGGTCCCGGCGTGCCGCGTCCACGGCGCCGCCGACGTCCTCGCCTGGGAGCAGCTGCGCGCCCGCGAGTCGTTCCGCTGCCTCGAGGTCGCACCCGGCGTCGGTGTCGAAGCGCCCGCTGTCGCCGATCCGGTTCACGGGCCTGGCGCCCGCCCGCGACCTCACGCTGCCGTCGCCCGGCGGCCGACGACGGCACCATCGACTGGGCACCGCGGCCATCGACGACGGTCGGTGGCCCGGCGACGGCGGCACCGCTCGCCGGCCTGCGGGTGATCGACCTGACGTGGGTGTGGGCCGGGCCGTTCGCGGCGATGCAGCTCGCCCACCTCGGCGCCGACGTGATCAAGATCGAGTCGCACGGCCGCATCGACGTGACCCGCCGCCTCGGGCCGTTCGTCGACGGGGAGCCGGGCATCGACCGCTCCGGCTACTTCAACCAGTTCAACCAGGGCAAGCGGAGCGTGTGCCTCGACCCGACCACGGACGACGGGCGGGCCCTCCTCGCCCGGTTGCTCGCCGGCGCCGACGTCGTGATCGACAACATGCGCGCCGGCGCCCTTGCCCGCATGGGCTTCGACGACGCCCGCCTCCGCGAGCTCAACCCGCGCATCGTGGCGATGGCCATGACGGGCTACGGCGAGACGGGTCCCGAGCGCGACAAGCTGGCGTACGGCTCCCTCATCGACGCCCTCGCCGGCGTCACGGCGGCGACGGGGCCCCCGGGCGGCGGGCCGACGGAGATCCCGATGTCGCTCCCCGACCCGAGCGCCGGGTTGCACGCCGCCATCGGCACCGTCGCCGCGCTCTACCGGCTGCGCACCCATGGCATCGGCGCCGACATGGAGTGCTCGATGCTCGAGGCCTGGCTCGCCGCCTTGCCGTGGGGCGTGCTGACGACGAGCGCGGAGGAGCGGCCACCCGAGCTCCTCGGCACGCGCGACGAGCTGATGAGCCCGCACGGGACGTTCCCCGCTGCGGGCGACTACGCGTGGATCGCGATCGCCACGCGCGACGACGCCGAGTTCACCGCGTTGGCGGCGGCCATCGCCCGGCCCGAGCTCGCCGCCGACCCCCGCTTCGCGACGCTCGCGGCACGCCGCGCCAACGAGGACGAGCTGGAGGCGATCGTCGGCGGGTGGACCGCGACGCGGTCGCGCGACGAGGCCGTCGCCACGCTCGTCGCGGCCGGCGTCACGGCGGCGCCGGTCCGCACGATGGACGAGGTGGCGACGTCCGAGCACCTGCGCGAGCGCGGCTTCTTCGTCACGCTCGAGCACCCGGAGGCCGGCACGCCGCGCCGTCGCCGGTCCCCCGTGGCACGCATCGCGCCACCCGATGCGACCCGTCCGCCCCGCCCCGACGCACGGCCAGCACACCGTCGAGGTGCTGCGCGACGTGCTCGGCATCGGCGACGAGGAGCTCGCCGACCTGACCGCGCGCGGCATCGTCGGCTGACGCGTCAGCTCCGGGAGCGCGCCGCCGATCGCCTGGAACCAGAGGCGCGTGAGCGTCTCGACGACCTGGGCCTCGTCGAAGTCCTCCTCGAGCACGAGCCACACGTAGGCGAAGCGGTCGACCATCCCCGTCAACGCCGTCGCCGCGTACCGGGGATCGACCGTGGCCGGCACGATGCCCTTGCGCTGCATGCCGGCGATGAACCGCACGGCCCGCTCGGCGACGCCGCGCCGCATGTCCCGGCGCAGTCCCCGGAAGCTCTCGTCGTGGGTGGCGACCTGCTCGAGGACGGCCATCAGCCGGGCGTGCTCGCGGTAGTACACGACGAAGCCGGCGATCGAGCGACGGATGGTCTCGACGGGTTCGAGCTTGTCGAGCGGGTCCTGCAGCTCGACGATCTGGGCCAGCAGGTCTTCGGCGAGCGTCCGGAAGATGTCCTCCTTCGACTCGAAGTAGAGGTAGAACGTCCCTCGCGACACGCTGGCGCCCTCGACGATCCGGCTGATGCTGGCGCCGTCGAAGCCGTCCTCCTCGAACACCTCACGGGCGACGCGGAGCAGCTTGTCCCTCGTCTCGCGGGTGCGATCGGTGAGCAACAGGTCGGTCGGCACGTCGGTCAGCCTATGCCGGGCACCTTCCCCGCAACTGGGAATCGCGGGTGACGAGACAGGACTGACATCGGTGTCAGTTCGGTCACGCTGTCAGCTGGTGACGACGGGCGTGGCGGCGGCAACGTAGCGCGCGGCGAGTCCACCGAGCACCTCGCCGAACTCCTCGACCGTGCGGCGGATGATCTCGGCGGCCGGCAGGATCTCGTCGATCCGGCCGGCGACGGCGCCGAGCTGCGGGAGCGAGGCCGCCATGTCGCCCTCGTCGTAGAGGGCGAGGATGTTGCCGAGCAGCTCCATCGGGTCGCCCTCGGCGGCGAGCTCGAAGCGCTCGGTCGTCTCCGTGCGCAGGACGCGCACCGGCTTGCGGTTGTGCTGGTTGATCAGCATCGTGTCCGTCTCGGCGGCGTCGAGGACGGCCTGCTTCATGTTCCAGTGCACGCCGGACTCCTCGGACGAGAGCATCCGCGTGCCCATCTGCACCCCCTCGGCGCCGAGCGCGAAGGCTGCCGCCATCGAGCGCCCGTCGGCCATCCCGCCGGCGGCGACGATCGGCACGTCGAGGCGCGACGCGATGAGCGGGAGCAGCACCATCGACGTGACGTCGCGTGGGTTCTTGAAGCCGGCCCCCTCGCTGCCCTCGACGACCAGGCCGTCGACGCCGGCGTCGACGGCGCGCTGGGCGCCCTTGAGCGTCGGGACCACATGGAACACGATGAGCCCGGCCTCCTTCAGCACCGGGCCGTACTTGTCCGGAGAGCCGGCCGACGTGGTGACGAACTCGACGCCCTCCTCGACGATCATGTCGACGATCGCCGGATCGCGCAGGAACGCCAGTGGCAGGTTCACGCCGAACGGCTTGGACGTCAGCTCGCGGGTGCGGCGGATGTCCTCGCGCACGACGTCGGTGCCGAGCGATCCCGGGACGAGCCCCATCGCCCCGGCCTCCGACACCGCCGCCACGAGCGGCGGTTTGGCGACGTGGCCCATCGGGGCCTGGAAGATGGGGATGTCGACGCCGAGCAATCGGGTGACACGGTTGTCGAAGGTCGCCTGCGCCATGCGCGCACCATAGTCATCCGTCGCTCCGTCTCTGACAGCGACGTCAGTCGGCGTTAGCCTTCACGCATTCGAGACCACGAGGGGGTTCCACGATCATGATGACCGGCGAGGAGTACAAGGCCTCCCTGTTCGACGGCCGAGCCACGTTCTTCGAGGGCAAGCGCGTCGACGACATCCCGGCTCACCCCTACCTCGGCCCGCCCGCGCAGGCCGTCGCCGACGACTACGACTGGCTGAAGACGCAGGAGATCGACGGCCACTCGCCGATCAACGGGGTCCCCACGAACGCCGACGAGCTGCGCGCCAAGGTCGACCTCGTGCACGCGGCCGGGATGATGGCCCACGTCACCTACACGTCGATCATGACGCTCGCCACGGTGCAGGGGAAGCTCACCGGCACCGCGCCGCAGTACATCGAGCGCATCGACGGGTACATCAAGGACGCCCAGCAGCGCGACATCCGCATCACGCAGTGCATCACGGACGCCAAGGGCGACCGCTCCCGCCCGCCGTCGCGCCAGGACGATCCCGATGCCTACGTGCACGTGGTCGATCGCAGCCCGGAGGGCGTCGTCCTCCGCGGCGCCAAGCTGCACATCACGGCGGCGTCGCTCGGCCACGACCTGATGACGATCCCGACGAAGTCGATGAAGGCCGGCGAGGAGGAGTACGCCATCGCCGCGATGGTCCCCGTGAACGCGCCCGGCGTGAAGATCATCAACACGACGTACGCACCTCGCCACGAGGACACCCGCGACTTCCCGGTGTCGGGCAAGACGAACACGCCCGAGGGCTTCGTCATCTTCGACGACGTGTTCGTGCCCAACGAGCGCATCTTCCTCGACGGCGAGGTCGCCAGCGCCGCGCTGTTCGCCCACTCGCTCGGCCTCTGGGAGCGCCTCGGTGGGCTCACCGGCATGGCCGACGGCGCCGACGTGATGGTCGGTCTGGCGCAGCTCATCGCCGAGGCCAACGGCCTCGCCGGGCAAGCGCACATCAAGGAGAAGATCTCCGAGATGATCATCCACGCCACCGTCGTGCGGGCCTGCTACGAGGCGGCGATCGCTCACTCCTCGACCGGCGTCTTCGGCGCCGCGTTCCCCAACGAGCTGTACACGAACGCCGGCAAGTACACCGGCGCGGCCAGCTACAACCTGATGGTCCGCCACCTCCACGACATCGCCGGTGGCGCCATCGTCACGGCTCCGTCGATCTCCGACCTCGAGAACGCCGAGGTCGGCCACCTCGCCCGCAAGTACATGTCGACCATGAACGGCGTCGACGGCGAGTACCGCACCCGCCTCTTCCACGCCATCCGCGACCTCACCGCCGACTCCTACGGCGGCTGGAGCCAGGTGACGAACATCCAGGCCGGCGGTGGGCTCTACGCCCAGCGCATCGTGACCCGCAAGCACTACGACCTCGACGGCGCCAAGCACGCCGCCCTGATCCGCGCCGGCCTGGCCGAATCCGACCACTGACGTCGCGCGGTGAGCGATCGGTCGCGGCACGCGCCGTCGGCCTGAACCGGACGACCGATCGCTCGTACGGCCCCTGACGGCGCGCGCCGTCGAGGGTTCCCGATGGGTGCCCGACGGATCGCGTGAGCGACAATCTCACCCCTCATGCGCGTCGTTGTCATCGATCTCATCAGCCTCGACGGTGTGGTCCAGGCGCCCGGCGGCGAACGGGAGGACCTCGACGGGGGCTTCCGCCACGGCGGCTGGGCGCTGCCGTACCTGGACCCCGACACGATGGGCTCGCTGTTCGACGAGACGATCGACGGCGCGGCGGCCCTGCTGTTCGGCCGGCGCACGTACGAGGCGATGGCCGGCACGTGGCCGCAGTCGTCGAGCGACCCGTTCGTCGACCGGCTCGGCGCGATCCCGAAGCTCGTCGCGTCGCGCACGCTGCGCGAGTCCGACGTGACCTGGCCCAACACCACGCTGCTCACGGGTGACACGGTCCTGGCCGAGCTGCGGCGCATGAAGGGCGAGCCCGGCGGCGACCTCGTCGTGGTGGGCAGCGCCGCGCTCGCCCGCCAACTCATCGCCGACGGGCTCGTGGACGAGTACCGGTTGATGATCGAGCCGATCCTGCTCGGCGGCGGCAAGCGCCTGTTCCCGGAGGACACGTGGTCGCGGCCCCTGGAGCTCGTGTCGGTGACGACCGCCGCCACCGGCGTGCTGATCTGCACGTACCGTCCGGGCTGACCCGGCGGACGCTCGCGGCGGGGGCCGTGCGCTCGTCCGTCGCGTTCCGACAGCGCTGTCAGGTGGACGGGCGTCGTCGGAATCGACGAATTACGGAACCGTCCGCCTTGACCAATGGTCCGAATGTCGGATAGACAAACAGTCGGGGAAATGGAGCATCGTCCGTCGGGCGATCGAGAGCCTGTGCTGCGACCGGTGGACCCGGCGCGTCGGGGCCCACGATCGGCACCGGGGCGACACGATCTTGGGGGGAACGGCGATGGGAACGACGTCGGACAAGCCAGAGGACGGCTCGGTCGGAGGGTCGGCAACGCCGATCCGACCAGGCACGTTCGGCTTCGGTTTCGCGCCGAACGTGTCGCGACGCGCGACTGCTCGCCGGCAGCGGCGCGCTGGCGCTGAGTGCGCTGCTCGCAGCATGCGGTGGGGACGACGACGACAGCGAGGCTGTCACCGACACCACCGGCGGAGCCGACTCGACCGCCGCACCGGGTACGACCACGGCCGCCGCGCCGGGCACCACCACGGCCGGGAGCGCCGCGCCGGCGACCGACGCAGGCGCGACCGCCGAGGCGCAGACGGATACGCTCACGATCGGGCTGCAGAGCCTGCAGGAGCAGTACGTCGATCCGCACTTCGCCGTCGGCGGCCTGATCTTCCCGCTGCTGTGGGCGATCAGCGACACGCTCTACCGCCTCGACGAGAACGCCCAGTACGTGCCGGGCCTCGCCACCGACTACGAGATCAGCGACGACAGCCTGACGTGGACGTTCACGCTGCGTGACGACGTGATGATGCAGGACGGCACGCCGTTCACGGCCGCCGACGTCAAGACGGCCGTCGACCGCATCGTTGCCGGCGCCGACTTCACCCACCTCGCGACGTTCAAGTCCTACGTCACCGGCGCGACGGTCGTCGACGACACGCACGTCCAGGTGATCACGAACAAGCCGTACGCGACGCTGGTCACCGACATGCCGGCTCCGATCCCGACCGCCTACTACAACCAGGTCGGCGATGCGGAGTTCCGCAAGAACCCGAAGGCGGCCGGCGCGTGGCAGTTCGTCTCGCAGTCGCTCAACGCCGACGTCCGCTACGAGCGCTTCGAAGACTTCTGGGACGACACCCGACGGCCCAACTTCAAGAACCTCGTGTTCCAGATCGTGCCCGACGAGTCGAGCAGGGTCGCCGGCGTCCAGACCGGGGCGCTCGACATCGCGTTCGGCATGACCTCTGCCGGCGTGTCGCAGTTCGAGGGGAACGACCAGTTCAAGATCGTCGAGACGAAGGAGAGCGGGCTCGCCTACCTGATGGCGATCGACAACGTCTTCCCGGACGAGGACTCGCCGCTCAAGAACGTCGACGTCCGCAAGGCGCTGCTGATGGCCGTCGACCGCGAGGGCATCGCCGCATCGCTCTACGGCGGCTACGCCGAGGTCGCCAAGAGCCCGATCCCGAGCGTGATGCTCGGGTACGACGACACCGCCGAACCGCTGCCATACGATCCCGACGCCGCCAGGGAGCTCCTCGCCACGGCCGGGTTCCCCGACCTGAGCGTGACGTTGAACGCGTACAACGCCACGTCGACGATCCCCGACGTCGCCAAGCTGACGGAGACCGTCGCGTCGCTGTGGGACCAGATCGGCGTCTCGACGACGCTGAACCTCGCCGACTCCGGCACGATCCTGCCGGCCTGGCGGGCCAAGCAGCTGCACGGCATGGGCATCATCGGCGGCCCCGTGTACTTCTACTACGAGCCCGGGCGGCTCACGCTGTCGTTCTTCTCGACGATCGCCGCGTACACCACCGTCAGCGACCCGGAGCTCGACGCCCTCGCCGATCAGATCAACCAGTCGGTCGACCAGGCCGACCGCGAGGAGCTCGGCCGCCAGCTCAGCGACCTGCTCACGGAGCAGCTCTGGGGCAGCGGCCTGGTGACGATCTCGTCGCTCGCGATCACCGGCGAGAACGTCGCCAGCTGGACGACGATCAAGGGCTGCCCCTACGCCAGCGTCGCCTGGCTGCGGGCGGTGTAGCGAGCCTTGCTGCGCTACACCCTCGTCCGGTTGGCCCAGGCCGTCGTGGTGCTGTGGGTCGTGCTCACCGTCGTGTTCCTGCTCAGCCGAGCATCGGGGAACATCGCCGAGCTGATGGCGCCGCCCGACTCCCCGCCGGAGACGGTGCGACTGATCGAGGAGAACCTCGGACTCGACGATCCCCTGATCGTGCAGTACGGCCGCTACCTCGGCGACCTGGCGCAGGGTGACCTCGGGCAGTCGTTCGCCTACCGGGCGCCCGTGGCCGACCTGATCCGCGAGGCGTTGCCGTACTCGATCCAGCTCGGCATCGCCGCGTTCACGTTCGCCGTCCTGTTCGGGATCCCGATCGGGGTGCTCTCGGCGAACCGGCCGGGCGGGTGGTTCGACCAGCATCGGCAAGGGAATCGCCCTCGCCGGGCAGTCGGTGCCGAACTTCTGGCTCGGGATCCTGCTCGTGCTGGTGTTCTCGGTGAACCTCGGGTGGTTGCCGGCGTTCGGCGCCGGGTCGTGGAAGAACCTCGTGCTGCCGGCGATCGCCCTCGGCTGGTACCCGCTCGCCTCGCTGGCCCGGCTCACCCGATCGGCCGTGATCGAGGTCCACAACAAGGACCACACGCTGTTCCAGCGGGCCAAGGGTGTCAGCTACGCCAACGCCATCCAGCACACGATGCGCAACGCCTCGCTGCCGATCGTCACGCTGGCGGGCATCCAGCTGGGCTTCCTCATGGGTGGCGCCGTCGTCATCGAGACCCTGTTCGCCTGGCCCGGCATGGGTCAGTTGGCGATCCAGGGGATCAACTCGCGTGACTACCCCATCGTGCAGGGCGTCGTGCTCGTCAACACCCTGTTCTTCGTCGTGCTGCTGCTGGCCGTCGACCTGTCCTACGGCCTGCTCGACCCGCGAGTGAGGAGGACCGCCCGTGGCGTTCCCGCTGCAGGCTGAGGAGCAGTCCGGGATCGGCACCGCCGATCCCCAGGTGGAGCCGCCCGAGCACACCATCCTGCCCCGCCGCCGGCGCCGTCGGCTCGCCCGCTGGCCCTACTTCTCCGGCACCATCCTCTTCGTGTTCGTCATCTGCGGCGTCTTCTCGGGGCTCCTCGCGCCGTACGACCCGGAGGTGCCCGACCTCGCCAACAGCCTGCAGCCGCCGTGGTTCGCCGGGGGCTCGCGCGACCACGTCCTGGGCACCGATGACCTCGGGCGCGACGTGCTCAGCCGCCTGATCTACGGGGCCCGCGTCTCCCTGCTCGTGTCGATCGCGGTCGTGCTCATCGCCGGGTTCGTCGGCGTCACCGTCGCCGTCGTCGCCGGCTACAAGGGCGGGCGGCTCGACGCCTTCCTCATGCGCACCGCCGACGCCACCCTGGCGTTCCCCGTGATCCTGCTGGCGATCGTCATCGTCGGCATCTACGGACCCAGCACGGCGATCGTGATCATCGTCCTCGCCGTCGCCGGCTGGCCCTCGTACGCCCGTGTGCTGCGCTCCGAGGTGCTGCGCCTCAAGTCGCAGGACTTCGTGACCCAGGCCCGGACGATGGGCGGGAGCGTGCGCTGGACGATCCTGCGCCACATCCTGCCGAACATCGCGCCGACGTTGCTCGTGCTGGCGAGCCTGCAGGTCGGCCTGGCGATCATCGCCGAGGGTGCGCTGAGCTTCATCGGCCTCGGCGTGCCGCCCCCGGCGCCGTCGTGGGGCGGCATGCTGTCCCAGAGCCGCAACCTGCTGCAACAGGCCTGGTGGCTCCCCACGTTCCCGGGCCTCGCCCTCAGCCTCACGGTGCTCGCCGCCAACATGATGGGTGACTGGCTGCGCGTCCACAACGACCCCACGACGCGGAAGTAGCACCGTGCTCGAGGTCGAAGGACTCCACACCGTCTACTACGCCGGACACGACACCGTGCCCGCCGTGCGCGGCATCGACCTGCACGTCAAGGCCGGCTCGGCGACCGCGCTCGTCGGCGAGTCCGGCAGCGGCAAGAGCACGGCCGCGCTCAGCATCATGCGCCTCGTGAACAAGCCCGTCGGTGAGGTCATCAAGGGCGCCGTGCGCCTCGACGGTCGTGACCTGATGAAGCTCGGCGGCGGCGACATGCGCAAGGTGCTGCGCCACGAGATCGGCTACGTGCCGCAAGATCCGACCACGGCGCTCGATCCGCTGTACACGGTGCGCACCCAGATCGCCGAGGCGCACCCGGGCGGCTCACGCGGCGACGTCAACCGGGACATCGTCGCCCTACTGGAACGGCTCGGCGTGCTCGACGCGGCGTCGCGGCTGAAGAGCTACCCGCACGAGTTCTCGGGAGGCATGCGCCAGCGCGTGGCCATCGCCATCGCCCTGGCGAAGGAGCCGCAACTGCTGATCGCGGACGAGCCGACGACCGCGCTCGACGTGACGACGCAGGTGGCGATCCTGCGCCTCCTCGACGAGCTGCGGCGCGAGCGCGACCTCGCCCTGCTGTTCGTCACCCACGACCTCGCCGTCGCCCGCCTCGTCTGCCAGGACCTCGCCGTGATGTACGCCGGCCTCGTCGTCGAGTCCGGCCCGATCGAGACCGTGATGGCTGCCCCCCGGCACCCGTACACCCGTGCCCTGCTCGACGCCGACTCCGGGCACGCCGCACCGCAGAGCCGGCTGCGGGCGATCCCGGGCCAACCTCCACCGTTGACCGACCTGCCGGTCGGGTGCCCGTTCGCCCCCCGCTGCCCGCTCGCCGAGGACGCCTGCACGAAGGCCATCCCGCGGGTCGAGTCGTTCGATCAGGTCAAGGTGCGGTGCATCAAGAGCGACGTGGCGGTGGCGGCGTGAGCGACGACACGACCGCGTCCCCCGACACGGGGCGGGTGCTCGAAGCGCGCGACGTCACCAAGACGTACGCGGCGCCGCGGGGTGGCCTCGTCCACGCCCTCGCCGACGTGAGCATCGTCGTGCGGCGCGGTCGCACGCTGGGCGTCGTCGGGGAATCGGGGAGCGGCAAGACCACGCTGACCCGCCAGCTCCTCATGCTGGAGCGCCCGACGTCGGGCGACGTGGTGTTCGAGGGCCGTCCGCTCGCCGACCTGACCGGCGACGCGCTGCGCAAGTACCGCCACTCGGTGGCGGCCGTGTTCCAGAACCCGTACAGCTCCCTCGACCCGCGTGTGCGGATCTGGCAGACGATCACCGAGCAGCAGGCGATCGAGCGAGCCGGCTCCAAGAAGGCGCGGCGCGCCCGCGCCGACGAGCTCCTCGAGCTCGTCGGGCTCGGGGCGCGGATGGCCGAGCGCTATCCCCACCAGCTGTCGGGTGGCCAGCGCCAGCGCGTCGCCGTCGCCCGCGCCATCGCCCTGGACCCGGAAGTGGTCATCCTCGACGAGCCGCTGTCGGCCCTCGACGTCTCGGTGAGCGCGCAGATCGTCAACCTGCTGCTCGACCTGCAGGAGCGCCTCGGCGTCACGTACGTCTTCGTCGGCCACGACCTGCGCCTCGTGCGCCACCTGTGCCACGACGTGGTCGTGATGTACCGCGGCAAGGTGGTCGAGTCGGGGTCTGCAGTGGACGTGCTCGGCGCCGCCGCGCACCCCTACACCGCGGCGCTCGTCGCCGCGTCGGCGCTGACGTCCCTGGCGATCACCGACGACGGTGACACCAAGGCGGTGCCCGACGAGACCAGCGCGGGGTGCCCGTACCGCACCCGGTGCCTGTGGCGCGACGAGGAGTGCGACACCGTCACGCCCGAGCCGCGCGAGATCGCGCTCGGCCGCACGATCCGGTGCCACCACCCACTGACGGCGTCGGCCGCCTCCGTCACCGCCGGCTCGTCCTCCCCCATCTGATCACCACGGGTCCACCCGAGTACGGCACGCCGTCGGAGCACGCGGTGCGGGCCTGCCCGGCACGGGCTACTCGAACGGCCTCGGGTACTCGGATGGGGTCAGCCGACGCGGCTGACGCGGGCGACGTAGTCCTCGACGACGGCGAGGTCGTTGGGGATCGTCTCGGTGCGCTCCGGGCGCTCGAACAGGTCGGCGAGGTGCTCGGGCAGCGCGGGGCGGATGCCCGTCGCCCGCTCGACGGCATCGGGGAACTTCGCCGGGTGGGCCGTGGCCATCGTGACGACCGGGTGCGGCCCGGCGAGCCGGCGGGCCGTCAGCGTGCCGGTGGCGGTGTGCGGGTCGACGAGCAGCCCGGTCGTGGCATGGACGTGGGCGATCTCGGCGAGCACCTCGGCGTCCGTCGTGCGCCCGGCACGGAACGCCGGCGTGATCCAGCGGTCCATCGCGTCGGGGTCGACGCTCAGGCGGCCGGACTCGCGGAAGCGCACGAGCTGCTCCCCCGTCCGGGCACCGTCACCGTCGTTCATCACCCACAGCATGCGCTCGAAGTTCGAGGAGACCTGGATGTCCATGCTCGGGCTGAGCGTCGGCACGACCGTGGCGATCGACATGTCGGCGTCGTTGACGAAGCGGGTGAGGATGTCGTTCTCGTTGGAGGCGATGACGAAGTCCTCGATCGGCGTGCCCATGCGGCGGGCGACCCACCCGGCGAACACGTTGCCGAAGTTCCCCGTCGGGACGCACGCCGTGATCGGTCCGCCGAGCGAGCGTGCGGACGTGACGTAGTACACGACCTGCGCCATCACCCGCGCCCAGTTGATCGAGTTGACCGCCGACAGGCGCATCCGCTCGCGGAACGGGACGTCGTTGAACATCGCCTTGACGAGGTCCTGGCAGTCGTCGAACGTGCCCTCCACGGCCACGGCGCGGACGTTCGGGGCGTCCACGGTCGTCATCTGGCGGCGCTGCACCTCGCTCGGGCCGCCCCGCGGGTAGAGGATCACGATGTCGACGTGCTCGCACCCGTGGACGGCCTCGATGGCGGCCGAGCCGGTGTCGCCGCTCGTCGCGCCGACGATCGTCACGTGGTCCTGGCGGGCGCCGAGCACGTGGTCGAACAGGCGCCCGACGAGCTGCAGGGCGACGTCCTTGAACGCCAGCGTCGGGCCGTGGAACAGCTCGGCCAGCCACTGCCGGTGGTCGATCTGCACCAACGGCACGACCGCCGGGTGGCGGAACGACGCGTAGGCCTCGTCGCACATCCGGGCCAGGTCGGACGGTGCGATGTCGGCGCCGACGAACGGGGCGATGATGCGCCGGGCCGTGTCCGCGTACCCGCTGGCGGCGTCGAGCTCGGCCGGCGTCGGCAGCAGCGGCCACTCGGCCGGTACGTAGAGGCCACCGTCGGCAGCCAGCCCAGCGAGCAGGACATCGGCGAAGCCGAGCTCGGGCGCTCGCCCGCGCGTCGAGATGTAGCGCACGTCAGCCCCCGATGACGCGCAGCAGGCCGCCGACGCGCCGCACCACATCGAGCTCGCGCAAGCCGTGCACGGTGGCCTGGATCGCCGACTCCTTGGCCTCGTGGGTGATGAACACGAGCCGCGCGTCGGCCCCGATGCCCTCCTGCTCGGCGGCGCGGATGCTGACCCCGTTCTCGGCCAGCACACCCGTCACCGCGTGCAGCACCCCGGGCTCGTCGGCGACCTCGAGGCCGAGCAGGTACTGCGCCGACGTCTCGTCGATGGGCCGGATGCGCGCCTTGGCGAACGACCCGAGCGTGCCGTGGGTCCCCTTCGTCAGGTTGACGGCAGCGTCGATGACGTCGCCGAGCACGGCGCTCGCCGTCGGCAGCCCGCCAGCGCCGCGCCCGTAGAACATCAGCTGGCCGACCGCGTCGCCCTCGACGACCACCGCGTTGAAGCTCTCGCGGACACTCGCCAGCGGGTGGTGGAGGGGCACCAGCGCGGGGTGCACGCGCACCGCGATCTCACCGCTCGTCTCGTCGACCTCGGCGATCGCCAGGAGCTTGACGACGTAGCCGAGGCGGCGGGCGACCTCGATGTCTGCCGCCGTGACCTTGCTGATCCCCTCGTGGTACACGTCGCCCGCCACGACCTTGGCCCCGAACGCGATCGTCGCCATGATCGCCGCCTTGGCGCCGGCGTCGAAGCCCTCGACGTCGGCCGTCGGGTCGCGCTCGGCGAACCCGAGGTCCTGGGCCTCGGCGAGCGCCTCGCCGTACGCCGCGCCCTGCTCGGTCATCTTCGTCAGGATGTAGTTCGTCGTCCCGTTGACGATGCCCATGACGCGCCGGATCGGCTCGCCGCGCAGGCTCTCGCGCAGCGCCCGCACGAGCGGGATGCCACCCGCCACCGCCGCCTCGAAGAGCAGATCGACACCCTGGCGGTCAGCCGCCTCGAAGAGCTCGACACCGACGTTGGCGAGCAGCTCCTTGTTCGCGGTGACGACCGGCTTCCCGGCCGCGAGCGCGGTGGTGATCAGCTCACGGGCCGGCTCGATGCCGCCGATGACCTCCACGACGAGATCGATCTCGGGGTCGGCGACGACGTCGAAGGAGTCACGGGTGAGGACACCGGGGCCGAGCTCCACATCGCGGTCGCGCGACAGGTTGCGCACGGCGACGCGGGTGATCTCCAGCTGCACGCCGGTCCGCGACTCGATCTCCTTGCCCTGCGCGGCGACGAGGCCGACGAGCGCAGCACCGACGTTGCCGCACCCGAGGACACCGATCCTGACGCGCTTGGTGGTCACGGCGCAGAGGCTACGGCTCGGCGCCGAGCTCCTCCCAGTGCGTTGAGGGCACGCCCCAGCTCGTCGGGTCGTCCGGGAGCGGCATGGCGTCGCCGAAGTTGATGCCCATGTCCCGCGCCGTGAGGATCGTGTCGCAGTCGAGGGGGACGTTCTTCAGGCGGCTCGTGGCCTCGGCGATCGGGACGTAGTTGACGTTGGGAGGGTCGAGGGCGACCATCACCCCGGACTCGCCCTCCTCGAGGGCGCGGACCGCGGCGGCGCCGAAGCGCAACCCGAGCAGACGGTCGAACGCGGTCGGGCCGCCGCCGCGCAGCAGGTGGCCGAGCACGACCGTGCGGGCCTCCTTGCCGGTGAGCTGCTCGAGGCCGCGGGCCACCGTGTCACCGATGCCGCCGAGCTTCTCGGCCTGGCCGATGGCCTTGCCGAGCACGGACACCGCGCCGCCCTTGGGCGCCGCTCCCTCGGCGACGACGACGATCGAGAACTGGGCGCCGCGGCGCTCGCGCTGGGCGATCGTCGCGGCGACCGGCTCGAGGTCGAAGGGGATCTCCGGGATCAGGATCGCGTGGGCTCCCGACGCCGCACCCGAGCTGAGGGCGATCCAACCGGCGTAGCGGCCCATCACCTCCACGACGATGACGCGCCCGTGCGACGTCGCCGTCGAGAACAGGCGGTCGATGCAGTCAGAGGCGAAGCTGACCGCGGTGTCGAAGCCGAACGTCGACGTCGTCTTCTCGAGGTCGTTGTCGATCGTCTTGGGCACGCCGACGAGGCGCAGCCCGGCCTCGTGCAGGCGCTTGGCGATCGACATCGAGCCGTCGCCGCCGACCGTGACGAGGGCATCGATGCCGTGGGCGGCGAACGATGCGACGAGCTCCTCGGTGCGGTCGATCTCGGTCCACGTGCCGTCGGGCTGCTGCACGGGATAGGCGCACGGGTTGCCACGGTTCGTCGTGCCGATGATCGTGCCGCCCTGGTGGACGATGCCCCGCACGGACTCCCGTGACAGCCGCACGACGCCGCCCTTCGGGTACAGGTCGGGCGTCAGCAGCCCGCTGAAGCCGTCGCGGATCCCGACGACGTCCCACCCGCGGTTGCGCGCCGCGAGCGTGGCGGCACGGATGACGGCGTTCAACCCCGGCGCGTCACCGCCTCCGGTGCTGATGGCGATGCGCTTGATCTCGGGGGTCACACGCGGACTGTAGCCCCGGTCCGCCGGACGCCGCAGGACTCGCGGTCCCCCGCGCGACGGCCGTTCACGGCCGCAGCAGGACCCGCCCGAAGGCCTGGCGGCTCTCGATGTACGTGTGCGCCTCGGCGGCCTCGGCGAGCGGGAAGATCCGGTCGACGACGACCTCCAGCTCGCCGGCCGCGACCCGCGCCAAGAGGCGCTCGATCAGCGCCCGGACGCGCTGCGGATCGCGTCCCATCTCGGCGCCGAGGAACACGCCGGTGAGGGAGGCGTTCTTCTCCATCAGCGGCCAGACCTCCGGCGGCCGCGCCTCTCTGCCGGCCCGCCCGACCCAGCTGACACGACCGCGGTAGGCGAGCGCCGCGATGCTCGCCTCGAGCGTGGAGCCGCCCACCGGATCGACGACGAGGTCGACGCCGCGCCCGTCGGTGAGCTCGCGCACCCGCGCCGCGACGTCCTCGCGGGCGTAGTTGATGCCGTGGTCCATGCCGTGGTCGTGCAGCCGCGCCAGGCGGTCGTCGCTCGACGCGGTGGCGAGGACGGTGCTCGCGCCCGCCGCCTTGGCGAGCTGGATCGCCGCCAGCCCGACGCCGCCCGCGCCGGCCTGGACGAGGACGGCCTCGCCGGCCTGCAGGTGGCCGAACTCGAAGAGGCAGTCGTCGGCCGTGCCGAACTCGATCGGCACCCCGGCGGCCTGCTCGGTCGACAGCCCGTCGGGGATCGCGTACACCGACTGCGCCGGCACGGACGCCAGCTCGGCGTGGCTGCCGAAGCCCATCGTGGCGACGACCGGCTGGCCGACCTCGAAGCCGGACACCGCCGAGCCGACCTCGCGCACCGTGCCGGCGGCCTGGTAGCCGACGACGTGCGGGTTGGTGGCCATCACGCCGCCGGCGCGGTGCAGGAGGTCGCCGCCCTGGATGCTCACCGCCTCGACGGCGAGGATGATCCCGCCCGGTCGCAGCTCGGGGTCGGGCACCTCGACGTACTCGAGCACGTCGGGCCCGCCGGTCCTGGTGTAGGCCGCGGCTCTCATGCCTGGAGCGACCGGGACCGTGATGCCCGGAGCGACCGGGACGCAGTGGGTGTCATCCCCAGCAGCACAGCACGTCAGTGGTCCGCGCACCACTGTCGGACCGCCCCACGCGTCGCCACGCCATCCGAGTGTTTCGTGCGTCCGAGTGTTTCGTGAGGGGGCCACCCGCAGCAAACACTCGGATGCCGACCCACGTCGCCGGGCGACGGCGTCAGGCGCGAGCGATGTCGTGGAGCTTGCCGACGGCGTCGATGACGGCGTCGAAGCGGCGGCGGCCGAGCACGGCGCCCTCCCGGCGCACGGTGCGCGGGTCGATGTCGAGCAGCCGGTCGACCTTGGCGTAGCTCGTGCGGCCCTTGGCGTCCCACGCACCGGTGCCGACCTCGACGGTGTCGCGGTGCTGCTTCGACGTCAGGGCGACACCCGACAGCGCATCGCCGTGGCGCCCGATCACGACGACGGGGCGGTCCTTGCCCAACGTGGGGTCCTCCTCGAACGGCACCCACGCCCACACGACCTCGCCGGGGTCGGGGTCACCGTCGATGTTCGGCGTGTACTCGATGCGCACGCCGGTGTCGACGCGGCGCGCCGACGGCTCGCGCTGGCGCGTCGTGCGACCCGTGTTCGGCTCGGCCTGCTTGAGCGTCGCGGCGACACGGCGGACGGCGCCGGGGATGTCCAGCCATCTGGGCATCGGGTCAGGGTAGGCCAGCGGCGCCCGCGCCACCGGCGTGCGCTCCCAGCGGACGCTCAGCCGAGATCGGTGCGCAGCAGGTCGTCGTACGTCTCGCGGCGCACGACGAGACGGGCGTCACCGTCGCGCACGAACACGACGGGGGGCCGCGGGACCTTGTTGTAGTTGGATCCCATCGAGTGGCCGTAGGCGCCGGTGACGGGGACGGCCAGCAGATCCCCGACGCGGATGTCCGCCGGCAGCCGCGCGTTGAACAGCAGGACGTCGCCCGATTCGCAGTGCTTGCCGACGACGCGGGCCCGCCGCCGGCGGTCGGCGTCGACCGCCCGGGGCAGGAACGCCTCGTAGCCGCTGCCGTAGAGGACCGGCCGCGGGTTGTCGCTCATGCCGCCGTCGACCGCGACGTACGTCCGCACGCCGGGGATCGGCTTGATCGTGCCGACGGTGTAGACGGTCACCGCGGCGGCGGCAACGATCGCCCGCCCCGGTTCGACGCTCACGGCCGACGTGATGCCGAGCGAACGGCAGGCGTCGAGGAGCACCTTCGCCCACACCGCGATCGTCGGCGCCTCCTCGCCCTCGACGTAGGCCACTCCGAGCCCGCCGCCGAGGACGAGCTCCGGCAGGTCGAGCGGCGCGGCGAAGGCGGCCATCACCTCGGCGGCCCGCCCGAAGCTCTCGGCGGCGAACACGTTGGAACCGATGTGGCAGTGCAGCCCGACGAGGTCGACGGCCGGCGACCGCCGCGCCCGCTCGACGGCCCGCGCCGCGTCGCCGTTGCCGAGGTTGAACCCGAACTTCGAGTCGTCCTGGCCGGTGGCGATGTACTCGTGGGTGTGGGCGTGCACGCCGGGCGTGACGCGCAGCAGCACGGCGGGCACCGGGGCGCCGCTGGCGTGCAGGGCGTCGAGGCGGTCGAGCTCGTCGAAGCTGTCGACGACGAGGTAGCGGACCCCGGCCTCGACGGCCATCCGCAGCTCCTCGACGCTCTTGTTGTTGCCGTGCACGGTGCACGCCGCCGCCGGGACGCCGGCCGCCAGCGCGACGTGCAGCTCGCCGCCGCTCGCCACGTCGAGGAGCATCCCCTCCTCGTAGGCGAGCCGGGCCATCGCCCGGCACAGGAACGCCTTCGTCGCGTAGATCGCCCGCCCGGCCCCGAACGCGTCGACCGCCTCGCGGCAACGCTCCCGCAGGTGCACCTCGTCGTACACGAACACCGGTGTCCCGTGCTCCGCGGCGAGCTCGTCGATGCGGCACCCACCGATCGTGAGCATGCCGTCGGCCGCGATCGACGCCGTGTCCGGCAGGAGGTTGCGCGGCAGGACGCTCATCGCAGTCCCAACGTACCGAGATGCGTCACACGGAAACTCCCTTGTATCTCCGCGGACGCTCGTGCATCATGTCCGTGACGACCCGACGAGCCCCGAAGGAGGTGCCCCGATGATCAAGAACGATCTGCGATTCGAGACCATGACCGGAGGCGCCGACCTCGGTGTGGCTCGAGGTGGTCGCTGCGGCAATCGCTCTCGCGCCTGACGTATCACCGGCACCCGTCGGCACTCCCCTCTGTTTGCACCACCCGACCGCCTCCGCGGCCGGGCTCCCACCCAACCCGTCCCGAAAGGACACCCCATGTACCAGCATCCTGCCGTGCTGCGCGCGCTCGTCGAGGACCGCCAAGCGGCCGTCCGTCGGCAGTTCCGTGACGCACGCGACGCCAAGGCTGCTCGTCGGGACCGCCGCAAGGCCCGATGAGAACCAGCCACCACACCAGTCCGTAAGGACACCCAGACCACCTCGACCGACACCCACCACGAAGGAACCCAACACCATGTACGCCATCCACCCGATCGTCAGCCAGCAGCTCATCGAGACCCATGCCCGCGAGCTGCACCGCATCGCAGGACACACGCGCCTGCACCGCAACGCGATCCCTCCACGGCCCTCGGGCCGCCGAAGGCCGTAGCACCGCGGCGGTCGACGGGCCGCCGCTGACGACGACCTCCCCACCCACGGCCGGTGGGCGCCACCCGGCGACGGGCGGCGCCCACCGGCCGCTCCGTCTCCCGACCGATCCGCCAACTTTCAGACCAGACGGCCACCTCGTGGCCGCGACGTCTGAAAGTTGGCCGACTCGGCTCCTACATCTGCTCCGGCGCCTCGATGCCGAGCAGCTCCAGGCCGCGGGCCAGCACCCGGGCGGTCACGTCGCTCAGCGCCAGGCGACTCGCCCGGGTGCCGGCATCGGGCGCCTTCAGCACCGGGCAGTGCTCGTAGAACGCGGTGAAGTCCGACGCCAGCTCGTAGAGGTACGTGCACAGCCGGTGCGGGCTCGTCCGTTCGATCGTCTCCGTGACCGCCGTGCCGAACCCGAGGAGGCGCAGGGCCAGCGCCCGCTCCTGGGGCTCCGCGAGCACCGGCACGACACCTCGCACGTCCGCCCGCTCGATCTCCGAGCGCCGGAAGATCGAGCAGATGCGGGCGTGGGCGTACTGCAGGTACGGCGCCGTGTTGCCGTCGAACGACAGCATCCGATCCCAGTCGAACACGTAGTCGCGGATCCGGTCGGTCGAGAGGTCGGCGTACTTCAGCGCCCCGATGCCGACCTGGCGGCCGACGACGTCACGCTGCTCGGGCGGCAGCTCCGGGTTCTTCTCGGCGACCGCCGCCCGGCCGCGCTCGATCGCCTCGTCGATCACGTCGATGAACCGCACCGGCTCGCCGCTGCGGCTCTTGAGCCGCCGGCGGTCCTCGCCGAGCACGACGCCGAACGAGACGTGCTCGGCCCGCGTCGGCGGCACGAGCCAACCGGCCATCGCGGCGACGGCGAACACCATCGCGAAGTGCTGAGACTGACCGGCGTCGACGACGTACAGCAGCCACGTGGCGCCTGCACCCGCTCGACGCGGTCGAGCACGCAGGCCAGGTCGCTCGTCGCGTACGTGAACGCGCCGGCCCGGCTGCGCACGATGAGCGGGAGCGGCTCGCCCTCCCGGTTCGTGAAGCCGGGCGGGAAGACGACCTCGGCGCCGCCGGACTCCACGAGCAGCCCGGCCTCCCGCAGCCGCTCGAGCACCTCCGGCATCAGCGCGTCGTAGCGCGACTCGCCGGCGATGTCGTCGTCTGTCAGCAGCACGCCGAGCTTGCCGTAGACGTCGTTCCAGTGGATCGCGCTCTGGGCGACGAGCTTCTCCCAGAGCTCGATCGTCGCCGCATCGCGCTGCTGCAGCAGCACCACCCGCTGCCGGGCGCGGTCCTGGAACTCGCCGCCCTCGTCGAACTTGCGGTTGGCCGCCTTGTAGAAGGCGTCGAGGTCGCCGAGACCGAGCGAGTCGGCCCGCTCGGGACCGAGGTCCACGAGGTGCTCGATGAGCATGCCGAACGGACGGCCCCAGTCGCCGATGTGGTTCTCGCGCACGACGGTGTGCCCGACCGCGCCGAGCAGACGGGCCAACGCATCGCCGATCGCCGTCGTGCGGAGGTGGCCGATGTGCATCTCCTTGGCCACGTTCGGCGCCGAGTAGTCGACCACGACGGTCTCGGGCACGGTGGCGCGCTCGACGCCGAGGTCGTCGTCGGCGGCGACATCGGCGACGAGGCCGGCGATGAACGCGGGGTCGAGCGTGAGGTTGAGGAACCCCGGGCCGGCGATCTCGACGGCCGCCACACCGGCGAGGTCCGCCGCGGCCACCACGGCCTGGGCGACCTCACGGGGGTTGCGGCCGAGCGACTTGGCGAGGCCGAGCGCGCCGTTCGCCTGGGCGTCGGCGCGGTCGGACGGGCGCACGACGGGATCGGTGTCGGTGGCCCCGGCGACGGCGTCGAACGCCGGCTGCAGGCGAGCGGTCAGGAGGGCGAGGGGGTCGGCCATGGGTGCCGAACATTGTGCCGTGCGTCGCGGCCGGCGCGTCCGTTCTGTCAGCGTCGATCGGCCCAGACCTGCCGGTTCGCACTGACAGCTCGGAGGCGACGTCGCCGCCGGGAGCTCAGACCGTCGCCGTCGCCTCGTCGATGGACGAGTCGGGCGACGGCGTGCCCGGCGCCAGCTCGACATCGAGGCGGTGTCGCAGCACCTGGCGCCCGCCCTCGACCTCCGCCTGATCGACGGACAGCTGCGCCCCGCGCCCGGCGAGGTCGATCGACATCACGCCGTTGTCGAACCAGACGCCGTGCTCGACGATCCAGCTCATGCCGACGTCGTCGACCTTGCCCCACCGGGCGAGGCGATGCATCGCCGCGGTGGCCCCCTTGCGGTTGAACAGCTTGAACGCCCCCTTGGCCACCCGCTCGATGTCGTTGCGGAAGGGCGACATGGTCAGCTGGTGGATCGCCGTGCCGGGGTGCTCGACGTCGGTGAGCGTGGCAACCGCCGTGTAGCTGCAGTGCACGTCGCCGCCGAGCATCAGCACGGTGGACGGTGGCTCCGCCGTCGTCACGACGTCGCGGAGCAGGGCGGTCACCTCGGCGAACGACTCCCGCCACGCCGCCCAGTGCTCGAGGTCGAGCGCCTGGCGCAGCTTCTCGCCGACCCACTTGCCGGGCCGGCCCCAGGCGCCCTCGGAGATCGACTCGTCCCAGCCCTCGAGGTGGTGGACACCGGGCAGCAGGAGGAACGGCAACGTGGACGCCAGGATCAGGTGGTCGTAGGCCTCATCGGGCTCGAGGACCTCCTTGCGCACCCAGGCCCACTCCACGGCGTCGACCATGCGCCGGTCGTCGGGGTCGAGCTGGCGGGAGCAGCGGGAGTCGACGGCGACCAACCGCACCCGCCGTCCGGCGCCACCGAGGTCGCGGTAGAAGCTCCAGCGGATCGACGCCGCATCGACGTCGGCCCGCCAGGCCACGTCGTCGAGGTACCGGGTGCGCTCCTCGTCGTCGGTGATGGACAACATCTGCTGGTACACGTCGTCGGCATCGAGCTGCTCGGGGCTCAGGTTGCCCAGGTGCTGGTACACCCAGTACGACGCGTAGGCGCCGGTCACCCGGTCGCGCCACCAGGACTTCGCCGTGATCTCCTGCCGCCAGCTGAGCGAGGTGTTCCAGTCGTCGCGCAGGTCGTGGTCGTCGAGCAGCATGCCCGTCGGGACGGTCGACAGCAGCCACCGCACGCTAGGCGTCATCCACGCCTCCTGGTACAGCCAGGTGTACTCCTCGTAGTCCTGGATCTCGTCGAGGACCTCCGGGTCCCGCTCGCGGTTCGTCTCCCGCAAGCGGGCGAGGACCTCGTCGGACGGGTCGTCGGCGTAGACCTGATCGCCGAGCAGCAGCAGGATGTCCGGCCACTCGTCGTGCGGCGCGTTGACCATCCGGCCGGCCAGCGCGGCCAGGGCATCGGCCCCGAGCTGCTCGAGGTGCGCCTCGTCGAACGGCGCCGAACGCCGGCAGCTGCCGAACGACAGGCGGTACGGAGCGTCGAAGTCGGGCGTCCGGATCACGCTCGGCGGCATGTCCGACCCCGGGATCGGCCAGACATCGTGACCGTCGAGCTCGATCCGGTACTCGGTGACCGACTTCGCCGGCAGGTCCTCGAGACGCACGAGCGCGTAGTGGTGGCCGTGCACGGCCCACGTGGGTGTCGTGTGGCGGCGACTCGGCGGCCAGCACGACCACCTCGCACGCGTGATCGGTCTCCATCCAGATCGTCGCCCGGCGCTCGTCGACGTACCGCAGCAGCGGTCCGACGATGAGGTGGGGACGGCGTTCACTTCCGTCGGCAGCTGCCCGCATCGGACCGGCAACGTACCCCGCGGGGCGACCGGAAACCGCAGCCCAGGCGCCGCACCCTGGGATCGGGCTGCCGACCCCGCTAACCTGCGTCCCTCCAGATCACGCCCTCGTAGCTCAGGGGATAGAGCACCGGCCTCCGGAGCCGGTGGCGCAGGTTCGAATCCTGCCGAGGG
>CAVVSE010000010.1:0-128461 GCA_963750905.1 uncultured Acidimicrobiia bacterium
CCCCACTGCGAGCCCTGGGCCGAAGACGACGTGGCGTCCACGGGCTACGACCGCCTGCACAAGAGCGACGATCACTGCGACGAGGACGAGAACGCACGCGGCGTATGGCGTGAGGAGCCCAAGGGTGCATCCGAGTCCGCTGAGGAGCTTCACATCACCGCCGCCGATGCCCGACGGCCGAACGACCCACATGGCAGCGAGGAGCGGAGCGCCGCTGAGGACCAGGCCGCCCAGCACCGATCCGATGACCTCGCCCGCAGACCGGTGATCGAGCGTGATCACGAGAAGACGCCGGCGACGACCCAGAGCGCAACAGCGGAGGGGATCGAGTTCGGGATTCGCTTGGTTCGTGCGTCCGAGACGGCGGCGACAACCGCTAACACACCTGCGGCTCCCAGCGGAGCAGCCACGCAGCGACCGGACGTCGCGACGGCCACAACCGCCGCGACGACCGTCAATGCAAGAAGGAGCGCATCACGACCGATGTGGCTCCGCTCTGCATGAGGCTCGGCGGCGCTTCGCACAGCAACCGCAGCGCCTGCGGCGTTCATCCCACGACTCCATCGACTGAGACGCAACCAGTCGGGATCAGCGTGTTCCGGATTCGCTGACACTGAATGTCCGTCACGGCAGCCGCAACGGATAGGCCTGCCGCGGCCGCAACCACGGGGACGTGATCCGAGACCAGCGCAGATTTCGCGCCGACTCCAAGACCAGTAGCGATCAGAACAGAGACAGGCCGAGAGCTCGATTGCGGAACGGCGCCGGTCACGGGACCGACCGTCGAAGGACTCTCTTCAGTTCGTGCCGGCGAGCCGCCCATCTCGCACCCAACATGCGACCGGATCACCAGGTTGGGACTGTACAGAATCTGTACAGTCAGCGCAAGGGAAAGTTGTGCTCGCTCCGTCGAGCCTTGAGCGACTGGCGGGACGAGCCGAAAGCCTCGCCGCACTCCACCGTGGCGTGCTTGCACCTCGAGAAGCCCGGCCTTCTCCAGCAGACCTCGGTACTGAAGCCACGAGACGCGGGAGATCCGAAACGACGAGGCGATCTCGTCCGACGAGGCCTCGACACATCCGTTGGCATCGGCGAAATCGAAGACACCGACGTAGGCCGCGAGCGCCCGGGCCCGAACGCTGTTCGGGAACTCCTCCTCGAGCGTCTCGATGCGCCGTCTCGCCTCCTGGAAGTTGACCTGGAGCCGCTGGGACGCGTCCGGATTTGCTCGGTCCCAACGATCGGTCATCAGCGGCAGAACGTAACCGTCGCAGCGGACGCTCGTTCTCGGGCAGTGCTGCCGGGCCGCTCGCCATCGTCGGCGAGCGGCGCGACGGAACTGCGCCGGTTGCCTCGATGGGCGAGTCCGCCGCTGCGGGGCCGTTCGCTGACTCACGCTCGCGGCCCCAGCGGTAGCTGGCCTGCGCTTCTCGGGCATCGCTACGGGGTCGCCGGGACTTTCAGGAGTCACGTCGGCGGTGGACGATGTCATCGGCTCTGAATGCGAGGGCATCGGCGCCGCCCGCACGAGCTCGAGCACGAGCGCAGTCAGCACCAGCACACGGCCGCCGAGTCGAACGTTCGGGAGTCCGTGCCGACCTTCTGTCTCTCGGTACCGGGCCGCTTCGGTGTATGCCATCGTCCGGCTGATCCCGAGGAGCTGGGCGGCGTCCTCCACGCTCATCGTCGGAGGGAGCCCGGTGCTGATCGCGGTCCGGATGTGCTGAAGCGTCATTTGAGATCTCCGTTCCTGAGCTCACCCGGAGAAAGACCACCCCCGTGACCGAACCGTCCCAAAAAGTCCCGAAATCTCGCCGAGCTCAACGATCCCGGCGCTCTTCAGCGCTGCTGCTGAGCTGCTGAACAGTCGACCGCTCGTCAGACCTCGCCTTGCGGCCTGAGGAGTGTTGCCACCGCGGCTGCCAGCTGACGGTCGGTCTCGTGCACCCGACCGCTGTAGTGCCTCGCCGCGACGGACGGATCGTGGCCTGCGCGCATCGCGACCTGTGCGACCGAGTACCCCATCTCCTGCCCGTAGGTCTCCATGAATCGCCGGAGGTCGTGGAACCCGAGGTGCGGCAGCCCGGCGCGGTCGCGAAGTCGTCCGAAGTACTGCGACACCGCGTCTGGCTTCCACGGGATCGCACCGGCGACGTCGTCGGTGAAGAGGTACGGGTCTGGGTCAAGGACGACTCGGGCCTGCGCTGCGCGCTCCTCGAGGAGCCCGACCTGCCCCTCCAACGCCGCCATCGTGATGTCGTCGAGCGCGAGCAGTCGCTCGCGGCGGTTCTTCGTCGGTTTCTCCTGCAGCGGCACGTCCTTGAGCAACACCACCGACGCCGACACCCTCAGGGATCGCCGCTCCCAATCCACACTGCTGTGCCGGCGGAGCGCGCAGAGCTCGGCGCGCCGAACACCCGTCGTCGCTGCGACGAGAATCGCCCGCGCGTATTCCGGTCGTCGCGATGAAGCGGCGGCCGCGATCAGACGACGAACCTCGTCGGGGGTCGGCACGACCGGCGCGACGTTCGGGCAGAGACGGCGGCTCGGCCCACTGGGCGGGGTTGGTGTCGCGCCAGCCCCACCGGCATGCCTGTGTGAACATGGAGAGACGCACAGGCATGGATCTGATAGATGCTGCGTGCGGCCAGACCGCGTGCCTGATGTGCGCCGTAGAGGTCGGTGAGCATCTTCGTCGTGACCTTGCGGACTGCGACGTTTCCGAGCCTCGGACGAATGTTGCGCTCGTACACCCGCTCGTAGCCGTACACCGTGTTGGGGGAACGACCCTTCCGACGGAGCTCAACGATCCAGTCTTGGTACAGCTGTTCGACTGTTGCGGCGGTTCCAACGTGGCGCCCCTTCGACACCTCGGTGAGGAGTTCGGCACGAGCCTGCTTGGCCTCGCGCAGGTTGCCACGGAAGATCCGGCTGACCTGGCGGCGACGCCCCGTCACCGGGTCCAGCCCAGCCGGAACGATCAGCTCCCAGACCCCGGGAGACCGTTCGCGCATGCCCGGCGCCTTCCGAAGCTCGCTCACGGTGGCGAACGTAGCAAATTGTTGGAAAATTGTTGGATGGGCTCCCGTGCCGAGGTGATGCTGGAGTACATCATCCCTGGTCACATGGGTAGGGCGGGTGGGGATCGAACCCACGACCGAGGGATTATGAGTCCCCTGCTCTGACCACTGAGCTACCGCCCTCGGCCCGGGTGACGATCGCTTGGCTCCGGGGGTGGGGCTCGAACCCACGACAAACGGATTAACAGTCCGTCGCTCTGCCAGCTGAGCTACCCCGGAAAGGGCGGGGGTGACGATAGCGGGCGGATCGGTCGATCTGTCCGCCGAAACCGCCCCGATCGGGCCGATTCACACGGACAGAACGAGCCCCCCGTCACTCGGCTTCGAGGAACTCGCGCAGGCGCTGGCTGCGTTGGGGGTGGCGCAGCTTGGCCAGGGTCTTGGCCTCGATCTGGCGGATCCGCTCGCGGGTGACCCCGAACTCCCGGCCGACCTCCTCCAGCGTCTTGGCCTGGCCGCCGTCGAGGCCGAAGCGCAGGCGGACGATCTCCTGCTCGCGCTCGGACAGCTCGCCGAGCACGGCGCCGACGGCCTGCGTCAGCATCACCCGGGTCGCCGCGTCGGCGGGACCGTCGGTCGAGGAGTCCTCGATGAAGTCGCCGAGGTTGGACTCGTCCTCCTCGCCGATCGGCGAGTCGAGCGACAGCGGGTCGAGCGAGATGCGCAGCAGCTCGCGGACGCGGTCCGGTTCCAGCTGCACGCGCAGCGCCAGCTCGTCGATCGTCGGCTCCCGCTCGAGCTCCTGGTGCAGCTGGCGCTTGGCGCGGATGACCCGGTTCATGTGCTCGACCATGTGCACCGGGATGCGGATCGTGCGGGCCTGGTCGGCGATCGAGCGGGTGATCGCCTGGCGGATCCACCACGTCGCGTACGTCGAGAACTTGAAGCCCTTCGAGTGGTCGAACTTGTCGACCGCCCGCATCAGCCCGAGGTTGCCCTCCTGGATCAGGTCGAGCAGCTGCATGCCCCGACCGGAGTAGCGCTTGGCGATGCTGACGACGAGGCGCAGGTTGGCCTGCGTGAGCTCGCTCTTGGCCCGCTCCCCACGCTGCACGGCGCGCATCAGGCGCCGCGTCTCGGCGTCGTCGAGCCCGCCCTCGTCGATGCGCGCGGCGGCGAAGTGGCCCTCCTCGATGAGCTGCGCGAGCCGCCGCTCGTCGTCGCCCGTGAGCAGGTCGACCTGTCCGATCTCCCGGAGGTACATGCGCACGCCGTCCGAGGTCGAGCCGTCGCCACGCGGCGCCGCCTTCTTCACCCGCCGGCGGCGGCGCCGGCTGAGCAGGTGCTCGTCGGCGGCGTCGTCGACGTCACGGGCCGCCAGTCGCTCGGCGGCCGTGGGCAACTCGTCGTCGTCGGCCTCCTCGATCTCGTTGTCGACCGTCTCGTCGAGGGAGATGCCTTGCTCGGTCAATGTGTGGGTCACCGAGTCGAGGACGTCGCCGGTGAGCTCGACGTGGCGCAGCACGTGGGTGACCTGCTCGGCGTGGACGCTCCCCTGGCGGCGACCCCGCTCGAGCAATGACTGCCACTCAGCGGCGTCGACGCCGGCCATCTCGGCCGGCTCGACGGCGTGCGGCGCAACCTCGGCCGCCGGCGGGCGCGCTTCGCTCACCACTGGTCCCACTGGGTGATCGTCACGGTCCCCGGCGGTGGCGCTGCTCCATCCGACGATGGAGCCAACCTAGCAACCACTCCGCAGCCGGGGCGGCCGGGATCGGACTGGCCAGCTCCTCGAGGTGGACGCGGGCCTCGGCGTCGTCGCGCACCGCGTCCGGATCCCCGGTCCGCGGCGACTGCCGCAGCTCCCGTCGGACCGCCGCGGCGATCAGGTTGCGGGCCTCCACCGTGGCATCGACGTCGAGGTCGGCGACCGCTGCTCGCTCGAGCACCTCGCGGGCCTCCGGGTCGGCGTGCTCGATCGCCGCGTTGAGGTTGCCGTCGGCCTCACCGAGGGCGAGGAACGCGCGGCGGTGGGTCTCGTCGGCGAAGAGCTCCTCGACGAGCCACTCGGCGATCGACTCCCAGTCCTGGGCGAGCACGGCGATGGCGACGAACTCGGCGTTCTCGCGCACCGCGGTGCGCCGCACCGGGGTCACCGTCACGGTCGGCCGCCGGGTGCGCTGCTCGGCGACGCGCACGAGGTCATGGACGGGGAGGCCGACCTCGGAGGCGACCTGGCCGGCGTACAGCTTGCGGACGTTGGCGTCCGGGTGCTCGTTGACGACCTCCATCGCCCGCTCGGCCAGCCGTGCCCGGTCCTCCGGCGTGCGGGCCGGGCGGCCACCCATGACGCGGGCGAGTCGGAAGGCGAGGAACGGTGTGGCATCGGCGACCGCGGCGACGAGGGCCGCCGGTTCCTCCTGGGCGAGCTGACCGGGGTCGGCCCCACCGGGCAGGCGAGCCACCGACACCTGCACCTGGTACTGCTGCTCCCACTCGTAGAAGCGCTCCGCTGCGCCCTGCCCGGCCGCGTCGGCATCGAAGGCGAGCACGACGCGGCTGGCGTAGCGCTTCAGCAGCCGCACGTGGTCCTCGGTGAACGCCGTGCCGCACGTCGCCACCGCCCGCTTGACGCCGACCTGGTGGAAGCCGATGACGTCGGTGTAGCCCTCGCACACGACGACCTGGTCGGACGCCGCGATGTCGGCCTTCGCCCAGTTGAGGCCGTAGAGCACCTTCGACTTGGAGTAGATCGGTGTCTCCGGCGAGTTCTTGTACTTCGCCGGGTCCGTGGAGCCGGGGAGGATGCGCCCACCGATCGCCACCGCCTCGCCGTTCTCGCTGAGGATCGGGAAGAGCACCCGCGCCCGCAGCGAGTCCTGCATGCGGTCGCGACGGTTGACGAAGGCCAGCCCCGTCGTGCGCAGCAGCTCGGGAGCGATGCCCGCGCCCTTGGCCAGCGCGTCCCAGTCGTCGGGCGCCCAGCCGAGCTTGAACTGGCGGGCGACGTCGCCGGCCAGCCCGCGCGACCGCAGGTAGTCGCGCGCCACGCGGGCGGCCGGGTCGTCGAGCAGCCGCCGGTGGTACCACTCGACGGCGGTCGTCATCGCCTCGACGAGGCGCTTGCGCTCGGCGCGCTCGCGCGACTGGCCCGTCGACGTGTACGTGAGCTGGATGCCGGCCTTGGCGGCGAGCATCTCGACGGCGCCGACGAAGTCGACGTGCTCGTGCTCCTGGACGAACGTGAACACGTCGCCGGACTTGTCGCAGCCGAAGCAGCGGTAGCGGCCGGTCTCCTCCCGGACGTTGAACGACGGCGTCTTCTCGGCGTGGAACGGGCACAGGCCGATCCAGTTGCGCCCGACCCGGCGCAGCTGCACGTACTGGCCGACGACGTCGACGATCGAGACCGTCGAGCGCAGCCGCTCGATGTCGTCGTCGGCGATCGCCACGGGCCCTTCCTAGCCGCGTCGCGGCCCCGGCATGCCGACCCCGTCGGGCTCGGTGACCGGCGCGTCCCCGGCGGGCTCCCCCGGGAACCACTGTGACGCCACGATCGCGGCCACCAGCACGGCGGCGATCACGGCGAGCGACGCCCACGTCGGGATGTGCACCCACTCCGAGATGACCATCTTCACGCCGACGAAGGCGAGGATCACGGCGAGGCCCTGCTGCAGGAAGCGGAAGCGGCCGTGCAGGTCGGCGAGGAGGAAGTACATCGAGCGCAACCCGAGGATGGCGAAGGCGTTCGACGAGAAGACGATGAACTGCTCGTGGCTCACGGCCAGCACCGCGGGGACGCTGTCGACGGCGAAGATGAGGTCGGTCAGCTCGACGAGCACGAGCACCGCGAACAGCGGCGTGGCCAGCCGCCGTCCGTCGATCTTCGTGAAGAGGCGGGGCCCGTCCAGCTGCGGGGTGCTCGGCACCGTCCGGTTGACGAGCCTGAGGAACCGGCTGTTGCCCGGATCGACCTGGGCGTCCTCGTCCGACAGCAGCAGCCGGACCGCCGTGAAGAGGAGGAAGGCGCCGAACACGTAGAGCACCCAGTCGAAGCGCTCGATGAGGGCGACGCCGGCGAAGATGAACGTGGCCCGGAGCACGAGGGCGCCGAAGATGCCCCAGAAGAGGACGCGGTGCTGGTACATCGCCGGCACCGCGAAGTACGTCAGGATGATCGCCCACACGAAGACGTTGTCGACGCTGAGGCTCTGCTCGACGAGGTAGCCCGACAGGTACTCGGTGGTGGCCGTGGCGCCGAACCAGATCCACACGAGCAGCGAGAAGCCGAGGCCGATCGACACCCAGACCGCCGACTCGATCGCCGCCTCGCGCGGCGCGATCTCGTGGGCCTTCCGGTGCAGCACCAGGAGGTCGACGAGCAACAGGACGACGACGACGCCGAGCAGCACTGCCCAGTGCCAGGGCTGGACGTCGAGGTCGACGAAGCTCGACGCGTGGTCCGCGGCGAGCAGGCCCACCCCGCTCACCGCCGGGCTCGGTGCGGCGGGGCCCCCGTCACGCGGTCGAGCTGGCGGCGCCGACGATGGCCTGGGCCGCGGCGAGGCGGGCGATCGGCACGCGGAACGGCGAGCAGCTGACGTAGTTCAGGCCGGCGTCGTAGAACAGGGCGATCGACTCCGGATCGCCACCGTGCTCGCCGCACACGCCGAGCTTCAGCTTGGGCTTCGTCTCCCGGCCGAGGCGGGCGCCGATGCGCACGAGCTCGCCGACGCCGTCGGCGTCGATCGTCTCGAACGGGTTGCGCTTGAGCAGCCCCTGCTCCAGGTAGGCCGGCATCATCCGGCTCTCGACGTCGTCGCGGCTGAACCCGAACGCCATCTGCGTGAGGTCGTTGGTGCCGAAGCTGAAGAAGTCGGCCTCCTCGGCGATCTCGTCGGCGCGGATCGCAGCCCGCGGCGTCTCGATCATCGTGCCGATCGTGATGTCGGGCTTGTTGCGCATGTGCTTCGTCGCCGCCGTCACCTCGGCCTCGACCCACGAGCGCGCCAGGTGCAGCTCCTCGCGCGTCACGGTCAGCGGGATCATGATCTCGACGACCGGGTTCTTGCCCTGCTTGCGCAGGTCGGCGGCGGCATCGAGCAGCGCGCGCACCTGCATCGCGTAGAGGCCGGGCTTGATCACGCCGAGGCGGACGCCGCGCGTGCCGAGCATCGGGTTGTGCTCCGACCAGCTCTCGGCCGCCGCCAGCAGCGCCTTCTCCTCGGCGTCGAGACCGGTGGTGGCCTGCTTGATGCGCAGCTCCTCGACCGACGGCAGGAACTCGTGCAACGGCGGGTCGAGCAGGCGCACGGTCACGGGCAGGCCGTCCATCGCGTCGAGGATCGCCGTGAAGTCGTCCTGCTGCACCTTGCGCAGCTCCTCGAGCGCCTCGGTCTCCTCCTGCGGCGTGGTGGCCAGGATCATCCGGCGCACGACGGGCAAGCGATCGGGCGCCAGGAACATGTGCTCCGTGCGGCACAGGCCGATGCCCTCGGCACCGAGCTCACGGGCCTTGGTGGCGTCCTCGCCGGTGTCGGCGTTGGCGCGCACGCCCATCGGGCGCTTGCCCTTCGAACGGACCGCATCGGCCCAGCCGAGGATGATGTCGAACTCCTTCGGGGGCTCGGCCATCGCCAGCTCCATCTGGCCGACCACGACCTCACCGGACGAGCCGTCGAGCGAGATGAAGTCACCTTCGTTCACGGTCACGCCGTTCGACGTGAACGACTTGCCGGAGATCTTGACGGACTCGGCACCGACCACGGCGGGCGTGCCCCAACCGCGGGCGACGACGGCGGCGTGGCTGACGAGCCCGCCGCGGGCGGTGAGGATGCCCTCGGCCACCATCATCCCGTGGACGTCCTCGGGGCTCGTCTCGCTCGTCACGAGGATGACCTTCTCACCCGCCTTGCTCGCCGCCTCGGCGTCGTCGGCGGTGAAGTAGACCTTGCCGACGGCCGCACCGGGTGAGGCCGCCAGGCCCTTGGCGATGACGTCGCCGGCGCCCGAGAACTGCGGGTGCAGCACGGAGTCGAGGTGGTCGGCGGTGACCCGAGTGAGGGCCTCCTCCTTGGAGATCTTCCAGCGCTGCGCACCCTTGCCGGTGCCCTTCGTCATGTCGACCGCCATGCGCAGGGCGGCACCGCCGGTGCGCTTGCCGACGCGCGTCTGGAGCATCCAGAGCTTGCCCTGCTCGATCGTGAACTCGGTGTCGCACATGTCCTCGTAGTGCCGCTCGAGCCGGCTGAAGATGGCGAGCAGCTCGTCGTGGATCACGGGGAACTCGCGCTTCATGGCGTCGAGGTCCTCGGTGTTGCGGATGCCGGCGACGACGTCCTCCCCCTGGGCGTTGATGAGGAAGTCGCCGTAGGGCTTGTTCTCGCCGGTGGCTGCGTTGCGGGTGAAGCCGACGCCCGTGCCGGAGTTCTCGTCGCGGTTGCCGAACACCATCGTCTGCACGTTGACCGCCGTGCCGAGGTCGTGGCTGATGCGCTCGCGCACGCGGTAGGCGATGGCGCGGGCGCCGTTCCAGCTCCGGAACACCGCCTCGACGGCGCCGCGCAGCTGCTTCATCGGGTCCTGCGGGAAGGCCTTGCCGGTGGCCTCCTTGACGACCGCCTTGTAGTGCGTGCACAGCTCCTTGAGCGCCGCCGCCGGGATCTCGGCGTCGGTCGCCACCCCGGCCCGCTCGCGTGCCGCGTCCAGCGGGTGCTCGAACCTGGCGCCCTCGACGTCGAGCACGATGCGGCCGTACATCGAGATGAACCGGCGGTACGAGTCGAACGCGAAGCGCTCGTCGGCCGTCGCCGCCGCGAGGCCCTTCACGCTCTTGTCGTTGAGCCCGAGGTTGAGGACCGTGTCCATCATCCCGGGCATCGAGAACTTGGCACCCGACCGCACGCTGACGAGCAGCGGGTCGGCGGGATCGCCGAGCTTGCGGCCCATCGTCTGCTCGAGCTTGGCCACGTGGGCGGCGATCTCCGCGTCGAGCCCGGCCGGCCACCCGGCGTGCATGTAGGCGCGGCACGCGTCGGTCGAGATCGTGAACCCCGGCGGCACGGGCAGCTTCAGCACGCTCGTCATCTCGGCGAGGTTGGCGCCCTTGCCACCGAGGAGGTCCTTGTACTCCATCGGCGGACGACGGTGCTTGTGGTCGAAGGCGTAGACGAGCTGGGCGGATGCAGGCGGCACGTCAGCGGAGTCTATGACCCGTACGATCGGGAGCCCATGCGAGTCCTCGGCTTCCCGATCCACGTCCGGCCCGGGTTCCTCGTCTTCATGGTGCTCATCGTCGGGCTCTACCGCGACGAGTTCGGGGTCTGGCTGGCGGCCTCGATCGCCGGGTTCACGCTGCTCCACGAGCTCGGCCACGCCGTCGCGGCCCGCCGCGCCGGGGCGACCGCCGAGATCTCGCTCGACTTCCTGGCCGGCTACGCGTCCTACACGAGCCCGCAGCCGCTGGCGCGCCACACCGAGGCCGGCATCGCCCTCGCCGGGCCGGTCGTCCACGTCACGGCCGGGGTCGCCGTGCTGCTGGCGATGGGCGTCAACCCGTTCGTCGCCGCCGAGCGGGGCAGCACCGCAGCGTCCGCCGCCGTGTGGTGGGCGGGCGTGGCGATCGGCGCCTTCAACCTGATCCCCGTGCTCCCGCTCGACGGTGGCAACGTCGTCACGTCGATCCTCGACCGCTTCCTGCCCGGCCGGGCCCGCCCGGTGATGGTGTACGTCAGCCTTGCCCTCACCGTCCTCGGCGGCATCGCCCTGGCCGTCGTCGGCTACCGCGGCTTGACGGTGTTCCTCGCCTTCCTGCTGGTGATGCAGCTGCAGATGTTCTACGAGGAGCGCGAGGAGCACGCCGTCTCGCCCTTCGAGGCCGCCGCCGCGGCGATGCGCGACGGCGACGAGGTCAAGGCGGCGCGCATCGTGCGCAAGGGCATGCGCCGCGAGAGCGAGCGACCCCTCGTCCCCGCGCCGCTGCCCGACGACGAGCTGCAGCGGCTGCTGGCCGCGCTTCCCCGGCCGCTGCCGAGCGGTGACCCGTGGAACGAGTACGTGCTGACGAACCTGCTCGTCCACGCCGGCCGCCACCGCGAGGCCGCGGAGTACGGCGCGGCGAGCTACGCGCGGGCGCCGCAGCCGTTGCTGGCGGCGACGATCGCACGCGCCGCTGGCGGGCTCGGCGACGAGGCGACGGCGATCAACTGGCTGCGGGCGGCAGTTGACAGCGGTGCCTCTCCGGACGGCGTCGCCTCCGTGATCGACCGCGCGCCCGAGCTCGCCACCGTGCGCCAGCAGCCCGCCGTGGTGGCGTTGCGCAAGTCGCTCCAGCCGGCGCGCTGACTCACCGGCGCGGCGTGCGCCACGTCTCGATGCGGCCGATCAGCAGCTCCGCGGCGCGCACGCCGAGCACGGCGAGCAGCACGCCGGCGACGATGTCGCTCGTCCAGTGCACGCCGAGCCACACCCGGCTCGCCGCGACGCCGACGACGAGGATCCACGCGGCCACCGCGAGCGCCCACCACGTGGCCCGGCGGCGCACGTAGAGCGCGGCGACGAGCGGGAGCACCCCCCAGCTGGCAGCCGTCGCGTACGGGTGGCCGCTCGGGAACGACGGCCCGCGGCCGCGCACGAGACGGTCGCCGACGGGACGGTCGCGCCCGACGAGCTCCTTGAGGACGAACTCGGTGAGCGGCCGGGCGAGGGCCACGACGACGATCGCCAGCGCCAGGCGCGGGCAGCGCCGCCAGGCGACCGCGGCGGCGATGGCCGACACGCTCAGCACGACGTAGGTGGAGCCGAACCACGACACCCGCTTGGCCACCGTGTCGGCCCACGGGGTGCGGTGGTCGATGACCCAGTCGTGGATCGCCTGGTCCCACGGCAGGTGGTCCGCGGCGGCGCCGACGGCGAGCAGGACGAAGGCGGCCGCGACGACCGGCAGCAGCCAGCCGGCGCGGGCGTGCACCCGACCGAGCGTCATCGGCGGGTGCGTGTGGAGGTACGCCACGCCGGCCGCGCTCAGGTCGAGACCACGGCGACGACGTCGCCGATGACCCGGTCGATCGTGAGGTCCTCGAGGCAGCCGACGAGGCGGTTCTCGCCGTGCTCGCCGATCGCCGGCTCGATCGTGACCTGCCAGCGATCGGCCACGGCGACCGGCGTCGTCGACACCTCGCCGCCGACCGTGCCGGCGCACACCGCCCAGAGCGCGGCTGCCGCGGCGGGGTCGCCGCGCTGGACGTCACGGGTGTCCACCGTGAACGACACGGTCGTGCGCGACCCGGCGCGCACGACGTCGGGCCGGTTCTGCGTCAGCTCGGCCATGCCGACGACGAGGCCGGCGATCGCCACGAGGACGACGACGAGGCGGACGACCCGCTTCACGGCCGCGGCCCCCGCAGGATCGCCAGCGGATCGTCGCCGCCGTCGAGCAACCCGCCGGACGGCGGTTCGATGGCAGCGAGGCGATTCGCGAGGCCGTGCTCGGCGGCCCGCCCGGCGGTCGCCCGCGACACCCGCTCGACGACCCACGCCAGACCGGACAGGACGGCGCCCGCTCCGAGCAGGACGGGGATGAAGACGGACGAGCGGTCGGTGCGGGTGAGCCACGAGAACGTGGCGCGCGGCGCGGGCGCGTGCTCGCGCAGGATGTGCAGCCGCCGCTCCTGCGCCGTCGCCGCCATGCGGTCGAGGCGCCGCTCGACGCGGCGGATGCGGTCGCTGACGAGCCAGCCGACGATGCCGACCTCGGCGGCGACGAAGATCGCCGCCGCCACCTGGGCCCGGTTCCACTCCCACCGGTACAGGTAGAGGAAGAAGTAGACGCCGGACGCGAGCAACGTGATGACGGCGGCGGTGCCGCCGATGCGCTTGGCGTTCATGCCGCCACCTCCACGGGATCGAGATCGGAACGGGGCGCGACGAGCGTGACCGCGCCGCTGTGGCCGTCGACGGTGACGAGCTCGCCGTCGCGGAAGCGATCGGTGGCGCCCTCCAGGCCGACGACGATCGGCACGCCGTGCTCGCGGGCGAGGATCGCGAGGTGGCTGAGCGGGCTCCCGGTCTCGGCGACGAGGCCGGCGAGGCGCGGGATGACCGCCGCCAGCCGGGGGTCGAGGTGGCTGACGACCAGCACCCGTCCAGCCGGGACCTCGGCGCCGGCGTCGTGGACGTGGACCGGTGCCGTCACCGTGCCGCCACCGGCACCGACGGCGCCACCCGCTGCGGCGGCACCGCGCCGGCGACCGGCACGCGGCGGCGCCGCCCAGGCGCGGCCAGCGGCGTCGAGCCGGAACCGCGCCGGCAGGGCGCGCCGTCCGACCGTCGGCCGCCCGATCGTCGGGACGAGCGCGAGGCGTCCCCGCACCGCACCCTCCAGCTCGACGAGGCGCAGGTTGCGGATGTCGTCGGCGGCCCGCAGCCCGCCCGGTCGCGGCCAGGCGGCGACCGAGCTCGACCGCCGCTCGCGCCATGAGCTCCTGCGTCCAGCGGACGCGCAACCGCAGGGCCTCCCGGGCGATGGCGGTCCGGTCCGGCACCTCGGCGACGGCAGGCACGGTCCCCGGCGCGGCGGCGACGATCTCGGCCAGGGCGCCGTCGTCGCCGATGCGCGGCGGGACGAGCGCGAGCACCGTGGGCTCGCGCGCGACGAGCTCGTCGAGCGGCGTGCCCTCGGCGTGTGCCCGGGCGATGGCGTCGAGGGCCAGCGACGCGCCGGTGACGCTCGCCGCGGCGGCGGACGGGATCAGCAGCCCGACGAGCGCCTCGTGGCCGTGCAGGCTGACGAGCGTCCGCCGGCCGTTGCGCAGCAGCGCGAGCAGCTGCTCGTCGCGCAAGCCGTCGAGCGACGGGACCGCGGCGAGGTCGTCGTCGACGTGGGCGACGAGGTCGGCGGCCAGGTCGGCGAGCGCGCTGCGCAGCCGGCCGACCCGCCATGCCGCCCGCAGGCGGCGCGCCGGGGGCCGCGGATCGAGGCGCCGCAGCACCCCGCCGCGCGGCGTCTCGAGGCCGAGCAGGGTCAGGTCGGCGGCGGCGATGCCGTCGACGGCGACGACGACGTCACTGCCACGGACGGCCCGCGTGGTCGACGTGCCCGCCAGCAGCAGGGCCTCGCGAAGACCGTCGCGCAACGGCTCGAGCCAGAGGTCCTGCTCGAGCGCCGACAGCGGGTCGGGGAACGTCTCGGCGACCGGGCCGGGTCCGAACACCGTGCCCGACGTCGGCGGCAGCGTCGTGATCGGGCGCGCCTGCAGCAGGCGCAGGTCACCGGCGGCGTCGACGGCCCACTCGACGTCCTGCGGGCCGCCGAAGGCGCGACCGGCGTCGGCCGCGAGGCGCGCGAGCTGGTGCAGCACGGCGGCCGGCGGACGCGGGGCGTCGCCGGTCGAACGGACCTCCACGACACGGCCACGGCGGTTGACGACGGCCGTCCAGCCGTCGACGGCGCCCGACACGAGCTGGTCGGGACCGCCGGGGACGGCCGCGACGACGATGCGATCGTGGCGGCCGGTCAGCGGATCGGCACCGAACAGCACGCCGCCCCAGACGGCCTGCAGCATCGGCTGCACGAGGACGGCCATCTCGGCATCGACGAGGCCGGCGCGCCGGGCCCGGTCGGCGGAGGCGTGGACCTCCTCGACGGCTGCCAGCAGCGCCCGCTCGCCGGCGACGTCGAGGATCGACTCGAAGACGCCGGCCATCGACGAGGCGTCGCCGTCCTCGCCGGTCGACGACGAGCGAACGACGACGGGGTGTGCCCCGTCGGCGGAGACGTCCCGCCACGCGAGCAGCGCGTCATCGGTGTGGCGCGCGGTCCATGCTGTGGTCAGCACGACGCCCGGCAGGGTGGGGAGCCCGGCCGCACGCGCCACGGCGAGGTTGGCGGCCTTCGCCCCGACCAGCGCGGCGTCCGTGGCGCGCGGATCCGAGAGCGGGACCACGGTGGGGCGAGTGACAACTTCCACGGCATGAACGTCGCACCGCGCGCTTGAGGATCGCTGACGACGCTGCGCGCTCGATCGAGATCCGCAGACTCCGGACCGTCGGCCGCGTCAACCGTTGGAGGTGATGCGCGCCGGGGTGACGAGGACAGCGAGGCGCTGCTCGGCCGCCATCACGCGGTCGAACTCGTCCCAGTCCTCGTGCGTGCCGCCGGCGGCCGAGAACACGTCGCGCAGCAGTCGCGGCAGGTCCGTCACGTCGAAGCCGTCGGGGACGTCGGCGGCGCCGATGATCGTCGTCGGGCCCTCCACGGCGACCCACTCCCACCCGGCCCGGAACGTCACGGCGGCCCGCCCGGCGGCGCGGATCAGTCGCACCTTGTGCGCCGCGCCGCGAGCGACGAGGGCGACGACGGGTTCCCCCGTCAGCGGGTGGTCGAGCACACCCGCGTTGACGAGCGACGTGTGCACGGAGCCGTCGGCGCGCGTCGTGGCGACGATCGCCAGGCCGTGGTCGGCGGCCACGAGCCGCCGCACGAGGTCGAGGTCGGCGGCCATCAGCGCACCGGCACCGTGCCGGCATCGGCACCGCGCTTGACGAGGCCGATCGCCTTGCCGGCGGCCACGCTCGTGAGCACGCCCACCTCGGCGCCGTCACGGACGATCGGATCGCCCGGGCGGGCCGTGTCGTCGACGTCGAGGATGCGCAGCGAGCGGGGTGCCACCGCGCCGCGCGAGTCCATCCGCTCCACGAGCTCCTGGCCCGGGTAGCAGCCCTTGCGGAAGTCGACGGCGACCGCCACGACACCGGTCTCGGCCGGGATCGTCTCGCCGGGCACGATCTCGGCCCCGAGCGCCGGCCAGCCGTCGGCGACCCGGGCGGCCTCGAGCTCGGCCGCCGTGCCCTCGCAGACGCCGTCTGGTGCGACGGCATCGAGCCCGATCACGTCGACACCGCCGACCACGCGCACCACCCGCCACGGCACCCTTTCGACGTCGACCTTCACGCGGATCTTGAACCGGTTCAGGCGGGCGACGAGCTCGTCGCCGTAGCCGTGGTCGACGTCGAACACGAACGTGTCGTCGGCCGTGCGCTCGACGCGAGCCAGCACCTCGACCTTGCCGGTCGGCTGCAGCAGGAACGTCCAGCGCCGATCGCCGACGGCCATCGGCAGGAGGTCCTGCGACACCTGACCTTGGAGGTAGGTGAGGGCGTCGGGTCCGCTGACCCGGACGACCTCTCGATCGGTGGCCACCCAGAACGGTTCGCTCATGGGTCCAGCATGCCGGATCAGACGATCCAGGCGATCGTGAAGAGGAAGCCGAGGAGGCCGAAGACGACGATGCCGAGCAGGGCGATGCCGAGCAGGTACGGCAGCGTCACCAAGGACCGCAGCACCACCGGTAGGCGGCCCACGTCGCCCGCCTTGACCGTGACCTGGCGCAGCCGGTTGAACTGGCGCGAGTCGTAGACCACCGGACGCAGGTCGCGGACATCCTGCGGCTGGGCCTCCTCGTAGGCCACGGTCTCGATCACGACCCGCTGGGCGTCGGCGTCGCGGGTGATGAGCGAGCGGATCTCGCTCATCAGCTCGCTCGTGCGCCTCGTCACCGCACCGAGCCGCCAGCGGGCCAGGAGCGGGGCGCCGACGGCCACGACGAGCATCGCCAGGCCGACGATCGCCCACGCCGACCGGGCGCTGCCCTCGAGCGCGGCGAGCCCGGTCAGGTACGACAGCCCGCAGATGACGAGGACGACGACGACCACGCCGGTCGCCAGGCTCAAGCCCTTGCGGGCGAGGCCGGCGATCAGCGTGGTCGTGCGGCGGGCGAGGTCGTCGACATCGGCCATCGGCCGAGTCTGCCCCGTCATGGCGCGGCTCAGGCGCCGGCGACCGGCTCGAGCGCCCGGAGCTCCTCGTCGAGGACGTCCTCGGCCAGGACGTCGGCGGGCCGCGGCCCGCGCACGAGGAGGAACACGAACGCCGCCCCGGCGAGCGCCACCCCGAACCACATCGACAGGCGCCAGCCGTCGACGAGGGCGTCCCGGGCCGCGTCGAGGACCGACGGAGCCGCGCTGCCGAGGTCGCCGGTGGCGGCGAACGCCGAACCGATGCCCTCCTCGACCCGGTGGGCGAGCTCCGGCGACAGGTCGGACGTGGCATCGCTGACGCTCGCGCGGTACCCGGCGCTGACCAGCGAGCCGAGCAGGGCGATGCCGACGGCACCACCGAGCTCGCGCACCGTGTCGTTGAGCGCCGACGCGACGCCCTGCTTCTCGTGCGGGAGCGACTCGGTGATCGTCATCGTCGACGGGCTCATGCACAGGCCGATGCCGAACGCGACCACGATGAGACCGGGCAGCACGGACCAGTAGCCACCCGCGGCCGAGACCATCGACGCCAGCAGCGCCAGCCCGAGGCCGAACAGGCCGACGCCGGTCAGCAGCACGTTGCGGGTGCCGATGCGGTTGGCGATGGTCGGGGCGACCGCCGACAGCGGCATCATCACGACCATCATCGGCAGCAGCGACCCGGCGGCGGCCAGTGCGGAGTAGCCGAGCACGGCCTGCATGAACTGGGTGAGGACCAGGAAGATCCCGAACATCACGGCGAACACGATGAGCAGCGTCAGCGAGCCGGCGGCCAGGCCGCGGTTGGCGAACAGCCTGATCTCGAGCAGTGGCTTGGTCTGGCGCAGCTCCCAGATGATGAAGCCGGCGAGCGCCAGGCCGCCGACGATCAAGCCGACCAACGTGAGCAGTTCGGTCCACCCCTTCTCCGGCCCCTCGTGGATGCCGAGGACGAGCCCGCCGATGGCCAGCGCCGACAGGATCGAGCCGACGGTGTCGAAGCGACCCTCGTGGTGCTCGCGGGAGTTGCCGACGGCCGACAGGGACATGACGAGCGAGACGGCGGCGAAGCCCACCGGCATGGCGAACAGCCACGGCCACGAGAACTGGTCGATCAGGAAGGACGAGACGAACAGGCCGAGGATGCCACCGGCGCCGGCGAAGCCGGACCAGATGCCGACCGCCCGGGCCCGTTGCTCGGTCGGGAAGCTCGACGTGATCACGGACAGCGTGACCGGCATGATCATCGCCGCCCCGACACCGGCCAGGATGCGGGCGACGAGCAGGATCTCGACCGACCCGGCGAACCCGGCGAGCGTGTTGGCGGCCATGAACAGGGCGAGCCCGCCGATGAGGATCGGCTTGCGCCCCCACCGGTCACCGATCGCGCCGATCGGCAGGAGGAGCGCGGCGAGCGCCATCGTGTAGCCGTTGATGATCCAGAGCAGTTGGCCCTGCGAGGCGCCGAGGTCGATGGCGAGGTCCTGCTGGGCGACGTTGAGGCCGGACACCGAGGCGACGACGGCGATCAGCGCCGTGCACATGGCGATGAGGATGTTGCGTTGGCGGCGGGGGTCGGTGACGATCTCACCGATCTCGAGCGGGGGGGAGGCTGTGTTCACGTTCGGCTCCGGTCATCTCGTTTTCAGTACGAGACGGTATCGTACTGTTTCATGAGCAGCCTGTCACGAGGTCCCAGGTGAGACACTCGTCACCGCTACCGTGTGCGCCCGTGGATCCGCGGGTGTCCCGGACGCGCGCCGCGGTGTTGCGCACCGCCACCGACCTGCTGGTGGAGGGCGGCCCGTACGCCGTCACGATCGATGCCATCGTCGCCCGCTCGGGCGTCGCCAAGTCGACGATCTACCGCCATTGGCAGTCCCGCGACGAGGTGCTGCTCGCCGTCATCGAGTCGTGCGCCCCGCAGCTGCCCGAGCCCGACCCCGACACCGACGTCGTCGACGCCCTGCGCGAGGTCATGCACGCCATGGTCGGGGCGCTCAACGACCCCGAGTGGGCGCGCGTCGTGCCGGCGCTGCTGATGCTGAAGAACCACGAGGCCGGCATCAAGGCGATCGACGAGCGCCTCGAGCACGAGCAGGACATGGTCGTCACGATGCTCATCGAGCGGGCGGTCAAGGAGGGTGTGCTGGCATCCGGCCTCGATGTGCAGGAGGCGATCACGATGCTGCTCGGCCCGCTGCTGTTCGCCCACCTCACCGAGAGCGTGCCGCTCGACGAGCCCTTCGCCGACCGCACCCTCGACCGCTTCCTCCTCGCCTACCGCCCGTAGCGCCCCACGCCATCTGGGGAAGATCCGTGCCAGACCTCGATCTGGGCGCGATCGCTGACGGAATCCGACAGTGATCTTCCCCAGATCCAGCTCAGGAGCCCGACGCCAGCCACCTCCCGCTTCGAGAGCCTCTTCGACGACCGCAACCAACAGCGCGGTCAGGTCGCGTCAGGCCGACGTGCCGGCGGCGGCGCGGGCCGCGGTCATCCGGCGCGCCGCGGGGATCGCGGCGAGGAGGGCGGCGGCCTTGTTGCGGCACTCGAGGTCCTCGTCGTCGGGGTCCGAGTCGGCGACGATGCCGGCGCCGGCCTGCAGGCTCGTCCCCGTCGGTGCGCAGAACATCGTGCGGATGGCGATCGCGGTGTCGAGGTTGCCGCTCCAGTCGACGTAGCCGACGACGCCGGCGTACGGGCCCCGCTTGACGGGCTCGAGGTCGTCGATGATCTCCATCGCCCGCACCTTGGGCGCCCCGCTGACGGTGCCGGCCGGCAGCGTCGCCCGCAGCACGTCGATCGGCCCGAGGCCGGCGCGCAGCGCCCCGGACACCTGCGACGTGAGGTGCATCACGTGGCTGTAGCGCTCCAGCGTCATCAGCTCGTCGACCTTCACGGTGCCGAAGTCGGCGACGCGGCCGACGTCGTTGCGGGCGAGGTCGACGAGCATGACGTGCTCGGCGCGCTCCTTCGGGTGCTCCGTCAGCTCGGCCGCCATGCGCCGGTCGTGCTCGTCGGTCTCACCGCGCTTGCGGGTGCCGGCGATGGGCCGCGAGATCACGGTGCCGTCGAGCAGCTGCACCATCGGCTCGGGCGACGACCCGACGATCGTCAGCTCGGGGTGGCGCAGGAAGTACATGTACGGGCTCGGGTTGACCTGGCGCAGCACCCGGTACACGTCGAACGGGTCGGCGTCGAGCTGCAGGTCGTAGCGCTGGGCCAGCACGACCTGGAAGATGTCGCCGGCGACGATGTGCTCCTTGGCGATCGCGACGGCGCGCTGGTACATGCCGTCGGGCATCGAGCTCTTGACGTCGGGCAGCGCCTCCCCCGCCTCGGGCGGCTCGACGGGCACGTACGGCAGCGGCCGGCCGAGGTTGGCGACGGCCCGCTCGATCGACGTGATCGCGACGTCGTAGGCGAGGTCGATGGCCTCGGCGTCGAGGTCGAGGACCGGCACGCTCTCGATCAGCGTGACGCGCTGGCGCCAGTGGTCGAACGCGGCGAGCGAGCCGATGATGCTCATCACCGCGTCGGGCACGTGGCGGTCGTCGTGGGGCACGTCGGGGAGGCGCTCGACCTCGCGGATCACGTCGTAGCCGAGGTAGCCCATCATCCCGCCGTGCAGCGGGGGCAGCTCGGGGATGACCGGCGCGCGGTAGGTGGCGAGCAGCCGTTCCAGCACGGCGAGGATCCCGCGGTCGGTCGGCACCTCGACGGGCAGCTTGCCGGTGACCTCGACCTGGCCGTCGCGCAGCAGCAGCGTCGCCACCGGGTCGCGGCCGACGAACGAGAAGCGGCTCCACCGCTCACCGTGCTCGACCGACTCCAGCAGGAACCCGGGGCCGTCGCCGACGAGCTTGGCGTAGGCGGCGACGGGCGTCTCGAGGTCCGCCAGCAGCTCGCCCCAGACCGGGACGACCGTGTGGGTGGCCGCCAGCGAGCGGAAGTCGTCGCGGCTCGGCCGGATGCGCACGTTCAGTCGGCCCCGCGCTGGGTCGCTCGCTCGCTCGAAGACTCGCTCGGCTCGCCGAACCGCCGGTGGAAGCAGGAGTACTCGCCGGTGTGGCAGGCCCCCTTGCCGAGCTGCTGGACCTTGAACAGCAGGGCGTCGGCGTCGCAGTCGTAGTACGCCTCGTGCACGACCTGGTGGTCGCCGCTCGTGTCCCCCTTGCGCCAGACCTCCTGGCGGCTGCGGCTCCAGTAGACCATCCGGCCCTCGTCGAGCGTCATCTGCAGGGTCTCGGCGTTCATCCACGCCAGCATCAGCACCGTGCCGTCGAGGTCCTGGGCGATCGCCGCCACGAGGCCGTCGTCGTTGAACTTGACCCCGGCGAGCTGCTCGGCGGTCGCCGTGATGCTCACAGGTACAGCCCCGTCGCGGCCTCGATCCGCTCGGCCGCCACGGCGTGGATGTCGCGCTCGCGCAGCATGATGTAGTCGGAGCCCTGGACCTCGACCTCGTAGCGGTCCTCCGGGCTGAACAGGACGAGATCGCCGACCTCGGCCGAGCGCACGTTCTGGCCCAGTGCCACGACCTCGGCCCACACGAGCCGCTTCGCCATCTGCGCGGTGGCCGGGATGAGGATGCCGCCCTGCGTCCGCCGCTCGCCGTCCTTGTCCGGGATGCGGACGAGCAGACGATCGTTGAGCATCTTGATCGGGAGCTTGTCGTCGGGCGAGCTGACCACGTCGTGAGAGTACCGTCCGGCCCTGTGGACCCCACTGCCGCTTCACCGACCCTGATGACGTCGGACGGTGTCCGGCTCCCCGCCGACCTGGCGGTCCCCGACGGCGCACGCGCCGGTGCCGTCCTGCTCCACCCGCACCCCCGCTTCGGCGGCAACCGGCTCAACGCCGTCGTCGCCGCACTGTTCCGATCCCTGCCGGCGGCAGGGATCGCGGCCCTCCGCTTCGACTTCCGGGCCGGCGCTGGCGGCGAGGGCGGCGACCTCGCCGAGGAGCGCCTCGACGCCCTCGCCGGGCTCGACGTGCTGGCGGCCCACGTCCCGGACGTCCCGCTGTTCGTCGTCGGCTACTCGTTCGGCGCCGCCGTCGGCCTCGGCGTCGACCACCCGGCGGTCACGGCGCGCGTCGCCATCGCTCCCCCGCTCGCCGTGATGGACGTCGCGCCGGCGTCGCCGCTGCCGACGCTCGTCCTCGTGCCGGCATTCGACCAGTTCTCGCCGCCGTCGGCGGTCGAGCCGATCGTCGAGGACTGGCCGGACACGACCGTCGAGGTCATCGATGGTGCCGACCACTTCCTCCTCGCCCGCGCCGCCGCGGCCGCCGAGCGCGCCACCGCCTGGCTCGCCGCCCGCCTCGGCCTGATCCATCGGAGTGTTCGCTGCGGGTGGCCCCCGCACCAAACACTCCGATGCACGAAACACTCGGATGAGGAGATCGCTGGCAAGCTCCCGAGCATGAGTGACGCGACGATGCGAGCCCGGTTCCCCGGCGTGCGCGACGGGTGGGCCCGCTTCGACGGGCCGGCGGGCACGCAGATGGTCGACGTCGCCATCGACGCCATGGCGACGTGGGCGGCGAGCGGCAACAACGCCAACACGGGCGGCTCGTTCGCCGCCGCCGACGCCTGCGACGCCCTGCTGGAGCGGGCCCGTGGGCGCGTCGCCACGCTGCTCGGAGGCCAGCCGGCGGGCATCGTCTTCGGTGCCAACATGACGACGCTCACGCTGGCGTTCAGCCGCACCGTGGCGTCGACGCTGCGGCCGGGTGATCGCGTCGTCGGCACCCGCCTGGACCACGACGCCAACGTCACGCCGTGGCGCCTGGCGTGCGAGCAGTCCGGGGCCGAGCAGGTCCTCGCCCCGTTCGACCCGACGACCGGCCTGCTCGACCCGGCCGACGTCGTCGCCCTGATCGACGAGCGCACGCGCTGGGTCACGTTGCCCGGCGCGTCGAACCTCATCGGCACCGTGCCCGACCTGGCCCCGATCGTCGCCGCCGCCCACGACGCCGGCGCCAAGGTCTTCGTCGACGCCGTGCACCTCGCCCCGCACAAGCCGATCGACGTCGCCGCCCTCGGCTGCGACGTCCTCGCCTGCAGCCCCTACAAGTGGTACGGCCCGCACGCCGGCGTGCTGTGCGCCGACCCGGTGCTGCTCGACGAGCTGCCGAACGCCAAGGTCCGCCCCGCCTCCGACCGAGGGCCCCGCAAGTGGGAGTCGGGGACGCCGAGCTTCGAGTCGATCGCGGCGGTCGACGCCGCGGCCGCGTTCCTGCTCGACACCGGCATGGACGCGCTGGCGGCGTCGGAGACGAGCGTGTTCGCCCCGCTGCTCGACGGGCTGCTGGCGATGCCCGGCGTGCACGTCCACGGGATCCCGACGACGGAGGGCCGCACGCCCACGGTGGCGTTCACGGTCGACGGCACGTCGCCGGACGAGGTCGGCGACGGCCCTCGGCGCCGGCCGCGTCGCGACCTGGGCCGGGCACTCCTACGCGGTCGAGGTCGTCGACCAGCTCGGCCTCACGGCGACCGGCGGCGTGGTGCGGGCGGGCGTCTCGGTCTACGTCGACGCCGACGACGTGCAGCGTCTGCTGCAGCTCGTCGCCGGCCTCACCTGAGGTCTCCCGGCGCGACCGACCGCGGGACGTGCCTACTTGACGGCGGCGTCGATGCGGCCCATCACGTGCGGCGTCGAGCTTGGCGACGACCTCCATCGCCTCGAAGTTCTCGACGACCTGGCTCGGCCGGCTGGCGCCGGTGATCACGGTCGACACGTTCGGGTTCTTGACGCACCACGCGAGCGCCAGCTGCGCCATCGAGCAGCCCAGCTCGTCGGCGATCGGCCGCAGCTTCTCGACCTTGGCGAGCGTGCCCGGGTCGGACATCCGCTTGGCCAGCCAGCCGTACCCCGACAGTGCGCCGCGGGAGTCCTCGGGGATGCCGTCGCGGTACTTGCCGGTCAGCAGGCCCGACGCCAGCGGGCTCCAGATCGTCGCCCCGTAGCCCGTCTCGGCCCACAGGCGGGCGTACTCCTTCTCGAAGCGCTTGCGCTCGAGGATGTTGTACTGCGGCTGCTCCGTGACCGGCTTGTGCAGGTGGTGGCGCTCGGCGATCTCGATGGCGCCGCGGATCTCGTCGGCGGCCCACTCGCTCGTGCCCCAGTACAGCGCCTTGCCGGACGACACGATGTCGCTCATCGCCCACACGGTCTCCTCGAGCGTCGTGTCGGGATCGGACCGGTGGCAGTAGAGGATGTCCACGAAGTCGGTGTTCAACCGCTCGAGCGAGCCCTCGATGGCGTGGAAGAGGTACTTGCGGTTGAGCGTGTTCTTCATGTTCGGGACGTCGTGGAGGCCCCAGAACACCTTCGTCGTGAGCACGTACGACCAGCGCGGCCACCCGAGCTCGGCGACGACCCGGCCCATGATCGCCTCGCTCTCGCCACCGGCGTAGGCCTCGGCGTTGTCGAAGAAGTTGCAGCCACCGTCGTAGGCGGCCTGCATGCACTCCATCGCCAGGTCGTCCTTCATCTGGGCGTCGAACGTCACCCACGACCCGAACGACAGCGCCGACACCTTGATGCCCGTGCGTCCGAGCCGGCGGTACTCCATCTGCGTCATGGCGGGCACCATACGACCGCCCGGTGGCTCAGGTGGTGCGCACGGTGATCCCACGCTCGGCCATGACGGCCTTGGCCTCGGCGATCGTGTGCTCCCGGAAGTGGAAGATCGAGGCGGCCAGCACGGCATCGGCGCCGCCCTCGGTGATGCCCTCGGCGAGGTGCTCGAGCGTGCCGACGCCACCGCTGGCGATGACCGGCACACCGACGGCGTCGCTGACGGCCCGCGTCAGCTCGAGGTCGTAGCCGTCCTTCGTGCCGTCGCGGTCCATCGACGTCAGCAGGATCTCGCCGGCGCCGCGTGCGGCGGCGTCGGCCGCCCACGCCACCGCGTCGATCCCCGTCGGCGTGCGGCCACCGTGGAGGAACACCTCGAAGCCGGTGCCCTCGGCGCGTCGCTTGGCATCGATCGCGCACACCACGCACTGGGCGCCGAACTCGGTGGCGATCTCGCGTGATCAGCTCGGGCCGCTGCACCGCGGCGGTGTTGACGCTGACCTTCTCGGCCCCGGCGCGCAGCATCCGCCGGGCGTCCTCGACGCTGCGGATGCCGCCACCGACCGTGAACGGGATGAACACGTGCTCGGCCGTGCGGTACACGACGTCGACCATCGTGTCGCGGGCGTCGCTGGATGCCGTGATGTCGAGGAACACGAGCTCGTCGGCGCCCTCGGCGTCGTAACGGGCGGCGAGCTCGACGGGATCGCCGGCGTCGCGGAGGTCGACGAAGTTCGTGCCCTTGACGACGCGACCATCGGTGACGTCGAGGCACGGGATGACGCGAGCGACGATCACAGCAGCTCCCCGACGGCTTCGGCGACGGTGAAGCGCCCCTCGTAGAGCGCCCGTCCGGTGATGATCCCGTGCAGCCCGTCGATGGCGGCGAGGGCGCGGACGTCGTCGAGCGTCGCCACGCCGCCGCTGGCGATGACCGGGACGTCGGTGGCCGCGACCGCGGCGGCGAGCCCGGCGAGGTCGGGACCGCCGAGCAGCCCGTCGCGCTCGATGTCGGTGATCACGAACGCGGCCGCCGACGGGAAGCGGCCGAGGGCGTCGGCGAGCTGCACACCGCTGGCCTCGGTCCACCCGTGGACGGCGATGTCGCCGGCGCGGTGGTCGAGGCCGACGGCCACGGCGACGACGGCGGCGACGTCGTCGACGAGACCCGGGTCGCGCACGGCGGCCGAGCCCATCACGACCCGTGTCACGCCGGCGTCGGCCAGCGCCTTGGCGTCGTCGACGGCGCGCACCCCACCGCCGGTCTGCACGGCGGCCCGGCCGGCGACGGCGGCGACGATCGCCGCCACGACACTGCGGTTCGTCGCCTCGCCCGTCCGCGCCGCGTCGAGGTCGACGACGTGGATCCACGTCGCGCCCTGGTCGGCGAACGACGTCGCCACCGCCACGCCGTCGTCGCCGTACACGGTCTCGGCGGCGTAGTCGCCCTGGCGCAACCGCACGACGTGGCCGCCGCGGAGGTCGATCGAGGGATAGAGGAGCGTCATCGAGCAGGCCTCCGCCGGCGTGCGGGGCCGGGGAACGCAGTGACCGTCACGTGCGGACCGTCAGCGAGCTGACGAAGTTGCCCAGCAGCCCGAGCCCGGCGGACGCCGACTTCTCGGGATGGAACTGGGCGGCGAACACGTTGCCGGCGCGGAAGGCGGCGTTGAGCGTGGCGCCGTACTCACACGTCGCGACCACGGTCGACGGGTCGTCGGGCACCCCGTGCAGGGAGTGCACGAAGTAGAACCACGGCCGCTCGCCGAGCCCGTCGAACATCGGGTCGGGGCGCACGGCGTCGACGCGGTTCCACTGCATCTGCGGCCGCTTCACACCCGGCGGGATCCATCGCACGGTGCCCGCCAGCACGCCGAGGCCGCGCGCCGACGGGTCCTCCTCGCTGCCGTCGAACAGCATCTGGGTGCCGACGCACACGCCGAGGAACGGCCGGCCCGACGCGACGGCCGCGAGGGCCGGCTCCTCGAGCCCGGCGCCGCGCAGCGCCGCCATGCAGGCCCCGAAGGCGCCGACGCCGGGCAGCACGACCGCCACCGCGTCGGCGATCAGCCCGCGATCGCGGGTCAGGTGGGCGTCGGCCCCCTGGCGCACGAGCGACTTGTGCGCCGAGTGCAGGTTGCCGATGCCGTAGTCGAGGACGGCGACGAGAGGTCGGTCCGGCCGCTGCTCGTCCTGTCCGCCGGATCCGGCCCGATCGGGCCGATCCGCACTGACAGGTCGGGGTCCGGCGGTCACAGGACGCCCTTCGTCGACGGGACGCCACCGGCCGACTCGACCCGCACGGCGTCGCGCAGCGATCGGGCGAGCCCCTTGAACGTCGCCTCGATGACGTGGTGGACGTTGCGCCCGGCCTTCAGCGTGACGTGGAGGGTGAGCCCGGCGTTGGTGGCGAACGACGCCACCGCGTGCTCGGCGAGCTGCGGGTCGAACGCCGGGTTGCCGAGCGGCAGCGACTCCGGCATCGGCACGTCCCACGCCACGAACGGTCGCCCCGAGATGTCGAGGGCGATCTCGACCAGCGCCTCGTCGAGCGGGAACTGCCCGCTGGCGAAGCGGCGGATGCCGGCCTTGTCGCCGAGCGCCTCGCGGAACGCCTCGCCGAGGGCGATGGCGACGTCCTCGACGGTGTGGTGGGTGTCGATGTCGAGATCGCCGACCGCCTTGACGGTGAGGTCGAAGCCGCCGTGACGGCCGAGCTGGTCGAGCATGTGGTCGTAGAAGGGGATGCCGGTCGAGCAGTCCGTCTGGCCGGTGCCGTCGAGGTCGATGGCGATCTCGATCGACGTCTCCTTCGTCGTCCGGCTGCGCGTCGCGGTGCGGCTCAAGTGAGGACCTCACCGAGCGCAGCGAGGAAGCGATCGTTCTCCGTCGGCGTCCCGATCGTGACCCGCAGGCACCCGCCGAGTCGCGGCCAGCCCGGAGCAGTCGCGCACGAGCACGCTGCGGTCGACGAGGGCCTGCCACACGCGGTGCCCCTCGTCGACCGCACCGTCGCCGACCCGGAACAGCACGAAGTTGGCGCCGCTCGGGAACGTCTCGACGGGCAGCGCGCGCAGGCCGTCCACGAGCCGCTCGCGCTCGTCGACGATGATCTTCACCCGCTCGTCCATCTCGTCGACGTGGCGCAGGGCGAGCGTGCCGGCGACCTGCTTGGCCGCGTCGAGGTGGTACGGCAGCACGACGTCCTCGAGATGGCCGACGAGCCACGCCGGACCGACGAGGTAGCCGAGGCGGGCCGCCGCCATGCTCCACGTCTTCGAGAACGTGCGCACGACGACGAGCGGGCGGTCCTCGGCGACGAGGTCGAGGGCGCTCCACCCGGCGAACTGGGCGTAGGCCTCGTCCACGACGACGAGCCCGTCGGTGGCGCCGAGTGCCGCGTCGACGACGGCAGGGTCCTCGACGATCCCGGTCGGGTTGTTCGGCGAGCACAGGAACGTCACGGTCGGCTGGTGCTCGCGCACCGCCGCGGCGACGGTGGCGGGATCGAGCGTGAACCCGGCGGCCCGTTCGACCTCGACGACGGTGGCGCCCGTGATGCGGGCGATGTGGGCGTGCAGCTGGTACGTCGGCTCGAACGTCAGCACCGAGCGGCCGGCGCCGCCGTACGTCAGGAGCAACGTCTGGAGCACCTCGTTGCTGCCGTTGGCGGCGAACACCTGGTCGGCGCCGACGCCGTGCCACGCCGCGATCGCCGCCCGCAGGCCGGTGGCGCGCCGATCGGGGTAGCGGTGCCACTCGATCGCGCCGAGCGCGCCGGCGAGCTCCTCGCGCCAGCCCGGCGGCGGTGGGAACGGCGACTCGTTCGTGTTGAGGCGCACGGCCACGTCGACCTGCGCCGAGTGGTACCCCTCCATCGCCCGCAGGTCGTCGCGGATCGGCACCAGGTCGCGGCTCGGCACGTTGGCGACGTTACTGGCGGGCTGCGATCGTTGACCCCATGAGTAGCGCCTCCGTCGAAGCGACCGCCGCCGAGCTCAGCGCCGCCGCCGAAGCGGTCGGCAGCTACCAGCGACGGGTCGGCGCCCTCGCGGCACCGCACCTCGGCACCGAGCGCGAGGACCTCGTGATGGCGATCTACGAGGCCGAACGGTCGCTGCGCAGCGCGGAGCGTCAGCTCCAGCGGGCCGTCAAGCTGGCGCGCGGCTGAGCCCGTCCCGCCGCCGTGCGGACGGTGCCGCGCCGCGATCGCCGGCGATCCGTGCGCACGACCGACATGGGCCGAAAACGGCGACGGCCCCTGGTGGGAGGGGCCGTCGCACGGGCGACGCCAGGCGGCGGATCCCGGCTGTCGCTGCAAACCAGGTGGCGGGAACCTGGTTGGTGACATCCAGCATATCACTGCCCCCGGAAGTGGCAAGCAGGCCCCCGCCGCCGTGTCACGCCTTCTTCCCGCCGCCGTCCCGTTCTCGCGACGGGGCCGGGCGGCGGCGCCGGCCGGCCTTGGGCAGCCGGCTGGACGGGCAGATGTCCTCCAGCGAACAGCGTTCACATGCCGGCCGCTGGGCGAAGCAGACGCGCCGACCGTGGAGGATCATGCGCAGGCTGAAGTCACCGCGCTGGGCCGCCGGCAGGTAGCTGTTGAGCTCCAGCTCGACCTTCACGGGATCCTCCTGGGTCGTCAGGCCGAGGCGTCGCGACAGGCGACCGACGTGCGTGTCGACGGGCAGGCCGGGCAGGCCGAAGGCCACGCTGCGCACGACGTTCCCCGTCTTGCGGCCCACTCCGGGAATGGTCACGAGGTCTTCCAGCCGGGTCGGCACGTCGCCGTCGAAGCGCTCGACGAGGGCGTTGGCCATGCCGATCAGGCTGCGCGTCTTGTTGGCGTAGAAGCCGGTCGACTTGATGATCTCCTCGACGGACCCGGGATCGGCGACCGCGAGGTCGGCGGCCGTCGGGTAGCGCGCGAACAGCGTCGGCGTGACCATGTTGACCCGCGCGTCCGTCGTCTGGGCCGACAGGATCGTGGCCGCCAGCAGCTCGAACGGGTTGCGGTGGTCGAGCTCGCACAGCGCGTCGGGATAGGTGAGCGCGAGCCGTCGGGCGACCTCACGCGCCCGGCCCTTCGGGGTGCGCGGCCGCGTCGGCCGGACATCGTCGACGGCGGGGTCCGTGGCCATGGCAGCGCCGAGCCTACGGACCACCCACGTATCGTCGGTGCCGATGCACCACGGGATCTCGACCGTCGACCGGGCCGGCGCGATCGCCGACCTCGCGGCGCTGCACCGGCTCCTCGACGCCGCGGCGAGCGCCGACGGGCGCTACCCGCTGTCGGACCACCTCCGCCTCGAGCTCGCCCACGGCGGCGGGCCGGGCTTCGCCGCCGTCACCGTCGAGGAAGGTGACCGCTTGGCCGGCTACGCCCAGCTGGCGACGATCAACGGCACCCGCAACATCGAGCTCGCCGTCGATCCGGACCATCGCGCCGACCCGACGATCGGGCACCGCCTGCTGGCCACGGCGATCGACGTCGTCGCGCACGACGGCGGCGGGCCGGTGCAGTGGTGGGCGTTCGAGGCCACGGCGGCCGACGCCGAGCTGGCCGCGGCGAGCGGGCTGACGATGACCCGTGAGCTGCTCCAGATGCGCGTCGCGCTGCCGATCGACCGTCCGGTGGACGTCGCCACCCGACCGTTCGAGCCGGGTCGCGACGAGGACGCGTTCCTCGCCGTCAACAACCGTGCCTTCGCGACCCATCCGGAGCAGGGCGGGTGGACCGTCGAGACCGTGCGCCAGCGCGAGGACGAGGCGTGGTTCGACCCGGCGGGCTTCCTGCTCCACGAGCGCGACGGCCGCCTCGCCGCGTTCTGCTGGACCAAGGTCCACCAGGACGAGTCGCCGGTGCTCGGCGAGATCTACGTGATCGCGGTCGACCCCGACTTCCAGGGCCTCGGGCTCGGCAACCAGTTGACGCTCGCCGGGCTCGCCTCGATCGCCGCCCGCGGGATCACGCTCGGGATGCTCTACGTCGACGGCGGCAACGCCGCCGCGGTCACGATGTACGAGCACCTCGGGTTCCACGTCCACCGCACCGACCGGGCCTTCACGGCCGACATCGCGAGCGCCCGGTGACGGAGACGCTCCCGCGCTGGGACGTCAGCGACATCCACGAGTCCGTCACCGCGCGCAGCTACGTCGACGACCTCGAGGGGCTGGCCGCCGACATCGCGCGCCTCGAGGCCGCCTTCGACGAGCACGGCGTGCGCGGCGGCGCGCCGCGAGCCGTCGTGGCGACGGACGGCGTCGCGGCCGACGCGGTCATCGACGGCTGGAACGACGTCAGCGCGCGCCACCAGGTGCTCAGCGCGTGTGCCTACGCGGCGCTCACCACCGACAGCCGTGACGAGGCGGCCGCCGCCGCCTTCAGTGAGGTGGAGGCGGCCGGCGCGCGGCTGCGCCCGCTGCTGGCCCGCCTGGCCGAGTGGGTCGACGCCCTCGACGTCCACGAGCTCGCCGGCGTCTCCGACGTCGCTCGTGAGCACAGCGGGCCGCTGGCGCGCCTCGCCGCGCGCGCCACCCACCAGATGTCGGAGGCCGAGGAGGGGCTCTACGCCGAGCTCGCGACGACCGGCTCGGCGGCGTGGGCCCGGCTGCACGCCGCCGTGACGTCGCAGCTGACCGCGCCGGTGACGTTCCCCGACGGCCGCACCGAACGCCTCCCGATGCCCGCCGTCCGCGGGCCTCGCCGCGCACCGCGATCCGGCCGTGCGCCGCGCCGCCTACGAGGCCGAGCTCGAGGGCTGGCCGGCGGTCGCGGTCCCCTGCGCAGCCGCCATGAACGCGATCAAGGGGGAGGCCGGCATCGTCGACCGCCGACGGAGTTGGGCGTCGCCCGTCGACGCCTCGCTGTTCGCCAACGCCGTCGGCCGGCCGACGTTCGACGCCATGCAGGCCGCGGTCGACGACGCCCTCCCCGACTTCCGCCGCTGGCTGCGGGCCAAGTCACGACTCCACGGCCACGCCGGCGGCCTGCCGTGGTGGGACCTCGTCGCACCGGCGCCGGTCGGCGCCCCGGACGTGTCGTGGGACGCCGGCGTGGCGACGGTCCGCGACGCGTTCGCCGGCTACGACTCGCACCTCGGCGGGCTCGTCGACCGGGCACTCACCGACCGCTGGATCGACGCCGAGCCACGCGACGGCAAGCGGGGCGGCGCGTTCTGCATGGCGGTCGCCGCCGACCGCTCGCTCGTGCTGCTCAACTGGACGGGCGGCGCCGACTCCACGCGCACGGTGGCCCACGAGCTCGGCCACGCGTTCCACAACACGACGCTCGCCGCCCGCACCGCCCTGCAGCGGCGCCTCCCGATGGCGCTCGCCGAGACGGCGAGCATCTTCTGCGAGACGCTCGTCGTCGACGCCGGGCTGTCCCGTGCCGCGGGGGCCGAGCGCCTCGCGCTGCTCGACGCCGACCTCCAGGCCGCGACGCAGGTCGTCGTCGACATCCGCAGCCGCTTCCTGTTCGAGCAGTCCGTCTTCGCCCGCCGGCACCGCCGCACGCTCGGCAGCGGCGAGCTCGACGAGCTGATGCTGGCCGGCCAGGCCGAGGCCTACGGCGACGGGCTCGACCAGGCCACCGCGCTGTGCCACATGTGGATCGTCAAGCCGCACTACTACGGCAGCCAGTTCTACAACTGGCCGTACACCTACGGTCTGCTGTTCGGGCTCGGCCTCTTCAGCCGCTACCGCGCCGACCCCGAGCGCTTCCGCGCCGGGTACGAGGACCTGCTGTCGCGCGCCGGCATGGACACCGCCGAGGACCTCGGGGCCGGGTTCGGCCTGGACGTCACGGACGAGGCGTTCTGGCAGGCGAGCCTCGACGTGCTGCGCTCCCGCATCGACGAGTACGTGCGCCTCGCCGACGACCACGGCGGTGCCCGGTGACCGCCACCCGCTACGGCGTCGACCGCGACGGGCTCGCCGCGCTGCTCACCGGCGAGCCGCGCTACCGCGTCGACCAGGTCTGGCAGGGCCTCTACGAGCGCCTCGCCCGGCCCGACGAGATGACGAACCTGCCGCGGGCGCTGCGCGAGCGGTTGGCAGACGAGCTGCCCGAGGCGCTCGTACCGGTCACCGAATCGGTGAGCGACCAGGGCGACACGGTCAAGTTCCTCTGGGGCCTGGCCGGCGACGCACGGGTCGAGACGGTGCTGATGCTGTACCCGGACCGGGCGACGGTGTGCGTCTCCAGCCAGGCGGGCTGCGCGATGGGCTGCGGGTTCTGCGCGACGGGCCAGGCCGGGTTCACCCGCCACCTCACGACCGGGGAGATCGTCGAGCAGGTCGTGCGCGCCGCCCGCCGGGCCCGCGACGGCGGGCGGCGGGTCAGCAACGTCGTGTTCATGGGGATGGGCGAGCCGCTGGCCAACGAGGCAGCCGTGTGGGGCGCGGTCGAGCGGCTGCACGGCGACCTCGGCCTCTCGGCCCGCCACCTGACGGTGTCGACGGTCGGGATCGTGCCCGGCATCCGCCGCCTCGCCGAGCGCCGGCTCCCCGTCACGCTCGCCGTCAGCCTGCACGCCGCCAACGACGAGCTGCGCGACGAGCTGGTGCCGATCAACCGGCGCTACGACCTCGACGCGCTGCTCGCCGCGTGCGCCGAGTTCCTCGCCGTCAACGGCCGTCGCTTGAGCTTCGAGTGGGCGCTCATCGACGGGGTCAACGATCGGCCATCGGATGCCGCCGAGCTCGCCGCGCTGTGTCGTCGCCTGCGCCCCGCCGCCCACGTCAACCTGATCCCGCTCAACCCGACGCCGGGCTGGCCCACGACGGGCACCCCGCCGGCGCGCGTCGCCGGCTTCCGCGACCTGCTGCGGGCGCTCGGCGTCAACGCCACCGTGCGCCGCAACCGGGGCACGGACATCGACGCCGCCTGCGGCCAGCTGGCGGCGGCGACACCGATCGCGATCAGCAGCCCGCGTCGCGCACGTACGGATACGGGTTGACGGCAGCCCCGCCGCCCGGGTGCACCTCGAAGTGGAGGTGCGGGGTGCCGCGGGCGTTGCCGGTGTCGCCGACGTAGCCGATCACCTCGCCCTGCGAGACCGCGCGGCTGGAGCCCTCGTAGTGGTCCATGTGGGCGTAGTAGTAGCGGTCGCCGTTGTTGCCGCTGACCCACGCCGAGTTGCCGCCGAGGCGGTTCTCCTTGAACTGCACGCTGCCGGAGACCACCGCGTAGATCGGATTGCCGCGGTGGGTGAGCATGTCCACGCCCTGGTGGGAACGCCCGCCGGAGCGGGCGGCGCCCCATGTGTCGGAGTAGGCCGCGCCGTTGACGGGGCAGATGATGCCGTTGCGCGGCGGCGGGGGAGGCGGCGGTGGCGTCGGCACCTCGACCTGCACCGCGGCGGACACGCCGCCACCGGAGGATCCACCCCCGCCGGACGATCCACCGCCGCCGGACGACCCCGGCGGGGCGTCGTTCGCACTCGCGGCCTGCTGCTGGTCGGCCTGCTGCTGCGCCTGCAGGGCCTGTTCGGCCTGTTGGGCGGCCGCCGCGTCGGCGGCGCGCTGCACGGCTGCCGCGTACTCGGCCTCCGCCGCGGCCTGCTGCTGACGCTCCTGCTCCTCGCGCTGGCGCTGCTCCTCGGCGCGCTGGGCCTCCAGGATCTTGCGGACCCGCACGTCCTCGAGGCGCTGCGCCTCGACCTCCTGCAGGTGCACGACCTCGGCCTCGGCCGCCTGGCGGAGCTGTTCGAAGCGGGCCTGCTGGTCTTCCAGCTCGGCCTGGTTGGCCGCGACCTCGCGCTGGTTCGCCTCGAGCGCCTTGCGGGCCGCGTCGAAGTCGTCCATCGCATCGGCCGACGACTCCGTGGCGACGTCGACGAGCACGTCGGCCTGCAGCTGATCGGACGGTCCCTGGTAGCCGGTCAGCACCGGGATGCCGACGGAGCCGCTGGTCATGAGGCGGTGGACGGCGATCTGCTCGACCTGCGTGCGCAGCGCGTCGACCTCAGCCTGCAGTTGAGCGTTCTGCTGCTCGAGGGCCGCTGCCTGCTCCTCGAGGGCCTCGATCTCGAAGTCGGCCTGGGCGAAGTCGGCGGCCGCCTGGTTCGCCTGGTCGCGTGCGGCCTGGATCTCGCGCGCCGCCTGCTGCGCGGCATCGTCGTCGGACTGCGCGCCGGCGCCGCTCCACGTCGAGGTGGCGGCGAGCACGACCGCCATCGCGGCCACCGCGCCGAAGCGGGAGGCCCGACCGCGCAACACGGCCGGCAGGCTACCCCGCGTTGCAGTTCGATGACATTCAGGGGTCGGCTCGTTGTCGAGCGCAAGCTCGTGACGAGGCTGAGCGGCCGTGTCGGCGCCGACCCTCACCCTCCACCTCGACCGGATCGTGATGCGCCGGGGATCGACGACGATCCTCGACGACGTCTCCTTCCAGGTGCAGCCGGGTCAGCGGTGGCTCGTGCTCGGCGCCAACGGCAGCGGCAAGACCTCGCTGCTGCGCATCGCGGCGCTCTACGAGCACCCGACGTCCGGCACGGTCGATGTCCTCGGTGAGCGGCTCGGGCGGACCGACGTGCGGATCCTGCGCCGCCGCGTCGGCTACGCGTCGGCCGCCCTGTCCGACCAGCTGCGACCGACCCTGGCCGCGCTCGACGTGGTGCGCACGGCCCGCTTCGCCGCCCTCGAGCCGTGGTGGCACCGCTACAGCGCCGCCGACGACGCCCGGGCCCACGAGTGCCTCGACCGGATGGGCGTGGGCGGCTTCGCCGAACGGGAGATCGGATCGCTGTCGTCGGGCGAGCGCCAGCGCGTCCTGCTCGCCCGCACGCTGATGAACGACCCGGCGATCGTCCTGCTCGACGAGCCGTCGGCACGCCTCGACCTCGGTGGGCGCGAGCAGCTCGTCGCCGCGCTCGACGACCTCGCCGCCGACCCCGACGCCCCGCCGACGGTCGTCGTCACCCACCACGTCGACGACATCCCGCCGACGTCCACGCACGTCATGCTCCTGCGCGCCGGGCGGGTGCTGCGCGCCGGACGGATCGGCGACGTCCTCGACGCCGCCGGCCTGAGCGCGACGTTCGGCCTCGAGCTCGACCTCGAGCGCCGGCCGAACGGGCGCTTCAGCGCGTGGGCTCGACGCTGACGAGCCCGCGCAGGGCGTCCTTGCCGCGCCGGATCTCGTCGTCGAGGATGCGCTGCAGGATGCCCGACCCCCAGAGCGACCCGGAGTAGGTGAGGTCGGTCACGATGGTCGCGCCGCCGTCGGCGTCGGCGACCGTGGCGGCGAGGATCCAGGCCGCGTGCTCGCGATCGTCCTCCTCGATGCGCTCGAAGCGCGCCATGCGCCCGGGCTCGAAGGCGGTGCGCACCATGCGCAGCTGCTTCGAGCGGGCGAACGGGCCGACCCGCGCTCGGAGCTGGACCCGCCACGCCGGACGTCCGTCGTCCGGCGCGAGCTCCTCGACGCGGTGGACGAGCCGCATCCACGCCGGGTACCGGTCGAGCGTGGCGACCTGCGCGAACAGGCTGTCCGAGGCGGCGTCGGGGATGAGCAGCTCGACGGTCGTGTGCATCAGCGCGGTCGGTCGGTGCCGCGGAACGCCCGGGCGAGGAGCGGGCTGCGGGCGGCCAGCACCCCGTCCAGGTCGTCGCCGTCGTCGAGCGTCGGCAGCCACGGGATGGCGACCGTGGCATCGGGGTCGTCGTCGGCGAGCGGGGTGCCGGTCACCTCGGCGACCGTCGGCGCCGTCTCGACGACCGGTGGGGCTTGGTCGAGGCCGAGCTGCGGCGCCGGGTCCGTCTCACCCGCCGGCGGCGCCGGGCGGCGCGATCGCCGCCGGACCGGCGGCTCGCCCTCGTCCGCCGCAACCCCGGGGCGGAACAGCCGGGGCGTCGCCTCGCGGCGGTCGTCGAGCGTCCAGCCCAGCGGGACCACCATCGCGTCGGCGTGCCGCTTGCACAACGAGCCGGCGCGCATCGGGTCGCCACCATCGGGGTCGCGCGGCGCGAGCCACACCAAGAGGCGGTCGACGTCGAACCCGTAGGCCATCGCCGCGACATCCGAGCACCCGGGGCGCTCGCACAGCCTGCCCATCCGTCACAAAGATAGCCGTCTAGCTGGGCTCACGACGTCATGGCCGACGCAGGTTCAGACCCGGGCCAGGTCGATGTCGCCGCTGACCGTCGACAGCTGCAGGCGCACCTGGCGCTGGCCCGGCTCGGGCTCGCCCCTCGCGTCGAGCCCACTCGACACCCGGCCGCTGACCGTGCGCACGTCGAGCCAGGCGGCCGCGCCACCGCGGACCCACGCCTGGATGTCGCCCGACGCCGCCTTCACCCGGACCTCGCCCTCGTCGATGGCGTCGATGCGGATGTCGCCCGAGGCCGTCGTCACCCGCACATCCGCCGGCGCCGCGCCGACGATGACGTTGCCGCTGCCGGTCTTGGCGACGAGCGCCCTCCCGCCGGCGACCAGCTCGAGGTCGCCGGACCCGCTGGAGAACGAGATCTCGCCGGCGACCGTGCCGAGCACGACATCGCCCGAGCCCGTCTTCACGGCCGACGTCCTTGTCGACGCGCTCGATCCGCACGTCGCCGCTCCCGCTGTTGACGCTGGCCGAGTCGGTGATGACGCCGAGCTCGATGTCGCCGCTGCCGGTGTCCACCTTGGTGGTCCCGTACCGGCCGTTCGCGGTGACCGCGGCCGAGCCGGTCTTGACGCGCAGCGCCGAGTCGTCCGGCGCAGCGACGCGCACGGCGATGTTGGGGGCGCGGCCGACGAACGACCCGAAGCGCTCGGGCACGTGGACGACGACGTGGTCGCCGCGCTGCTCGACGAGCGTGGCACCGATCGCCTCCTTCGTCGTCCGGGAGTCGTCGAGCGGGACGAGCTCGACGGTGGTCTCGGCGACCTCGGCGGTGTCGACGGCCACGGTGCCGGCGCGCGAGCTCGATCGACAGGCGCGGCGGGACAGGGGTGGTGAATCGGAACATGGCGGTACCTCCTCGGGTACAGGATGTGGCTCGGGTACGGGTGTGGCTCGGGTACGGGATGGGGTCGGTGTCGTCGGTGGGCGGGGCGTCACTGCGCCCAGCCCGACAGGTGCGTGGCGCCGCGCCGTCCGGCGCGGGGCGTGGTCGCGGGCTCGCCGTCGGCCGCGGCGCGGACGGCGTCGACGAGCCAGGTGTTGAGCGATTGCCGCGCCGCCGCGGCGGCGGCCTCGGCCCGCTGCTTGAGCGGATCGGGGATCCGCAGCGTGATGCGGGCGGTGAGGGCGTCGTCGTCGCCGTCGGCCGCGGCCGGCCCGCCGGGGGGCGGCGGGCCGGGCCGGACCGGCTCGGCGGGCGTGACGTCGTGGGTCACCACGAGGTCGGGATCGCGCCCCCGCAGGCGGACCTCGACGGTGGCGCCGTCGAGGGCGGCGGTGATCTCGGCAGCCGCGTCGGACAGCGCCTCCAGGAGCGCCATCCGCACCGCCGCGTCGAGCGACGTCGTCAGCCGGTCGGCGGCGTCGACCATCGCCTCGCCGCCCGTCGCCGCAGCGGCGATCAGATCGGCACGGAGGTGCTCGACGTAGCCCGTGATGTCCATGCGCACCACTATGACATCATGTTGATGTCATGTCAACACCATGGTTGACGTCAACGTGACGCGTGCCCGCCTCCCGGGCCCGCTTGCTATCGTGTCGACGCCCGAGCGGGCGTTTAGCTCAGCTGGTTAGAGCGCCACGTTCACACCGTGGAGGCCGGGGGTTCGAGTCCCTTAACGCCCACTGCGAAGGTCCTGGTCGGAGCGGCTTCCGGCCGGGACCTTGGCGCGTCACGGGGCGGCCACGAGCGACGACGGCACAGGCCGCGGGAGGGGGCGCGGTCCCGGCTGCATGGCGGCGCAGCCAGGACGACGCAGCTCCCTCACCCCGACACGCATGGGGCGACGGGGCCGCCAGCAGGTTACGCCACCGGCGCGCCGAGCCGACCCGGCCAGGTTGACACTTGCGTGACAGCTGGTCAGATCCCGCTGCGGGCGCCCGCCCCCGGTGGTGGGGCGATCGCCGGGGCAGCGGGCGCTCGTCGTCAGGGCACCGATGTCGCCGTCACGCAGGCGAGGCCGCGACCCTGGCGGTCGCGGTAGCCGGCCGCACCGTCCGGGCAGCGCTCGTCCATCCCGACGAGGGCGGCCACCACGAGCTCGCCGGGCGCGCCCGTGCAGTTGATCTCCCGGGCATCGCCGTTGACCTCGATCGTGACGCACGAACCCGGCCCGAGCAGGTTGTCCGGCGGCGGCGGATCGCTCGGCTTGTAGATGGCGGCGCCGATCAGGACGATGGTGGCGCCGACGAGGAACATCCCGATGACGAGCTTCCACGGGTACCGCGCGTCCGGCAGCACCGGTGGCGGCACGGTCACCGTCGGCGCCCGGTAGCTCGCCCCACCCCCGACCGCGGCGGAACCGGTCCCCCGACGCGCGGCGTCGTACACGGCTCGTCGTGACGGCTCGCCGAGGACTCGGTAGGCCTCGTTGATCGCGGCCATCGCACCGGCATCGGTCGGCCCGCGGTCGGGGTGGTGGCGCCGGGCGAGCGCCCGGTAGGCGTCGCGGATCTCGGCGGCGCTGGCGTCGCTGCGGACGCCCAGCGTCTCGTAGTGCCCGCCGCCCGTGCTCATCGCACCGTGCCGCCGCTGCGCCAGTACTCGCCGCCGGCACGGTCGAGCAGGCCCTCGTCGACGAGGTGGCGGCGCCACGCCGCGGTGTCGGGGTGGCGCACGACGAGGATGTCGTTGACCTCGCGCTCGGTGTAGCGCACGCCCGGCTCGAACGCCTGGGCCAGCCAGTCCAGCACCACGAGCCGCTTGGCGCGCGCCGCCGGCACGGACGTGATGCGACCGTCCCGGACGAACGAGGCCAGCACCTTGCGCCGGTCCGTCGGCTCGGCATCGTGCTCGTCGCTCGTCGGTCGTGCCCGCGCCACGCGAGCCGCCTGCTGGAACGCCTCGCCGTCGACCGCGAGCCCGGATCCGTCGGGACGGGCGACGACGAGCCCGCCCTCCACGAGCCGCCCGAGGGCGCGGTTGGCGCGATCGGCGGGAAGCCCCGAACCGGCGGCGACCTCGTCGGCGGACGTCGCCCCGAGGATCAGCGCAGCGGCCACCCGCCGGCGATCGTCGTCGGCGAGCAGGCCGACGATCATCCCGGCATCGAGGTCCGGCCCGGGTGAGCCGGCCACGTCAATACCCCGCGTCGACGTCGATCGGGCCGATCAGCTCCTCGTCGTCAGCGAAGCGACGGACGTTGAGGCGGATGCGCTCGGCGAGCAGCGGCCGGGCCATCGCCGGCGTGTTCCCGACGTGCGGCGTGATGAGGCAGTTCGGCAGCGTCCACAGCGGGTGGTCGTGCGGCAGCGGCTCGGGGTCGGTCACGTCGAGTCCGGCGCCGCCGATGACGCCGTCGCGCAGGGCGTCGACGAGGTCGGCGGTCACGACGTGCCGGCCACGGGCCACGTTGACCAGCCAGGCGTGGTCCTCCATCAACGACAGCTCGTCGGCGGCGATGATGCCCTCGGTCTCCGGCGTCAGCGCGAGGGCGAGGACGACGAGGTCGGCCCCCGGCAGGGCGTCGGCGTAGCGGTCGGCCTCGAGCACGTCGTCGACGCCGTCGAGGTGGTTGGCGGTGCGTCGCACGACGGTGAGGTGGCAGTTCCACGGCTGCAGGAGGCGCACCAGCGACTCGGTGATGCCACCGCCGCCGAGGATCGTCACGCGGGCGCCGAGCAGGTTGCTGCCCTGCGGCGGCGTCCAGTCGTGGGCGCGGGCGTAGGTCCCGAACCCGCGCATCCCGGCGAGCGCCAGGGTGAACGCCATCTCGGCCACTGGTTCGGCGTACACCCCCTTGCCGCACGTCCACAGCCGGTCGTGGTCGACGAGGTGGACGAAGTTCTCGATCCCGGCGAACGGCAGCTGCACCCAGCGGGCATCCGGCGCCGCGTCGAGGGTCTCGGCGAGCGCCTGCGGGTGGCGGGGGTCGGCCCACACGATCGCCTCGGCCTCGGCCAGCGGGACGATGTGGCCGCCGCCCGCGGTGATCGCCTCGGCCATCCAGGCCGGGGCGCCCTCCGGGGCGAGGGCGATGCGCGGGGCCTCGGGTCTCGACATGTGCCGCCCGAGATTAGAGGAGAAATTCCGAGTCGGGGCCTCCGTCGATCCCTGGAGCCGGCGATCCAGGTCGGATGACGGGATCGACGATGAGCGGGAACACGGATCTTCTCCTCTATCGCCCCGCCGCCCGGCGGCGGTTGCCGGCGACGGTGGCCCCGACGATGATCGCGATGGCGACGAGCATGATCATCGTGGCCAGCACGTGGACCTGCGGCGGCAGGGCGATGCGGGCGGAGTCGAAGATGCGCCGGGGGAACGTGATCGTCGGGCCGGCGATGAACGACGTGATGATGTAGTCGTCGATGCTGAGGGCGATCGACAGGAGGAACGCCGCCGCCACGCCCGGCGTGATGATCGGCATCGTGATCTTCCAGAACGTCCGCATCGGCGAGGAGCCGAGGTCCATCGCGGCGTCCTCCAACGTCCAGTCGCTGCCGCGGATCCGCGCCTTGACGGTGAGCGCGACGAAGCTGAGGCAGAACATCGTGTGGGCGATGACGATCGTCCAGAACCCGCGCGCCACGCCCTGGTTGAAGAACAGCGTGAACAGCGACGCACCCATGACGATCTCCGGCGTCGTCAGCGGCAGCACGATCAGCAGGTTGATGGCCGCGCTGCCCCGGAGCCGGTACCGGGCGAGGGCGACGGCGATGAGGCTGCCGAGGATCGTCGCCAGGGTGCAGGCGATGGCCGCGACCTTGATGCTCTCCCAGAGGGCCTCGGTGAAGGCCTTCTGCGAGAACGGGTGCAGCCAGTTGTCGAGCGTGAAGCCCTCCCACGACGTGTTGAACTTGCCCGTCGGGTCGTTGAACGTGAACACGGCGATCGTGATGAGCGGCACGAACAGGTAGATCAGGCCGCCGATCGCGACGATCCACAGCAGCACCGTCCCCGGCCGCACGCGCCGGCCACCCCGGCTCATGCGATGTCCTCGGTGCCGAGGAACCGGGCGTAGACGAGGACGGCCGCCGTGATCATCGCCATCAGGACGAGGCTGATGGCGGCGGCCGTCGGCAGGTCGCCGGCGTCGAGGAACCGGGACTGGATGACGCCGCCGATCACCGGCTGGCGGGCGGCGTTGCCGAGCAGCTCGTTGTTGATGAAGTCGCCGGACGCCGGGATGAACACCAGCAGGGTGCCGGCGAACACGCCGGGCAGCGACAGCGGCAGGATGACCTTGCGGAACGTCCGGGCGAAGTTCGAGTAGAGGTCGGCCGCCGCGTCGATGAGGTTGACCTGGACCTTCTCGAGGCTGACGTAGATCGGCAGCAGGGCGAAGGGCATGAAGCTGTACGTGAGGCCGCCGATCACCGCGGCCGGCGTGTTCATGATCTTGTCGTCCGTCGTGAGGTGCAGGAAGTTCGTGACGCCGGTGAGGTGCAACGCGTCGACGATGCCGAGGATCGGGCCGTTGTCGGCGAACAGCGACTGCCAGGCGATGGTGCGCAGCAGGAAGCTGGTGAAGAACGGCACCATCACCAGCCCGAGCAGCAGGTTGCCCCACTTCCCCGCCTTGAAGGCGATGAAGTAGGCGATCGGGTAGGCGAGCAGCACGCACAGGACGGTGGCGACGCCCGCATAGGCGAACGCCCGCCACAGCTGCTCGCCGAAGTCGGTGAACGCCTTGGAGAAGTTGCTCCACTCCCACTGGAACTCGACCTTCGTGCTGCCGGGCTCGACGCGGACCGACAGGGCGATCTTGAGCAGCGTGACGAGCGGGACGACGAAGAAGAGGTAGAGGCACAGCAGCCCGGGCAGCGACATCAGGTACGGCGCGAAGCGGGCCTCGCGCCGCGAGCGGTCGTCGGTGGCGGCGGCGGCCATCGCTCAACCGCCCGTGATCGTGACGAAGCGGTCGGTGATCTCCTGGTCGAGCTCGGGAGGCAGATCGGCGAAGACGTGCAGGCGCGACTTGATCTCGTCGTCCGGGAACAGCAGCGGGCTGTCGGCGAGGGCAGCGGCGTCGCCGCCCAGCTTGACGAGCTCCTCCCGGACGCCGACGACGGGCGACACGTACTGCACGTACGCCGTGATGCGGGCCGCGTTGGCCGGGTCGTACACGAAGTCCATCCAGCGGGCGGCGGCGACGCCGTTGGGCGCGCCGATCGGGATGACCATGGTGTCGAACCAGGACATCGCACCCTCCTCGGGGAACACGAACCGGACGTCCGGGTTCGGGGACTGGGCGATGTCGCCCGACCAGGCGATGCACGCCGCGAAGTTCCCGTTCTCGATGTCCTGGAGGTAGTCGTTGCCGGTGAACCGCCGGACCTGGCCGTCGTTCGTCGCCTGCTCGATCTGGTCGAGCGCCTGATCCATCGTCTCCTCGGTCGCCGCCGCGGGGTCGTTGCCCTGCCCGAGCATGACGAGGCCGAGCGTGTCGCGCATCTCCGTGAAGAGGCCGATCTGGCCCTTGAACTCCGGGAGGAACAGGTCGTTGATGCTCGTCAGCTCCCGACCGGTGACCGAGATGTTGTAGGCGAACCCCGTGAACCCGGCCTGCCAGGGCAGGTGGTACTTGGCGCCGAGGTCCCAGGCCAGGCCGAGGTACGACGGATCGAGGTTCGCGTAGTTCGGGATCAGGTTGAACGGGAGCGGGGCCAGCCAGCCCTTGCTCTTGAGCCGGGCGGCCATCCAGTACGTCGGCATGGCGATGTCCCACGGCGTCGGGTTCCCGGCGTCGAGGTAGGCGGCGAACTCCTTGCCGTACACCTCGTTGTTGTCGTTGAACGTCTCCGAGTAGTTGACGGCGATCCCCGTCTCCTCGGAGAAGCGGTCGACCGTGCCGACCTCGCCGTCGGCCGTGGGGTCGATGTACTCGGTCCAGTTGAGGATGTTGACCTCGGCATCGCCCTGCCCGAGCCCGCCCCCGGCGGAGGCCCCGGTCCCGCCGTCGGTCGCGGCCGCCTCGCCGCTGTCGCCGCCACCGACGTTGGAGAGCAGCACGGCGCCGACCGCGCCGGCGGCGACGATGCCGCCACCGATCAGGATCGCCCGCCGGCTGAAGCGCGACGTCTGCTCCTCGGGCAGGGCGGCGCTGGCCGCGGCGGCCTCGGCGACGTCGAGGCCGTCCATCGTGGCCTGCACCTCGTCGACGTCCGTCGTCGTCGCGCCGACGATCTCCGAACGGCCGCGCAGCAGGTACGCCGAGCCGGGCGACCAGCGCAACGTGACGGTGTCGCCAGGATGGAGCTCCGGCGTGTCGTCGTCGCTCTCGACGGTGACGAGGAGCTCCGTGCCGCCGGGCGCGTCGGCGATCATCCGCAGCGACGAGCCCTGGAAGATGACGTCCTTGACCGTGGCCGGGAGGCTGCGGCCGTCGATGGTGTCGCCGTCGGCGCCGATCGTGATCCGCTCCGGCCGCAGCATCACGGTGATCGGATCGCCGTCGCGGGCGTCGCCGGCCGACGGCAGCGCCAGCCGCGTGCCGGAGTCGAGCACGGCGACCGGTGCCCCGCTGGCCGCCCCGTCGAGGCGGCCCGGCAGGAGGTTCGCCGACCCGATGAAGCCGGCGACGAAGATGCTCGCGGGCGCTTCGTAGATGTCGTTCGGCGTGCCGATCTGCTCGACGCGGCCGCGGCTCATCACCGCGATGCGGTCGCTCATCGTGAGCGCCTCGCCCTGGTCATGGGTCACGAAGATGAACGTGATCCCGACCTCGCGCTGGATCCGCTTGAGCTCGATCTGCATCGCCTCGCGCAGCTTGAGGTCGAGGGCGGCGAGCGGCTCGTCGAGGAGGAGCGCCGCCGGCATGTTGACGAGGGCCCGGGCGAGGGCCACCCGCTGCTGCTGGCCGCCCGAGAGCTGGGTCGAGCGCCGGTCGGCGAACTCGGCGAGCCGGACGACGTCGAGCATGTCCATCGCCCGCCGCCGCGCCTCGCCGGCCGGGACCTTCTTGGAGCGCAGCCCGAAGGCGACGTTCTCGACGATCGACATGTGCGGGAACAGGGCGTACTGCTGGAAGACGGTGTTGACGTTGCGCCGGTACGGCGGCACGTTCGACACGTCGACGCCGTCGAGCAGGACCTTGCCCGACGTCGGCAGCTCGAAGCCGGCGATCATCTTGAGCAGGGTCGTCTTGCCGCAGCCGGACGGGCCGAGCATCGAGAAGAACTCGCCGCGGGCGATCGAGAAGTCGGCCCGCTCGACGGCGACGAAGCTGCCGAACTCCTTGCGCACCGCGTCGAGGACGATGACGTCCCCGCCCGCGTCCGCGCTGGCGCTGCCTGCGGTTGGCTCGTCCGTCACTCGCTCACCGCCCGCGGTTCATGATCCCGTGCCCGTCATGTAGGTGCCGAATGTAGACCGCGGCCGTAGCGTTGGTCTGCGGAACCTCACAGGTCCTGGAGGGAATGTTCCGGGGATCCCTCGCGTTGCATGTCATCGCAATGAGTGATTCGATCGGCATGTACCTCAACGAGATCGGCAAGGTCTCCCTACTCGACGCGGACGAGGAGAAGCACCTCTCGCCGCGTCATCGAGGACGGGCGGGCGGCTGCCGAGCGCCTCGCCAACGGCGAGCGCAGCGTCGAGCTGCGCCGTGCGGTGGCGGAGGGTGCCCGGGCCAAGGACCGCTTCATCCGCTCCAACCTCCGGCTGGTGGTCTCGATCGCCCGCCGTTACCCCCTCCCCCAGGGCATGGACCTCGGTGACCTCATCCAGGAGGGCAACCTGGGTCTCGAGCACGCCGTCGACAAGTTCGACTGGCGCCGTGGGTTCAAGTTCTCGACCTACGCCACGTTCTGGATCCGCCAGTCCATCGGCCGCGCCCTCGACCAGAAGGGCAGCCTGATCCGCATCCCGGGCGACCGGGCCGCGGCGCTGCGCTCCGCCCTGCGCCAGGCCGGCGGCGACGCCGAGACGCTCGACGCCTACAACGCCGAGCTCCACCTGCTCACCTCGACGGCGTCGCTCGACAAGACGATCGGCGACGACGGCGACGCCACGTTGGGCGACCTCCTGCCCGACGACCAGCTGTCCCCCGAGGACATCGTGCTGGCCGGCGTCGACGGCGAGCTCATCGACGAGCTGCTCGAGTCGCTCGACCCGCGGGCCCGGTTCGCCGTGGAGGCCCGCTTCGGGCTCCTCGACGGCGAGCGCAGGAGCTTCCGCGAGGTCGGCCAGGAGCTGCACATCACGGCCGAGGCGGCCCGCCGCCTGGTCAACCGGGCGCTCGCCACGCTGCGTGGTGACGCCGGCGTGCTCGCCGCCTGACCCGCTCCCCCTCCGTCCTCACCCGGACCGCCGGCCCCGACCCCCCTCCCAGGTCGGGGCCGGCGCGCGTCCCGGCCCCTGCCCATCCGAGTGTTTCGCGCATCCGAGTGTTTGCTGCGGGGGCCACCCGCACCAAACACTCGGATGGCGGGCGCTCGCCGGCGGGTCAGCTGTCGAGGTTGGCCATCACGTGCTTGATGCGCGTGTAGTCGTCGAAGCCGTAGACGCTGAGGTCCTTGCCGTATCCGGAGTGCTTGAACCCGCCGTGGGGCATCTCGGCGACGAGCGGGATGTGCGTGTTGATCCAGACGCAGCCGAAGTCGAGGCGCTTGGCCATCCGCATCGCCCGCCCGAAGTCCTTCGTCCAGACGCTCGACGCCAGCCCGTACTGCACGCCGTTGGCCCACCGCACTGCCTCGTCCTCGTCGCTGAAGCGCTGCACCGTGATGACCGGGCCGAAGACCTCGTCCTGGATCATCTCGTCGTCCTGGCGCAGGTCGGCCACGACGGTCGGGGTGTAGAAGAAGCCCGTCGTGCCCTGCCGAGCGCCGCCGGCGAGCACGCGGGCGTGGCCGGGCGCCCGGCCGACGAACCCCGCCACCCGATCGAGCTGGTTGGCGTTGTTGACCGGGCCGTAGAGGACGTCCTCGTCGTCGGGCATGCCGGTCCGCACGCCCTTCGCGGCCTCCGCGAGGGCGTCGGAGAAGTCGCCGTAGATCCCCGGTCCCGCGAGGACCCGCGTCGCCGCGGTGCAGTCCTGGCCGGCGTTGAAGTAGCCGGCGGTCGAGATGCCCTCGACCGCGGCCTCGATGTCGGCATCGTCGAAGACCACCACCGGCGCCTTGCCCCCGAGCTCGAGGTGGACCCGCTTGAGGTCGGCGGCGGCCGCCCCGGCGACCTCCATCCCAGCCCGCACCGAGCCGGTGATGGAGACCATGTCGGGGATCGCGTGCTCGACCATCGCCCGCCCCGTGTCGCGGTCGCCGCAGATCACGTTGAGCACGCCCGGCGGGAGGAACTCGGCGGCGATCTCGGCCAGCAACGTCGTGCTCGCCGGCGTCGTGTCGCTCGGCTTGAGCACGACGGTGTTGCCGGCCGCGATCGCCGGGGCGAACTTCCAGACCGCCATCATCAGCGGGTAGTTCCACGGCGCCACCTGGGCGCAGACGCCGATCGGCTCGCGCCGCACGAACGACGTGTGGCCGGCCATGTACTCCCCCGCGCTGCGGCCCTCGAGGTGGCGCGCCGCGGTGGCGAAGAAGCGGATCTGGTCGACGGCGGGCGGGATCTCCTCCGAGCGGGTGAGGGCGATCGGCTTGCCGGTGTTCTCGACCTCCAGGGCGATGAGCTCCTCGCCGCGGGCCTCCACGGCGTCGGCGATCCGGAACAGGGCGAGCGAGCGCGCCGACGGCGTGGCGTCGCGCCAGCCGTCGAACGCCGCAGCAGCGGCCCGCATCGCGGCGTCGACGTCGGACGCCGAGGACAGCGGCGCCGTGGCGTAGGCCTGCCCGGTCGACGGGTTGACGACCTCGCTGGTCTGTCCGCCTTCCGCCTCCACCCGCGTGCCGTTGACGAAGTTCGAGAACGCCTTCATGGCGCCGATCATGGCACCCGATCCTGGCGCGGGCGTTCCGCTCCCGGCGGCGGACGGAGCGTTTACGCTCGACGTATGACCCCAGCGATCCGGTCCGTCGGCGTGCCCAAGGAAGTCAAGACGGCCGAGCACCGGGTGGCGATGACGCCCGACGGCGTGCGCGAGCTCGAGCGCCACGGGATCCAGGTGTACGTCGAGACGGGGGCCGGTGAGGGAGCCTCGATCGCCGACAGCGACTTCGTGGCGGCCGGCGCCGACATCGTCCCGACGGCCGAGGACGCGTGGTCGCAGGAGATGGTCGTCAAGGTCAAGGAGCCGAAGGACGACGAGTTCGGCTTCCTGCGCGCCGACCTCACGCTGTTCACGTACCTCCACCTCGCCGCCTACCCGGAGGTCGCCAAGGCGCTGCTCGCCGCCGGCACCACCGGGCTCGCCTACGAGACCGTGCAGCTGGAGTCGGGCGCGCTGCCGCTGCTGGCGCCGATGAGCGAGGTCGCCGGGCGCCTCGCCCCGCAACAGGGCGCCCACTTCCTCGAGCGCCACAACGGTGGCCGCGGCGTGCTGATGGGGGGCGCCCCGGGCGTGCGGCCGGCCAAGGTCGTCGTGCTCGGCGCCGGCAACGTCGGCTGGAACGCGGCATGGATCGCGGCCGGCATGGAGGCCGAGGTCGTGCTCATCGACAAGAACCTGGATCGCCTGCGCTGGGTCGACCAGATCCACCGCGGCCGGATCATGACGCTGGCGTCGAACCGGGGCGCGATCGAGCGCAGCGTCGCCGACGCCGACCTCGTCATCGGCGCCGTCCTCGTCGCCGGCGGGCGGGCGCCGGTCGTCGTCAGCGAGGAGATGGTCCGGGCGATGAAGCCCCGCGCCGTCATCGTCGACGTCGCCGTCGACCAGGGCGGCTGCATCGAGACGATCCGCGAGACGACGCACGACGACCCGGTGTACGAGCGCCACGGGATCATCCACTACGCCGTCGGCAACATGCCGGGCGCGGTGCCGCACACGAGCACGTACGCGCTCACGAACGCGACGCTGCCGTACATCCAGGAGGTTGCCGTCCACGGGCCGGCGGCGGCGGCGCAGCGCGACCCGGCGATGGCGTTCGGCGTCAACACCGTCGGCGGGCAGGTGACGAACGAGCCGGTGGCCGAGTTCCTCGGCGTCGGATTCGTCGATCCGCTCACGGCGTTCGCCCCATAGCCGCGGGCACGTAGCATCACGCCATGGGGGCGACCACCGCATTCGACCTGGACATCCCGACGCTCGATCTCGAGTTCGAGCCTGATCGCGAGGTGATGTCGGCCACGCTGCGCGCTGCGGCGGCGGAGAGCTGGATCGCGCGGAACCCGCTCGGGTTCTCGATCCTGCACTACGACGACGTCGTCGCCCTGCTGCGCGACAAGCGGTGGCACAGCGCGACGTCGAAGATCATGGAGATGTCGGGCATCACCGACCCGCAGTACCTCGGCCGGCAGCGGACGTCGATCCTGTCCGCGGAGGGCGACGAGCACACCCGGCTGCGGCGTCTCGTCGGCAAGGCGTTCTCGCCGCGGGCCGCCGACCGGCTGCGTCCGTTCATGCGGGACGTGATCAACGGCCTCGTCGACGCCGTGGCGCCTGCGGGGCGGGCCGACATCGCCGTCGACATCTGCGAGCCGTACCCGATCCCGATCATCTGCGAGCTGCTCGGCGCGCCGAAGGAGGACTGGAAGGAGTTCAGCCGCTGGGCCACCGACGTGCTGCGCATCTTCAACGGCAACCTCCAGGAGGACCTCCCGACGATCGTCGCCGCGCAGGACGAGCTGGACGAGTACACACGTGGGCTCATCGCGGCGCGGCGCTCGAAGCCGGCCGACGACCTGCTGACCGACCTCATCGCCGCCGAGGAGGAGGGCGACAAGCTCTCGACCGAGGAGCTCGTGATGATGGTCGAGGCCGTCATCGTCGGCGGCACCGACACGACCCGCAACCAGCTCGGCTGCGCCGTCGCCCTCTTCGCCGACCACCCGGAGCAGTGGAAGCTGCTGGCCGAGCAGCCGGAGCTGGCCCAGCGCGCCGTCGAGGAGACGATGCGCTACTTCGGGGCCGTGCGCGGGACGGGGCGGTTCGCCAGCGAGGACATCGAGTACAAGGGCGTGCTGTTCCCGGCCGGCACGTTCATCGCCCCGTCGATGGCCACCGCCAACTACGACCCCGCCGTGTTCGAGCGGCCCGAGGTGTTCGACATCACCCGCGAGCCCGCCGGCCAGCCGCAGCTCACGTTCGGGTCGGGGATCCACTACTGCCTCGGCGCCGCCCTCGCCCGCGGCGAGCTGCAGGAGGCCCTGCCGATCCTGGCCCGCCGCCTCCCCGACCTCGCCCTCGACGGCCCGGTGACGTGGAAGCCCAACGCCGTCGGCATCTTCGGCCCCGACCACCTCCCCGTGACCTTCTCCCCCAACCACTGACCCGCCGCCCGGCGGTCCCACCGCTGTTCTTGCCAACTTTCTGCTGAGACGGCCAGGATCTGGCCGCCCTGTCTGAAAGTTGGTCGATCTGGCCGGTCAGGCCGCCGGCGGGCGGTGGCCCGTGCGGAGGTCGCGAACGGTGGTGACCATCGCGACGCACACGGGGAGCCGGCGTTCGACCATCCGCTCGGTGAACCGCAAGCGTTCCCAGCCGAGCACCGCGAGTCCGAGGTCGCGGCTCTTGTCCTGTTCGACGGCAGTCGTCGTGGCGTGCCACTCGGAGTGATCGACCTCGATGTCGATGAGCTGATCTGGGTAGGCGAGGTCGAGGTGGACGGTGCGACCGTTCGGGAGGATGACGGGATGTTGCTGCATCGCCGGAGGCAAGCCGGCGGCGACGAGCGCCTCCTGGAGCGTGAGCTCGAGCTCCGACATCGTCGGTCGGACCATGCGCTCGACGAGGTCGGCCAGCCGCTGCCATGCGGCTGATCCACGTCGGCCCTTGCCGCACAGGTCGTGGTACACCTCACCGAGTTCCGCGTCCGTGCACAACCTCTTGTTGCGGACGTCCTCGATCACCGAGATGTGCCCCGCCCAATCGAGCAAGCCGCCCAGGTCGAAGACCGTCCGTGCGACGGACGTGACGCGCCCGCCGTCGATCAAGTCGACGACGTGGTGATCCGGCATGAGGTTGCTGTAGTGCACGACGGGCCGGAGGTTGCGGACCTTGGTGCCCTTCGGCACCGTGACCTCGACGCGATCCTTCGGCGCCCGGCGGATCCCCCAATGTGCTGCCGCAGTCGCGTGCGAGAGGACGGCACCTGGGATCGACAGACAGACCGCGAGCGCGCGTTGCTGGTCGTCGTACGGCCCAGGGTGGGTGGCGAGGACGCCGGGAAGCACCCGGTGCAACTCGCCGGACTCGACCCATCGGCGCAACGAACGTGGACTGAGGCCGAGCCGTTGGACCTCGTCGTCGGTGACGAGGCGGAGGCGCCGCTCGGCGATGCGCACGATGTTCGCGTCGACCGTGCTCATGAGCGCGGACGCTACGCCGAGGGTGTCACACCCGGCGGACCGCCGCCTCGCGTGGCCAACTTTCAGACCAGACGGCCAGAAACTGGCCGCCACGTCTGAAAGTTGGCGGATCCGCGCCAGGTCGGCGGCTTTGCCGGGGACGCCGCGGCTGGCTCGGCTGCGGAGGGACGTCAGCTGCGGGAGAGGTAGACGTCGCGGAGGACGTGGGTCTCGAGCTCGAGCTCGCCGAGGCGGTGCTTCACCACGTCGCCGATGCTGACGAGGCCGACGACCTGGCCGCCCTCGAGGACGGGCATGTGGCGGGAGCGGGTGGCGGTCATGCGGCGCATCACCTCGGACAGGTCGTCGGTGACGACGCACGTGGCGACGCTGGAGTTGAGCACCTCGCGGACGTGGAGGTCGGCGAAGCGGGCGCCGTGGTGGTCCATGGCGCGCACGATGTCGCGCTCACCGACGACGCCGAGCAGCTGGTCGTCGGAGCCGACGACGACGAGCGAGCCGATGCCCCTCGTCGCCATGCGGTGGACGGCCACCGTCACGGGCGTCTCGGGGCCGACCACCTCGACGGTGTTCCCCTTGGCCGACAGGATCGCTGCGACGTTCATCGTCACCCCCATTGGCTCGATCGACACCATCCTCCACCCACGTCGGTGCGGACGCAAGGACCTGCCGCCGGTACCGGCGAGGCCGCCGGCGACCGGTCAGCCCCGCGCCGCGCCCTTGCTCACCCAGAACTCGTTGGCGGCGTGCTGCACCTTGACGTACCAGATGATGTTGCCGATCAGCGGCAGCAGGAACCACAGGCCCCAGATGGCCGAGACGGGGCTCTCGCGGCCGTCGCGCTCGTACATGTTCTTGATCTCGTTGGGGATCGTGAACATCAGCACGGGGCTGACGAAGATGTAGATGACGAGGGCGATGGCGCCACCGAGGCCGTCGCCGTTGTACTTCTTGAGGTCCTCGTTCGTGCGCCAGGTCCAGAAGAAGCCCCAGATGCCGAGCGTCACGATCATCAGCAGGATGACGAGCCCGACGCTGTAGTACGGCCCGCCGACCCGCGGCGGCACCACGCCCGTCGGTCCGAAGCCGGGCACGGCGCCAGCAGGTGCGACGGCCGGCGGCGGCGGAGGCGGTGTCGGGTCGCCGGACGGCGGTGGCGGAAGGTCGCTCATGTGCCGACGGTACCGCGCGGCGCGCGTACGGTCGTGAGATGACCTCCGCGATCAAGCTCGGGTACAGCGTCGGCTACTGGTCGGCGGGCCCGCCGCCGGGCGCTCTGGAGGCGATCCAGGAGGCGGAGCGGCTCGGCTTCGACTCCGTGTGGTCGGCCGAGGCCTACGGCTCCGACGCGCTCACGCCGCTCGCCTGGTGGGGCGCCCACACCGAGCGCATCCGGCTCGGCACCGGCATCGTGCAGCTCTCCGCCCGCACCCCCGCAGCGACGGCGATGGCGGCGATGACGCTCGACCACCTCTCCGGCGGGCGCTTCATCCTCGGCCTCGGCGCGTCCGGCCCGCAGGTCGTCGAGGGGTGGTACGGCCAGCCGTACCCGAAGCCGCTCGCCCGCACGCGGGAGTACGTCGACGTCGTGCGCAGCATCCTCGCCCGCGACAAGCCGGTCGAGCACCACGGCGACTTCTACGACCTGCCGCTCGCCGGCGGCACCGGGCTGGGCAAGGCGCTGAAGTCGACGGTCCACCCGCTGCGCAGCGACATCCCGATCCACATCGCCGCCGAGGGTCCGCGGAACGTGGCGCTCGCCGCCGAGATCGGTGACGGCTGGATGCCGCTCTTCTTCGCCCCCAAGGAGGACGCCTTCTACCGCGAGTGCCTGCAGCGCGGCTTCGCGGCGAGCGGCGACGCGACGAAGGCGGAGCGCTTCGAGGTGACGTCGTCGGCGACGATCGTCGTCGGTGACGACGTCGAGGCGTGCGCCGATCGGGTCCGCCCGAACCTCGCCCTCTACGCCGGCGGGATGGGCGCCCGCGGCGCCAACTTCCACTTCGAGGTGTTCGCCCGCATGGGCTACGAGGACGTCGCGACGAGGGTGCAGGAGCTGTACCTCGACGGCCGCAAGGCGGAGGCGGCGGCGGCGATCCCGCTGCAGATGGTCGAGGACGTCGCCCTCGTCGGCCCGATCGAGAAGATCCGCGAGGAGCTGCCCCGCTGGCGCGACACCTGCATCACGACGTTCCTCGTCGGCGGCCCGGCGACGGCGCTCGAGGGGTACGCCGAGGCGATCCTGGGAGCTGGCTGATGGACGACCTGGAGGGCAAGGTCGCCGTCATCACGGGCGCCGGCTCCGGGATGGGGCTCGGCATGGCGCGGGCGTTCACCGGCGCCGGCATGCGCGTCGTCGCCGCCGAGATCGACCAGGCGTCGCTCGACCGGGCCGTCGACGAGCTCACGGCGGCCGGGCACGAGGCGGTCGGGGTCCGCACCGACGTGTCCAGGCTCGCCGACGTCGAGGCGCTCGCCGAGGCCGCCATGGACCACTTCGGCGCCGTCCACGTGCTGTGCAACAACGCCGGCGTGTGCACGTTCGCCACGATCGACAAGATGTCGCTCGAGGAGTGGGAGTGGACGCTCGGGATCGATCTCTGGGGTCCGATCTACGGCGTCAAGGTGTTCAAGCCGTTGATCGAGCAGACCGGCACCGGCCACATCAACTCGACGGCGTCCGTCGCCGGGCTCATCGCCGGCGGCGCCGTCGCCCCGTACAACGTCGCCAAGCACGGCGTCGTCGCGCTGATGTGCACGCTGGAGCGTGAGCTGCGCTCGGCCCACTCCCCCGTCCGGGCGTCCGTGCTGTGCCCCGGCGCCGTGAACACGCCGATCGGCCGCAACAGCCAACGGTCGCGCCGGGAGCTGCGCGGCGAGACCGACACGAGCGGCGACGGCATCGCCACCGGCGCCGAGGCGGTGAAGCTGAACGACCGGCTGGGCGACGCCCTCAAGGACGGCATGGACCCCGACGAGGTCGGGCACATGGTCCTCGACGCGATCCGCACCGACACGTTCTGGATCCTCACCAACCCCGGGCTGGCCAAGCAGCAGCACCACCAGGTGGCGGCGATGCTCGAGGACCGCTCGCTCAGCCGCCTGCGCATGTTCTGAGGTGGCCGCTGCCGCCCGCACCGTGCGCCGCTTCGCCGGCGGGCTGCTCGCCGTCCCGCTGCTGCTCGGATCGTGCGAACCGCAGTGCGCGCCCGCACCACCGGCGCCGCGCGACGTCGAGCAGCGCGAGATCGGCGCCAGCGTCGAGGGCCGTCCGATCGTCGCCTACCGCGTGGGGACACCGGGTGGCACCCCCGTCCTGGTCGTCGGGTCGATCCACGGCGACGAGCAGGCCGGCATCGAGATCGCCGAGCACCTCCGCGACGCGGCGGCGGTCCCGGCCGGCCTCGATGTCTGGGTCGTGCCGACGGTGAACCCCGACGGCAACGCGCGCGGGACGCGCACCAACGCCCACGGCGTCGACCTCAACCGCAACTTCTCGACGAACTGGGCGCCGGTCGACTGCGTCGCGCTGCCCCGCAACTGCGCCGGTCCGGAGCCGCTGAGCGAACCCGAGGCGCGAGCCCTCGCCGACCTCGTGTCCACGGTCGCCCCGCGCCTGACGGTCGTGTACCACGGGGCCGACCACGTCGTCAGCGCGGCGACCGACGTCGTCGCCAGCCCGGCCGCGGTCCACGAGTACGCCCGGGTGTCCGGCTACCCGCTCGGCAGCATCCCCTGCTCGCCGGCGTGCACCGGCACGGCGACGATGTTCGCCAACGCTGCCGTCACGCCGTCCACGGCGTTCACGGTCGAGCTGGCGTCGAAGGCGGCCGGGGCGATGTCGCCGACGGGCGTCGCCAGCCACGCGGCGGCCGTGTTCGCCGCGGCTGCGCTCGTCTGACGGAGCGCGAGCGCACCTCAGCGCAGCAGGACCATGGCGACGACCGCTGCAGCGGCGACCGCCAGCGCGATCACCAGCCACACGACGCGCGGCGCGTCACCGTCGGCGTCGTCCCACCACTCGTCGTCGGCCGCCACCGTCGCCGGTCGCGGCGCCGGTGGGTGCGGACGGCGCGACGTGGCGGCACGACCAGCGGGATGCCGCGCCGGCGGCACGGGTGGCACCGGTGGCGGGAGCGGTCGACCGGGTGCGTCCGGTAGGTCCGCGGCGATGCGGCGCAGCTCGACGACCAGCTCGTGGTCGCCGACGATCGTCACGTCGTCGTCGCCGGAGTCGTCTCGCTCGTCGTCCATCTCGCTCCTCGCCGACCGTACCGACGGCGTCGCGGCGGCGACATGGGGACCGCTCCCCGCCCCGGCCGGCTCAGCCGGGCAGCTTGGTGTTGTCCCACGTGACGACGTGGGTCGGGGTGATCGCCACCCAGCGCCAGCTGCGCCCACGCGCCGAGGCGGCCATCGGCGGCGGATCGCCGTCGCTCGCCGGCTCACCGTGGCCGCCGTCGTACTTGCGCCCGTGCAGGGCGCGCACCGCCGCGAGGTCGGGATCGGCGTCCTCCTCGGCGGCGTCCTCGAGGATGCGGGCCTCGCCCTGGATCATGATCCCCTGCAGCTCGCGGAAGCGCTCGGCGCGGTCGACGAGGACGGTGCAGTGCGGGTCGCGCCGCAGGTTCGCCACCTTCTGCCCGCGGCAGTACGCCCACACCTTGCCGCCGTACCAGACGAACCACAGCGGCGTGGCGTTGATCCGCCCCGACGGCGACACCGTCGAGATGCGCATGTTCCACTCGGTGGCGAGGATGTCGTCCTGCTCCTCGGGCGAGAGGGCGAGGTCGCGTGACAGGGCCATGGCGGTGCTCCTTGACGGGTGACGGGTGACGGGTGACGGATCGGTTCAGGCCCGGCCGACGACGGCGAGGGCGTGCTCCCGGGCAGTCTTGTGGTCGGCCTTGCCGTTCGGCGCACGGGGGACCTCGGCGACGAAGACGACGTGGCGCGGCGCCTTGTACCCGGCGAGCTCGGCCTTGACGGCGGCGACGATGCCGTCGGCGGTCACGGTCGGACCCGGGCTCGACGGCGACGACGGCCGTGACGGCGTGCCCGAAGCGCTCGTCGTCGATGCCGACGACGAGGCAGTCGACGACACCGTCGACGCGCTTGACGGCCTCCTCGACCTCCTCGGGGAACACCTTCTCGCCACCGGTGTTGATGACCTGGTTGCCGCGCCCGAGCAGGATCAGCGAGCCGTCGGCGGCGACCTTGGCCATGTCTCCGGGGAACGAGTACGTGACCCCGTCGATCTCGCGGAACGTCCGCGCCGTCTTCTCGGCGTCCTTGTAGTAGCCGATCGGCACGTTGCCCGACGCGGCCAGCATGCCGACCTCGTCGGAACCAGGGACGACCTCGCGTCCGTCGTCGGCGAACACCTTCGTCGTCGGGTTGAGCACGAACACCGCGGTCGGGGCGCCGGTCCCGTGCGTCGTGACCTGGGTGGCCATCGCCCCCTCGCTCGAGTTCATGATGTCGTTCAGCGCGACGTTGGGCAGGCGGTCGAGCAGCGCCTGCTTGACCTCCGCCGACCACATGGCGCCCGAGGAGTAGATCCGCCGCAGGCTGGTGACGTCGAAGGGCACACCGGTCGCGGCCTGCTCGTCGATGGCGCGGAGGATCGGCTTGGAGAACACGTCACCGACGATGGCCAGGTTGGTGATGCGGTGGCGCTGCACCGCGGCGAGCAGCTCGGCGGCGTCGAACGAGCGGTTGGTCAACGTCACGACGGTCGCGCCGAGCGTCTGGGGAACGAGCGCCCCGAGGGTCAGGCCGGTGCCGTGCATGAGCGGCGCGCACGGCGCCGTCACGACACGGTCGCCGTCGGCGATCGTCGGCACGAGCGCCGGGATGGCGTCGAGCGGGGTGAGCGGGTCGAGGCCGAGCTGGCTCAGCGCCCCGACCGCGAACGACGACGTCCACGATCCGAGGCGGAACATGACGCCCTTCGGCATGCCGGTCGTGCCGCCGGTGTAGAGCAGGAAGATGTCGTCCGGCGAGCGCTCGACGCGCGGCATCGGCTCGTGCGCCGCCACGAGGTCCTCGTAGGCGACGGCGCCCGGGACGAGCGGGCTGTCGTCGTCGGCCACCTGGACGAGCAACCGCAGCGCGCCGAGGTCGCCGATGACGCGCCCGACGCGGTCGGCGAGCGAGGAGTGGAACACGAGGGCCTCGGCATCGGAGTTCTCGAGGAGGTACACGAGCTCCTGGTCGCGGTAGCGGTAGTTGATGTTGACCGGGACGCCGCGGCCCTTCAACACGCCGAGCTGGGCCTCGAGGTACTCGGGACCGTTGTAGAGGTAGAGGCCGGTCTTCGACTGCGTCGTCAACCCGGCCGCGCCCAGCGCCGCGGCGACCCGGGCGGCGCGGTCGTCGAACGCCGACCAGCTGCGGACGGTCGAGCCGTGGATGAGGGCCGGGCGCTCGCCGACGACGTCGGCAACCGCTTCGTACAGCGTCGCGAGGTGTGCCTCCACGACTGACGACTGTGTCAGAGTCGCAGCCGCCACCACCAACCGGGGTCAGCTGTAGAGGCCCTCGAACTCGTCGGCGTAGCTCGCGTAGACCACGTTGCGCTTCAGCTTCAACGACGGTGTCAGCTCCCCCGCGTCGAGGGTGAAGTCGCGGGGCAGCACGGCGAAGCGCTTGATCTGCTCGACCTGCGCGTAGTTGGCGTTGGCGGCGTCGAGATCGGCCTGGATCAGGTCGCGGACCTCCGGACGCCTGGCCAGCTCGGCGACGTCGGTCGGCAGGCCGTTGGCCTCGGCCCACGGCACGATCTGCTCGGGGTCGAGCGTCACGAGCGCCACCGGGTACGGCCGCCGGTCGCCGTACATGACGGCCTGTGAGATCCAACGCGACATCCGCAGGTCGCCCTCGAGGTTCGCCGGCGTGAGGTTCTTGCCGCCGGCGGTGATGATGATGTCCTTCTTGCGGCCCGTGATCGAGACGTAGCCGTCGTCGTCGATGGCACCCAGGTCGCCCGTGCGCAGGAACCCGTCCGCCGTCATCACCTCTGCGGTCGCGTCGGCGTTGCGCCAGTACTCGCGCATGATCATCTCGCCGGCGATCTCGATCTCGCCGTCGTCGGCGATGCGCACGTCGGCGCCGGCGACGGGCCGCCCGATCGTGCCGAAGCGATACGCGCCGGGCAGGTTCAGCGTGCCGATCGACGTCGTCTCGGTCATCCCCCACCCCTCGTACACCGGCACGCCGGCGGCGAAGAAGAAGGCGAGGATCTCCGGTGCGATCGGCGCCGCGCCGGAGACCGCGAAGTTGATGCGACCACCGAAGATGCCGCGCACGAGGGCGAACATCTCGCCGTCGACCTTCTCGAAGGCGGCGGCCTCCTCGGCGCTCACGTCCGCACCACGCTCGCGGGCCTGGCGGACCTTCATGCCGAGGGCGATCGCGGCCTCCGCATCGGCCTCGCCGCCCGGCGGGACCATGCTCATGGCCACCGCGTAGACCTTCTCGAAGATGCGGGGCACCGACGGCAGCACGGTCGGCTGCACGGCGCCGAGCTCGGCGACGATCTGCGTCGTGTCGCCGCCGAAGTAGGCGATCGCGGCGCCGACCTCGATGCAGTCGGCCTGGATCAGCTGGGCGAACACGTGGGCCAGCGGCAGGTACAGGTAGACGACGTCACCGCGGCCGAACAGCTCCATCTCCGTCGCCGAGCGGCGCGCCGCGGCGAAGCCGCGGTGGGTGAGCACGACGCCCTTCGGCCGGCCGGTGGTGCCCGACGTGTAGATGATGAGGCAGGCGTCGTCCGGGCCGACGGCCGTCGCCCGTCGCTCGAGCTCGGCGTCGTCGCCTCCCTCCCCGGCCGCCGCGACCTCGGCGAGGGGGATCGCCCCGGCGGCCGCGCCGTCGATGATGATCGTGTGGACGAGCGCCGGCAGCTCGCTGCGCACGGCGTCGATCTTGGCGACGTGCTCGGGCGTCTCGCAGACGAGCACGGTCGCACCCGAGTCGCCGACCACCCACTGGCACTCGTCGGGCGAGCTCGTCGGGTACACGGGCACGACGATCGCACCGATCGAGGACGCCGCCAGGTCGACGATCGTGAACTCGATGCGGGTGTTGCTGAGCACCCCGACGCGGTCGCCGATGCCGACGCCGAGCCCGATGAGGCCCCGACCGACGGCGGCGGCGCGCTGCCAGAGCTCGCGGAACGACATCGTCTGCCAGGCCCCGTCGCGCTGGTACCGCGCCGCCTCGGCGTCACCGTGTCGTCCCGCCGCGACGCGCGTCAGCTCCGCCATCGACAACTTCGTGGTCCCGGCTGCGTCTCCCATGAGCCGAACGTACCCGGTGTGACCGATGTCCGGTCGCCGCCGGGCCGCCTGCGACGGCTGCGCACGACGTCGGCGGCGAGCCTCGGGTACCTTGACCGACCGGTCAAGTCCGATGTCCGCGCCCACCGACGCCCTCCCTCACCGGCACCGCCCGGGGACCGCCCGGGCCGCGCTGTCGTACCGCGACTTCCGCTGGATCTGGCTCGGCCTGTTCGCCTCGAACATCGGCACGTGGATGCAGAACTTCACGCTGCCCGCGTACATCGAGGACCGCACCGAGTCGGCGGCCATGGTGGGCCTGCTCGTGTTCACCCAGCTCGGGCCGCTGCTGTTGCTGTCGATCCCCGCCGGCGTGCTCGCCGACCGCTTCCCGCGACGCCCGTACCTCATCGTGATGCAGGCGATGCAGGCCATCTTCAGTGGGCTGCTGGCCGTCCTCGTCGCCACCCACGCGCCGATGTGGACGCTGTTCGCCTGCTCGCTCGTCATCGGCATCGGCAACGCCCTCAACGCGCCGGCGTTCCAGGCGAGCGTCCCATTGCTGGTCGACCGCGCCGACCTCGCCGGTGCCGTCAGCCTCAACTCGGCGATGATCAACGGCAGCCGCGTGCTCGGGCCACTGCTCGCCGCCGCGCTGATCACCGTCGGGGTGTCCCTGCCCTGGCTCTTCGCCGTCAACGCCGTGACGTACCTCTTCCTGATCGCCGCGATCATGCTCGTCCACATCCCCGACGTGCGCGGCCACCACGCCGAACAGGGGTGGCGGCGGCTCCTCACCGGCATCAACATCGCCCGTGGCCGGCCCGTGGTGGCCCGGTTGCTGGTGTCGATGTGCGTCTTCTCGATGGTGTGCCTCGTCTACGTCGGCCTGTTCCCGTCCGTCGCCCGGCGCAACTTCGGCGTCGACGTCGACAGCACCAGCTACAGCCTGCTGTACACGGTGTGGGGCGTCGGCGCCTGCCTCGGCGCGCTGGCCGTCGGCACCGTGCTCGCCCACGTCGACCGCCGGCGCCTCATCGTCCACGGCTTCGTGCTGTTCGCCGTGAGCCTCGCCGGCTTCGCGCTGGTGCGGTCGGTCGGCCCGGCGTACCCGATCGCCTTCGTCCTCGGCTTCGGCTACTTCCTCGTCGCCACCGCGCTGATCACGACGTTCCAGGAGAACCTGGCCGACACCGAGCGGGCGACGGTGATGCCGCTGTGGTTCATGGCCTTCGGCGGGTCGATCCCAATCGGCAACCTGCTGTTCGGCCCGGTGATCGACGCCATCGGCGCGCGCTGGGTGCTCGGCTTCGGCGCCGCCGTCGCCCTCGGGCTGGCCCGTTGGTGCGACCTGCGGCGGCTGCCGGCCGAGGACTTCCTCGCCCACGGCCAGTCGGCCGGCCCAGCGGTCGCCCGCTGACCGCGGCTCAGCTCGCGGCGAGGTCGGCGACGAGCCGCTCGAGCCCGACGGCCCGGCTCGCCTTGACGAGCACCGCGACCCCCTCGACGATCGGTCCGACCGCCGCGCCGACGGCGGCGTCGTCGACCGGCGGCGAGCCGTAGCGGTCGGTGCCGACGGCCACGAGCTCGATCCCGAGCTCGCGAGCCGTCGCCGCGACCTCCCGGTGGGCCGCTTCGGGATCGTCGAGCTCGGCCATCGCGCCGAGCACGGCGACGCGCCGCTCGGCCGCCACCGCGGCCAGCGACCGGAGCGCGGCGGTCATCGAGGTCGGGTTGGCGTTGTAGGCGTCGTTGATCACGATGCCGCCGGAGGCGGTCGGCACGACCTGCATGCGCATCGCCGAGAGCGGGGCCGTGCCGAGTGCGGCGGCGGCATCCGCCACGTCGACGCCGACGAGCCCGGCCACGGCGACGGCGGCGGCGGCGTTCGACGCCATGTGGGCGCCGCTTGCCGCCAGGGCGACCGTCGCCGGACCCCACGGGGTGCGCAGCTCGAAGCGGGGTCGGGCCAGCGCATCGAGGACCAGGCCCTCGATGCGGACGTCCGCGCCGCGGGCCGCGCCGTACGTGAGCACCCGGGCCGTCGTGCGGTCGCGCATCGCCACGACCCGCTCGTCGTCGTGGTTGAGCACCGCCGCGCCGGCCGCCGGGAGTGCGTCGACGAGCTCCGCCTTGGCCCGCGCCACCTCGTCGAGGCCACCGAGCGTCTCGGTGTGGGAGGCCGCGACAGCCGTGACCACGCCGATGTCGGGGCGCCCGACCGCACAGAGCTGTGTGATCTCCCCCCGCGCCCGCATCCCCATCTCCAGCACGAGCACCTCGGTGTCGTCGGGCGCGCCGAGCACGGTGACCGGCAAGCCCTGCTCGTTGTTGAAGCTGCGCTCGTTCACCGCCACCCGCCGACCGGCCCCGACGGTGGCCCGCACGAGGTCCTTCGTGCTGGTCTTGCCGACGCTGCCCGTGATCCCGACGACCGTCGCGCCGAGCCGGTCGCGCGCCCACGCCGCCAGCGCGAGCAGCGCCGCTGCGGTGTCACCGACCTCGATCAGCGGGATCGCTGCCGTGGTCGGCTGCTGGACGAGAGCCGCTGCCGCGCCGCGCGCTGCCGCGGCGTCGACGAACGCGTGGCCGTCGCGGTCGGCGACGAGCGCGACGAACAGCTCGCCGGGGCGCAGGGTCCGGGAGTCGAACGAGGCGCCGAGGAGGTCGACGTCGGCGCCGTGGAGCGTCCCCCCGGTGGCGCGGGCCGCGGCGGACGCCCGGATCCTCATCGCGCCGAACGGTACCGTCGGCGCCATGCCCTCCGACCGGATCCACCTCGTCGTGCTGTTCGGCGGGCAGTCCGCCGAACACGACGTCAGCTGCGTCACGGCCACCGCGGTGCTTGCCGCCGCGGACCCGGACCGCTACCGCATCACGCCCATCGGCATCTCCCGCGAGGGCCGCTGGGCGCTCGCCGACGGTGCCCAGCGCGCCCTCGCGGCCGGGCCGGCGGCGCTCCCGTCGCGGCTCGACCCGACCGGCACAGCGGTCACACCCGAGGACGTCCTGGCCGGCGACGCCGGCGAACTGACCGTCGTGCTCCCGCTGCTGCACGGCCCGATGGGCGAGGACGGGACGGTGCAGGGCCTGCTGGAGCTGGCCGACGTGGCCTACGTCGGCTGCGGCGTGCTCGGATCAGCACTGGCGATGGACAAGGCGATGGCCAAGCAGGTGCTGGCGTTCAACGGCATCGCCCAGACCCGCCACCGTGCCTTCCGGGACCACGACCGCACCCCCGGCCTGCCCAACGAGCTCGTCGAGCAGCTCGACCTGCCCTGCTTCGTGAAGCCGTCGAACATGGGCTCGTCGGTCGGCGTCACCAAGGCCCACACCGTCGAGGAGCTGCGCGACGCCATCGACCTCGCCCTCACCTACGACGAGTGGGTGGTGGTCGAGGAGGCCGTCACGGCACGCGAGATCGAGGTCGCCGTGCTCGGCAACCGCGACCCCGTCGCGTCGGGCCCCGGCGAGATCGTCCCCGGCGCCGAGTTCTACGACTACGAGGACAAGTACGTCACCGACGGTGCGCAGCTGCTGATCCCGGCGCCCCTCACGCCGGAGCAGACCGCGGAGGTCCGGGCCCTCGCCGTGCGCGTGTTCGAGGTGCTGCGGGGCGACGGCCTGGCGCGCATCGACTTCCTCTTCGAGGAGGACGGGCGCGGCTTCCTCTGTAACGAGTCCAACACGATGCCCGGCTTCACGCCGGTGTCGATGTACCCGAAGCTGTGGCAGGCCGCCGGCATGTCCTACGCCGAGCTCATCGACCGCCTCGTCGAGCTCGCCGTCGACCGCCACGCCCGCCGGCGACGCAACACCGCGCGCTGACGTCAGGGCCGCAGGGCGGCGCGCAGGAACGCCCGCAGCTCGGCGCGCAGCTGGCGCAGCCCGGCCGGTGTCGGGATCCAGCCGACGCCGCGCAGCGCCTCGGGCTCGGTGGCGATGCCGGTCACCGTGCCGTAGGCGAGGGCGGCCACCAGCCGCGGATCGCCGCGCCGGAGGCGGCCGGCATCCATCTCGGCACCGAGGAAGTCGACGGCCCGGGCGATCAGCGGATCGACGTGCGGGCGCAGACGGTCGGCCTGGGCGCCCGGCAGCCGGCTGAGCTCACCGACGAGGCCGAGCAGGGCGGGCCGCCGGACGGCGAGCCGGAACACGGCCCGCACGACGGAGTCGACGCGCTCGAGCGGATCCTCCGTCGCGGCGCGCAGGGCGGCGTCGATGACGACGGCGATCTCGGCCGCGGTGGCCTCGAGGACGGCGTCGACGAGCTCCTCCTTGCTCGCGAACCAGTACAGGACGGTCTGCTTGCGGACGCCGACCTCGGTCGCGATCTCGTCGAGCGACACGGCATCGACCCCGCGCCGTCCGAAGCGGTCGGCGGCGACACCGAGGATGCGGTCGCGAGTGCCCGTCGCGACCGTCGCCACAGCGGTTGTCTAGCACTGGCTACGGTCGGTGGGTGGCCGCCGACATCTCCCCCGTCGACCCGTCCGACGCCGCCACGCTGGACGCGATCGTGGCGCTCATCGCCGCCCAGCAGGTGCGGCCCGACCGGCAGATCATCTACGTCGGCCAGGAGGCCGAGGGCATCCGCGCCGAGCTGGCCGACGTGCAGCCACCCTGGACCGACACGCTGCGCGTGGTCGGCGAGCGCGGTGGCCCGGTGCTCGGCTGCGGGTTGTGCGAGTGGGACCTCGACCTCGGCCGGTCGTGGCTGTTCGGACCGTGGATCGACGGCGACGACGCGAAGTGGGACCGTTGGGCACAGCCGCTCGTCGACGCGCTCCTCGCCCAACTGCCACCGGCGATCCGATCCCACGAGCTGTCGGGCAGCGTCGACAACGAGCGCCTCCGACGGCTCGCCGACGCGCTCGGCTGGCCGACGACCGAGGTCAACTACGCCTACGTGCTCGACGCCGCCGCGGCCGACGAGCTGCCGCTCGTCGTGGCCGACGACGGGCTGCGTGGCGTCGTGGCCGACGACGGGCTGCGTGGCGTCGTGGCCGACGACCTCGGGCTCGTCGCGCCGCTGCACGAGCTGGAGTTCCCGAACTCCTACTTCTCGGCCCGCCAGCTCGTGGAGCGCGCCGCAGCCGGCGAGCAGACGGTGCTCGTCGCGACGACCGATGACGGCCGGTTCGCCGGCTACGCGGCCGGACGCGTCCAGCCCGACGGGATCGGGTACATCGACTTCGTCGCCGTCGACCCGGCGGCGCGCGGGGCCGGCGCGGGGCGCCGCCTCGTGACGGGGCTCGTGCGGCGCCTGCTGCCGCACGCACCCAAGCGCGAGGTCCACCTCACCGTGCAGGAGCACCGGACCCCGGCCCGGGCGCTCTACGCGGCGCTCGGCTTCCGGCCCGACGTCGGCTTCGTCGGCTACCGCTCGCCCGCCGGCCGAGCGCTTTTCGCCACCGGCAACGACCAGTAGGTTCGACCTCGTCGCCGGATCACGTTCCGGCGCGTCGACGGATGAGTGACGCTTCCATCCATGGGCCGGCGCCGCGCGACTTCGACGCGCCCCCGTCGCAGCCCGCGCTCTCCGGGGTCGCGTGGGCGTGGATCGGCGCGGCCGCCGTCGGCGTGCTCGTGTTCATCGCCCTGCTCGCGACCGACGTCCTGTCGAGCGACGGCAAGGAGGCGCTCTCGGCGATCGTCACGGCCGCGGTGTCGGCGTTCGCCACGGTGGCTGCGCTGCGGGCCGCCGAGCGCTCCCGGCCCGACTGGCGGCGGGCGTGGACCTTCGTGGCGGCGTCCACCGCGCTCTGGCTGCTCGGCAACGTCATCGCCATCGTCGTCGGCGCGGTGTCCGACGACGTCGTCTTCCCGTCGCTGTCCGACGTGTTCTGGTTGCCGGCGCTGCCGATGGCGATCGCCGCCCTCGTCGCCATCCCCGGCCGCTTGACGTGGCGCGGCGGCACGCGGATCGGCATCGACGGCGTGCTGCTCGGCGTGTCGCTGTTGTTCATGACGTGGGAGCTGCTGCTCGGCGACGCGTTCGGGCGGGCCGACCTCGGCGGCTCGGCGAAGGCCCTGCTGCTGGCGTACTGGGTCCTCGACACACTGACGTTCGCCATGGCCGTCAACGTGGTGCTGCGCTCGCGACGTGGCCTGCGGGGCACCGTCGGGCTGATCTGCTCGAGCTACGCCCTGTACACCGTCACCGACGGCGTCTTCCTCGCCCACAGCCTCGACGGTGGGTTCACCCTCGGCTCACCGGTCGACGCCGGTTGGGTCGTCGCCCAGCTGCTCCTCGGCGGCACCGCCCTGGCGGTCGCCAAGCAACCGAGCGCGACGCCACCTGCTGCACCCGGGCGGGCGAGCGATCGGCGGATCCTCGTCGGCTCCCTCGTCGCGTTCACCTCGTTCCTGGCCGTCTTCGTCGTCCACGTCGCCAACGACAACGGGGGCGAGACGTCGTTGGTCCGCACGATCGAGCTCGTCCTCGTGCTCGGCGCCGCCATGCTGTTCGTGGTCACCCAGTTCACGACGCTGCGCGAGAACTTGCGCCTCACGAGTGGTCTCGAGCAGACGGTCGCCGACCGGACGAAGGCGCTGACCGACGCCGCCCAGTTGCAGGACCTCACGCTGCGCACGGTCGCCGACGGCATCCTCGGCTTCCACGATGGTCGCATCGTGCTCGCCAACGACGCCGCCTGCGAGCTGCTCCGCCTCGACCGCGACCAGCTCCTCGGCCAGATCGTGCCCGACGTCCTGACGATCGGGCCCGCCGACCACTCCCTCCTCACGAAGATCCTCGGCGAGCTCGCGGAGGACCGTCCCTTCTTCAGCGACAACGTCACGATCCAGCGCCGCGACGGCACCGGCTTCGCCGCCGAGACGACGGTCGCCCCCGTCGTGCGGGAGCACGCGTCGCTCTCGTCGGTCGCCGTGTTCCGCGACGTCACGCACCGCCACGAGGTCGACCGGATGAAGGACGAGTTCGTCTCGGTCGTGAGCCACGAGCTGCGCACACCGTTGACGTCGATCCGCGGGTCGCTCGGGCTGCTCGCCGGCGGCGCCGTCGGGGAGATCCCGGAGAACGGGCGGCGGATGGTCGAGATCGCGGTCGAGAACACCGACCGCCTCATCCGCCTGATCAACGACATCCTCGACATCGAGCGCATCGAGTCCGGCGCCGTCGTGCTGCACCACGAGCAGTGCCGCGTGACCGAGCTCGTCGCCGAGAGCCTCCGCGTCGTCGTGCCCGTCGCCCGAGCGGCCGACGTCGAGGTCGGCCTGGCCAAGATCGAGGGCGTCGTGTGGGCCGACGCCGACCGCATCGTGCAGACCTTGACGAACCTGCTCTCGAACGCCGTCAAGTTCTCACCACCGGGCGGCGTGGTGACGCTGACGGCCGCCGAGGTCGACGGCTTCGTCGAGTTCAGCGTGGCCGACGAGGGCCGCGGCATCCCGGCCGACAAGCTGGAGAGCATCTTCGGCCGCTTCCAACAGGTCGATGCGTCCGATTCGCGCCAGAAGGGCGGCACCGGGCTCGGGCTGGCGATCTCGCGCAGCATCGTCGAGCAGCACGGCGGCCGCATCTGGGCCGAGAGCGACGAGGGGCGCGGGGCCACGTTCCGCTTCACGGTCCCGGCGATCGAGCGCAACCAGGACGAACCCCTGGCGGCCGTGGGAGAGGGTCCGCTCGTGCTGGTCTGCGATGACGACCCCTCGCTGCTCGAGGTCGCCCGCATGCTGCTGGCGACGCACGGCTACCGCGCCCTCGTCGCCCAGTCCGGCGCCGAAGCGGTGCGCCTCGCGGTGTCCGAGCGGCCAGCCGTCATCATCCTCGACCTCTACATGCCGTCGATGGACGGGTGGCAGACGGTCGAGGCGCTGAAGGCCGACCCGGCCACGGCGGACATCCCGGTCCTCGTGCTGAGCGTGCTCGGCGCCGACGACGGAGCCGGGCTCGGCGAGCTCGTGGAGCGGTGGATCACGAAGCCCGTCGGCGACAGCGATGCCCTGCTGGAGGCCGTCGCCGAGCTCGTCGACGGCGACCAGCGCCTGCCGCGGGTGCTCGTCGTCGAGGACGACGAGGACCTCGCGCGGGTGCTCGCCGCGTCGCTCGAGCAACGGGGCCTGCGCGTGCTGGTGGCACCGACCGCCGCGGCGGCGACGCGCCTGAGTCGGACGTTCCTGCCCGATCTCATCGTGCTCGACATCGTGCTGCCCGACGGCGACGGGTTCGCGGTGGTCGAGCAGCTGCGCGAGGACGGCCGCTTGTCCGCGGTCCCACTCGTCGTCTACACGGCACGCGAGCTCAGCGCGGCGGACCGGGACCGGCTGACGCTCGGTGAGACCGAGGTGCTGTTCAAGAGCAGGGTGACCCCGGAGGCGTTCGAACGCAAGGTGCTGGCGCTCCTCGACGGTGCGCTCGGGGCCGCCGAGAGACGGACAGGAGGAGATCGTGGCGCGGGCGCGACGAGTGCTGATCATCGATGACGACCCGAGCATCAGGGAGGTCGCCAAGATGAGCCTCGAGCTGGTGGCCGGCTGGGACGTGACCACCGCACCGAGCGGCACCGACGGCATCCAGGCGGCGCGCGACGAGCGGCCGGACGGGATCCTGCTCGACGTGATGATGCCCGGGCTCGACGGACCGGCGACGCTCGCCGAGCTGCGCGAGGACGACACGGTCGGCCGGACGCCGGTGATCTTCCTCACGGCCAAGGTGCAGGCCGCCGAGCGGACGCGGTTCGCGGAGCTCGACGTCGCTGGCCTCATCGCCAAGCCGTTCGACCCGATGACGCTGTCCGAGCAGATGGCCGAGCTGTTCGGCTGGGCGCCGTGACCGAGGGCGGCGACCGCGACGCCCTGCGCACCGCGCTCGCCGGGCTCTGGCAGGCCCACCGCGCCGACATCGACGCCCTCGTCGCCGACCTGCGGGTGGCCGTGACCACACCGTCGCAGGACGCGTCACAGCGGGCGCAGCGCGCCGCCCACCGGCTCGCCGGTTCGCTCGGGACGTTCGGGCTCGCCGAGGGGACGCGCCTCGCCCGCCGGCTCGAGACGTGCTTCGCGGCGGTCGCCGACGCGCCGCCGGACGTCGCCGTCGCCGGTCCGCTCGTCGAGCAGCTCACCGCGATCGTGGCCGCGTTCGACGGCGCGACGCCTCCCGGTGATGCACCTCCGCCCGAGGCGGCGCCACCGCGACGGCGGGCCATGCGGACCGTCGCCGTCGTCGGCTTCAGCGAGCCGCTGGCCGTCCGCGATCGGTGACGCCGCGGCGGCCCGAGGCGCCGCGACGCTCGCGGTCCACGACCTCGCCGCGGTCGACGCCGTCGCCGGCGACCGCCCCGTCGACGCCGTCGTGATCGACCTCGACCGCGCCGACCTCGAGCTCGACGACGGCGCGCCGTGGCCGGCGCTGCCGCCCGTGGTCGCCGTGAGCGCGGGACGACGCCTGGCCGACCGGGTCGCCGCCACGAGGCGCGGTGCGCGCCGCTACGTGCAGCTGCCGGCGGGCGCGGCCGACATCGTGGCGAGCGTGGAGTCGCTGTGGTCGGCGCGGCGCCGCACGGCGACCGTCGTCGCGGTCGACGACGACCAGATGATCCTCGACACGCTGCGCGTCCTGCTCGCCGACGAGGACGTGTTCCTCGTGGCCGTCGACGACCAGGAGCAGTTCTGGCGGGCGGTGCACGACCACCACCCCGACGTCATCATGCTCGACGTCGACATGCCCGAGATCAGCGGCATCGAGCTGTGCCGGGTGCTGCGCTCCGACGACCGCTGGCAGCAGACGGGCATCATCTTCCTGACGGCCCATCGCGACGCCAAGACGGTCCACGCGGTGTTCGAGGCCGGTGCCGACGACATGGTGGTCAAGCCGATCATCGGCCCCGAGCTGCGGGCCCGGATCGCCAGCCGGATCGACCGCACCGACCTGCACCGCCGGCTCGCCGAGTCCGACGGCCTGACCGGCCTCACGAACCGGGCCACGTCGCAGCGACTGACCGAGCGCATGGCGGACGCGGCGCGCGCCACCGGACGACCGCTGTCGGTCGCGCTGGTCGACCTCGATCACTTCAAGGGCGTCAACGACGTCCACGGGCACCACACCGGCGACGAGGTGCTGCGGCGCTTCGCCGCGCTGGCCCGCGACGCCCGGCCGTCGCTGGCCGGGCGCTGGGGCGGCGAGGAGTTCCTGCTCGTCTACGACGGCATCGACGGCGCGCCAGGCCGCCGGGCTCGTCGACCACATCCTCGTCGCCCTGCGCGAGGAGCAGTTCGACGCCGCAGGCGGCGGCACGTTCCGGTGCTCGTTCAGCGCCGGCGTCGCCGAGCTGGCCGCCGGCGGCAGCGGCATCGACGCGCTCGTCCAGCAGGCCGACGACGCCCTCTACCGCGCCAAGGCGAACGGCCGCAACCAGGTGCTCGTGGCCGGTCCGTCCGGCTTCTGACGACACTTCGTCGGCCTGACGCCGACGAAGCTCGGCGTCGAGATGCCGCGCACCTCTCTACCAATTGGTAGACACGTGCTATACATGGGCCCCGTGATCGCCGAGGCGCTGTCGCGCACCCGGATCGCCATCACGGGATCGACCGGGTTCGTGGGCACGGCGCTGGTCGAGCGGCTGCTGCGCAGCGTGCCCGACTGCGAGCTCGTGCTGCTGGTCCGCGACGGCAAGCGCACGCCGGCGGCCCGGCGCGTCCAGCGCGAGCTGCTGAAGAACGACGCCTTCGACCGCCTGCGCGGCGTCGCACGCGGCGAGCGACGAGACGTTCGACGAGATGACGGCGCGGCGCATCACGACGATCGCCGGCGATGTGAGCACCGATGGGCTCGGCCTGTCCGACGCCGACCGGGCCGTCTTCGCCTCCTGCGACGTCGTGATCCACTCGGCGGCCGCGGTGTCGTTCGACTCGCCGCTCGACTCGGCCGTCGAGATCAACCTGCTCGGCCCGACACGGATCGCCACCCTGCTGAACGAGCTCGGCGTCGCACCCCACCTCGTCGCCGTGTCGACGTGCTACGTGGCCGGGAACCGCCGTGGCACGGCGCCCGAGGAGCTCGTCAGCGCCGGCCCGTTCGACCTCGGGCTGAGCTGGCGCGCCGAGGTCGCCGCCGCCCGCCGCCTGCGCGGTGACGCCGAGGCGGCCAGCCGTCAGCCCGCCCAGCTGCAGGAGTTCCGCGCCGAGGCCCGCACCGAGCTCGGTGCGGCCGGCGCGCCCGCGCTCGCCGCCAAGACCGAGCAGCGTCGCGAGCGCTGGGTCCGCGACCGGCTCGTCGAGGCCGGCCGGGCGCGGGCGGCGAGCGTCGGGTGGCCGGATGCGTACGCGTTCACCAAGGCGCTCGGCGAGCAGGCGCTGACGGACTCCAAGGGGGCGGTGCCGGTCAGCATCGTGCGCCCGTCGATCATCGAGTCGGCGTGGGCCGAGCCGCGCCCCGGCTGGATCCGGGGCTTCCGGATGGCCGAGCCGGTGCTCATCTCCTACGCCCGCGGCCTGCTGCGCGAGTTCCCCGGCGTGCCCGAGGGGACGGTCGACGTCATCCCCGTCGACATCGTCGTCGCCGCCATCATCACCGTCGCCGCGCTCGGACCGGAGCGGGCCCCGGCGATCACGCAGGTGGCGTCCGGCGGCATCAACCCGCTCAAGTACAAGGCGCTCGTCGACAACGTCAGCGCCTGGTTCACGGCCCACCCGCTGTACGACAGCGACGGCCAGCCGATCCTCGTCCCCGAGTTCCGCTTCCCCGGTCGGGGTCGGGTGCAGGGCCAGCTGACCCGCGCCAAGGCCGTGATCACCAGGAGCGAGAAGCTCCTCCAGGCGCTCCCCCTGCGGGGCAAGCAGGCCGAGCTGTCGGCCAAGCTCGAGACCAAGCGCACCGAGGTCGAGCGGGCGCTGGAGTACGTCGAGCTGTACGGCCTGTACACCGAGTGCGAGGCGATCTACCAGGTCGACAACCTGATGGCGATGTGGGACGGGCTCGACGAGACCGATCGGGCGGCGTTCGCGTTCGACCCGCGGATCGTCGACTGGCCGACGTACATCAACACGATCCACCTCCCGTCGATCGTGCAGCACGCCCGCGTCAAGACGGTGCCCGGGAAGACGACCACCGACCGTGCCGGCCGGCTCCGCCGCCAGGTGCTCGACCCCGCCCGCCAGGTCGCCGCGTTCGACCTCGAGAACACGCTCATCGCCAGCAACGTCGTCGAGAGCTACTCGTGGCTGGCGACGCGACGCCTCGACCGCAACGAGCGGCTCCGCTACGCGCTGCGCACGCTGGCCGAGGCGCCCGGCCTCCTCAAGCTCGACCGCGTCGACCGCGGCGACTTCCTGCGCCACTTCTACCGCCGCTACGAGGACGCGCCCGTCTCCCAGATCGAGACGGATGCCGCCGAGCTGCTGACCCACGTCATCCTGACCAAGGGGTTCCCGGCCGGCTGGCGACGGGTGCGCGAGCACCGCGCCCTCGGGCACCGCACGATCCTCATCACCGGCGCCCTCGACTTCGCCGTCGAGTCGTTGCGCCCACTGTTCGACGAGATCGTCGCCGCCGAGATGAGCGTGCGACCGGACGGCACCCTGTCGGGCGAGATGCTGCAGGTGCCGCCGACCGGCGAGACGCGGGCCCAGATCCTGCACGACTACTGCACCGCCGAGGGCCTGCGCATCGAGGAGGCCGTCGCCTACGCCGACTCGACGAGCGACCTCCCGCTGCTCGAGGCCGTCGGCTTCCCCGTCGCGGTCAACCCGGAGACCCGCCTGGCGGCGATCGCCCGCAAGCGCGGCTGGCTCGTCGAGCACTGGTCGAAGGCGAGCGGCGGTCCCCGTCCGTTGCTCCCGTTCGGGCCGCAGATGGTCGAGCGCGAGCGCCGCCGGAGGTTCGCCTGATGATGACCGCCGATGATCGGCGCGAACGCACGCGTCGATCGCCCCACGGCCGCCGGCTGGAGGTCGGGCCGGCCGCAGGCCGGCTCGGGAGGCCGAGCGGAGCGAGGTCCGAGCATGAAGGCGCTGCAGGTGAAGCGCTCGGTCGGGCGGCTGGGGTTGGCCAGGGTCGCCTCGGCGCTCGCGCCGGCCGCCGCCGTGCGCGTCGGCCCGCTCGACTTCACGGAGGTCGACGACCCGGAGCTGCCCGGTCCCGGGTGGCAGCGGGTGCACACCCGCCTCGCCGGCATCTGCGGCAGCGACCTGTCGATGATCGAGGGCCACGCATCGACGTACTTCGACGACTGGGTGAGCTTCCCGTTCGTGCCGGGCCACGAGGTCGTCGGCGAGCTCGACGACGGCACCCGCGTCGTGCTCGAGCCGGTGCTCGGCCACGAGGCGCGCGGCTTCGCCGCGCCGTTCGACGGTGCCGCGCCGGGCGACGGCGACGACTACGCCCACCTCGCCACCGGCCACCTCGAGCCCGGCATCCAGACCGGCTTCTGCTGCTCCACCGGTGGCGGTTGGGCGCCGTGGTTCTGGGCCCACGAGACGCAGCTCCACCGCATCGGTGACGATCTCCCCGACGAGCGCGCCGTGCTCGTCGAACCGCTCGCCGGAGGCATCCACGCGGCCCTGATGGCGGCCCGCCGGGCGCAGGACGCGGCGGAACCCGTCGTCGCCGTGCTCGGTGCCGGCACGATGGGCCTCGCCGCCGTCGCCGGGCTGCTGCGCTACGCGCCGACCACGCGCGTCGTCGTCGGCGCCCGGTACCCGCACCAGCAGGCCGCCGCTCGGGCCCTCGGCGCCCATGACGTCGTGGCGGCGAGCGAGCTCCCGCGGGCCGTGCGCCGGATCGTCGGCTGCCACGTCGTCGGCGAGCACCTGTCGTCGGGCGCCCATGCCACGATCGACGCCGTCGGCACGACGTCGTCGTTGACGACCGCGCTGGCGATCACCCGGCCGCGCGGACGCGTGGTCATGATGGGGATGCCGGCCGAGGTCACGGTGGACCTGACCGGGTTGTGGCACCGCGAGACCGAGCTCGTCGGCGCCTACACCTACGGCACCGAGACCCTCGCCGACGGACCTCGCGTGCGCACGTTCGACCTCGCCATGGAGACGGCCACGGCCATCGCTGCCGAGCGCTGGCTGTCGGCCACCTACCCCCTCGCCGACCACGTCGACGCCATCGCCCACGCCGCCTCCGCCGGCCGGCGCGGCGCCGTGAAGATCGCCTTCGACCTCCGCGCCCACACACAGGAGCCCTGATGCCTCGTCCCGGCTTCGTCCTCGACGTCGACCGCTCGACCCCGCCCACGCTGTTCTGGAACGGTGAGGGGCTCAGCCTCGAGAAGCTCCCGGCCGACCGCAGCCGGGTGATCTACCCGGCTGAGCCGTTGGCGCCGATCGACGACGTCGACGGGGCCATCCGCGACGCCCTGCTGCACCCGTTCGACCAGGACCCGCTGCCGACGCTGCTGTTCCCCGGGATGCGCCTGACGATCGCCTTCGACGACATCAGCCTGCCGTTGCCCAAGATGCGCCGGCCCGATGTCCGCCAGCGGGTGATCGAGGCCGTGCTCGACCTCGCCGCCGAGGCCGGCGTCGACGACGTCCACCTCATCTGTGCCCTGGCCCTGCACCGCCGGATGAACGAGGCCGAGCTGCGCCACGCCGTCGGCGACCGGGTGTACGACGCCTTCGCGCCGCGGGGGATGCTGACCCAGCACGACGCCGAGGATCCCGAGAACCTCGTCTACCTCGGCACGACCGAGCACGGCGAGGAGGTCGAGATCAACAAGCGGGCCGCGACGTCGGACCTGCTCGTCTACGTCAACATCAACCTCGTCGCGATGGACGGCGGGTGGAAGTCGACGGCGACCGGCCTCGCCAGCTACCGCAGCCTGCGCCACCACCACAACCCGACCACCATGGAAGCCAGCCACAGCTTCATGGACCAGCACCGCTCCGAGCTGCACAAGAGCAACTGGCGGATGGGCAAGGTGCTCGTCGACTCGGGCGTCAAGGTCTTCCAGATCGAGACCACGCTGAACACCGACACGTTCCCGACCACGTTCGAGTTCCTGTCCAAGCGGGAGTGGGAGTGGACGGCCAAGGACCGGGCGACGTACCTCGGCACGGCCAAGTCGCTGTCGCTCGCGCCGACCCGGCTGGCGCGCAAGATCCTCCACTCGATCGAGGCGCCGCACCAGATGACGAGCGTGCAGGCCGGCGACGTCGACGCCGTGCACCGCCGCACGACCGAGCACGTCTACGCCCAGCACCTCGTCGAGGTCCAGGGCCAGACCGACATCCTGACGATGGGCATCCCCTACATCTGCCCGTACAACGTCAACTCGATCATGAACCCGATCCTCGTGATGTGCACCGGGCTCGGGTACTTCTTCAACTTCTACCGCGGCAAGCCGTTGGTGCGGGAAGGAGGCGTCGTGATCATGTTCCACCCGACGCAGCCGGACTTCCACCCCGTGCACCACCCGAGCTACATCGACTTCTACGAGCAGGTGCTCGCCGACACCACCGACCCGCACGTGATGTCGAAGCAGTACGAGGAGCGCTACGCCAACGACGACTGGTACCGCCACCTGTACCGCACGAGCTACGCCTACCACGGCGTGCACCCGTTCTACATGTGGTACTGGGGTGCCCACGCGATGAAGCACTGCGGGCGGATCATCATCGTCGGCGGCGATCCGAAGTCGGTGCGCCGCCTCGGGTTCGTGCCGGCGTCGACGCTCGACGACGCCCTCGAGATCGCCTCCGACGTCGTCGGCCGGGCGCCGACGGTCACCCACATCCACAACCCGCCGATCCTCATGGCCGACGTCAAGTGACCGAGTCGTCCGCCGTCACCCGCCACGCGCTGCGCCGGGCGGCCCGAGCCGCGGGGCAGGTGGAGCGCGCTGTCGGCCGGGTCGCCGCACCGGGCCGCAACGTCGGCTTCCCGTTCCGCGCCCCGACGATCCCGCGCGGCGTCGAGGTGCCCGTCGAGCCGTCCCGGCTCGGCGCCGACTACGACACCGAGTGGGCCCGCTCCCCCGTCGCCCGCGTCGCTCGCGGGGTCATCGCCGAGGGACCGATCCGGGCCATCGTGCAGGGCCTCGCGGCACCCGAGATCCACGGCACCGACCGCCTCGACGACCTCCGCCGCCACGCCGCGGACTCCGACGATCCGCCGCCGCCGCTGATCTTCGCGCCGAACCACCACAGCCACCTCGACACCGCGCTGATGGTGCGCGCCGTGCCGTACACGTGGCGCAAGCGGCTCGTCATCGCCGCCGCCGCCGACTACTTCTTCGACAAGCACTGGAAGGCGGCGCTCGCCTCGCTGTCGCTGAACGTCGTCCCGATCGACCGCGAGTCGACGGGCCGCAAGTCGGCCGACATGATCCGCGAGCTCGTCGAGGACGGCTGGAGCCTCGTGATCTACCCGGAGGGCGGCCGCTCCCCCGACGGTTGGGGCCAGGACTTCAAGGCCGGCGCGGCCTACCTCTCGGCGCGCACCGGCGCGCCGGTCGTGCCGGTGTTCCTCGACGGCACCGGATCGATCTTCGGCAAGGGCATGAAGCGACCGCGGCCCGGGCGCACCCGCGTCGTGTTCGGGGCGCCGATGCCGCCGGTCGAGGGCGAGACCAGCCGGCGCTTCAACGCCCGCATCCAGGCCGCCGTGACGACGCTCGCCGACGAGGCCACGACGGACTACTGGACGGCGCGCCGCCGTGCGGCGGCCGGCACCAGCCCGACGCTCGGCGGTCCCGACTACACCGGCTGGCGGCGGCAGTGGGACCTCACGACGCGGCGCCGCCAAGGCATCGCCGGGTGGCGGCGGCCACCGACGCGGCGCTGGCCCGACCTCGGCTGACGGCCCGGGCGAGGTTCAGCCGGGCGTCGTGGTCGTCGTCGCGGCCGTGCCGCCGGCGCAGTCGGCCGGCGGCGGCAGCTTGATCTCGCGACCGGTGTAGAAGTTCGGCCAGTCCGGTGTGCTCACGTTGGCGGCGTTGAGCGCCTCGATGGTGATGTCGAACTTGGCGGTGACGACGTAGGGCGCGTCGCCCTCCTCGATCGTGTACGTCGGGTTGCAGCGGTCGCCGCCCGAGACCGGCGTCGAGCCGTCGGTCTCGTCGGTCGCGGTCCCGGCGCACGGTCGTCGTCGTCGCCGTGGGGTCGAGGAACTTGGCGTTCGGCGGGATCCGCACCGTGCCACCGGGCGCCGGGTAGTTCGAGTAGTCGGCTTCCCAGCCGTTGTAGTTGCGCAGCTCGTCGAGCGAGACGTCGAAGAGCGTGGGCGATCTCGTAGCGGGTACTCGTCCTGGTGCACCGTGTAGGTCTGCTCGGCGGCCGAGCGCCCGTCGGCGTCGGGCTCCGGCACCGCCGGGACGGTCGGCGCGACCGTTGCCGGCGGCTTCACCTCGTAGCTCGACGGGCGGATGTTGACCGTCGTCACCGTCGCCGAGCCGGGGCTGTCACCGCACGCGGTGAGCCCCCACAGCGCGGCAGACGGAGAGCGCCGCCAGGCCGAAGCGGGACACGGGCGTGAACATCCCCGGGAGGCTACGCCGCGGCACTAGGTGAGCGGTCGCGCCGTCGGCAGGATCGGTGCCGGCAGCGTCGTCTCGCCGACGAGGTAGCGGTCGACGCCGGCCGCGCACGCCCGGCCCTCGGCGATCGCCCACACGATCAGGGACTGGCCGCGGCCCATGTCGCCGGCCACGAAGACGCCGGGGACGCTCGACATGAACGTGTCGTCGCGGCGGACGTTGCCACGCTCGTCGAGCTCGACGCCGAGCCGGTCGAGCCACGTGCCCTTCTCCGGCCCGACGAAGCCCATCGCCAGCAGGACGAGGTCGGCCGGGATCTCGCGGTCGGTGCCCGGGCACCTTCTGGAACCGGCCGTCGACCATCTCGCACCTCGTGCAGCAGCAGGGCCTTGACGCGGCCGTTGCCGTCGTCGACGAAGCGCTCGGTGTTGACGCTGAACACCCGCTCGCCACCCTCCTCGTGGGCCGACGACGTGCGGTAGATCAGGCTCCACTGCGGCCACGGGTTGTCGGGCGTCCGGTCCTCGGGCGGGCGGGGCATGATCTCCAGCTGCGTCACCGATGCCGCGCCCTGGCGGTGCGACGTGCCGAGGCAGTCGGCGCCGGTGTCGCCGCCGCCGATGATGATCACGTGCTTGCCGGCCGCCGTGATCGGCGGCTCGGTGATGTCGCCCTGCTGCACGCGGTTCGCCCACGGCAGGAACTCCATCGCCTGGTGGATCCCGTCGAGCTCGCGGCCCGGCACCGGCAGGTCGCGCCACGCCGTCGCCCCGCAGGCGAGGACGATGGCGTCGTTGGACGCCAGCAGGATGTCGACGTCGATGTTGTCGCCGACCGCCGGCGTTGGCCCGGAACTCGGTGCCCTCGGCCTCCATCTGGCGCAGCCGGCGGTCGACGTGGCGCTTCTCCATCTTGAACTCGGGGATGCCGTAGCGCAGCAGGCCGCCGATGCGGTCGGCCCGCTCGAGCACGAGCACGTCGTGCCCGGCCCGGGTCAGCTGCTGGGCGGCGGCGAGGCCGGCCGGGCCGGAGCCGATGACGACGACGCGCTTGCCGGTCTTGACGGTCGGGATCTGCGGGGTGACCCAGCCCTCGTCCCACGCCCGGTCGATGATCTCGACCTCGACCTGCTTGATCGTCACGGGGTCGGCGTTGATGCCGAGCACGCACGCCGCCTCGCACGGAGCCGGGCACAGGCGGCCGGTGAACTCCGGGAAGTTGTTCGTGGCGTGCAGCCGGTCGATGGCGTCGCGCCAGTGGTCGCGGTAGACGAGGTCGTTCCAGTCCGGGATCAGGTTGCCGAGCGGGCAGCCGTTGTTGCAGAACGGGATGCCGCAGTCCATGCAGCGTCCCGCCTGGGTCCGCGCCGCATCGGCCGGGAAGTCCTCGTAGACCTCCTTCCAGTCGAGCAACCGCACCGGCACCGGCCGCCGCGACGGCATCTCGCGCGACCACTTCAGAAATCCAGTGGCCTCGCCCATCAGCTGAGACCCCCGTGCCCGCGAACGTGACCCACGCGAGTGACCGCTTCGGCCCCCGTCCGCAGCGAGCGTGCGCGGTCAGGTCGAGCGTTCGGCCGGGCCGTGCGAGCGGTCGAACCCGGCGGGCCGGGCCCGGCCGGGCGCCGCCAGGCGCAGCGAGACACGCCGAGTGAGCGGAGTCTTCGGAGCGAGCGAGGCCATCATGCGCGGCTCGCCTCCATGACCTTGTGCATGGTGGCCTCCTCGTCGAGGCCGGCGGCCTCGGCGTCCTTCATCACGTTCAGCACCCGCTTGTAGTCCGTGGGCATCACCTTGCGGAACCGGCTCACCGACGCCGCCCACGACGCCAGCAGCCGGTCGGCCACCGCCGAGCCGGTCAGCTCGCGGTGGCGGCGTCACGACATCGTGCAGGAACGCCCGGTCGGCGGCGTCGAGCTCGTCGAGGGCGACCATCTCCTCGTTGAGCCGGCTGCGGAAGCGGCCGTCGACGTCGAGGACGTAGGCGATGCCGCCGGACATCCCGGCACCGAAGTTGCGCCCGGTGCGGCCGAGCACGACGACGCGGCCGCCGGTCATGTACTCGCAGCCGTGGTCGCCGATGCCCTCGGCGACGGCGAGGGCGCCCGAGTTGCGCACGCAGAAGCGCTCGCCGACGACACCGCGCAGGAAGATCTCCCCGCCCGTCGCCCCGTAGGCGATCACGTTGCCGGCGATGATCTGCTCCTCGGCGACGAACGGCGACGTCGGCGGCGGCGACACGACGAGCCGGCCGCCCGACAGCCCCTTGCCGAGGTAGTCGTTGGCGTCACCGACGAGGCGCAGGGTCACGCCGGCCGGGACGAAGGCACCGAAGCTCTGGCCCGCCGAGCCCGTGAGGCGCACGTCGATCGTGCCGTCGGGCAACCCTTCGCCCTTCCACGCCTTCGTGATCTCGTGGCCCAGCATCGTGCCGACGGTGCGGTTGACGTTGCGGATCGGCAGGTCGATCTCGACGTGCTGGCCGTCCTGGATCGCCGGCTGGGCGAGGCGGATGAGCTCCTGGTCGAGCGCCTCGGCGAGCCCGTGGTCCTGCGGCACCGACTGCAGCATCGACTGGCCGTAGGGGTTCTTGGGGATGGCGAGGATCGGCCCGATGTCCAGCCCGTCGGCCTTCCAGTGGTCGATGGCGGCCCGCGTGTCGAGGACCTCGACGTGGCCGATCATCTCGGCGACCGTGCGGAACCCGAGCTCGGCCATCAGCTCGCGGACCTCCTCGGCCACGAACTCGAAGAACGTCTCGACGAACTCGGGCTTGCCGCTGAAGCGCTTGCGCAACTCCGGGTTCTGGGTGGCGATGCCGACCGGGCACGTGTCGAGGTGGCAGACGCGCATCATCACGCAGCCCGACACGACGAGCGGCGCAGTGGCGAACCCGAACTCCTCGGCGCCGAGCAGGGCGGCGATCACGACGTCGCGGCCCGTCTTCAGCTGGCCGTCGGTCTGCACGACGATGCGGTCGCGCAGGCCGTTGAGCAGCAGCGTCTGCTGGGTCTCGGCGAGGCCGAGCTCCCACGGCCCGCCGGCGTGCTTCAACGACGTCAGCGGGCTGGCGCCGGTGCCGCCGTCGTGGCCGGAGATCAACACGACGTCTGCTTTCGCCTTGCTGACTCCGGCCGCAACGGTGCCGACCCCGACCTCGGCGACGAGCTTCACGTGGACGCGCGCCGCCGGGTTGGAGTTCTTGAGGTCGTGGATGAGCTGCTTGAGGTCCTCGATCGAGTAGATGTCGTGGTGCGGCGGCGGGCTGATGAGGCCGACGCCAGGCGTGGAGTGCCGGGTCTTGGCGATCCACGGGTACACCTTGTGACCGGGCAGCTGGCCGCCCTCGCCGGGCTTGGCGCCCTGGGCCATCTTGATCTGCAGGTCGTCGGCGTTGGTCAGGTACTCCGACGTGACGCCGAAGCGACCGGAGGCGACCTGCTTGATCGCCGAGCGGCGCGCCGGGTCGTAGAGCCGGTCGGCGTCCTCGCCACCCTCGCCGGTGTTCGACTTGGCGCCGATGTTGTTCATCGCGATCGCCAGCGTCTCGTGGGCTTCGGCCGAGATCGAGCCGTAGCTCATCGCCCCGGTCGAGAAGCGGCGCACGATCGAGCGCACCGACTCGACCTCGTCGATCGGCACCGGCTGGCGGGCGCCCTCCTTGAAGGCGAACAGGCCGCGCAGCGTGGCGAGGCGCGGTCGACTGGTCGTCGATGAGCCGGGAGTACTGGCGGAAGATGTCGTAGCGCTTCGACCGCGTGGCGTGCTGCAGCTTGAACACCGTCTCCGGGTTGAAGAGGTGGATCTCGCCCTCGCGGCGCCACTGGTACTCGCCGCCGAGCTCGAGCTTGCGGTGGGCGCGCTCCTCGGGCCGCGTCGGGTGGGCCTGGGCGTGGCGGGCCGCGACCTCCGTCGCGATCTCCTCCAGCCCGATGCCGCCGAGGCGGCTGACCGTGCCGGTGAAGTACTGCTCGACGAGGTCCTCGCTGAGCCCGATGGCCTCGAAGATCTGGGCGCCGGTGTAGCTGGCCACCGTCGAGACGCCCATCTTCGACATCACCTTCAGGACGCCCTTGCCGCACGCCTTGATGTAGTTGCGCACGGCCTTCTGGGGATCCATCTCGCCCATGCCGTGGAGCCCCTCGGCGATGAGGTCCTCGATCGACTCGAACGCCAGGTACGGGTTGATGGCGCCGGCGCCGTACCCGATGAGGAGCGCCATGTGGTGCACCTCGCGGGCGTCGCCGCACTCGACGAGGAGCCCGACCATCGTGCGCTGCTTCGTGCGCACGAGGTGGTGGTGCACGGCGGCGGTCAGCAGCAGCGACGGGATCGGTGCCTCGGCGGCGTCGGCGTTGCGGTCCGACAGGACGATGATGCGCGCGCCCTCCTCGATCGCCGTCGACACCTCCGAGCAGATCGCCGACAGGGCGCGCTCGAGGGCGAGGCCGCCACCGGCGACGCGGTAGAGGCCCTTGACCACGTGCGAGCGGAGCCCGGGGAAGCGCCCGCCGTCGTTGGCGTGGACGATCTTGGAGAGCTCGTCGTTGTCGATCACCGGGAACGGCAGCGCGAGCTGGCGGCAGCTGTCCGGGCCGGGGTGGAGCAGGTTCGCCTCCGGGCCGATCGTCGACGACACCGACGTCACGACCTCCTCGCGGATGGCGTCGAGCGGCGGGTTGGTGACCTGGGCGAAGAGCTGCGAGAAGTAGTCGAACAGCAGGCGCGGGCGCGTCGACAGCACGGCGATCGGCGTGTCGGTGCCCATCGAGCCGATCGGCTCCGCGCCGTTCGAGCCGGTCGGGGCGAGGATGACCTTGAGCTCCTCGTGGGTGTAGCCGAACAGCTGCTGGCGGCGCAGCACGCTGTCGTGGCTGAACACGACGTGCTCGCGCTCGGGCAGGTCGGCGAGCTCGACGAGGCCCTGCTCGAGCCAGTCGGCGTAGGGGTGCTCGGCGGCGAGCGTCGCCTTGATCTCCTCGTCGTCGACGATGCGCCCCTGGGCGGTGTCGATGAGGAACATGCGGCCTGGCTGCAGGCGGCCCTTCGTCACGACCTTGGCCGGGTCGATGTCGATGACGCCGACCTCCGACGCCATGACCACGAGGTCGTCGTCGGTGACCCAGTAGCGGCTCGGGACGCAGGCCGTTGCGGTCGAGCACGGCGCCGATGACGGTGCCGTCCGTGAACGTCACGCTCGCCGGGCCGTCCCACGGCTCCATCACCGTCGAGTGGAACCGGTAGAACGCCCGCAGCGCGGGATCCATCTCGTCGTTGTTCTCCCACGCCTCGGGGATCATCATCAGCATGGCGTGGTGGATCGGGCGCCCACCGAGGTGGAGCAGCTCGAGGACCTCGTCGAAGCGGGCCGTGTCGGACGCCCCCGGCGTGCAGATCGGGAACGCCTTGTCGATGCCGGGCACGACGGTGCCGTCGACCATCGCCTCGCGAGCCCGCATCCAGTTCTGGTTGCCCTGGACGGTGTTGATCTCGCCGTTGTGGGCGACGTAGCGGTACGGGTGGGCGAGCGGCCACGACGGGAACGTGTTCGTCGAGAAGCGGCTGTGCACGAGCAGCAGGGCGCTCTCGAAGCGCTCGTCGAGGAGGTCGGGGAAGAACGCCGACAGCTGCGGCGTCGTCAGCATCCCCTTGTAGACGAGGGTGCGCGACGACAGCGACGGGAAGTAGGTGGCGAACTCCGGCTCCAGCTCGTGCTCGACGCGCTTGCGGGCGAGGAACGCCTTGCGGTCGAGGTCGATGCCGGTCGTCCCCGGCCGTGTCGCTGATGAGCAGCTGCTTGAACGTGGGCATCGCGGCGCGCGACGTCGCCCCGAGGCAGCTCGGGCTCGGTGGGCACGTCGCGCCACGCCAGGACCGTCAGGCCCTCGTCGCCCATGATGTTCTCGATCGCCGCCTGCGCCTTGTCGGCGGCGACGGTGTCGAACGGCAGGAACGCCATGCCGACGGCGTAGGCGCCCATCGGCGGCAGGTCGACGCCCTGCTCGCCGAGCACCGACCGCAGGAAGCGGTCGGGCACCTGGACGAGGATCCCGGCGCCGTCGCCGGTGTCGGGCTCGGCGCCGGTCGCGCCGCGGTGCTCGAGGTTGGTCAGGGCGACGAGGCCCGTGTGCACCAGCTCATGGCTGCGCACGCCCTTGATGCTGGCCACGAACGAGACACCACAGGAGTCGTGCTCGAATCGCGGATCGTAGAGGCCGTAGGGGCCGGGAGGTGTGTGCATCGTCCTTCTCATCCACGGAAGTCGGAAACGGCTTGGGTGGGAGCCCGGGACGACGCTGTCTCGAGCGGTGACCCACTCTACGCCCTCCCGACCCGGACCGACGAATGTGATCCCTGACCAGGGATCGCGCCGACGTTCGCGCCGTCCTGTCAGCCAGGATCGGCCCGTTCGGGCCGCATCCCCCTGACAGGACCGGTCTGCGGGCGGGTGGCGATCGGGCCGCACCGTAGGGTCGGCGCATGCCGCACACGGTGGTCGTCGGGGCCGGGATCGCCGGGGCCTGCGTCGCCTTCGGGCTCGCCCGCCGCGGCGAGGCGGTGACCGTCGTCGACGACGCCCGCGCCGGACGGGCGACCGCAGCCGGGGCCGGCATCGTCCAGCCGTGGGCGTCGGCGGCGACCGGGCCGTACTACGAGCTGTACGCACGCGGGGCCGCCCACTACCCCGCGTTCGTCGACCAGCTCGCCTCGCTCGGCAGCACGGACCTCGGCTACCGCCGCAGCGGCTCGCTCGTCGTCAGCGCCGACCCGGCGGAGATCGATGCCGTCGAAGACGCGGCTGCACGCCCGGCGCGGCGCGGCGCCGGAGATGGGCGACATCGAGCGCCTCGACGACGCCGGGCTGGGCCGCCTGTTCCCGCCGCTGCGGAGCGGGCTGCACGGCGTGTGGGTCCCGGGCGGGGCGCGGGTGGACGGGCGGCTGCTCGTCGCCGGGGTGCTCGCCGCCACCGAGCGGCTCGGCGGCACGGTGCGGCGCGGCGAGGTGGCGCTGCGCCGCGACGCGGACCGGGTCGTCGCCGAGGTCGACGGTGAGCGGCTCACCGGCGACCGGCTGGTGGTCGCCGGCGGGGCGTGGGCCGCCGAGTTGCTCGCGCCGCTCGACCGGACCCTCGACGTGGAGCCGCAGCGCGGCCAGATCGTCCACCTCCGCCTCGAGGGCGTCGTCACCGACGGCTGGCCGACCGTCGTGCCCGTCGGCGACCACTACCTCGTGGCCTTCGACGGCGGGCGCATCGTGGCCGGCGCGACCCGAGAGACCGGCAGCGGCTTCGACGCGCGCGTCACCGCCGCCGGCCAGCGCCAGGTCCTCGACCAGGCACTCGCCCTCGCGCCGGGCCTGGCGACGGCGACCGTGGTCGAGACACGCGTCGGTCTGCGTCCGCTGGCCACCGGCGGCACGCCGTCCGTCGGTGCCGTCCCCGGGTACGACAGCGTCTTCGTCGCCGGCGGCTACGGCGCGGCAGGCCTCACCATGGCGCCCGTGCTCGGCGACGCGCTCGCCGAGCTCGTCGTCACCGGTCGTCCACCGTTCGAGCTCCCGCCGATCCCCCGCTGACCAGGCGCGGCACGAGGTCGTCGGCGCCCGGCGCGTCGAACAGGACCCGCAGGGCGTGCGACGTGGCGACCGGCGGGATCGACACGTGGTGCTCGTCGGCGAACGCCCGGTAGCGCACGTCGAGGCTCGGGTACCTCCGCCCGGCGAGGGCGCCGGCGAACGTGGCCGCGTCGGCGACCATGTCACGTACGGGCGCCGTGAGCGTCGGCCGGGCGAACGCCGGCACCTGCTCGGCGGCGCGCACGCGACCCTCGGCCGTCTCGTGGCCGCCCCACCGTGACGACGACCGTCGCCGCGAGGTCGGCGTGGGCCGCTGCGTAGGCCGCCTCGTGCCGGAGGATGACGTGGTCGTCCCACCAGATCGACGGGCTGGCGAGGGCGTACCCGCGGAACGTGGCCGGGCGCTCGAACAGCGTGGAGGCACCGAACAGGCCGCCGAGCGAGTGCCCGACGTACACGGCGTCGGGCCCGACCGGCAGCCGCTCGCGCACCCACGGCTGCAGCTCGTCGGCGACGAACGCGAGGAACGCCGCCGCGCCGCCGCTCGCCACGACGTCGCCGGCGCCGTCGGTCATCACCGGGCTCACCGTCGGCGTGAGGTCCCGCGTCCGGGGCGCGAGCGTCTGGCGGAGCAACGCCACCGGGTACCCGATGCCGACGACCACCAACGGCGGCACGTGACCGCCGAGCTGGAGGTGGCGCACGATGTCGACCGTGAGGCCGAACGCGCCGTTGGCGTCGCTCACGTAGACGGCCGGCACGTCGCTCGCCCGGCCGTCGTGGCAGTGCCCGACGAAGATGCGGAACGTGTCGCCGACGGCGACGCGAGCCGAGGTCGTGGACCTCGCAGTCGCCGAGCGGCGAGATCACCTCAGCTCGGGTCGGTGTACGACGGCGCCCGCTTCTCGAAGTTCGCCTTGACCGTCTCGACCTGGTTCGGCGTGCCGATCAGGCTGCCGATCACGCGGCGCTCCTCGGCGAACTGCTCGGCTGCACCGGCGTTGGCGAGGCGGTTGAACAGCGCCTTGGCGCCGCGCACGGCCTCCGGGCTGCGGCCGGCGATCTCGGCGGCGAGCGCCAGCGCGTCCTCGAGCGGCGTGGCGCTGACGTGCGTCGCGACGCCGAGCTCGCCGGCCTCGGTGCCCGAGAAGATCCGCGCCGTGAACGTCAGCTCCTTGGCGACGTCGACGCCGCACAGCTTGGACAGGAACAGGGTGCCGGTCATGTCCGGCACGAGGCCCCAGTGGACCTCGCGCACCGACAGCTGGGTGTCCGGGTGGACGATGCGGATGTCGGCGCCGAGGGCGATCTGGATGCCGCCGCCGAGGGCGTGGCCATGGACGGCTGCGATCACCGGCACCGGCAGCTCCTGCCACACCCACGCGACCTGCTGGCCGAGGTGCGTGATGCCGCCGGTCGTCGGCGTGCTCGGGCTCTCGTCGGACGCCGCCGGCGTCTCGGCACCGCCACGCTCGCCGCTCGCCATCGCGTTGAAGGAGGAGAAGTCGAGGCCGGCGCAGAACGACGACCCCTCACCGGACAGCACGACGACGCGGACGTTCGGCATCGTCTTGAGCTGCTCACCGGCGTCGCGCAACCCGGCGAACATCGCGGTGTCGAGTGCGTTGCGCTTCTCCGGCCGGTTCATGCGCACGTCGGCGATGCCGCGCTCGTCGACGTTGATGGTCACTCGATCGCTCATCCCCACATCCTTGCCTGCCATGCTCACCCCCATGAAGCTGAACCTGACGGCCGACGAGGTGCTCACCACGACCCGCTCGGTGCGCAAGCGCCTCGACTTCGACAAGCCGGTCGACCGCGCCGTCGTCGAGGAGTGCCTCGAGATCGCCCTCCAGGCGCCGACGGGATCGAACCGCCAGGGCTGGCACTGGGTCGTCATCGAGGACCAGGACCTCAAGTCCGCGGTCGCCGACGTCTACCGCACGAACTTCGACATGTACCGCTCGATGCCGGCGGCCGAGTACCCCGAGGGCGACTCACGTGCGGATCGCCAGGACAAGGTGCGCGACTCGGCGGGCTACCTCTCGGACAACTTCCACCGCGCCCCGATGCTCCTCATCCCCTGCCTGTGGGGCCGGCTCGACGACGCATCGGTCGTGCAGGGGGCCGGCGCATGGGGTTCGCTGCTGCCGGCGGTGTGGAGCTTCATGCTGGCCCTGCGCGAGCGCGGCATGGGCTCCGCCTGGACGACGATCCACCTGATGAACGACGGCGAGCGCCAGGTCGCCGACCTCCTCGGGATCCCCTACGACAAGGTGTCACAGGGCGGCCTGTTCCCGATCGCCTACACCGTCGGCACCGAGTTCAAGCCGGCCAAGCGCGAGCCGCTGGCGTCGGTGCTGCACTGGGACCGCTGGTGACGCGGGCGCGGTGATCGAGCAGGACGGCTTCGCGTACCGCCTCGCGTGGGGCCCCGCCGGGCTCGCCGCGCTGGCGCCGCACGTGGCCGTCGTCGTGATCGTCGACGTGCTGCGCTTCTCGAGCGCGGTCAGCGCGGCCGTCGAGGCCGGCGCGACGGTCGTCCCGGCGCGCTGGGCGGACGAGCAGGCGGCGGCTCTCGCCGCCGGGAGCGGTGCCGTGCTCGCCGGTCGACGCGAGGAGGGCCGGCCCTCGCTGTCGCCGACGGACCTGCTGACGCTGCGAGCCGGCACCCGCCTCGTGCTGCCGTCCCCGAACGGCGCCACGATCACCGTCGCCGCTGCCGGACATCCCGGCACGGCGCGTCCTCGCCGGATCCCTGCGCAACGCCACGGCGACGGCGCGGCGGGCCCGGGAGCTCGCCGCCGGGGGCGCGATCGGCGTCGATCGCCGCCGGCGAGCGGTTCGCCGACGACTCGCTGCGTCACGCGGTCGAGGACCTCCTCGGGGCCGGCGCCGTGCTCACCGCCCTCGACCCGTCGGGGGCCGTCAGCCCGCCGTGCTGCTCACCGGACGCGGCGGCCGCCCGCGCCGCGTTCGTCGCCGCCCGTCCGATGCTGCGCGAGCAGCTCCTCGAGCTCGACGTCGGGTCGCGAGCTGGCCGGGTTCGGGTTCACCGACGACGTCCACACGTCGGCCGAGCTCGACGCCACCGACGTCGCCGCCCAGCTCGTCGACGGCGCCTTCACCGCCGTGTGACGTCCGCCGGCCCTCGCGGCCCGGCCGTCGTCCTGATTCACAGCTCGGTTTGTTGCGCCAGGCGCAACAAACCGGACTGTGAATGCGTCGCGCCAGCGCGTCGGTACCGTGGCCGGCATGCAGGTGGACCTCCTGTTCGATCCGTTCGGCGGGCGGTGGGAGGACCTGCGCGACGCCGCCGCCCAGGCCGAGGAGGCCGGCTTCGACGGGATCTGGCTGTACGACCACCTCGCCGGCTCGGCGCACCGCGCCCCGCACGTGCTGGAGTGCTGGACCGTCCTCAGCGCCCTCGCCGCCGCGGTGCCGCAGCTGGCGATCGGGCCGCTCGTGCTCAACGTCGCCAACCGGGACGCCGGAACGCTGGCGGTGATGGCCGCGACGCTGCAGGAGGTCAGCGGCGGGCGCCTGCTGCTCGGCATCGGTGCCGGCGGCGGCAAGGCGACGCCGTACGCCGGCGAGCAACGGGCGCTCGGCCGCCCCGTCGGCGGCGACGCGGCGCGGCGGGCCGCGGTCGAGGCGGCGATCGCCACGCTGCGCCAGGTCTGGACGGGCAGCGCCGGCGGCGCCGACGGCTTCCTGCGTCCGGTGCCGCCTCCTCCGGTGATCGTCGGCGGCTTCGGGCCGAAGATGGCGGAGCTGGCCGGTCGGCTCGGCGACGGCATCAACGCGCCCGCCGGGACCGTCGCTGCCGCGGCTGCTCGACGTCGCCCGCGCGGCCCACGCTGCGGCCGGGCGCGACCCGGACGCCTTCATCGTCACGACGTCGGGCTCGCCGACGGACGATCGGCTGGCCCGGCTCGGCGTGCACCGCGTGATCACGATGGTCCGACCGCCCTACACCGAGGCCGTCGGCCACCTCGCCCGCACCATCGGCCAGCGCTGACGACGGGGCGGCAGCTCAGGGCGCGGCCGGCGGTGCCGGCCCGACCCCGAGCAGGTCGAACGAGGCCGTCGGCACGCCCGCCCGGATCGGGGTGCACTCGTCCGGCACGTCCAGGGTCAGCTCGACCCCCGCGTCGGCGCAGCGGACCAGGAACTCGTCGAGCCCGGCGAGCGACGCGTCCGGGACGTCGTGCAGCACCACCACCGTCCAGGGCTGCGCGCTCGATGTCGGCGAGCGCGGTCGCCATCCAACCCGACGGGTCGAGCCAGTCCCCGGGCACCGAGTTCCACAGCACGCACGTGCAGCCGTCGGCGAGCAGGCGCGCCGGCGCCGTGGCGGCTCATCAGCCGATCGTCGATGCTGCCGCCGGCGCCGTACGGCCGGAACAGCTGCCCGTCGCCGCCGGCGTCGGCGACGGCCCGGCGCCCGTCGTCGAGCTCGCGATCGACATCGCCGTCACCGGCGTGGCCGAACGGCACGGTGTGGCTCCACGTGTGCGATCCGACGACGTGCCCTGCCGCGACCGCCTGCTCGACGAGGCGCCGACCGCCCGGCGCGACGACGTTGCGACCGACGACGAAGAACATCGCCGGCGCGGCGTGGCGCTGCAGGACCTCGTGCACGCGCTCCGTCACGCCCGGGGTCGGCCCGTTGTCGATCGTGAGCGTGAGCCGCGACGGCATCGTCGGCGCGTCAGCGGTAGGTGTTGTTGCTGGTGTGATCGCCGGCGAGCCACCGGCGCAGCGTCTCGTGGGCGTCCGCCGACCGCAGCTCGGCGATGTCGGCGGCCGCGGGGACGTCGAGCGTGAACTCGAGCAGCATCCCGTTGGGGTCCTCCGTGTACAGCGACCGGCAGTAGCCGTGCTCGAGCACGTACGTCTGCTCCGGCTTCCACTTGGCGTCCGTCAGGCGGCGTTCGATCTCCGCCTGCCCGTCGGCGTCGACCTTCATGGCGATGTGGCGGAACGGCGACGGCGCGAGCGCCGGGTCGAACAGCTCCTGGTCGGCCTCGTCGGCGAACTGGAAGAACGCCAGCGCGCTGCCGTCGGCGAGCCCGAAGAACGTGTGGCAGTAGACCCGCACGGCGCCGAAGAGCTCGTCGGCCTCGGACCAGGTCGCGAGCAGCGGGAACCCGAGGATGTCCTCGTAGAAGGCGCGCGTCGCCTCCTGGTCCTTGGTGACGAACGCGGTGTGGTGCAGGCGCTGCGCCAACGACGTGGACATCTCGGATCACGCTCCCCGAATCGAGACCAGTTGGAGACGTCACCGTATCCGGCGGCATCGGGCGCGGTCGGCGCGGGTGCACGCGGCCGCTCCCGCGGTGCGCCCGTCAGGCCGTCTCCCAGAACACCTCGATCTCCGTGCCGTCCGGATCCCAGCAGCGGAACGTCACGTAGGCCTCGGCGGGGCGGGAGTCCTCGAGCTCGCCCACCGGCACGCCGGCCGCCACCAGCTCGGCGCGCTTCGCGGCGACCTCATCGGGCGTCGTCAGCCCGAAGCCGACGTGGAAGCCCGGCGGCAGCGGCTGGTGCGGTGCCGCCGGGACGAGCGCCAGCAGGAACCCGTCGTCGCCGCGCTCGAAGTACCCGCCCTCGGCCTCGAACGCGAGGCGGAACGCGAAGTGCCGCTCGTAGAACTGCCGACAGGCCAGCGCGTCGCGCACCCGCAGGTTGAGGTGGTTGAGGTCCATGCCGACGGCGGGACCACTCAGGTCGGGCGCCGGCGGAGGGTGACGACGCGGTGGGTGACGCGCCAGCCGAGCCGGGGTCTTGACGACGTCGTCGTAGTACGAGGCCGTGCCGGTCCGGCCGCCGCCGAGGAGGGCGACGATGCGGAAGCGGAGCTGCACCCCCTCGGGGTGTCGTCGACGTAGATGTTCGTCATCAGGTGGGTGCGGGGGTGGTCGGCCTCCTCGTCCATGAAACGCTTGATCGCCGCGAGGCCTTCGCAGCGCGGCGCGCCGAGGTCGGTGAGGTCGAAGACGGCGTCCTCGGTGAAGATCTCGTCCAGGCGGTCCCACGCGGTCGTCGATGGCGTCGCCGTAGCGGCCGGGGAGCTCGTGCAGCTCGAGTCGATCGGCCAGGTCCATGGCCCACCAGGTTCGCCGCGGTCGGCGTCGGGTCGTGACGGCCGGCACCGATAGGAGACGTTCCCGGACAACGGGCGTTCGAGGTCGCCGGCACGGTGGTGCCCAAGTGATGGTCCGTTGCACCTGCAACGAGCACCGGACTGAGCTCGACGCGAGCACGTTGGTCGACGATCGCGCCTGCGCCAGCGGCGTCCTATCATCCGTGCGGGCCACCCGCCGGGTGCGCCCGGAGGGACGGATGGAGGGCGGGATGAAGGTGTTGGTGTTGGGCGCGGGTTTCGGCGGGCTGGAGCTGACGACGAGGCTGTCCGAGGAGCTCGGCGACGACGTCGAGGTGACCCTGATCGACAAGGGCGAGGGCTTCGTGTTCGGCTTCTCCAAGCTGGACGTGATGTTCGGGCGGCGGACGGCGGAGTCCGTGCTGCACCCGTACGCCGACATCGTCAAGCCCGGCGTGCGCTTCGTGCAGACCGACATCCGCTCGATCGACCCGGCGGCGCGGCGCGTCGAGACCGACGCCGGGTACGTTCGACGGCGACGTCATGGTCGTCGCGCTCGGCGCCGACCTGCACCCGTCGGCGACGCCCGGGCTGGTCGAGGCGGGCCACGAGTTCTACACCGTGGCCGGGCGCGTTCGCCGCTCGGCGACGTGCTCGCCGACTTCGACGGCGGGCGCGTCGTCATCGGCGTCACGTCGACGCCGTTCAAGTGCCCGCCGGCGCCGAGCGAGACGGCATTGCTGATGCACGACTTCCTCACCGAGCGCGGGCTGCGCGATCGCTCCGAGATCGCCCTCGTGATGCCGCTGCCGGTGCCGATCCCGCCGTCGCCCGACGCGTCGAAAGCGATCCTCGAGGCGTTCGCCGAGCGCGGCATCGAGTGGCATCCCAGCCATCTCGTGCGCGAGCTCGACCCGGCGCGCAAGGTCGCCCGCTTCGAGGACGGCACCGAGATGCCGTTCGACCTGTTCCTCGGCGTGCCCGCGCACCGCGTGCCGGAGGTCGTCGCCGAGTCGGGGATGTGCGTCGACGGGTGGATCCCGGTCGACCCGGTGACCCTCGCCACCCGCTGGCCGGGCGTCTACGCCGTCGGCGACGTCACGAGCGTCGGCACGCCGAAGGCCGGCGTGTTCGCCGAGGGCCAGGCCGCCGTCGTCGCCGACGAGATCATCGCCGGCGCGCGGCGGGACCGCCGCCGGGTACGACGGACGGGGCGTGTGCTACCTGGAGTTCGGCGAGCGAGGGCGTCGCCGTCGTCGACGTCACGTTCGTCGCCGGCCAGGCGCCGTTCGGGTTCCTCAACGGCCCGTCGACCGAGCTGACTGCAGAGAAGGCGGCGTTCGGCACCACGCGGATCAAGCGCTGGTTCGACCGCGACTGGTGAGCCCGTGGGCGGCTCGGCGGGTCGCCGTCAACCACGCCGAACGTGGTCGCCACGTCGACCTCGTTGCCCTCGGCGTCGGCCAGAGTCCACCAGTCGGGAGCGTGCGAGCCATAGACGAGCCGACCGCCCACGGCCAGCGCAGCGGCGACACACGCCTCGGCGATGTCGTTCGGCACGAACACGTCGACGTGGACACGGTTGCGCTGCGGACGCGGCACGTCCATCGCCTGGAACCAGATGGAAGGACCGCGCCACGAGGGTCGATGAGGTCGTCCTCGCCGATCTCGTCGTAGCCGAGCACGGCGGACCAGAACGGCCGGACGTCGGCGGTGACGAGCACGTCCATCGTGAGCTGCACGCTCTGCACGGCGGTCGGGTCGGACGGGATGCCGAGGGCGCGGGCGGCGGCGGAGATAACGCGGGCCAGTGCCACGTCGCGGTCGCTCAGCCCGAGGAGGTCGTGGCTAAGGACGCGCACCGTGACGGTGGCGAACTGGAGGTCAACGTCGGGGTGGTGGTCGTGGCCATCGGCGACGCGGGCGATCGCGGCGACGAGCGTGGCGCCAGCACCGAACGAACCGGTGCGGAAGCAGGCGCACACGCCGAACCCGACGTCGCGCCAGTCGGCGACGCCATCGGACTCCTGGAACTGCCGGGCGGTGAGCTGCGCCGGCATCGAGCGGCTCCCCGTGCGGTGCGCACCGTCATGAGGTCCTGCCTCTCCGGGCCGGGGCCGAGCCACGGCCCGAGCTAACGATCCATCATGGCCTTACGTTCGATGGTAGCAGAACGATCCATTGATATCGATCATCGTCAGAACAGCGCCGCCGGATCAGCCAGGAGGACGACCTCGGCCTCCTGGAAGTGGGCGTTCATCGCTGCCGTCTCGTGATGGGTCATGAAGAGCCGCGCCACGGCACCCGCTGGGCGAGGAGCACGCCGGCGCGCCGGTGCGGGCCGAGGGCCGACAGCGCCTCGGCGATCGGGCGGTGGAACGTCGCCGAGACGAACGTGCCGGTCGGACGGGGCACGACGGTGGCGTGCTCGAACGACATCCCGCGGTACAGCACGACGTCGTCCCAGCCGGCGAGGTGGAAGGCCGCCGACACGAACCCGAGCCGGGCCAGCACGTGCTCGGCGCGGCGGTCGCGGGCGAACCGACCGGCGAGGGCGTCGGGGTCGCGCAGCACCGGACCGTGGTACTCGGCGAGCCCGAGCTCGGCGACCACGATCGCGTGGGCCCGCACGACATCGCCCGACCCCGGGTTCGCACGTACGTCGTCGTCAGCACGTCCTCGATGTCGACGAGGTCGCGGGCCGCCAGGTACGCGACGAGGTCGGTGGCGAGGTCGGCGACCCCGTCGCCGCGCCGAGGGTCGAGCGCCGGCCGGCGATCCCCGAACCAGGGGCCGCCACCTCCCGTTCGGCGTCCAGCCGGGATGCGGTGTCGGCGCGCCGGGCCGGGTCGGCGACGACGTCGAGGTGGCCGGCGACACGGTCGATCGCGGCGCGGAAGCCGGCGACCTCGGCCGCCGCGGCCTCGGCCGCGTCGTTGGCGAACTGGAGGCGGGTCACGTCCTCGAACGCGAGGTCCCACGTCGCGCGGCGTCCTCGAACGCCATGACCTCGACGCAGAACGTGGCGATGTCGGCGCGGACCGTGCGCACGCGCAGGGGCGTGCGCCGCGCGTCGAGGAGCCGGCAGGCGTTGCCGGCCACGAGGTGCTCCAGCCGGCCGGGCCGGAAGTCGGTGTCCGGTGCCATCGCCGCGTCGTGCTGGTAGCTCACGTGGCGCGCCCCGACGGCAGGCCGACCCCCGAGCCATCGCCAGCACGGTCGCGTCGAACAGCTCGTCGTGCTGGTGGACCACGTTGCGGGTCTGGCCGAACAGCTCGAAGCTGACGAGCCCGAACAACTGGGTCCAGGCGGCCACCATGGCCACGACGACGTCGTCGGGCAGGTCGACACCGGCGGCCTCGCGGATCGCCGCCGAGGTCGGGTCGCAGCGGCGCCGGCACGTCGACGGCGAGCCGCGCCGAGGCGATCGAGGCGGCCGTCGCGATGGGCGTCGGCGACGATCCCCACGAGGGCGAGCGTGGTGCGCGAGGCGGGCCCGATCGTGTCCTGCGGCGCCTCGTAGCCGGGTACCGGGGAGCCGTAGAGCAGCGCGTACTCGTGCGGGTTGGCCACCGCCCACGCGCGGACCGCGCGGCCTGCCGCGACGAACCGCTGGCCGGGGCGCGGCCCCGGCGCGGCGCAGCCGCTGCCTCGACCACGGCGCCGAGGGCGTCGTAGGACTCGATGATGAGGAGCGTCAGCAGCTCGTCCCGGCTGGCGACGTAGCGGTAGACGGCCGACGACACCATCCCGATCTCGCGGGCCACGGCGCGCAGCGACAGCCGGCGGCGCCCTCGGTCGCCAGCTGGCGCCGCGCCGCGGCCAGGATCTCGGCGGTGATCTCGGCACGCGCCCGCTCGCGGACGCCTTGCACGGACGGCATCGCCCCAGTGTGCCAGATCACACGCCACAACGAGAGCACTGCTCTTGCTTTTCGTCGACGGTCGTGTTCACTGATCCACAACGAGAGCAGTGCTCTCACATTCGAGGAGGAACCATGAACGCCACGGCCACCGCGCCCCACCCGCTACCTCGCCCCCGACTGGTTCACGCGTCGGTGTTCAACCCGCTCGTCGCCCGCCTGACACGCTGGGGCATCAGCGTCAAGGGCTCGCGGGTGCTCGAGGTCCGTGGCCGGACGAGCGGCGAGATCCGCACGACGGTCGTCAACCTGCTCACGGTCGACGGCGTCCGCTACCTCGTCGCCCCGCGGGGCGAGACGCAGTGGGTCCGCAACCTGCGCGCCGACGGCTTCGCCGGCACGCTGCGCGTCGGCCGGCGCCACGAGACGTTCGTGGCCACCGAGCTCGCCGATGCCGACAAGGCGCCCGTGCTGCGGGCCTACCTCGAGGCGTGGGCCTGGGAGGTCGGCCGCTTCTTCGACGGGCTGCGGGCCGACTCGCCAGCCGCCGACCTCGCGGCCGCGGCGCCCGGGTTCCCCGTGTTCCGGATCGGCTGACCGCCAGCGGGACCAGCCGAGCGGCGCTCAGTCGACCGGTTCGGGCGTCTTCATCCCGCGCTTGAACTTCGGGGACTGGGCGCTGATGAAGTTGTAGGGGTCGGTGTCGATCTCGGGCAGCTCGATGTCACCGGCGAGCACCTGGCGCTTCCACTCCTGGTGGTCGTCCTCCATGGCGTGGAACTCGGGCATCACCTCGGTCGGCGAACAGCTCGAGGGCCGCGCAGATGTGCTCGTGGCGGTTGCGCCCGGCCTGGTTCAGCAGGATCACCTGGTCGACGTTGGACTCGGCGAAGCGGTGCAGCTTGCGGCGGATCGTCTCCGGGGACCCGATCAGCCCGCCGCCCTGCGCCTTCTGCCCTGCCGGCCCGGCCTTCCAGGCCTGGTACTCGTCCCACAGGCTGACGGTGCCGGGCTCGACGGGTCCGTGCTCGTTGTAGAAGCGCAGGGCGAACTGGAAGAACGTCGAGCCGTCGGCGCGCTCGGCGCGCCTCCTCGTCGGTCTCGGCGCACATGAACTGGCTGACGACCGCGATGTTCGGGTTCGTGCGGTACGGGCCGAGGAGCTCCTGGCGCTTGGTGAACGAGTTGTAGTAGGCGTTGACCCAGGCCACGGCCGCCTCCGCCGAGACGAACTGGAAGCCGAGGGCGCCGATCCCCCGCCGCCCGGCCATCTCGATGGTGTCGAGCTGGCTGCACGCGACCCACAGCGGCGGGTGCGGTTGCTGGCGGGGCTTCGGGATGACGTTGCGCAGCGGGAAGTCGAAGTACTCGCCGTGGTACTCCCAGCCCTCCTCCCAGAACATCGGCAGGAGGCAGCGCATGGCGTCCTCCCACACCGCTCGCTTCTCCCGGAAGCGGCGGTCGAACGGGTGCAGCTCGGTCACGCTGCTGCCCTCGCCGACGCCGAGCTCGACGCGGCCGTGGCTGAGCAGGTCGAGCGTGCTGACCCGCTCGGCGACCCGGGCCGGGTGGTTCGTCGGGAGCTGCACGATGCCGTGGCCGAGGCGGATGTTCGTGGTCCGCTGGCTGGCGGCGGCGAGGAACACCTCCGGCGCCGACGAGTGGCTGTACTCCTCGAGGAAGTGGTGCTCGACCTCCCAGGCGTAGTCGTAGCCGAGGCGATCGGCGAGCTCGATCTGGTCGAGGGCGTGGTTGAGCAGCTCGTACTCGTCGTCGCGCTCCACGGCTTGGGCAGCTGCAGCTCGTAGAAGACGCCGAACCTCATGGCGCCAGTGTGGACCCGGTCGTGGCGCATCGGCGACTCGGGGCCGCGGCGTCGGGACGCGGCGGCACTGGTCCCGCGCGCACGTCACGGTAACGTCGCCGCGGTGGGCGGCCAGCCGGTCTGGATCGAGGCCGACGACGGCGTTCGGCTGTGCGCCGACCTCTACCTGCCGTCGGGCGACGGTCCGTGGCCGGTCCTGCTCGAGGCGCTGCCGTACCGGATGCACGACGTCACCGCGTCGTCCGCCGGGTGGTACCGGTCACTCGCCGCGGCGGGCTTCGCCGTGTGCCGCCTCGACCTCCGCGGCACCGGCTCGTCGGGCGGCATCGCCGAGCGACGAGTACCCGGACGTCGAGCGGGACGACCTGCGCGCGTGCATCGCCTGGCTGGCGCCCAGCCGTGGTGCACCGGGCGCGCCGGGATGTTCGGCACGTCGTACTCGGGGTCAACGCGCTGCAGATGGCGGCCGAGGGGGTGCCCGAGCTCGGCGCCGTCGTCGTCGCCGTACGCCACCGACGACCGGTGCACCGACGACGTCCACCACTGGGCGGCGTGCTGCGGGCGATCGACCTCGTCGACTACGTGACGTACATGGTGGCGATGAACGCCCTGCCGCCCGTGCCGGCCCTCTACGGCGACGGGTGGGACGACGAGTGGCGCCGGCGCATCGACGGCACCCAGCCGTGGGTGCTCGGCTGGCTGCGCCGGCAGGTCGACGGCCCGATGTGGCGGCGCGGCTCGATCCGCACCGGACCCGGACGGCGCCGGCTACGAGCGCATCAGCTGCCCGACGATGCTCGTCGCCGGCTGGGCCGACGGCTACCGCAACAACACGTTCCGCACGGTCGCGCCACCTCGCGCGTGCCATGGCGCCTGCTCGTCGGCCCGTGGAGCCACGCCGAACCCGTCGCGGTCGCGACCCGGTCCCGAACATCGACGCCGACGCCGAGATCGTCGCGTTCTTCGACGAGCACCTCCGCGGCGGGCCGGGGCGCCGGCGCCGCTCCGGCGCAGGTGTTCGTGCGCCGCGCCGGCCCGACCGGAGCCCGACCGGGTCGAGCACCCCGGGGCGTGGCGCCAGGCCGGCACGTGGCCGCCACCGGGCTGGCGGCGGCAGGTGCTGACGACCGACCGCGACGACATCGAGCGAGCTCGACGTCGTCGGCGACGTCGGGACGACGGCGTGGAGCTCGGGCGCCGGCGCGCTGCCGTGGGTGCAGCCGTCGGACCAGCGCATCGACGACGCCCGGTCGCTGACCCACGACTGGCCGATCGCCGAGCGCCGCGGAGCTCGCCGGCAACCCGTCCGTCCACCTCCGGGTGCGGTCCTCGGCGCCCGTCGCCCAGGTCGCCGTCAAGCTCTGCGACGTGCTGCCCGACGGCACGTCGGCGTTGATCACGCGCGGCCTGCTGAACCTGCCCCACCGCGGCTGCTGGCCCGCTGACGGATCGGCGTCGCCCGGCGGCCGCCCGACGCCGGTCGTGCCTGGCGAGTGGGTGGACGTCGACATCGACCTCGAGGCGACGACGTGGACCCTCAGCCCGGCCACGTGCTGCGCCTCGTCGTCGCCGGCAGCGACTGGCCCACGTGCTGGCCGCCCCCGACACCGGTGCGGCTCGGGCTCGACTGGTCGGCGGCCGCCCTCACGCTGCCGGTGTGGGACGACGGCACCGCCCTCGGGCCACGCCTTCGCGACCGGCGCCGGCCCGCTACCCGTCGACGACGACGTCGTGTGGCGCATCGAGCACGACGTGCTGCGGCGCGAGACGAGGGTCGTGACGAGCTACGGCGGGCGCTACCGACGGCGACTTCGGCGCGGTCGTCGACGACCAGCCACGCCGGCACGGCCGGCGTGTCGACGATCGACCCCGGCCGCGCATGGGCCCGCGGCCACACCCGGTACCGCATCGAGTGGCCCGGGCTGACGTGCACGACGGAGGCCGTGCTGGAGATCCGGTCCGACGCCGCGGCGTACGACGTCACGATCGACCTCGCCGTCAGCCGGGACGGCCTCCCGTTCGCCCATCGCCAGTGGACCGAGCGGATCCCGCGCGACCTCCGGTAGCGCCCGGCGCGGGCACCTCGCGGGGGTCGACCTCCGTACGATGCGGCCGTGACCGCTCCCCCGGCGCCCCGTCCACGCGTGCGAGCCCTGGGCGTGGACGTCGGCGAGCTGCCGACCGGACCGGCCGACGCGATCACCGACGTCCCCGGCGTGCGGGTCGGCCACGTCACGTGCTGGTCGGACGACCCGGTCGCCCGCACGGGCGTGACGGCGATCCTGCCCGACACGCTCGAGGGCGTCTTCCACCGCCCGCCCGCCGCCGGCGTCGCGGTGCTCAACGGCGTCGGCGAGCTGACGGGCTCGCTGTCGATCGCCGAGCTCGGGTTCCTCGACACGCCGATCCTGCTCACCGGCACGCCGTCGGTGGGGCGGGCGTTCGACGCCGTCGTCGACGCCATGTTCGACGCCGTCCCCGCCGTCGGGGAGGACGACGTCGTCGCGCCGGTCGTCGGTGAGTGCAACGACTCGTGGCTCGACGACTCGCGACGGCGCAACGTCACCGTCGCCGACTGCCGCGCCGCGATCGAGGCCGCGGCCGCGATGCCGCCGGAGGGTCCGTCGCCGAGGGCGTCGTCGGAGCCGGCACCGGCATGATCGCGATGGAGTTCAAGGCCGGCATCGGGACCGCGTCGCGAGTGCTCGACGGCCTCGGCACCGTGGGCGTGCTCGTGCTCGCCAACTTCGGCGGCCGTCGCCAGCTCCGCGTCGCTGGGCGGCCCGTCGGGCCGAGTGCTCGACGACGAGGACGCCGACCGCCGGGCGGGGCGACGGCGGGCAGCTGCATCGGCGTCGTGATGACGGACATCCCGCTCGACGCCCGCCAGCTGACGCGCGTGGCGCGGCGCGTCGGCCTCGGGCTGGCCCGGGTCGGCAGCATCGCCGGCAACGGGTCCGGTGACATCTTCTGTGCGGTGTCGGTGGGCCACCGCGTGCCGCGCTTCGCCAGCGGGATCGCCCCGGCGGGCGACCTGCTCGTCGACGACGAGATCAGCGCCGTGTTCGCGGCGACCGTCGAGGCGACCGAGGAGTCCGTGCTGAACGCCCTGTTCGTCGCCGACACCGTCATCGGCCGCAACGGCAACACCGCCCCCGGCCTCCCGACCGAGCGGGTGCTCGCCCTGCTCTGACGCCACGCCCGCCCCATCCGAGTACCTGCGGCCGTCCGAGTACGGGATGCGGGGCTGGCCGGCCGACGTACTCGAATGGCGCCAGATGCTCGAATGGGACCTCGGGAATCGGCCGGGGGGACCGTTCCCTAACCTGGGACCATGCCCACCGGAGCGGACACCGATCTCGTGCTCGCCGGCGAGTTCCCGGCACCCGACCACGATCAATGGGCGGCGGCGGTCGCCAAGGCCCTCGACCGCTCGGGCACGCTGGCGCCCGACGAGGCCGTCGAGCGGCTGCGCTCGACGACGTACGACGGCATCGTCATCGAGCCGCTCTACACCGCCGCCGACGCGCCCGACCCCGACGCCGCCGGCTTCCCGGGGCTCGCCCCGTTCGCCCGCGGGCCGGACGCCGGGCGGCACCCGCCAGGACGGCTGGGACGTGCGCCAGCACGTCGACGCCGCAGCCGGGACCGATCGGGCGGTCAAGGAGCTCGAGAAGGGCGCGACGTCGGTGTGGCTCGACCTCGCCGGCGTGGCGACGCTCGACGCGTCCACGGTGGGCGGCGCCCTCGACGGCGTGCTCCTCGACCTCGCCGGTGTCGTCCTCGACGCCGGCGCCCGCTGGCGCGAGGCGGCCGACGCGATCGGCGACCGCCTGCACGCCGGCTCGCTCGGCGCCGACCCGCTCGGCATCGCCGCCGCCGACCCCGCGGCCATCGACGTCGACGAGCACCTCGATGCCGTCGCCGCGTGGATCGGGCGGCTCGGCCCCGATCGCGCCGACCTGCGGGTGCTGACCGTCGACGGGACCCGCTTCCACGACGCCGGGGCGTCCGACGCCCAGCAGCTCGGCGCCACCGTCGCCGCGGGCATCGAGTACCTCCGCCGCCTCGACGCCCGCGGCGTCGCCCCGGCCGACGCGATCGCCCGGATCGAGCTGCGCCTCGCCGCGACCGCGGACCAGTTCGCCACGATCGCCACGTTCCGGGCCGCCCGCGTGCTGTGGGCCCGGGTGGCCGAGCAGGTCGGCGCCGCCGGCGCGACCTCGCCGATCCACGCCGTCACGGCGCGGTCGATGATGACCGCCTACGACCCGTGGGTGAACGCGCTGCGCTCGACCGTCGCCTGCTTCGCCGCCGGCATCGCCGGGGCCGACGCCGTCACGGTGCTGCCCCACGACCACCTGCGCGGCGCCGAGGCGAGCGAGCTCGGTCGCCGCATCGGTCGCAACACGCAGGCGATCCTGCTGGAGGAGTCGCACCTCGACGAGGTGCTCGACCCGGCCGGCGGGTCGTGGTTCGTGGAGTCCTACACCGACGAGCTCGCCGGCGCGGCGTGGGCGTTCGTCCAGGAGATCGAGGCCGCGGAGGGTTCGCGGCGTCGTCCGGGCTGCTCGCCGAGCGGATCGCCACGACGCGAGCCGCCCGCCAGCGCGACGTCGACACCCGGCCGCGCCCCGCTCACGGGGCTCACCGAGTTCCCCGACGCGTCCGAGCCCACACCACCGCCGGTCGCCGCCGCAGGCGACGGTCCGCTCGCTGCCCACCGCTGGTCCGAGGACTTCGAGGCCCTGCGGCGGCGCGCCGACGCCGCGGCGACGGCCGGCACGCGGCCCGCGGTCTTCCTGGCCACCATCGGCGCGCCGGCGGTGTTCACCCCGCGCATCACGTTCGCCCGCAACTTCTTCGAGGTCGCCGGCCTCGCCACCGTCGCCGGACCGGTGAGCGACGATCCGGCGGCCATCGCCGACGCGTTCCAGCGCGTCCGGGCTCACGGTCGCCTGCCTCTGCTCGAGCGATCCGGTCTACGGCGAGCAGGCCGTCGCCGTCGCAAAGGCGCTGCTCGGCGCCGGCGCCGCCGCCGTCTACGTCGCCGGCCGCCCGAAGGCGGCGTTGGCCGATCTCGCCGCCATCGGTGTCGAACGCACGATCCACGTCGGCGCCGACGTGCGCGCCACCCTCACCGAGCTCCTCGGCCTCCTGGAGGTGCCATGAGCGTTCCCGACTTCTCGAAGATCCCGCTCCGCGGTGACGCCGCGGTCGTCGGCGCGCGACGAGTGGGCGGCCGCCGCCGGCGATGCCGCCGCCGCGCGCTGGGAGACGCCGGAAGGCATCGAGGTCGGCGCCCTCTACTCGGCAGCAGACGTCGGCGGCCTGGACTTCCTCGCGACGTACCCCGGGCTGGCCCCGTTCCTGCGCGGCCCGTACCCGACGATGTACACGAACCAGCCCTGGACGATCCGCCAGTACGCCGGGTTCTCCACGGCCGAGGAGTCCAACGCCTTCTACCGACGCAACCTCGCCGCCGGCCAGAAGGGCCTCTCCGTCGCGTTCGACCTGGCGACGCACCGCGGCTACGACAGCGACCACCCGCGGGTCCAGGGCGACGTCGGGATGGCCGGCGTGGCCATCGACTCGATCCTCGACATGCGCCAGCTGTTCGACCACATCCCGCTCGACGAGATGAGCGTGTCGATGACGATGAACGGCGCCGTGCTCCCGGTGCTCGCGCTCTACGTCGTCGCCGCCGAGGAGCAGGGCGTGAAGCCGGCGCAGCTGGCGGGCACGATCCAGAACGACGTGCTCAAGGAGTTCATGGTCCGGAACACGTACATCTACCCGCCGGCGCCGTCGATGCGGATCATCTCCGACATCTTCAGCTTCACGTCGCAGGAGATGCCGAAGTTCAACTCGATCTCGATCTCCGGCTACCACATGCAGGAGGCCGGCGCGACCGCCGACCTCGAGCTCGGGTACACGCTCGCCGACGGGGTCGAGTACATCCGCGCCGGCCTCGGCGCCGGGCTGACGATCGACGCCTTCGCACCGCGCCTGTCGTTCTTCTGGGCCATCGGCATGAACTTCTTCATGGAGGTGGCCAAGATGCGCGCCGCCCGCCTGCTGTGGGCGAAGCTCGTCAAGCAGTTCGAGCCGGCGAGCGACAAGTCGCTCTCGCTGCGCACGCACTGCCAGACGTCGGGCTGGTCGTTGACCGCGCAGGACGTGTTCAACAACGTCGTGCGCACGTGCGTCGAGGCGATGGCGGCGACGCAGGGCCACACCCAGTCGCTGCACACCAACGCCCTCGACGAGGCGCTCGCGCTGCCGACCGACTTCTCGGCCCGCATCGCCCGCAACACCCAGTTGCTCTTGCAACAGGAGTCCGGCACGACACGCGTCATCGACCCCTGGGGCGGCAGCTACTACGTCGAGCGCCTCACCCACGACCTCGCCGCTCGCGCCTGGGCGCACATCCAGGAGGTCGAGGAGGCCGGCGGCATGACGGCAGCGATCGAGGCCGGCATCCCGAAGCTGCGCATCGAGGAGGCGGCGGCCAAGACCCAGGCCCGCATCGACTCCGGTCGCCAGCCGGTCATCGGGGTCAACATGTACCGGCCCGACTCGCTCGACCAGATCGACGTGCTGAAGGTCGACAACTCGTCGGTGCGGACGCAGCAGCTCGCCAAGCTGGACCGCCTGCGCGCCGAGCGCGACCAGGACGCGTGCGACGACGCCCTGCGCGCCCTGACGGCGGCAGCCCGAGCGTCGTCCGACGACTCGCGGGCCCCGGGGCTGGAGCAGAACCTGCTCAAGCTGTCCATCGACGCGGCCCGCGCCAACGCCACCGTCGGCGAGATCAGCGCCGCGCTGGAGGAGGTGTTCGGGCGCCACACGGCGGCGATCCGTACGATCACGGGCGTGTACCGCCAGGAGGTCGGCGAGGCCCCGAACGTGACGAAGGTGCGCACCCTCGTCGACGAGTTCGCCGAGGCCGAGGGCCGCCGCCCGCGCATCCTCGTGGCCAAGATGGGCCAGGACGGCCACGACCGCGGCCAGAAGGTCATCGCCACCGCCTTCGCCGACCTCGGCTTCGACGTCGACGTCGGGCCGCTGTTCCAGACGCCCGAGGAGGTCGCCCGCCAGGCCGTCGAGGCCGACGTCCACGTCGTCGGCGTCTCGACGCTCGCCGCCGGGCACCTCACGCTCGTGCCGCAGCTCAAGGCAGCGCTCCACGGGCTCGACCGCGACGACGTCCTCGTCGTCGTCGGCGGCGTCATCCCGCCGCAGGACTTCGACGCCCTGCGCGAGGCCGGCGCGGCAGCGATCTTCCCGTCGGGCACGGTGATCGCGGACGCCGCCGTCGAGCTGCTCGACGAACTGCGTTCCGCCGAGGGCCGCGATCGGCGAGCACACGAAGCGTCCTGGCAAGGCGTCGTAGCCGGCCGTGCCGGTCGACCTCGACGCCTACGAGGCCGGCGTCCTCGCTGCTGATCGCACGACCCTCGGCCGGGCCATCACGCTCGTCGAGTCGACGCGCCGGGACCACCAGGAGGAGGCCCAGGAGCTGCTGGCGCGGCTGCTCCCGAAGGCCGGCGGCGCCCATCGCATCGGCATCACCGGGGTGCCCGGCGCCGGCAAGTCGACGTTCGTCGACGCCCTCGGCAGCGAGCTCACGGCGAGCGGCAACCGCGTCGCCGTGCTGGCCGTCGACCCGTCGTCGACGCGCACCGGCGGCAGCATCCTCGGCGACAAGACGCGCATGGCGCAGCTGTCGACCGACGAGCTGGCGTTCATCCGCCCGTCGCCGTCGTCCGGCGTGCTCGGCGGCGTGGCCCGGGCGACGCGCGAGACGATCGTGCTCGTCGAGGCCGCCGGGTACGACGTCGTGTTCGTCGAGACGGTCGGCGTCGGGCAGTCCGAGGTGACCGTCGCCAACATGGTCGACACGTTCCTCCTGCTGACGCTCGCCCGCTCCGGCGACAGCCTGCAGGGGATCAAGAAGGGCGTCCTCGAGCTCGCCGACGTCATCGCCGTCAACAAGGCCGACGGCTCACACGTGCGCGATGCCGCAGGGCGCGGCGCGCGAGCTCGCGGGCGCGCTGCACCTGATGGCCCCCCGTGAGGACGGCTGGGTCACGCCGGTGCTGACGTGCAGCGCGCTCGAGCGTCGCGAGCTCGACACGGTGTGGGACCAGCTGCGGGCCCATCGCCAGCACCTCGACCGGACCGGGCGGCTGAGCGAGCACCGCTGCCGCCCAGGACGTCCGGTGGATGTGGTCGGCGATCGACGACCGCCTGCTCTCCCGCTTCCGCGCCGCCGTCAAGGGACCGCGTCGCGGAGGTCGAGCTGGCGGTGCGGGCCGGTCGCATCACGCCGACCGCGGCGGCCGAGCAGCTGCTGGCGTCCGACCCGAGCTGATCGAGCGGGCGCCCGACCGTCCGGCCGCCCGGCCGACCCGGCGCCGCCCGGCCGCCCGGGCGATCCCTACATGGGTGTCACGTTTGGGGAGAGGTGACCGAACATGGCGGACGCTTGGGCTCCGCCGACGTTCGGTGTCCGAGGGCGAACTGTGGGTACGGCGTGTCCGAGGTCGTTGCGCGGGTGCGGCGGACGGGCGGCGTCGGCGCGGTCCCTGGCCGAGAGCGACGGCGAGGTGCATGATCGGGACGAGAGCGCCCCCGGACCCCGGACGCGATCGGCATCGGGGCTCGTCGAGGGAGGCTCGTCGTGGAGCTGCATCCGCTGATCGTGGAGGAGTGGCGGGACACCCACCGCTTGTCGAGGCGCTCGTTGCTGTGGCGTCGCCCACGCCGACGCCGACGACCCGCACCCGGTCGCCTCCACGATCGCCGCCCTTCGGAAGACGGGCGCTCAGCACAGCTCCGTGGCGGCACAGTGGCGCGTGGGCGGCCCGCCCGCCCGCACGGGCTCGCCCCCGACCACTGTGATCGCACCGCCCACGGGCGTCGGCGCCCAGGGCCGACCATCCACCCACCACCATGCGACTGCTCCGCTGTCGGCCCTGGGCCATGCCGCTCGTACCCCCGCCGCGCCAGGCCTCACACCGCCGACCGCTGCTCGGCGATCACGACACGCTCGCCAGCGACGGACCGCTGAGTGTCCGCGTCAGTGGCTCAGGCCACCGAATGGCCGCCGCGGTTCGAGTCGTCCGGCGAGTCGCGGCGGAACACCTCGGCGCTCGCGGGGCGGGTCGGGTCGTCGACCACCAGCCACCGCAGCGCGTCGCCGTCGGGCAGCTCCAGGCGGCGCCCGCGCCAGCGGTCGAGGACGGCGTGACGGCTGCGCCGCCCCATCCGCACCGGTCGGGTTCGAGGGATGTCAAGGCGGGAGCAGAACGAGTGGTCTGCTGCTCTGGGCCAGGGTGCCATCGTGTGCACGCATCCTCCCCAAGATCGACACGATCCTGCTCGCCCTGACGACGTCCCGCACAGCGGGCAAGCGATGTACTGGTGTGGGGGCAGGGAGGCGCCTGTGGAGGCGTCGCAGCACCCAACCGCGGGCAGATCCGCTGCAAGGCCCCGAGCCAGTCAGTCGGCGGGTCAGACCCGAGCCGCGGCTCCCGCACCACATCACTCCGTCAGTCGACGAGGCGCAGGCCGGCCGGCGTGGTGCTCGGCTCGGCCAGCGGGAGCTCGACGACGAACTCCGTGCGGTGGGCCGGGTAGAGGTGGTCGCTGAGCAGGATCGGCCGGCCCGACGTGTCGGTCGTGACGCGCTCGGCAGCGCAGCAGCGGCGCCCCGACGGGGACGCCGAGCAGCTCGGCGTCGGCGGCCTCGGCGGCGTCGGCGCCGATCGTCTGCGTCGCCCCGCGCAGGGGGATCCCCAGCAGCTCGTAGAACGGCCGCCGTTCGACGTCCTCGCGGGACAGCGACCGCCCGAGCTCGGCGGGGCACCAGACCGTCACGACGGCGAACGGCTCCCCGTCGGCCAGGTTCAACCGCTTCACGCGCAGCACCTGGTCGACGCCGAGCACGGCGGCGACCCGCTCGGGCGGGCGGGTGAACGCGAACTCGACGACCCGTCGCTCGGCGTGCCGTCCGCCGCCCTCGAGCTGGTCCTCGATCGTCCCGAGGTGCTCGAGGCGCTGGCGCACCGGCTCGGTGGCGACGAACCACCCGAAGCCCTGGCGAGCCGCGATGAGGCCGTCGTCCTTGACGAGCTCGAGCGCCCGGCGCACCGTCACCCGGCTGGCCCCGAAGCGTGCCGACAGCTCCGACTCGCTCGGCAGCAGCGACCCGGCCGGACGGCTCGCTGCCAGCTCGCGGAGCTCGGCCGCGATCTCTTGGTAGCGGATGCGCCTCATCGGGCATCCCCGAGGTGCCAGGATCCGCGCGCCGCAGGTTTGTCGGTCGTGCTCACTTGTATTAGAGTTGTATACATCGGCGGAGAACGCAAGCCGCCCGTCACCACCGTCCCGCTCCGGGAAGAAGAGGGATCCCATGACCACCGTCAGCGCTTCCACCCCCATCGAGCTCGTCGAGGCCGTGTACGCCACGCTCCCCGAGCGCGCCGGCATCGGCCGCGAGCGCCTCGGCCGTCCGCTCACGCTGACCGAGAAGGTCCTCATCAACCACCTGCTCGACCCGCAGGGCCAGGAGCTCGTGCGCGGCGAGAGCTACGCCGACTTCCACCCCGACCGCGTCGCCATGCAGGACGCCACGGCCCAGATGGCGCTGCTGCAGTTCATGACCGCCGGGCTGCCGGAGGTGGCGGCCCCGTCGACCGTGCACTGCGACCACCTGATCCAGGCCAAGGTCGGGGCGACGATCGACCTCGGCGTCGCCATCGACACCAACCAGGAGGTCTACGACTTCCTGCGCTCGGTGTCGGCGAAGTACAACATCGGCTTCTGGGGCCCCGGCAGCGGGATCATCCACCAGGTCGTGCTGGAGAACTACGCCTTCCCGGGCGGGATGATGATCGGCACCGACTCGCACACCCCGAACGCCGGCGGCCTGGGCATGGTCGCCATCGGCGTCGGCGGTGCCGACGCCGTCGACGTGATGACCGGATTCCCGTTCAACGTGCGCTGGCCGAAGGTCATCGGCGTCAAGCTCACCGGCTCGCTGTCCAGCTGGTCGTCGCCGAAGGACGTCATCCTCGAGGTCGCCCGGGTGCTGACCGTCGAGGGCGGCACCGGCGCCATCATCGAGTACCACGGCCCGGGCGCCGACTCGATCTCGGCCACCGGCAAGGGCACGATCTGCAACATGGGCGCCGAGATCGGGGCCACGACATCGCTGTTCCCGTACGACGCCAACATGGCCGCCTACCTCAAGGCCACCGGACGCGAAGCCATCGCCGACGCCGCCGACAAGGTCGCCGACGAGCTGCGGCCCGACGACGGCGCGTTCTACGACCAGCTCATCGAGATCGACCTCGACGAGCTCAAGCCACTCATCAACGGGCCCCACTCCCCCGACCGCGCCCATCGCATCGGCGCCGAGGTGGGCCGGGCCGCCGAGGAGAACGGGTGGCCGCTCGAGATCTCCTCCGCGCTCATCGGGTCGTGCACGAACTCGTCCTACGAGGACATCACGCGGGCGGCATCGATCGCCCGCCAGGCGTCGGCGAAGGGGCTGACGTCGAAGGTCGAGCTGCTGATCACACCGGGCTCCGAGCAGATCCGGGCGACCATCGAGCGGGACGGCCTGCTCGCCGACCTCGAGGCCGTCGGCGCCACCGTGCTCGCCAACGCGTGCGGTCCCTGCATCGGCCAGTGGTCGCGGCCCGAGAGCATCACCGGGCAGCCGAACACGATCGTCAACTCGTACAACCGCAACTTCCCGAAGCGCAACGACGGCTCGGCCAACACGCTGAGCTTCGTGACGTCGCCGGACACGGTGATGGCCCTCGCCCTGTCCGGGCGGCTCGACTTCGATCCGTCCGTCGACACCCTCACGGCGCCCGACGGCACCGAGGTGACGCTGGAGGCGCCCGTCGGCGAGGTGCTCCCCGACCGTGGCTACGACCCGGGCGAGGACACGTTCACCGCCCCGCCCGCCGACGGCTCGGACGTGACGGTCGAGGTCAGCCCGACGAGCGACCGGCTGCAGCTGCTCGAGCCGTTCCCGGCGTGGGACGGTCAGGACTACCTGGGCCTGCCGGTGCTGATGAAGGCCCAGGGCAAGTGCACGACCGACCACATCTCGGCCGCCGGTCCGTGGCTGAAGTACCGCGGCCACCTCGAGAACATCTCCGGCAACCTGTTCATCGGCGTCGTCAACGCCTTCACGGGCGCCACCGGCGAGGGCAAGGACCAGGTCGACGGGGCGACCCGCTCGTTCCCCGACATCGCCAAGCACTACGGCGAGGAGGGCGTCCGGTGGTGCGCCATCGGCGACCGCAACTACGGCGAGGGATCCTCCCGTGAGCACGCCGCGATGGAGCCGCGGTTCCGGGGCGGCCTCGTGATCTTCGCCCGCAGCTTCGCCCGCATCCACGAGACGAACGCCAAGAAGCAGGGCCTCGTGCCGCTGACGTTCGCCGACGGCGCGACCTACGACGCGATCGAGGAGGACGACCGCATCAACGTGCTCGACCTCCCGCCGGTGCCGGGCCAGAACGTGCGCTGCCAGATCGTCAAGCCCGACGGCACGACCGTCGACTTCGAGTGCACCCACACGTTCAGCCCCGAGCAGGTCGAGTGGTTCGAGGCCGGCAGCGCCCTCAACATCGTGCGCCAGAAGGTCGCCGCAGGCGAGTCCTGACGCGTTCACAGTCCGTCCTGTTGCGCCTGGCGCAACAGGACGGACTGTGAACCGGGACACCTAGGCTCCGACGGCGATGGACACCAGCACCGTGCTGCGCACCACCGCCGCGGCGCGCGACTTCACCGACGAGCCGGTCTCCCGGGCGATGGTCCGTGACCTCCTCGACGACGCCCGCTTCGCGCCGAGCGGCGGCAACCGCCAGCCCTGGCGCGTCGCGGTCGTCGAGGACCCGACGATCCGCCGGCGCATCGGGGCGTTGATGCAGCCGGTCTGGGACGGCTACGTGGCCCGGGCCCAGCTCGGGATCACGCCGTACAACGTCGTCGACGACCGCGAGCCGGCGGACGTGCCGCACGCGCCGAACGCCCTGATCGACACGATCGAGCGGGTCCCGGTCGTGCTGGCCGTCGCCGCCGACCTGCGCCGCATCGCCCTGATGGACAGCGCGGTCGGCCGCGTCCCGATCACGGGCGGGGCGTCGATCTACCCGTTCTGCTGGAGCATCCTGCTGGCCGCCCGGGCCCGCGGGCTCGGTGGCGTCATCACGACGTTCCTCTCGCCGCGCCGAGCCCGACGCGGCCCCGGAGCTCGGCCTCCCGCCCGACCACGCCCTCGTGGCGACGATCTTCCTCGGCGTCCCCCGCAAGGAGGTCACGAAGCTGCGGCGCGAGCCGGTCGACACGTTCGCGACGATCGACCGCTTCGACGGCGCCGTGTTCACGGCCTGAGGGCGCGGACGCACACGACGACGCCGCCGTCGAACGGCGCCTCGACGCGACGCACATCCCGGAACCCGGCTCGCCCATCGCGCTCGCGACGAGGTCGGCCGCGTCGCTCGCCGCAGGCAGCGACGGGGCGTCGATCGCCAGCAGCAGGACCCGCCCGGGACGAGCACCTCGTCGCCGCGGCGAGGGCCGGGACGGTGGCCAGCGCTCGCCGCCGCGTGCCGCGAACACCCGCTCGAACGGGCCCCCGGCGTTTCCTGAGCTGGCGCCGGCAGCCTCTCGATACGCCAGAACAAAGGCTCGGGCGGGAGTTTGGTGACGATCTTCTCGACCATCCCCTTCGTTTCGAAGGTCGGTTGCGCCGCTTCAGACCGCGACACCGACAACAATGCAATGATACACAGGGACGGCGCCAAAATAGGGGGGCACCGCCGTCCAGGGGGCACTCGCCGACTCATCCATCACCCCTATGGTCCGAATCCTTCAGGTCTGGACGGGAGGTTGGCTCGCTCGCGAAGGCGCGTAACGAAAGAGACCGAAGGAAAGGATGAAATTGCTCTGAAAATTTGGGCCGTCGGCTCTTGGAAAGCTATGCGGAGCGATTTTTGCCCCTTTTTCGGGGTCTCCTCAGGAGTCCTTCATGACGCGACCACGAAGCTGAGCTTTACTGGCCGCGAACGTCGTATTTGGAATTCGGAGACGCTTCATGTCCTCGAACTTGCGATCTCGGCGAACCGTGCTTGCACTGGCTGCAATCGTTGTCTTCGGACCCCTGGTGGGACTGCCGCCTGCGATAGGTGCGGAGATGCCTCTCGCGATTCAGGGCTATGACCCTGTTGCGTACTTCACGTTTGGGAAGCCGACGCGGGGGCTCGTGGAGTTCGAACATGAATGGGACGAGCATCGGTATCGCTTCTCGACCGCCGAGCACCGAAATCTTTTCAAAGCCGACCCGGTCCGCTACGCGCCGCAATTCGGGAATTTCTGTGCCATGGCGCTCTCCCTCGGCGACGTCGTCGTTGCGAACCCGGAGAATTGGCTCATCAGCGAAGGAAAGCTCTACGTTTTTGGCAAGTCGGCTCCGGAAGGACCCGTCCTGTTCCAGAAAGATCTCGCCGCCAACATCGGCAAGGCCAATGGGCAACGCCCGATTCTTCCGAAGCACTAGGTCTCTACGGCGGGGTTCGCTAGCTGAACAAACCCGCCTTGCGCAGACCATCGCGCAGATGTTCGAGATCGCGCCGATTCAAAAACTTGGTTCCGAATTCCTGCGGATCAAAGGTCGGATCAACTGCCCGTATCGTTGCCACGACTGGTGCCAGTTCTTCTCGCCGATTCTGCTGCGCATAGGCAGCCGCAAGGACGACGCGGCTGAAGTTAGCACCTCCCGTCTTGCGCAGATTGAGCTCCGCCTGTTCGGCCGCGGTGGCGTATCGACCCTTTAGGTAGTTGGCGAGACTGAGGGCAAAGCGATCCAGGGGGTTGAGTTCTGGATCGATGCGGTGCGCACGTTCCAACAGATCAATTGCCGCATCGGTGTCCCCCGACCACATCAGGATATTGCCACGACCGGCGAGCGCGTTGGCATCACTCGGATTGATCGCGATTGCCCGATCCAACTTTGTCTTCGCCTGTTCGAATCGATGGTAGAAAATATGAATCCGGCCGAGAACGACCCCGGCGCGCACATCGGCTTCATCGAGGCTCATCGCCGTCGCGGCGAACCCCTCCGCAACGCGCAAAAATTCGCGAGGCGACTCGGCCCATCCCATCGAAACGCTCACCAGAAACGTTTCAGCGAGTGCCGAATAGGCGGCGGCATAGCCCGGATCAAGTTCAATCGCGCGCCTGAGCGATCCACGCGCCTCCACGATCGTTGCGCGAGATGGACGCTGCAATGCCGGCCGGGCACGCAGTACGTAGTCAAAAGCCTCAAGGTTCGCGGTGGGCTTCGCAGAGACGCGGCGTTGCTCCGCCTCCGAAACCCGGATCGCCAGGGCACCCGCAACCTGAGTCGCTATCTTGTCTTGCAGCGAGAATAGCTCGACGAGCGCATCGTCTAGGCTGGCAGCCCACAGGACTTGGCCTTTTGCATCGACCAGCCTTGCGTTCACCCGCACACGGTCACTGGTCCGATGCACGCTGCCTTCGACGAAGTATCGGACGGCAAGGTCACGAGCAATCTCCGAGGGGCCAGCGGACTTACCTTTGTATGGATAGGATGCGTTCCATGACATCACGGTCAGAGCCGAGAATTTGCCCAGTGCATTGATGATGTCCTGGGTCAATCCGTCGGCGAAATAGTCGTTAGGCGAACTCACGCCCTGCTCGGCCAGAGGCAACACCGCAATCGCGGGTCGGCCAACCGCTTCAACTGTTGCCGAACGTTCTTTCCCAATCCGAAGCGGACTATCCGTGCCAAGAACGAGCCACACTGACAATCCCAGCACCAATAGCCCGGCGCCGAGCAAAGTGAACGACACGAAATAGCGCTGGGCTATACCGTCCGAACGGCTAGCCTGTTTGAAAGAGGCAACGGGTTCCGTTCCCTCCGACGCAACATCCATCTTCGCTTCGTCAGGTTCGGAGACGTTTGTCACCTTTGCTTCGAGCCGATATCCGCGACGCGGCACCGTTTTGATGAGACGCGGACCATCATCTCCCAGTGCCCGTCGAAGCTCGCTGATGCTCTGCACGAGCGTGTCATCCGTGACCGCGAGATTCGGCCACACGGAGGCGAATATCTCGTCCTTGGAGACAAGTCGCTCCGGGTTCTCGGCGAGGTATTTCAGGATTGCGAACGTCTTGGGCCGGAGGGTCCTTGCCTCGCCTTCACAGAATAACGAGCCATGGACCTGATCCAGCACGTATCGATCAAACTGGAGACGCTTCGGAAATACCGGCGCGACTGGGGCAGTTTCTGAGTCCATCATCGGCGACGTGCACACCCAGGCTCGAAGTCGAGCCGCAAGGATAGTGTGGCTGCGTCGTATCCGTCGAGTAGCAGTGTTGTCACGGGTCCCCAGTGCGCCCTCTAAGGAGCTGTAAGTTCCTCCTCGTTGCCGTGCGAAGAAGCGTCAGCAAGGGCGGCTTATGGCCCTTCGGGACATTTCGCGGGCGCAGCAATGCGGTCGCTTTCGGAGCGAAGCGGACTTTGAGCGGCTCTCGGTGTGCACCGAACATGTAGCGTTTGACCCACCTCAGACATTCGAATTCGCCAAACTTGGCCAACGGCATTATGTTGGAACCAACAATCCGGGAAGACGAAACGGGCGATACGTGACCAAAGAAGGAAGCCATGAACGGCGGGAGGATTTTGCGGCGCGAACCGAATTGCTGCCGGTTCAGACGTTGACGCTCACTGACCAACAATTTCTCACTGGCGATAACAACGGCAATCCAACCACAATAGTCGGTCAGCTTCGCATCGCCCAAGGGGTTGGCCGCTTGCCTCTGGTTGTCCTCCAACACGGCTCCGCGGGCTTTGCGCCAAACATCGAATATTGGTCGCGAGAATTCAACGCAGCGGGCATTTCGACGTTTGCTATCGACGGCTTCACGGGTCGCGGGCTCGAGGAAGTCAACAGCAATCACGCCCTGCTTGGCCGCCTCAATTTTATTCTCGACATCTATCGCTCACTCGACGTGCTTGCCCCGCATCCGCGCATCGACCCGCAGCGCATCGCTCTGATGGGCTTTTCGCGTGGAGGCCAAGCCACCCTCTATGCGAGCCTCAAGCGATTCCATCGGTTGTGGAACAAGTCAGGCGTGGAGTTTGCGGCCTACGTCCCCTTCTACCCGGATTGCATGACGACGTTTTTGTCCGATACCGAAGTTGTCGCTCGACCGATCCGCATCTTCGGCGGTGCGCAGGATGACTATAACCCGATTGCTGCCTGCAAGGCATACGTCGAGCGGCTGCGAGCCGCAGGCGCCAATGTTGAAGTGACTGAATATCCGAACGCCTCGCACGCATTCGACAACCCGCTCGGCGCGCAGCCGGCAATGCTGCAGCCTAAATTCCAGAGCGTGCGCAACTGCAAAATCCAAGAGGAGGCTGACGGGCTTCTCATTAACATCGACACCAAGCAGCCATTCGCCTACACGGACGCCTGCGTCGTTCACGGCGTGCACATCGGCCACGATCCGGTCGCCACTCAGGAAGCCAAACAAGCAGTCAAGGAGCTCTTCGAAAAGGTGTTCCAACTCCACTGATCGGGTGACGACTGGATGTCGCTTCCTGGCCGATTTCCGTTGGACGCGACGCGCAGGACACCACGACTTGCTGCTGTTCGAAGGCGAAATCCCCGGTTACATTCCGCAAACGTACCGACTGGGGGAGAGCCGTCATGAGGACCTCGTTCTCGATCGCGATTGCCTGCTTTGTTGGCATTGGTGCTGCGGCACAGGCGCAAGTCGCCCGCCAGGAGGTGCACGCGCTTCAATCGCTCACCTTGTCCGATGCAGAATTTCTTAATGGCGAGCATCACGGAAAATCGGTGATGCTGTCAGGGTTGCTGCGTCTGCCCAAGATCGGCCCCGACAAACTTCCAGCCGTGATCCTCCTTCACGGCGCCGGCGGCATGGGCGGTACGGGATCGATGATCGACGAGTGGTCACTGGAGTTGAACCAGATCGGCATTGCGACATTCGCGGTCGACAGCTGGGCCGGACGCGGCATTGTTGAGACCGTAACGGATCAGACGAGAGCGGGCCGGCTGAATAGGATCGTCGACGCATACCGCGCGCTTGAGCTTCTCGCTAAGCACCGACAGATTGATCCCGCGCGGATCGCAGTCATGGGATTTTCCCATGGCGGACAATCGGCACTCTATTCCGCGGTGACGCGCTTTCGAAAGGCCTATGGTCCAGCCGGCCAGCAAGAGTTCGCAGCCCACATTGCCTTCTACCCACCGTGCATGACGACCTATCGCGGCGACGATCAGATGACCACGAGGCCCATTCGCCTCTTGCACGGCACGGCGGATGATTACAATCCGATTGCTCCGTGCCGTGCCTACGTTCAACGTGTCTCGAAACTCGCAAAGAACGTACGTCTGGTGGAGTATCCTGACGCCCATCACGTTTTTGATGCGCCCGCGTCCGGGGAGCCACGAAAGCTTGCTGCCGCATCGACGACAGCACGTTGCGTACTGGCCGAAGGCGACAGCGGTGTCATCATGAATGAGGAGACGAAGCAACCATTCAGCTATGGTGATGCGTGCGCGGTGAAGGGGCCAACCGTTGCCTACCAGGAGACCGCAAGCAAACAGGCGAGAGACGACGTACGAACCTTTCTAAGGGAAGTCTTTGCATTGAAGTAATGCAATCGGCTGCAACCTGGAAACGGGGATGCCACGAGCTCAAACGTTTTCGCTTACGTCTCTTTCCGGCCCATCTGCATCATTTCGCGGCGACGCAGCGTTCGGTCGCTTTCGGAGCGAAGCGGACATTGAGCGGTTCTCGGTGAACACCGAACCTCTAGCGATTGACCCAGAGCCGACCTCGACTGAGGGGGATTGCTGGGCAGCAGGCCGCTGGCCTGCGCGAAAAGTCTTCACACGCGGTCGAAAAAGTTGGCGTTGTTGCAGGTACCTGCGCGGTTGTTATAGGCATTTGATAGCCATGGGAAAGAGGCACAAGGATGCAATGGGTCGTGTTGCACTGGGTTGAGGTGTGCGGCTACATCGCTGCGCTGCTGACGTTCATCAGCTTCCAGATGAAGACCATGATCCCGCTTCGGATCGTCGGCATTAGCGCAAATTTCTTTTTCATCGTCTATGGCTCTTTCGGCCACGTGTATCCGGCCCTGGTTCTGCATGCCGCGCTGCTGCCACTGAACAGCATCCGGCTCTACCAAATGCTACAGCTCGTAGGAAAGGTGAAGGCAGCCTCTCAAGGCGATTTAAACATGAGCTGGCTCAAACCATTCATGAACAGGCATCGAGCGAACGCCGGTGAGGTTTTGTTTCGTAAGGGCGACCTAGCCTCTTCTATGTTCTACAGCGTCACTGGGCGCTATCGCCTCGTCGAGATCGCGGCCGACGTTGGGCCGGGCGAGGTGATCGGCGAAGTCGGCCTGATCACCCCAAACAATCGGCGTACGCTCACGTTGGAATGCGTAGAGGATGGCGAGTTACTCACGATCACGTATGCTCAGGTTAAGCAGCTCTATTTTCAAAATCCGAAGTTCGGTTTCTACTTTCTGCAGCTGATCAGCCAACGCTTATTCCGGGATATTGCGCGGTTGGAAGAGCGGATCGGGAAGCCGGTGGCAAGTGGACAACCTTCGCCCGCCGCGTGAGCTAATGTCGGTTCGTGGGCCGTTTCGACTATTCGCGGCAGCGCAGTAAACGAAGTCAGGGTGAAGCGGACATTTCACAGAGATCGCAAATCGTTCGATTTTGATCCTAACCAAACTCCGCGACGCGACGAAAGCGCGCGACGTGCTGTGCAGTCAGACCAGCCGACGCATCTCCAATACCGCCCGCTCCAACCAGAACTGCATGTCCATCTCGCGATACATGGTTGTTGCGGTCGTGATATGCTGATCTGCCTCCTGCTGCTTGCCCGTGCGCCGAAAGAGCTTGCCGAGGCCCAGGTGGCAGTGGGCGACGAGAGGGCGCATGCCGCTCGACTCGGCGAGCGCGAGCGCCTGGCGATAATGAGTCTCACCGCGTTCGGCATCAAACTGGCTGGGCTGAGTCGCGACATCGCCGAGGAGGTGCATTGCATTGGCCAGGAACCCGGGTTGCGCCGACGAGCATTCGATCGCGCGTTCTCCGAACCGCCTCGCCTCGTCGAGCCGGTCGAGGAGCTGACAGGCGCGCCCCAGGCAATGGTAAAACCAGCCGAGATGCCCGATAAACCCTCTCGCCGCATACCCATCAAGGAGCTGTTCGCCCTCCCGTAGTCGTTTCTCGGCCTCCCTGTCATCGCCGAGTTGCGCCAAAACCCAGGCGGAATAGGCGATTGCGAAGGGAAGCAGGAAGACGTTATTTGCTGCACGACTCACGACGATCCAATGCTCGATGAGCGACTTTGCCGTCGCCCAATCGCCCTTGATGAGGTGCAGCGTGCCCGCCGCAAAGTCGGGCAAGCCTATGCTGTAGACATCGTCCCGCCCCCCTGCAAGCTGCGCCGCCTCAGCTTGGCGTTCGATCGCCTCGCGGAATCTGCCGAGTTGGGCGAGGCCCGCGACCAGCCAACAACGATCGTAGACAGGTGGCGGAGCTGTGAGGCCAGAGTACTCGTCCATCCAGTCGGCCGGAAACGCCGCAAGGTTCTCGGTCGCCAACTCGATCACGCGTTCATATTCGCTTCGGAAGTAGTGGGCCTGCTCCAGATAAGTTGTTGTGACAATGCGCAGCCTCAAGTCTCCCAGGCGCTCGGCGACCTCAAGCGCGCGGGTTCCCGACGTCAGCGCCTCGTCCAGCTCGCGAAGATCCGCGTAGACCGTTGTCATGAACGCGGCGACACGGCCTCGCCGATGATCGTCGTCCAATCGGTCTGCCAGAGCCGCGGCCTCGCGCAGGCGTTTCAGCGCTGTCGGCATTTCGCCGAGCAGAACCAGCGCCCCTCGCAGTTCAAAACGAATATCGAAACCTTGTTCCAACGTCGACGCAGTCTCCGGCACCCCTTCGAGAAGCCGCAGCGCTCGCTCAAGGGAGCTGACAGCCTCGCGACTGGCCGCCCGCAAGTTTGCAACGTGGCCCGCCTTGCGCCAATAAACGATCGCTTCCGTGGCAAGCCCGGCCTCAGTAAAATGGTGTGCAACAAGCTCGGGCTCGGTATTCTTGATGTTCGGGAAGCGCTCTTCGAGTACCCGCGCGATCTTGCGGTGTAGCTCCTGCCTTCTGCTCTTGAGCAGCGAGTCGTACGCCGCGTCCTGCACTAGCGCGTGCTTGAACGTGTAGGTTGCCTCCGGTGGCTTCCCTCTGCAAAACGCCAGCCCCGAACCCGTGAGCCGCTCTAGAGAGTCGTCTAGCTCAGTCTTTGATCGTGGAGACACCGCCGCGATCAGCTCATAGCTGAACTCCCGCCCGATCGCCGCGCCGATTTGTGCGATTTCCTTCACCGGCATGTACCGATCGAGCCGCGCCATCAACAAGTCGCGCAGCGTCGCCGGAATCGTGATGCCGCGGGTCGTGTCGGCGTACTCATAACGATCGCCCTGTACTTTCAACTGGCTCGAACTCGAGAATGGTTTTGACCAACTCTTCCACGAAGAGCGGCACCCCGTCGGTCTTGGCAAGGATTTGCTTCATTAGGTCCGCCGGTAGTGCCTTGCTGCCGGCAAGCTTCGAAATCATGGCGCTGCTCTGTGCGCTGGTGAGCTTGGACAGGTTCAAACCAGCGACATGTCCGTGCGCTCCCCAACGCAATTCAAATTCAGGGCGATACGTGAGCACGATCAACAGCGGGAAATTCCGAACTCGGTCGATCAACAAGTCGAGTACTTCCAGCGAACTCGGATCGGCCCAATGCAAGTCCTCGTAAACCATGAGAGTGGGTTGCTTGCGCGCAGCTGCTTCGGCAAGGTCGACTAGGCTGCGCAGCGTCTCTTCCTTGTGCTTCTGCGGAGTTATTGTAATCGCCCCGTAACGCTCATCGCAGGCGATCGACAACATAGAGGCTATGAACCGAACGTCGGCGAGCGGACGCTCATAATCGTCGACGATGAACGCTTCGAGCTTGTCGAGCTTTGACTCCGGCAACTCATCGCGTCCGAACTTCAACGCGCGCTCGAAGTTGTCGACACTCGGCCACAAGGTGCTGTTGACATAATACGGCGAGCACTGAAATCGCAGCGCGTGCACACCGTGCGCGTCGAGCCGAGCGCGCAGCGAAGTCAAGATGCGGCTCTTGCCGATACCCGGTTCCCCGGAGAGCAGCGCAACCTGGCCTTCGCCTTCCTGCGCCAACGCCCAGCGCTCTAACAGCAGCCCAAGCTCCTGCTCGCGACCCACGAGCGGGGTGAGTCCATCCTGAGTGGCGGCCTCGAACCGGCTGCTGGCTTCGCTCGTGCCGACTATGCGATATGCCCGGACGGGCTGGGCAATCCCCTTAAGATCTTGTTCGCCCATGTCCTCGTAATGGAAGCTGCCGCTGGCTAGGCGATGTACCCATTCGCTCACTACGACACTGCCAGGCTGAGCGATGGTTTGCAGCCGGGAGGCAATAACCATCGGCTCGCCCACCGCGCCCTTCTCGGCCGGGGACACAACCACTACGCCGGTTGCGATTCCGATGCGCACCGTGACATGGCCGACACCGGGCACCTTGAGCTTTGACAAAGCCGCGATGGTCTCGAGCCCGGCATGAATCGCGCGCTCGGCTCCGCCTTCGTGCGCGAGCGGATAGCCGAAGAAAGCCACGATACCATCGCCTTGCTTTTGATAAACGTAACCTTCGTAACGGGTGATACAAACCGCACATTGATCCTGATAGCGCTGAATGATTTCCTGCAGAATTTCGGGATCGACTCGACTGGCCAACTCGGAAAAGCCGACCATGTCGCAGAACAAAACTGTAAGGTGACGGCGCTCCCCGCCGGGCGCGATCGTCGGCGCGAGGGTCTTCGCGGCAGAGGGCTTGGGGGCGACGGAAACGGGGGAACGTTGCATCGAAGCCGTGTCACTGGTTCGCAGGGCTTCGATAGCTTCGAGAATTGTCTTGCGCGGTCCGAGTGGGAGCCCAAGCTCTTTCAACTCACTTTCGCTCAGCTTGGGTAAATGGGCTGGCGTCAGTTCCTCTCGCTCGAACGCGTCGGCGAAGCGCTCAAGCCCCACATCTGTCAGCCATTGTCGGATATCACTCATCGGCTCGTCCCCGCACGAGTTTGTCAGGCGCGCCCTCTGTTCGCTGCCCCAGCCGACCGTCCGAGCAACTCACGTGCGGCAGATCCATCGCTCGATGAAATCGCGCCGCCTTGCCTACCCGTGCGGCTTGCGGCGCGCCAGCCCTCGCGTACAGCAGAAAATTGACAGTGATGGAAACGACTGTTGGCGCGATAGAAGAACGTAGCATCGCAATTCACGCGTAACTGCAAATTGGGCACCGGAGATCGCCTATCTCCTCATGCGGACCTGATCTTCCAGGCGGGCGATGTCCTGAAACAGCCGCTGGCTGACAAGCTGGAGCAAGTAGAACCCGAATTTGGGATTCTGGAAATAGAGCTGCTTGACCTGGTCGTAGCTGATCGCAAGCACCTCACCGTCTTCGATGCATTCGAACGTGAGAGTCCGCTTGTTGTCAGGTGCAATCAGCCCGACTTCGCCAATGATCTGACCAAGGCCCACATCCTGCTCAATATCGCTGAGCCGGTAGCTCCCCGAGACCGTATAGAACATTGCCGAAGAGATATCGCCTTTGCGGAAGATGACTTCACGAGCTTTGCACGCCCGCTTGCTCATGAACGGCCTTAGCCAATCCATGTTCAGATCGCCTTGGGAGGCCGTCCTGACCTTTGAAATCAGTTGAAGCATCTGGAAGAGGCGCAAAGAATTGAGCGGCAGTAGCAGGCCATGGAGAAGCAGTTGCGGATAGACAGGTGCCATATAACCGTAGACGATGAACAGGCAGTTGGCGCATAGGGCAACGACTCGCAAAGGAATCATTGTGTTCATGGAGTAGGTGCCGACGGTCAGTAGCGCGCCCAGGTACCCAAGTATCTCGATCCCAATATCCACGCCAAAGACCCTCGTTCGCAGCGCAGAGCGCTGGCCAGTTCACCATCGGCGAAGCATCATTTCGGCGGCCACATCGGAAAGATCCGCGAAGCTCGGCCACGCTGGAGAAAGGTATACCGAAACGGCGCCATTATGTGAAAGCGTCGAAGAGGAGGTTGGAGCGTGTAAGGGCCCGCATCGGATCCGAAGATGGGAGAAGCTCCTGCAGGTCGCCGCGTGGTGGCATACAACGAGGCCTCTGCTCATAGCGACAAGCCCTCTCAGATGAAGATCAGCTTGTGTGACCAAGGTTGAACAGCAAGTGAAATCCAGGACCCTGTCTGATGCATCGGAGTGAGCGCCTATCCGCCCTCAAGGGCGTGCCCATCCTGACCGAACTGTCGCAAGCGCGACTCGAGCAGGTCGCTGGAATGTGCAGGTGGCGAGACTATGATGCCGGAGAGGAGATTTTCAGCTACAATGACCTTTCTTCTGAGGTCTTCTTCCTCGCCACCGGCAAGGTCCGCATTATCGTCTACTCAGCTGATGGCAAGGCTGTCCTGTTCACAGATCTCAAAGCCGCTGCGGTGTTCGGCGAAATCTCCGCGATTGATCGTGCTCCGCGTTCGGCGGGCGTAGAGGCTATAGAGCGGTCGACAATCGCCTCGCTGACCGCCACCCAGTTTGAGACCCTGTTGCTGGCCGACCCAGTGGTCGCTGTTGCTACAATTCGGCATGTAACAGGGGAGGTACGGCGATTGTCCGAGCGGGTGTTCGAGTTCAGCACGCTTGTGGTTCAGAATCGAATTCATGCCGAGCTGCTCCGCCTTGCTGCAGATGTGCGCCAGGAGAACGGGCAAGCGTTGTTGTCCCCGGCGCCATCTCTTTCCGATATTGCCAACCGCATCAGCACGCATCGTGAGGCGGTCTCTCGCGAATTGAGCCGGCTTGCCTCGATCGGTCTGCTGCGCCGCGAGGGTGGCGACCTCAGGGTGCCCGACCTCGCACGCCTTACGAAACTCGTTCGCGAAGCCAGGCGCGAATAGCAAAGGCATCCGCCCTTTTGCCGACCGCGGGGACGACAGGCGGCAAGAATTCCACCTCAAAACTGCAGGGTTGCGTTCTTTTCTCGCAGGCATTGGCAAAAGCCAACGACCCCCGCGGGTCGCGTAGCGCATGGTTCTTCCACGGGAATGCATGGGCTTGCTCAGCCCTTTCCCGAAAGGGGCTGACCATGAAAGAGCTCTCAGTTCATAGCGAATGGTTCGACAAGGGAGTTGCCTGCCCGGTCGCCGGCTGGTTGCTACCGGGCACCATCGCTTTCTCGGGCGTGCTGGCTGCGGCGCTGATTGGAGCCTTCGGGGCGGCGCAGTCTGCATTGACGGGCGACGCCGTGAAGCCGGAGCTGCCGTCCATCGCCACGATCATCGGTGCGTCGGCCCCTCAGGCCGCTCCCGCAGCCGTCACGCAACCGTCCTTCGCTTTCGGCTTCCTCGAATTCGATTGGGACCCGAACGCGCCTGGCGGCGTGCCGGGGTTCGATTCCTTGCCAAAGCACGACCTGCGCGTCGCCGAAGTGAGCCCGGGCCACTAACCCATTCCGGCAAAGCCTTTCAAGGGAAGACACAATGGACATGTTGCTCGGCGGCCTCGCCTTCGGGGCAATCATTTTCGGGCAGTTCGCGGCGGTCATTGCCGTTCATGGCGAGAGGAAACGTCGCGAGTCTGAAGCGTTCGCTCCACCGCATGTCGATCATCGCACAAGGCTGATCTGGGAGTGCGGGAGCTGACATGCGGCCCGGTTCACACGGCGATCGTGACGGTTTTGCTTCCAATTCCCAGAGCGAGCGCGCACGACGGCACTTGAAGGCGTTAGCCATCGCCTTCGCATTTGTGGTTAGCGCGACCATCGCGTGCCAGGCCCTCAGCACCATCAACACGATCGACGATTGGTCCTGCTCGCCGGAGACTGAGCGGTTCGCGATGGCGCGCACGTTGGCTCTGGTTGCGGGTCAGGGTCGGCCCGAGCTTGGCGCGGAGTTTTTCCTGAGGTGCATGGAGGATGCGGCGGCCGGCGATTCACCGCTCTCCTCAACTAAGATCAACGAGGTCGCCGCCGGCTGCGTGCTGCTGAGTTTAACTGTGTTCAGCGAGTCCGAATAGGTAACGGCATTGCAGTCAACGCGAGCGGACGACCGCACTCCATCGAGCACCGGACGCGCCCCGACCATCGCGCAAGGCTGATCTGGACCCGCGGCAGTTGAGGATGCGGTCCCGACAACATGACTATCCCTCTGGGGCAGTCACCCCGAACAAGCACACCATCTCCATAATACTCAAACCCAGAGGTAACTGATGTCCGCAGCTTTCACCCAAACCCTTCCTATTACGCCTCTCGCAACCATCCAGCCTAGCATCGCGCTGACGAGAGCCGAATGCCCTGATAACGATCGCGAACGCCTCGCGCAAAAGCCTCGCGCGTTCGATGTGATGAAGGATGCGCGTGTCGCCCGCTCGATGTATCAGCGCAAGCTACTGCGGCAGTTCATGAGGTTCTTGGTGTCGCGCCTGGGTTCGATTCTTCGCCGAACCGAATTTCGCGTCGCCGAAGCGAGCGTGCGCAACTCGCCCCATTCACGCACACCGTCTCCCTATTACTCACTCCCTATTACTCATACCAGGAGATAACCGGTTCAAGGGAGGTCATTTCGATACAGGCGCATCAGACTTACCCGGTATCCACCGGCTCGTCAGCGCGCGCTTCATTCTTTCCGGATGATTGCTTAGCGACGTTGCCTCAGGTCACGCTGAAAAATGGCGCTTATCCCCGTAAGGCAAGCGCAGAAATCAGGCAGCCACTGCACGAACAATGGATATCAACGAATGGATCGATGTGAGTAGGGCACGCTGTAGACCTTGGCGGCGTTCGTCACGTGTGAACCGCTTCACATCCGGGAACGCATGTCGGGATTAAGAATGAAAGCGTCATTCGGCGAACACGCGCGCTGACGCTCTTGAGCGCGCAAATACGAAGGGCATGATGAACGCGGCAGCTAAAGACTTCGGCGGACGACGCCGCGGCGTGTCATGGCACCGATTGTTATTGGCTGGGATTGTCGCGTTTGGCACCGCGTTGTCACAAACGGTGCGCGCCGAAGACATCGTCCTTCAACCGTTGAATACGTTCACAACGGTTCCTGGCCCTCGAATCGAGCGCAATATCGCGCCTGACGCAAACGCCGTTCGTGCAGGAGACATCGAACGCAGGAGTGCGTTTCTGGATGCTCTCGTCGTCTGGCTATCCAAGAACTTCGACCTGCCCGCGCGTTTCGAGCATCCGACGATCAAGTTTGTCCCCGCTCAGGCGATCGTAGCTATGCGTTATGCGGCGTTCCTCAACGATCCCACGAAGGTAGCGGCCGTCCAAGGTGACGTCGTCTCCGTCTACCATACGGAAATGCTCACCATCTACCTCCGCGACGACTGGCAAGGCGTGACGCCAGCCGAAGTGTCGGTCCTGGTGCATGAAATGGTACACCACCTTCAGACGCTTGCACGCTTGAAATTTGCGTGCCCGCAGGAGCGGGAGCAAATTGCCTTTCGGGCGCAGCAACGGTGGCTCAGCGCTTTCGATACTGACCTTGAGCGCGAGTTTGATCTCGACGCAATTTGGCTGCTGGTCAGCAGCAACTGCGGCCTCTAGATGCGAACCCGAGTAGGGGTGTCGACTGGGGCACATAAAAGCGTCTGACTTACCGCAAATGGCGCTTCGCGACATCTCGCGCTGCGCAGCAAATTGGTCGCCATCGGAGCGAAACGGACATCCATCAAATGGCTATTCTACCCAACCTGCGCGTTTCGCCTTCGGCTACGACTCGCGAATCCTCAGTGTCTCACGCAAGGCCATCGCGGGCGTATAAGCCAAGCGCTTGTTGGCCAATCGTGAGGCGGTAACAGATCGTCGATCAGCGTTTGATATCGCGCGGGACGACGCCGAGAGCGCCGGCGATCTTCACCAGGTCGGGAAGCGACTTCGCGCCCAATTTCTTCATCAGACTGGCACGGTGAACCTTCACGGTTACCTCGCTCAACTTCATTTCAGCGGCGATCTGCTTGTTCAGCGGCCCGGTGATGACCAGGGACAGGACCTCGCACTCGCGTGGGCTCAGCAATTCGAAGCGGGCCTGAAGGGCGCGCACTTTCCCGGCCTGCTCCCGTCGCACCCGATCACGTTCGAGCGCGACGCGCACGGCATCGAGCAGGGTCTGCTCGCGCACCGGCTTGGTGAGGAATTCGACCGCGCCCGCCTTCATCGCCCTGACACTCATGGGAATATCGCCATGGCCGGTGATGAAAATAATCGGAATATCGGCATGTGTGCCGGCAAGTTCGGCCTGAAAGTCGAGCCCGCTCATTTCCGGCAGGCGCACATCGAGCACCAGGCAACTCACTGTGTCGGTAGGTTTGCGCTCCAGGAATTTCCGAGGCGAGGCGAAGACCTCGCACCGCAGCCCGACCGACCCCATCACCGACTTCAGGCCCTCGCGGACATCGATGTCGTCGTCCACCACGAAGACCACGGGTTCTATGTTGATAGCCTGCTGCGTCATGACTGTCTGCCGATCCTATCTCTCGTTTGCCCCACCGTGACCTTCCAAATCTGGGAAGTCGGCGCAGCTGAGCCCATTCACTTGACGCGATGCAATTCCTCGCCGCCGCAGATGAAGAGCGCGCACCCTTCGATGCGGATCGTATTCTGGTCGATCTCGATGAGATTACCGCTGAACGTCCGGCCGCGATCGGGATCGTAGAGCTGACCCGACCACTTTCGCGGGGCGCTTGGGCGCATGCCGTTTAGGACCTCAACACCGACGAGCTGACGATTGCGCTTGGACGCATCGGCGTTGTTCTTGTCGGTCCAGGGGCTGCCGGTCGCCGGATCGAGGGGCGGTTTGACGCTCGCGATTACCGCACATAAGTCTGGCCCGCAGGGTTGAATGCGGATCGTCCAGCCGTCCTTGTCGACCCAAAGGCCGGTCGGATCCGCGATCGCGGGCGCGATCCATGCGACGGCCACCAGAATAACCGCCGCGAAGCTAGCTTTCGTCGCACAGTGTGGGGCATTGCCGCGCGTGAACACTACTGAGCGACCCACTTCAAAACCGATACCGATAACCGGTGGTAACGACATTCGATCCACCCCACACACCATTGAAGGTGCCGAACACGCCCGAACGGTGGTGATAGCGAATTACGAGTTCATGTTGTCGGTAGTCAGGAAGTGCAAATGTAATTTCGGGCGCGAGGTAGTGCAGCAAGTGCGAGCCGTTCGGATTGCCCCGATCGCCACCAGCGTCCCTCTCTACGTCGGATACTTTCTCAACAAACGAGAGGCCTGTAGAAATCGCGACTGTGGTGAACACGATGTGGTTCCAGAAGAAGCCATCGTAACGCAGAAATAGCGCAGCCCAGCCTTCCGGCGCGTTCACTTGCGGGAACCGATATCCAACACCGACCTCACCATCCAAGATGAAGTTGCCGCTGCGGAGCAGCCTGCGAGAGACCGCGCCCGCCACGAGATAGTTGTCGCCGTAATCGCCACTCCACGGCATCGGGACGAGTTCCACGAGACGCGTTCGGCCGGCTGAAACGCCCGCGAATACGTGCACAGCCCATCGAGGGTCGACAGCAACTGGGTGCTTGGCGAGGAGGCTCGAGTCGTAATTCGGTGCGGTCAGCGGCGGCGATAGGTCGCTTGCAACGACGGGCGTCGCCGCAAGCACTAGGGCAATAACTACACCGTACGGCGTCCAAGCCGTTCGTTTCATTACGCCGCTGTGGCCTGCCTTGGAGAGGTCTGCGCCCAACGATCGACCGCCATCCATAGTCAGTGGTCACGCAAATTGAGGATCTGGTGAAGTTCATCTAGCAGACTGATTATGAATAGGTGTGGAAGCCGATAGAGGAGGTATTGTCAGACCGCGAGTCTCTCATTGCGCGCACGGTGAGGAGTTTGCGCAACAAATCTGCGCTCAGAATTACAATTCGCGATGGTATTTGGGGCCTCCGGCGTTGAGGGAAAATCAGGTCTTAAGAAGTTTCAACGTCTCGAAGTGACTTGCCCTGACACGAGAGATTGCTGGCCTGAAGCTCACGGAATTGCCATCGAGCGGCTGACCGATGCCAGCGATCTAATCGCGCGGAAATCCCGTGATCCGCGTGGTCAGGTCCTGGGCCGGGATAATCGGCGGAGCGTCGTCGATGTTCTCGACAAGGTGGGCCTCAACACCGATAGCGCGCAACGCGGCCAAGATGTGCCGGGCAACGCGCGTGTTTTCGTCCTCGTCGTCGGTCTTCGAGCCGCTGGTAGTCATCAGCCATGGAATGGCTCAACTACTCCCACCGTGCCTAGTGCAGCCGAGACACACCGGCACGCATTCGGTGGCCCGGCGCGATGCCCGATCCGCCGGCATTCCTATACTAAGGCGTCAATCACCAGCCTTGTAGGTTCCCCTCAGCGCGGGTACGCCTGCCTCTGAGGAATGGCTTACGGGGCGAGAATTGGCTAAATCCAACGATATCCGTCGTCGATGACGACGTTTGGGCGCGCGAGGGCATCGGGACCTGATCGCGCGATTGGATACGAAGTTCGGACATTCGAATCAGCGAGGAGTTCGTGGCTTCCGGCTGTATCGTTGAGACGGTCTTGCCTATCAGATCTGAACATGCCGGGCATGAGCGGCCTCGAGCTGCAGGCATATCTGCGCAGCAGGGGCCACACAACGCCGATCATCATCGTGACCGCCTATCCGACCGAAGAGCACCGGACCCACGCACTGAAGGATTCCGTCGACCTCATTCCTGACTAAGCCGCTGGACGAAGCGGGTACTCGCCAGGCTCGCCTCGCGCAGGCGATCAAAAGCCCGAAGCGCTACCACCAGCACCGCCATATCGCGGGCTCCACGCTGGCGGTTGGTCTCTCGGCGACGACAGAGCGCGAAACAAACGGCGCCCGGGCCCGCCGAGAAGTGGTAGTTGATGCCGCCGCGGATGACGCTGTCGGTCACGCGGCTGGTGACGTTTGCCCCGAGAGGAAATCCGGCGGCGGCCGGGAGAACGACCGAGTTGCTGATCGAGCCGAGATCCATATAGAGGAATTCGATCTTGGCGGTCCAGTTGGCGGCGAACATCGACTCGATGCCACCGCCGATCGTCCAGCCGAATTTGTCGGTGCTCCTCGTCGCGACGATGGTGACCGGAATGCCGGTCGCCGTGAACGAGGACAAGGCTACGTCGGTTTGCAGGCTGCCGTAGGCCAAGCCGCCGGTTACATACAGAAGGACGCTCGGCGTAACCAGGATACCGCCACGGCCACGGAAGGTTCCGAACCACTCAAGCTTATCACTGAGGGTTGCCGCCGTGCGTGCGCCGCCTGGGCGATGGCGGCCGGGAAACACCCGGCAACAGGACAGAGGACGGTCGTGCTGCCCTTCTGGCCAGTCCACTGTGCATCGGTCTCGATGCCGAACACCCAGTTGGCGGTCTGCCAGTTGTATCCGATCTGACCTCCGAACACGCCGCCATCCAGATCACGGCCGCCGCCTGTGCCGCTCGCGATGATCACTCCGTTGAGCGGATTGAAGAAGTTCAGGTCGCGGGTCGAGCGACCCCAGCTGTAGCCGCCGTTGACGCCGATGTAGAAGCCGGTCCAGTTCATGACCGGAGCCATCACGGGCGTCGGAGGCGGCTGCCTTCACCGGAAGATCCGCTGCGAGGGCCGGCGCGGCAGAGATCGCAACCAAGCCGAGGGTAGCTGCAACAAGGCGTTTCATGATTCCGCTCCATCCCCGCTAAATTCTGGACCACGTTTCGCGCAAAAGGCACGCGCCGCCTAGTGTAAAAAGGCCACACCGATCGGCATTCGTGGGTTCAGAAATCCTAACATTTGTAATGGGTTGGCGATTCTCGCAGCATTGAAATGCGGAGACTCCATAAGTAGTTACCATTGACTTGCATAAGTTTCCCATCAGTATAACTGCCGCGTCGGCGAGCAAGGGGTCTCGTCCTTGTCCCAAACTTCAAAACCGAATGGTTTTCCTGCGGCTAGGCCCGCGGCAAGTAAGAGGGTTTCCGATTCGACGGAAAAGAAACCCAACCCAAGAGAAGCGCAGCGACGACGGCGCCTGGAGATCTTTCAGGAATGGGACAAGGGGGGCACCTTCGCGGAAATCGGACGAAAATTTGGCCTGACCCGCATCCGAACTCGCCAAATCGTTCTTAAGGCCGTGATGGGGGATGGGTGCCGCTCTGAACGGGCGCGCGCGTGGATGGCGCAGATCGATAAAGAAGGCTTTTGGCTCAGCCGTTATGATGCGGGATTTCAGAAAGGCTCGCGGAAGAAAAAGAAGAGCCCGCTTGCGAGCAGTCCGCGCGAAAACAAGCAC